>NZ_JAVGCW010000001.1:0-1122612 GCF_052928345.1 Bacillus sp. BSL6
AGATTTCCCATAGCGTAAGCTAGTAAGATCCCTGAAAGATGATCAGGTTGATAGGTTCGAGGTGGAAGCATGGTGACATGTGGAGCTGACGAATACTAATAGATCGAGGACTTAACCATATAATATGTAGCAATGTTATCTAGTTTTGAAAGAATATAAAAAAACTTGTTGACTTTTAAAGTTAAATAAGTTATAATGATTCTTGTCTTAAATGAATACAGTCTGGTAATGATGGCAGAGAGGTCACACCCGTTCCCATACCGAACACGGAAGTTAAGCTCTCTAGCGCCGATGGTAGTTGGGACCTTGTCCCTGTGAGAGTAGGACGTTGCCAGGCAAAATGGAGGATTAGCTCAGCTGGGAGAGCACCTGCCTTACAAGCAGGGGGTCGGCGGTTCGATCCCGTCATCCTCCACCATATATGTCGGAGGGGTAGCGAAGTGGCTAAACGCGGCGGACTGTAAATCCGCTCCTTCGGGTTCGGCAGTTCGAATCTGCCCCCCTCCACCATTCTTAATTAATGGGCTATAGCCAAGCGGTAAGGCAACGGACTTTGACTCCGTCATGCGCTGGTTCGAATCCAGCTAGCCCAGCCATTAAGAGCCATTAGCTCAGTTGGTAGAGCATCTGACTTTTAATCAGAGGGTCGAAGGTTCGAGTCCTTCATGGCTCACCATTTCAACAAAATATGCGGGTGTGGCGGAATTGGCAGACGCACTAGACTTAGGATCTAGCGCCTTTGGCGTGGGGGTTCGACTCCCTTCACCCGCACTTTTAATAAAATAACTCATACATGTCTTGCGGAAGTAGTTCAGTGGTAGAATACAACCTTGCCAAGGTTGGGGTCGCGGGTTCGAATCCCGTCTTCCGCTCCAATTTTCAATATGACATGCCGGGGTGGCGGAACAGGCAGACGCACAGGACTTAAAATCCTGCGGTGGGTGACCACCGTGCGGGTTCGACCCCCGCCCTCGGCACCATATGCGCCCGTAGCTCAATTGGATAGAGCGTTTGACTACGGATCAAGAGGTTAGGGGTTCGACTCCTCTCGGGCGCGCTTTTATTAACGGGAAGTGGCTCAGCTTGGTAGAGCACCTGGTTTGGGACCAGGGGGTCGCAGGTTCAAATCCTGTCTTCCCGATATTCCCAAAAAACATGGGGCCTTAGCTCAGCTGGGAGAGCGCCTGCCTTGCACGCAGGAGGTCAGCGGTTCGATCCCGCTAGGCTCCACTTATCTTAATATCATTTATGGCGGTGTAGCTCAGCTGGCTAGAGCGTACGGTTCATACCCGTGAGGTCGGGGGTTCGATCCCCTCCGCCGCTACCATAAAGGACCTTTAGCTCAGCTGGTTAGAGCAGACGGCTCATAACCGTCCGGTCGTAGGTTCGAGTCCTACAAGGTCCACCATTAGAAGTTTATATCTCGGAGGTATACCCAAGTTCGGCTGAAGGGATCGGTCTTGAAAACCGACAGGCGGCGAGAGTCGCGCGGGGGTTCGAATCCCTCTACCTCCTCCATTTTTTCTTAATTAAATATTTTATCGTCGCGGGGTGGAGCAGTCTGGTAGCTCGTCGGGCTCATAACCCGAAGGTCGCAGGTTCAAATCCTGTCCCCGCAACCAAGGTCCCGTGGTGTAGTGGTTAACATGCCTGCCTGTCACGCAGGAGATCGCCGGTTCGACCCCGGTCGGGACCGCCATTTTTACATAAAGGCTCGGTAGCTCAGTCGGTAGAGCAGAGGACTGAAAATCCTCGTGTCGGCGGTTCGATTCCGTCCCGAGCCACCATTTTGAAGTCGCAAGCCGGCTTAGCTCAATTGGTAGAGCAACTGACTTGTAATCAGTAGGTTGGGGGTTCAAGTCCTCTAGCCGGCACCACTTTCAAAATGAGCCATTAGCTCAGTTGGTAGAGCATCTGACTTTTAATCAGAGGGTCGAAGGTTCGAGTCCTTCATGGCTCACCATTTACAATTTAATGCGGGTGTAGTTTAGTGGTAAAACAAGAGCCTTCCAAGCTCTGGTCGAGAGTTCGATTCTCTTCACCCGCTTTTCAATTATGGGCCTATAGCTCAGCTGGTTAGAGCGCACGCCTGATAAGCGTGAGGTCGATGGTTCGAGTCCATTTAGGCCCACCATAATTGTTCCGCAGTAGCTCAGTGGTAGAGCTATCGGCTGTTAACCGATCGGTCGTAGGTTCGAGTCCTACCTGCGGAGCCATATTTATAGAGAAGTACCCAAGTGGCTCAAGGGGCTCCCCTGCTAAGGGAGTAGATCGCGAACGCGGTGCGAGGGTTCGAATCCCTTCTTCTCTGCCAGTAATTGGCCCGTTGGTCAAGTGGTTAAGACACCGCCCTTTCACGGCGGTAACACGGGTTCGAATCCCGTACGGGTCATACTAAAAGAGATAGCATAATCTGCTATCTCTTTTTTGTTGTGTAAAAGTGGACTTTGGATAGTCTGCTTTTTTATGTTGTCATTATTGTCGAGTCTTGTCGATAAGTCGATATTCCTTGTCGAATCGCCGATATAATTTGATTTACGGTCGATATATTATAAAAATCGTTGATATATTTAAATAATCGTCGATATAATTTCACTTACCAATAAAAATGGAACTATTTCACGTTCACAATCTAAAGAAAACGCCTCCATTGAAATGGATTCCATACCTGATCCAATAACTTTACACTCTATGTGAAAAAGTTCACAAATAGGTCATAATTTGTGAATTAATTCACAATAATACGTGCTACAATATGAGTGTAAAGAAGTTAAACAACATTAAATTAGTATTTTAATTAATTACTTAAACAATCATAAAAAATATATGTGAACAATAGAGAGGGGAAATTACCATGAAAAAAGGTATCAATCGTGTAGTATTAGTAGGAACAGGAGCTGTAGGTTGTAGTTATGCTTACTCAATGATCAACCAAGGTGTAGCTGAAGAATTCGTATTAGTAGATGTTAATGAAGCAAAAGCAGAAGGGGAAGCAATGGACTTAAGCCATGCGGTACCATTCTCTCCATCACCAACAAAAGTTTGGAGCGGTAGCTATGCAGATTGTAAAGATGCAGATTTAGTAGTTATCACTGCTGGATTACCACAAAAGCCAGGTGAGACTCGCTTAGACTTAGTTGAGAAAAATACAAAGATCTTTAAACAAATCGTTCGCGGTATTATGGATAGCGGATTTGATGGAATCTTCTTAATTGCAACTAACCCAGTTGATATTTTAACTTACGTAACTTGGAAAGAATCTGGTCTACCAAAAGAGCGTGTAATCGGTTCTGGTACTACTTTAGACTCTGCTCGTTTCCGTTACATGTTAGGTGACTACTTAAATGTAGATCCACGTAACGTTCATGCTTACATCGTTGGTGAACACGGTGACACTGAACTTCCAGTATGGAGCCACGCTACTATCGGTGTACAAAAACTAGAAACAATCTTAGCTAACAACGAACAGTACAAACAAGAAGACTTAGACAAAATCTTCGAAAACGTACGTGATGCAGCTTACCATATTATCGAGCGTAAAGGTGCAACTTACTACGGAATCGGTATGTCACTACTTCGTGTAACTAAAGCAATCTTAAGCAATGAGAACAGCGTATTAACTGTATCTGCATACCTTGAAGGACAATACGGTGAGAAAGATGCTTTCGTAGGTGTTCCAGCTGTTATTAACCGCGATGGTGTACGTGAAATCGTAGAACTTGAGCTAAATGAAGATGAAAAAGCGAAATTCGCTCATTCTGTAAAAGTATTAAAAGAAACAATGGCACCAGTACTATAATAATTGCTAAATAGTTCAGAGGCGGGAAACTGCTTCCTACCTCTGAATTTATATAATTTCATATAAATTCCTTTTCCGGTTTCCCTTGTATATCCCCAATATACCCCTTTTGCTGGATCAGGGTCGTTTATAGAAAAGAGCACTCTACTTTATATAGAGTGCTCTTTATTATTATTTTTTAGGCGTTAATCCCAATTTCTTTAAAATATCTGCCAGTGTACCGCTTTTTGATTTTTCAGCAGCTGTTTGTGATTTAGATGCATCGGGACCTTTTTTCAAGAAGTTCTTTTCAACGAAGCGAATATCTTTTTCGTCAACAATACCATCTTTGTTTAGGTCACCGTCTTTCACAGATACTCCTTTTTTACCATAGTTGCTAGCGATAATTTCAGCATCTTTTATATCAATTACTTTATCTCCATTTACATCACCGGCAAGGTTTTCATCAAGGCGTGCATAATAATATTGGCCAAGCAGCTTACCATCTTTTTCAGTACCTAATTTTGTTGTTAGGCGACTTGTTAAATGCCCTGGTACTTCTACAAATAAGTTATAGTCACGTTTATTAACAGGAAGTCCATTTAGTTTGAAGTATCCGTATTTGTCTAGTGAGCCTTCAAACTTATGACGGTAAGAATCAGTTGCATATACTTTTACGCCAAGCTTTGTATAATCGAATTTCTCATCTAAATAGCCACGTTCATTTAAGAATGCACCAGGTTTAATATTTCCTTCTACTAGTGAGTTTAAAGACATAACTGAGAATGTTTGGTCTTGAAGGACACGCATTCTATTTGGCTCTGTTTCTCCTGGTTTCCAGTATACAAACACTGGTGACTCTAATTGAGCATTTGCCTCATAAAACTCATCATTTTCTACTTTGAACGTTACATCAATGAACGGGAAGTCACCATCTAATCCAGCGAAGTTTTTATCATCAATAGCCCCGCCTACTGTAACAGAACCTTCTTCTAGTTTCAGTTCATTTACTTTTGCTGTTACCCCTTTTTCAGAAAGGAGTTTTTCAAAAGCAGGATTCAATTTCGCATTTGCAAATTTGAAGTTCTTCTCTAGGAATTTTACGTTAAATTCCCCAGCAACGAATTGTTTTACGTGTTTCGCGTTTAGGGTTACTGTGAACTCGTCCCCTTTATATAATTCTTTTTTATCATAATTAGCCTTTGCATATTGAGCTCCTTGCTGGATAAACCAATAATTATTTACACCGCTTGGATAGTCAGGACCTGCAGTTGCATAATCGAAAATATACACGCCTGTGTTCATTGGACCTTCCACTTTAAAGGATTCAGGAGTAATGCCAACTTTAAAGTCCCCATTTGCATCAATAGGTAAAAACTTATGCAAGTATGGAGAATAGTCATAATACATAACTCCGTTTGCTTCTTGCGTAATGTTTAACCCTTTTCCTTTTAAGTAGTCAATGTTTGAATCATACACATTTCCTTTAATCCAGAGTGCTTTTTTACCATCTTCTACTGTATAATTTTCTTCATTTAACTCGTAAATACCAGGTTTTAATCCAGTTAATTTCACTTCTGGCGGTGTGTTATCGATGATGACATAATCACCTTTCACACGTGCTTTCCCATCTTTATCATAGCCAACAAATTCAATTGTGTAATCGCCTTCTGGTAAATCAATTTTCTCATCACCGATTGGTTTTGCAGGATCATTTGTAAAAGGATATACTTTTCCGCTAAAGAATGCATCTAAGTAGTAATAAACATCCGTTTGCAGTCCACTCGTGTTTAACGTCCCAAGGAAGCCAAGCGCTTTATTTGTTTTTGAATCTTTCACGATAAGGTCTAACGTTTCCAGATTGCTGTTTAATTGGAATGCCCCGTGCACGTATGATTCGCGGTAAGGATTAAATTTAGTTGTATCCGTTGAAATAGATTTTCTAGATAGAACAGCGTCTTCAATACCAGGTTCTGATACACGAATAGAGAACGGAATTTGGTACGTTTCTTCTTTATTTTTCGTATTTGTAATATGAATATATCCTTCATATCGGCCTTGTTTTACACCGGCTGGAACATTAATTTTTGCTTCAATTTCACCTGATTTGCCAGCATCAAGTGTAATTGTTTCTGGAACAGAAACTTTTACACCGTTTGCGGTAGCGTCGTTAATAGAAGAAGATGCTGGTGTATAAGAAATTTCTGTTTTAAATTCTTTTTTCTCTTGTTTATTATGGTTTTCCACTTTTATATTTCGTTTTTGTTCAAGAGCTTCACCGTCTTTTTGATAGAACTTCCCGAATGCAATGGATCCAGTTTCTTCAGGGACTTCAATTACTTCATCATTTACAACTGTTTTTGTTGTATCTAGCACTTTAAAACTAGTTTCCGTATGAACGGCGTTGTACGCATCTACTCGTCCAGCTCCAACTTCATATACGGAATACTTTTCTTTTAAATCATCAGCTGTGTTCATAAGAGACGCCTTTACAGCGAATGGAGAGTATTCGGGGTGTTCTTGTAAAATAAGAGCAGCAACGCCCGCGATATGAGGAGAAGCCATAGATGTTCCTTGCATACGCTCGTAGGAAACGTCATAGTTTTCGCCCTCTTGTGGGTCGTTAATATATTCAGGTACTGTTGAAAGTACAGCAACACCAGGAGCTGTAATATCAGGTTTAATATCATCATTTGATGTAACAGGGCCGCGTGAGCTAAAGTCTGCAAGATGATCGCCTTCTGTTTGAATATAAGTAAGTTCGTCAAAAGTAAAGGATGTATTACCTTGTTCGATTTGAGCTTTTAGTTTTTCACCGTCTTCTTTCGTTAGGCGGAATGCTAGAATGTATTTTGTACTTTCGCCAACATAGAAAGGAATCTCTCCATCCACATTGTTATAAATAATAACGGCTTTTGCACCAGCTTGTTTTGCATTTGCGATTTTTTCATCAAATGAGAGTGTACCGCGTGCAACGAGAGCGATTTTTCCTTTTACATCTTTTTTACTAAATTCATCAGGCGTACCGATTCCTACCGATTCGATAGATAACGTTTGTCCCTTGAAATCTTCTATTTTATCAGTGAAGTTTTTGCCAAATAAAATCAAGTTAGGGAATTGTACTTGTCCAGCATGACTTGATAGTTTCGGTAAGGAAATAGAGCTATCACTAGCTCCAACCGTAATCGCAAAGGGAGAAGCACCTGGTGATCCGAGTGTCGCTGGATTTGGTCCAGAGTTACCAGCGGCAACGACTGTAACGACACCAGAAAGCATTGCGTTGTTAACAGCGATAGACGTTGGATCAAGCGGATTGTTGCTCTCATCACCTAACGATAAGTTAATGACGTTCATACCGTCAGAAATAGATTTATCGATTGCAGCAATAATACCTGAACTAGCTCCACTTCCGTATGGACCGAGTACACGATAGTTATATAGTTCAATGTCAGGTGCAACACCTTTTACTGCGGAATCTGATGTGTTTTTCTTTTGCGCAGAAACGATACCTGCTACGTGAGTACCATGCGCGGTGTAGAAGGAAGAGCCACGATCATCAAATTCAGGAGCGCCAGATTGTTGCCATTCTGTATAAGTTGTTTCCATCGGATCTGCGTCGTTACTAATAAAGTCCCAACCTTTTACGGAGTTTGGATCTATCTTGCTAGAATCTTCGCCAGGTTTTGCGCGATAGCCTTTATACACGTCTTTTAAGTCAGGATGATTGTAATCAATACCTGTATCTAATACACCAACTTTAATTCCTTTTCCGGTAATACCTTCGCTATGTAACTTATCGACCCCAATTTGCGGAATGCTATCTGTTAGTTTTTGAGGTGCTTTTTGCTCAGATTGTTTTGGTAAATTTAATTTCACTTCGTAATCTTTCCAAATACGTTTTACAACACCAATCCGCAACAATTCTTCTACTGTATTTGCAGGTAATGTCAGCGCAACCCCATTTATCGCATGTTTATAAGAACGTTTAATTTGTACAGACTGGAAATTCCCTGACTTTACTGATGGGCTGAAATGATAAAGACGTTTTAGTCCTTTTTGAAATTCCTCATGTTCTTGATCAATACGTGCTTTTATATTTTCAGGAGCAGCTTGTAACCCTTTTTCTTTTTGTTTTAATTCATTAATCTTTACTGGAGCTGTTTGAAATTCTACAATGATATTTACAGGCTCAGAACTACTCGTATTAATATCAGGCGAGATAGTAAAACCAGGGTTGGCATCTAACGTTTGTAATGCCTGACGCTGTTCTTTAGAAAGTTTTGATAGTAAAGACTGGGCGTTTGAAGAGTCAATTTGGTTAATAGGATTTTCAGCAAGTACATTGAACGGAAGGGCAGTTGAAAATAGAACGCCAGCCGTTACAATTCCGGTAACAAAACGATTTTTCTTTTTCATGTATAAGCCTCCGATAATTTATATTTTAAAATTTATTTCTCCGTGCCTGGTGTTTGCTTTGCATGGAATGTCCAGTTTAGCTGTAAGGAATCACCCTGGAATTTATTTTGATCTTGTTCGTTGTCTTCAAAGGAGAAGAGCACGTGTAAATAATCTGTTTCACCAGATTTAATACCGTCTATTAAGTTATGACGTTCTAGAGAAGTAGCCACATCCTCAGGTTTCATAGTTTTTAATTGTGATAGTTTTGTTTCCCACAAAATTTCATGATCATCGTTTGGATTAGATGGTTTTCCATCATTCACTAAAAATTTGACGATGATGTGATCGCCTAAATCTTCACCATCATTATTTTTCTTTGCATCTGTAACTTCATAGGATGTTTCAAGTGCTACTTTTGCAATATCCAATGTTCCTTTATTTTCAAGCGTGAAATTTTTTTCAATAAAGTCACCTGGTTTTAAATCTTTCACATCAACGATTACACTTGGATTAATAGAAAGATCTAGTGTTCCAGCTTGAAATGAGTTACTAGATGTTTCAGAATCACTGAAGTAGGCGAATACACCGCCGAATGTAAGGGATAAGCCAAGCGTTGCTGTGACAACTCCCATTCCAACCTTTTGTTTTAATGACATAAGAAAGCCCCCTAATTAAATTTTTATAGCGACTGTTCGTAACAAGGATAAATAAGTAAACATAGTAGTCCGCTATGAATTATAGTTACGAAAAGTTGCTGTTCTTTATTGAGAACAAGTATATGCTTATCAATTTTCCATTTCAATACAATTGTGACGAAAAATGTTGAGAAACATTTTTTATGGTAGATTATTTTGTTACGATTTTAAGTGGAAAATAGCGTGAAAAAGGGGATAAAGCGAATAAAATAGAGGTTGAGAAATAAATAGTAAGATGAAAGTCTAGTAAAAAATGAAGCGTTTTCAATGAATATTCGTCAAAATTCGATATTTTATATAGAAATGTGAAAAAAATTAAACATTTTTAAGAAAAAAACGTATATTTTTTATAAATTAACAAGGATATTTCAGTTTTTCGCAGAATTGGTAAAGTATAAAAAATTCTGTCATCTTAGTGAGGTGAGCATATTGAGTGTAATAAATTGTGAAGAAGTGAAACGAGATGAGTTTCATACCGAAAAGTACTATGAAAGTTATAACATCTTTGGCGCACATATTGTGACGGAAGATGAGATGCGAGGTGTACGATTTACAGTATGGGCTCCTCATGCGAAAGCAATGAGTGTTGTTGGAGATTTTAATGAATGGAATTATGAGCAACATAAGATGCTGCAAGTGACAGAAGAGGGAATTTGGTCCCTATTTATACCGCATATAGAAGAAAGAGAAATATATAAATATGCGATTGAAACGATGGCTGGTGATGTCATTCTCAAGGCAGATCCTTATGCTGTGTATGCAGAAGTAAGACCGAATACGGCATCTGTAGTTTTTGATATAAAGGGATACGAATGGAATGATAAAAACTGGAGCCGTAAGAAAAAGAAAAAATCGGTTTATAAAGAAGCGATGACAGTTTATGAATTACATTTCGGTTCTTGGAAAAAGAAAGAAGATGGAACACTGTATTCTTACAAAGAAATGGCAGAAGAACTCATTCCTTATGTGGTGGAACATCAATTTACACATATTGAAATTATGCCGCTTGTTGAGCATCCATATGATCGTTCTTGGGGATATCAAGGGACGGGATATTATGCAGCAACGAGTAGATTCGGCACGCCACATGATTTGATGCATTTTGTCGATGAATGTCATAAATATGGAATCGGTGTCATTTTAGATTGGGTGCCGGGGCATTTTTGTAAAGATGCTCACGGTTTATATTTGTTTGATGGGACACCGACTTATGAATATAAAGATAAAGATGTGCAAGAAAATCCAGTATGGGGAACTGTCAACTTTGATTTAGGAAAGAGGGAAGTACGTAATTTCTTAATTTCAAATGCGTTATTTTGGATGAGATATTTCCATATTGATGGTTTCAGGGTGGATGCAGTTGCGAACATGCTGTACTGGAATAAAGAAGGACAAGAGCAAAGTAATGAGCACGCTGTTTCATTTTTACGGGAGTTAAATGAAGCGGTATTTGCAGAGGATGAAGATTTTCTTATGACAGCAGAGGATTCAACAGCTTGGCCACTTGTAACAGCTCCAACATATGAAGGTGGGCTTGGATTCAATTACAAATGGAATATGGGCTGGATGAATGACGTGCTGAAATATATGGAATGTGCGCCAGAGTACAGAAAATATATTCATGATAAAATGACGTTCTCTTTACTATATGCTTACTCTGAAAATTTCATATTACCGCTTTCTCATGATGAAGTCGTTCATGGGAAAAAGTCGTTATTAAATAAAATGCCAGGAGACTACTGGGATAAGTTTGCTCAACTTCGTTTATTATATGGATATTTCTTTACTCACCCAGGAAAGAAATTACTTTTCATGGGTGGAGAATTCGGGCAGTTTGATGAGTGGAAAGACCTTGAAGATTTAGATTGGAATTTACATGATTTTGAAATGCATCGTTATATGCATGATTACTTTAAAGAGCTCATAGCATTGTATAAGCGCTCCAAACCACTTTGGCAGCTTGATCATTCGCCTGAAGGTTTTCAGTGGATTGATGCTAATAATAATGAGCAAAGTATTTTCTCTTTTATCCGCCAAGGGGATAAACAAGAAGATGCGTTAGTTGTCGTATGTAATTTTACGAAAGCTACATATGAAAACTATAAAGTAGGTGTACCAGATTTCGAGTATTATAACGAGATTTTAAACAGTGATGCTGAGCAATATGGCGGATCAGGGCAAGTAAATAAGAAACGTCTGAAGGCGATTCAAGAACCGTATCATAATCAAGCAGCACATGTAGAAATTACAATTCCACCATTTGGCGTATCCATATTACGACCAGTGAAGACGAGAAAGGGGAGCAAAAAACAAGATGGCTCAAAAACAAAAGTGCGTAGCAATGTTACTAGCAGGGGGAAAAGGTAGTCGATTAAGTGCATTAACAAAAAATTTAGCCAAGCCAGCTGTTCCATTTGGTGGTAAATATCGCATTATTGATTTTACGCTAAGTAACTGCGCGAATTCTGGTATTGAAACGGTTGGGATTTTAACGCAATATCAACCACTAGAACTTCATAATTATATCGGAATTGGCAATGCCTGGGATTTAGACCGAGTAAGCGGTGGAGTCACAGTATTACCTCCTTATGCGGAGTCTTCAGGTGTAAAGTGGTACACAGGTACGGCAAGTGCCATTTATCAAAACTTAAACTATTTAAGTCAATATGAGCCAGAGTATGTTCTCATTTTATCAGGTGACCATATTTATAAAATGGATTACAGTAAAATGCTAGATTACCATATTGAGAAAGAAGCGGACGTTTCGATTTCTGTTATTGAAGTGCCTTGGGATGAAGCGAGTCGCTTTGGCATTATGAATACGAACGAAGAGATGGAGATTGTTGAATTTGAGGAGAAACCGCAATTTCCAAGAAGTAATCTTGCATCAATGGGAATTTATATTTTTAACTGGGCAATTTTAAAAGAGTATTTAGAAATGGATGCAAGAAACCCTGAATCTAGTAATGATTTCGGAAAAGATGTACTTCCGCTTTTATTAGATGAAGGGAAGAAGCTAATGGCGTATCCGTTTGAAGGATATTGGAAAGATGTTGGTACAGTGAAGAGCTTATGGGAAGCCAATATGGATTTACTGCGCGATGAAACATCACTGAATTTAAACGACCGTGACTGGCGTATTTATTCTGTTAATCCAAACGAACCGCCTCAATATATTGCTGAAAAGGCAAAAGTAGAAGAATCACTTATTAACGAAGGATGCGTCATCGAAGGGGACGTGAAGCATTCTGTATTATTCCAAGGGGTGACGGTGGAAGAAGGTAGTATGGTTATTGATTCTGTCGTTATGCCAGGAGCGAAGATTGGCAAAAATGTTGTGATTGAAAGGGCAATTGTTGGATCGGAAATGGTTATTGAAGATGGAACAATTATTCGTCCGGAAAAAAGTGTTGACGATGTAGTACTCATTGCTGAAGGGAAATAGAAAAGGGGGATGAAATGAATGGGAGAAAAAATGTTAGGAATTATTAATGCAACGGGAAGTTTTCCTTCCTTAAAGAAAGTAACAGGGCATCGTTCACTAGCGGCGTTACCGTTTGGGGGCCGTTATCGACTCATTGATTTCATGCTTTCAAATATGGTGAATTCTAATATTCATAGTGTGGCAGTTTTTACAAGCCATAAAAACCGTTCACTAATGGATCACGTTGGTTCAGGCAAACAGTGGGATTTAGATAGAAAACGAGACGGACTGTTTTTATTCCCGCCAAATTGCCAATGTGATCAAGATGAATTTGGATCTTTTGCACATTTTAGAAGACATATTGATTATTTTCTAAGAAGCAGAGAAGAGTACGTCGTGATTACGAATAGCCATCTCGTAACAGCATTAAATTTTCAAGCAGTGTTAGAGCGACATATACATACGGCAGCTGATATTACGGAAGTTTGCCATGAAGGGGTTTCGCTTCAAACATACGTGTTAAAGAAACAATTATTGTTAGACTTATTTGAGGCATATAAAGATATGGAGCAATATAGCTTATTCGATGTAGTGAGAGAAAAGCGCGGGAAATCACTGCATATTGCTACGTATGAGCATACAGGATATGTAGCTATTATTGATTCGATTGAAAGTTACTATAAACATAGCTTAGAAATTTTACAGCCTGCTATTTGGAAGCAACTATTTAAGAAAGAAGCACCGATCTTTACGAAAGTAAAAGATGAACCACCAACTCGTTATGTAAAAGGTGCAGCTGTGAAAAATACAATGATTGCAAACGGCAGTATTATCGAAGGTGAAGTAGAAAATAGTGTTGTCTCCCGTTCTGTTAAAATTGGGAAAGGTTCAATTGTTCGTAATAGCATTATTATGCAAAAGAGCCAAATTGGAGATAATTGTATAATAGACGGTGTTATTATTGATAAAGACGTGAAAATTGGTGACGGTGTTGTCTTAAAAGGAAACGCCGATGAGCCATACGTTGTAGAAAAAGGAAGCGTTCAAAACAGTACGATTAATAGTTATTCTTAAGAAATCAGTGGGGGTCTTTCCTCCACTGATTAAAGTTTTAATTTAAATGAAAACTCGAAGGGAGGAAGCTGCAAGGGAAGTAGTATAAGCTTTTCGTGCAGTGGGACAACAAGTGAATATTTTATTTGCAGTATCAGAATGTGTACCATTTGTGAAATCGGGAGGATTAGCTGATGTAGCAGGTGCGCTCCCAAAAGAGCTAAAAAAATTAGGTGTGGAAGTTCGCATTATACTCCCGAATTATAGTCTTATTCCGCAAAAATTAAGGGATGGATGTACGCTACATAAAGTAATTAACGTCCCGCTTGGCTGGAGAAATCAATATTGTGGAATTTTAAAAGGTGAGCAAGACGGGATTACGTATTACTTAATAGATAATGAATATTATTTTAAGAGGGATTCTCTGTATGGTCATTATGATGATGGAGAGCGTTTTTCTTATTTCTCGAAAGCAGTATTAGAGTGTATTCCGCATCTTGATTTCGAAGTGGATGTTCTTCATAGCCACGATTGGCATACAGCCATGGTGAATTTTTTACTGCGTGAAAAGTATCAAGATAACCCGTTATATGAGCATATTAAAACGGTATATACGATTCATAACTTGCAGTTCCAAGGTGTATTTCCTCCTGAAGTGATGTACGACTTGTTAGAACTTGGTGATGAATATTTTCATAGTGAGCAGTTAGAGTTTTATGGAAATGTGAACTTTATGAAGGGCGGTATTATCGCTTCTGATCAAATTACAGCGGTTAGCCCGACATATAAAGAAGAAATTCAATATGAATTTTTCGGTGAGAAGTTAGATGGATTGTTGCGAAAATATAATGGTAAGCTTAGTGGCATTGTAAATGGAATTGATACGAGCGTGTATAATCCAGAAACGGATTCGTATATTACTGCTCAGTACGATGCAGAGTCACTATATGAAAAAAGTGAAAATAAACGCGCATTGCAGCGTTATTTTGGTTTGCCAGAAAAAGAAGATACACCAATTATTTCAATGGTAACGAGATTAACGAAGCAAAAAGGTCTTGATTTAGTACGTACTGTATTCCGAGAAATAATGGAAGAAGATGTACAATGTATTATTTTAGGATCAGGTGATTCTGAATATGAACAATTCTTCGAGTGGATGGCATATGAGTATCCTGAGAAGGTAAAAGTGTATATCGGCTTTAATGAGGAGTTAGCGCACCAAGTGTATGCGGGAAGTGATTTATTTTTAATGCCATCACTGTTTGAGCCGTGTGGCCTTGGACAACTTATCGCATTAGCGTATGGTACGATTCCAATTGTAAGGGAAACAGGCGGATTAAATGATACGGTACAATCTTATGATGAAGAAACTGGAGAAGGAAATGGTTTCAGTTTCACGAACTTTAATGCACATGATATGTTGCACACGGTTCTTCGTGCAATTGAATTTTATCATGATAAACCGGTATGGGATCAGCTTGTAAAACAAGCGATGACTGAAGATTATAGCTGGGAGAAATCAGCTCTTGCTTATAAGAAATTGTATAAAAGTCTCATGGAATAACATGTAGGTGGTGAAGAAATGTTTACTCATGTTGAAAGTTTCAAATCAGCTTTTCTAGAAAAGTTAGAGACGATGTATGGTAAAAGTTTCAAAGACTCTACAACTCGTGATCAATACAATACGCTTGGGTACATGGTACGTGAGTATATGAATAGTCAATGGATTGCAACGAACGAAAGTTATCGATCTGGAGAGCGAAAGCAAATGTATTACTTATCCATTGAGTTTTTACTTGGACGTTTGCTTGGAAGTAACATATTAAATTTAGGTATCAGGGATGTATGTGAGCAGGGACTTTCTGAGCTTGGCATTTCTTTGCAACAGTTAGAAGAGGTGGAAGCAGATGCGGGTCTTGGAAATGGTGGACTTGGACGATTAGCAGCCTGTTTCCTTGATTCACTTGCATCTTTAAACTTACCAGGTCATGGCTGTGGAATTCGTTACAAACACGGCTTATTCGATCAAAAAATTGTGGATGGTTATCAAGTTGAGTTTCCAGAACAGTGGCTTCTTCATGAAAACGTATGGGAAGTAAGAAGGCATGATCAAGCTGTAGAGGTAAGTTATTTCGGCAATGTTGAACCACTCTATATTGATGGACGTTTAGAATTCAGGCATACGAATGCAGAAGTAATTATGGCAGTACCATATGACGTTCCAGTAGTAGGTTATGAGACGAGTACTGTAAATACACTTAGACTTTGGAATGCGGAACCAGTTCCTTTCCCGCAAAATTGCAAAGATATTTTGAAATATAAGCGTGAAACAGAGGCGGTATCGGAGTTTTTATATCCAGATGATACGCATGATGAGGGGAAAATACTTCGTTTGAAACAACAGTATTTCCTCGTATCAGCAAGCTTGCAAAATATCGTTCGTATGCATAGAGAAAGATATGGTGACCTTCGTCAATTACATGAGAAAATTGCGATTCATATTAACGATACACATCCAGTTTTGGCGATTCCAGAACTAATGCGTATTTTATTAGATGAGGAAAAACTAGCATGGGAAGAAGCTTGGCACATAACGACGCAAACGATTTCTTATACGAATCATACGACGTTATCAGAAGCGCTTGAGAAGTGGCCAATTCACATTTTTAAACCGTTATTACCGAGAATTTATATGATTATTGAAGAGATTAATGAACGTTTCTGTCGTGAACTTTGGGAACGTTATCCGTATGAATGGCATCGTATTGAAGAGATGGCGATTATTGCGCATGATCTTGTGAAAATGGCTCATTTAGCAATTGTCGGCAGTCATAGCGTAAACGGTGTAGCAAAAATTCATACGGAAATTTTAAAACAACGTGAAATGCGATTGTTTTATGAGTTTTATCCAGATAAGTTTAATAATAAAACGAATGGAATCGCTCATAGACGCTGGTTAATGAAGGCGAATCCGCAGCTGACAAACCTTATTTCAGAGGCGATTGGAACAGAGTGGAAGAAAGAACCGATTAAGCTTCAAGAGTTACAATTAGTTCAATACGATGCGAGTTTCCAAGAGAAATTTGCAGAGGTAAAACAAGAGCGTAAAGAGATTTTAGCGGAGCGTATTCATAATACAATGGGGATTACAATTGATCCTAATTCTATTTTTGATGTGCAAGTAAAAAGACTACATGCTTACAAACGACAATTGTTAAACGTTCTTCATATTTTATATTTGTATAACCGTTTGAAAGAGGATGCTAGTTTTACATTTTATCCGCGTACTTTTATCTTTGGAGCGAAAGCATCACCTGGCTATTACTATGCGAAAAAGATTATTAAATTAATTAATGAACTCGCAAGAAAAGTGAATAATGATCCGTATGTAAGCCAGTATATGAAAGTTATCTTTCTAGAAAACTATCGAGTGTCTTTAGCGGAAGATATATTCCCAGCGGCCGATGTCAGTGAACAAATTTCAACAGCGAGTAAAGAAGCATCCGGAACAGGGAATATGAAATTTATGATGAATGGTGCGATTACGCTTGGCACGTTAGACGGAGCGAATATTGAAATAAAAGATAGAGTCGGTGATGATAACTGTTTCATTTTCGGTTTAACGGCCGAAGAAGTTCTTCATTACTATCAAAATGGTGGATATCGTGCAAGTGATTATTATCACCACAATGGGCACATTAAAAAGGTAGTAGATCAGTTAACGAATGGTTTCTTTGCACAGTCGGGAGCTGAATTTGAAGCAATTTACGATTCTCTCGTTATTCAAAATGATGAGTATTTCGTTCTACGAGATTTTGGTCCATATGCAGAAAGGCAAGAAGCTGTTGGTAGAGCTTATGAAAACCGAACGAAGTGGCTAGAAATGTCGATTTTAAACATTGCACAATCTGGTCATTTTGCGAGCGATCGAACGATTTTACAGTATAGTAATGAGATTTGGGGTATTGGTAATACAGTTACGCAAATTTAAAGAGATTGCTAGGCCGGAAAAGGCTATATGAAATTTATATCGGCGATTTTTAAGATATACCGATTTACCGAAAAAAATTGAAATTAATAAATAAACCGAGCTTAATCTCATTAAGCTCGGTTTTCTTTTTTTGCTTAAGAAAGAAATGGGATAGCAGTATATATGATACCTGTTCCATCATATTCTCCTGTCGCAAAGTATGAAAATGTAAAGAAACCCGTCAACGAAAAAATTACAATGAGAAAAAGTGCAAAGATAAATTTTAGCATGTAAGGTCCCCTCATCCAAAAATAACTTCATATATTATTATAGTATAAGGATATTTAATTTCCAATTGTTTACTGGTTAAAAATGAGAGGTCAGACATGTTTTGTATGTTGTCATAGCATGATTATTTGTAATAGATTTTGTGTTTTTTGTAAAAGTCATGTTGTGATGAACGTGTGCATATTCCCAGTCTTGGTCATTAAAATTTATGTTTCGAGGAGGAAGAAGTGGAACGACATCAAATAAATTGACGAAACGAAAGCTACTAGCTACTTGCAGTTTATAATAATTCCGAAAGGCGATATCTCCCACTTTTGGGGAGGCAAATGTATACAGACCGTACTGTGCAAAGGCGGTGTTGATACGCGCATCTAGTATGTGTAGGGTAGCGAGCGCGCCGCCTAAACTATGACCTGTTGCAAGAAGTTTCTTATGGGCTGGTAATGATACGAGCATATCCATAATAGAATCTCGGCAAGATTCATAAATGGAAAGAAAGCCGTTATGGACATTTCCGCTATTTAAAGCATATGGGTATGGTTTTTGGTTAACGAGTGAATCGATAATCCAGTCTGTATCTGTTTGTGTCCCGCGAAAAGCTACAATAACGGTATCCTCAGATTCTAGTATGAATCCGAACCATTCTGTCGTTTGAATGGTTTTTCCTTGAAAGCCTTGTACATATTGAAAACCATCTGGTATTTCGAAAATCCCATTTTGTTTATATTGTTCATATGTTAACTCACAACAAGAAGCTAACAGTATGGCAGTATCTTTATCAAAGGATAAAGGAGTACGCATTAAGGGAGCCTCCTTAAGAAAAGGTATAGTTCAATATATGCAGTGAGGGACTTGATTCATTCTTTTGGAGAGTTTTGAAAATGAGGCGTATACATTCAGTTACGTGATGGAAAAGAGTAAAAGTATAGTTTACCAAAATAAAAAGCGCCCCATAAGGGCACTTTTTACTCTTTTCCATCTAATAAACGACCAAGTCCACCTAAAACGCTACCTTCACCACTGCCTTGAGCAGCTGGGCTTGTCAGGCGTGCTGATAAGCGGCTAAGTGTTAAGGACTGGATCCAAACTGTTCCAGGGCCTTCTAACGTTGCGAAGAATAAACCTTCGCCGCCAAATAGAGCTGTTTTTACTTTTCCAACGAACTCGACATCGTAATTAACGTCTTTTGTCATGGCAACGAGACAACCTGTATCAATGCGAAGTTTTTCGCCAGGCTTTAATTCACGTTTGTATACAGTTCCGCCTGCGTGCATGAAAGCAAGTCCATCACCTTCAAGTTTTTGCATGATGAAACCTTCACCACCGAAGAAACCAGTTCCTATTTTTTTCGTAAACTCAATGCCGATAGAAACGCCTTTTGCGGCACAAAGAAACGCATCTTTTTGACAAACTACTTTCCCTTGATATTCTGTTAAATCTACAGGAATAATTTTACCCGGATAAGGAGCAGCAAAGGATACGTGACGCTTGCCGTGACCTGTATTTGTAAATACAGTCATAAACATGCTTTCACCTGTAACGAGACGCTTACCAGCGCCCATTAACTTTCCGAATAAACCTCCAGATGGTCCAGAACCATCCCCGAAGATTGTTTCCATTTCGATGTAATCTTCCATCATCATCATTGCGCCAGCTTCTGCGATAACGCTTTCTTCTGGGTCTAACTCAATTTCAACAAACTGCATATCATCGCCGTATAATTTATACTCGATTTCATGTGCTTGCATTTTTTTCACCTCATAAATATGTAGTAATTATATTGTACAGAAATTATTAGAATTAGAACACTATAGTTTTGTTAATTTTCCAATAAAATATGAATATGGAAATTCAACATTATATTAAAATTATAAAAAAATGATGGAATGAAAGTGTTCTCATTTGACGTTTTTGATATAGCGTGATATAGTGAAGTCACTATTGAGCTACATAATGTGGTACGGAAATAAAGCACGTTGAATTAAAGGCTGTAAGCTTGTTATACATTCATGTCCTTTATATCCACCTTTTCATGTGGATTCATAGTTTCATTTTTATTTAGGAGGTACATGACATGCAAACAGGTAAAGTTAAATGGTTCAACAGCGAAAAAGGTTTCGGTTTCATCGAAGTTGAAGGTGGAGACGATGTATTCGTTCACTTCTCAGCTATCCAAGGTGACGGATTCAAAACTTTAGAAGAAGGTCAAGAAGTTTCTTTCGAAATCGTTGAAGGTAACCGTGGACCACAAGCTGCTAACGTTACAAAAAACTAATTAGCTAGCGATAAAAAGCATTCCGATTTTCGGAATGCTTTTTTTTATTCTTTGGAACTCGACTCATTTGAAGATAATTCGCCCTTAAAAGTACGCTCTTCAAAGTCATCAAGCATTTGCTCATATTCTTCATGTTCTTCCGTAGCGAAAACTTGCGGATTTTTTCCATACATATCTGTACCGATAAAGTTTTCGAAATCCTCTACGTAGCCTACGTTTTCTTCGCTATTTACGTACATGCCATTATAGTTTTTCGAATCTTGTCTTTCTAAATCAGATGGTGTTTCAGATGTTCCGTAATTGGCAACATCTTGCCATGCATCTTCTGCATCGTATTCAACAGAACGATCTTCATCATGTTTGTGGAAAGAAGGAGACAGCACTTCTTCTTCAACTGGTCGCGTATTCATATTTAACTTATTTGTCGCGTGCTGGATGCATGTTGTAGCGGTTGGCATTGCTTCTAATCTTTCAAATGGAATTTCTTCGCCAGACACTTCGCAAATGCCGTACGTACCCGCTTCTATTTTCTGCAAGGCATGTTTCGTATCCTCTAGCTGTTTATGCCAAAGTTCAATAAGCCCGAAGTCTTTTTCACGCTCATATAGCTCTGTTGCCATATCAGCCGGATGGTTATCGTAGCTAGATAATTCTCCAACAGATTCACGTTCAGATGCACGATCTTCATTTTCGTGTGTTTGTATCGTTTGCTCTAGTTCTTGTTTTTGTTTTTCTAAAACGGATTTAAATTGATTTATTTGTTGTGGAGTTAACATAGTCGTCCACCTTCCTACAATTCAGTTTCTTTACATAGTATGAGCGTTGCGAGTAGGAATTATGAGCTGAAATTGGTATATGAAAAAGGAGCCGCATTAGCAGCTCCTTTTAAAGGAAATATCCAAGCAATAATCCGATTCCCATGAGGAGACCGAAGATTGTATTTGTTTTTGCTGTTGCTATCATTGCAGGTACCATTTCCATTGGAATGCTTTTGCCGATAAAGCCTTTCGTCGCTTTAAATGCTTTCGGTGCACTTAAAAATACGATAAGCATCCATGGTGATACGATGCTCACGATAATTAAAGCAATTGTCCAAATGTAGGAAACGATGAACATAGAAGCAAGTACACCAACCGCTCGCTCGCGTCCAACAAGAATGGCTAACGTTTTACGACCGTTTTCTTTATCACCATCTAAGTCACGGATGTTATTAGCTAGTAAAATGGCACCAATTAAAATCGAGCTTGGAATAGATAGTAAAACGACTTCTGATGTTACAGTTCCAGTTTGGATAAAGAATGAAATCCCAATAATAATGACACCCATAAATAATCCGGCTGTTAACTCTCCAAATGGTGTATAGGCAATTGGAAGTGGACCGCCTGTATAAAGATAAGCAACGGCCATACAAACAAGACCGATTGCAGCAAGCCACCAGCTAGAATTCATACAAATATAAACACCTAATAGTATTGCGATGCCGAAAAATCCAAATGCTAAGTTAAGCACTGTTTTTGGCTGAATGCCATCGCGAACGATAGCGCCGCCGATACCGACTGAACCTTCGTGATCAAGTCCTCTTTTATAATCAAAGTATTCATTAAACATGTTTGTTGCTGCCTGAATGAGAAGACAAGCAAGAAGCATTATAAGAAAAAGAGGGAGATGTATTTGATTTATACCGCCGACCTGCATTGCATAGGCTGTTCCGATGAAAACAGGAACGAAAGCTGCTGTTAATGTATGGGGACGTAGTAAACTCCACCAAATGCGCCAGCCTGTTTGCTTGCTTGGCTTTGGCGCCGTAGGAGAGGAATTCGTTTCGACGTTCATTTCCATGTTGAATCCTCCTTTGGTCACATATTGTACACAACTAAGTGTAGAAAAAGCATCATTTAGTGTCAACGTTTATTTTCTAGGAAGAGAAGGTGAATTTCTCAGAAATGCTAAACGTTGACAGGCCTTTCGTTTGAGGTGTATCTTAAAATCAAGCGTAATTATGACTATTTTTCGCCCATAGGGGGGAGACAATTGTGATTCAAACGAAACAAAAAGGCTTGCAAGAAGTTCTGAGTGCAGCCATTAAGCATGCAACTGATGAAAAAATATTGGTTAGTTTTGTAAAACAAATAGACTGGATGGATCCGCTTCTGTTTTATGCAGCAGGAAAAAGGAGTGCATTCGAAAATAGATGTTATTTTGCAGACCCAGCTCAGCATGTAATATTTGCTGGAATTGGCTCTGTTTTCACTATAGCAACTGCTTCTCACAAACGCTTTCAAACTGCCCGTGACGAGTGGGATAAAGTAAAAGAGAAAGCATTTGTACAAAGAGAAAAATACGAATTTGGAACAGGTCCTCTTTTATTTGGTGGATTTTCATTTGACCAAGAAAAAGAGAAAACAGATTTATGGAAAGAATTTGATGATACGACATTTTCACTACCAGCATTTTTATTAACGGTAAAAAATGAAAAAGCATGGTTAACAATGAATACATTCGTTTCAGCAACAGATTGTGCAGAAACTCTTTATAACGAAATTGTTTCTTTAGAAGAGAAAATTTTTGAGGAGAGTAAATGTGCACTAGAAGGATCAAAATTAACAGTTACTTCTAAAGTAGAAGTGGATCCGAAAGGCTGGATGAAGGCCATTGAGAAAGTGCAAGATGAGATGAAGCAGGGGAACGTGCAGAAGGTTGTATTAGCGAGGGAGCTAAAAGTAGAGATGGATCATCATATTGATTCTGCTCTTGTTTTAGAAGCACTTCGCATTGGGCAACCAGATTGTTACGTATTTTCTTTTGATTATAAAGGAGCATGCTTCTTAGGGGCGACGCCAGAGAGATTAATTCGCAAAGAAGATGAGAAGTTTACTTCGATGTGTCTTGCTGGTTCAACTGGTCATGGTCAATCTATAGAAGAAAGTAAGCGAAATAGTAATGCGCTTCTTCATGATGAAAAGAATTTAGCTGAACACGGTTATGTTGTGAATATGATCAGGTCGGTATTAAATGAGCACTGCGAATACGTTAATATTCCGGAGAGTCCCGGTCTATTAACAACGAAAAACTTAATTCATTTATATACGCCTGTAGAGGCAAAAGGCGAAGCGAGTCTTTTAACGATGGTAGAAGAATTACATCCAACACCAGCTCTTGGCGGAACACCTCGTTTGGAAGCGATGAAACTAATTCGTGATGTTGAATTGTTAGACAGAGGATTATATGGTGCACCGATTGGCTGGATAGATGATGAAGGAAATGGTGAATTTGCGGTTGCACTTCGCTGCGGATTATTAAATGGCGAGAAAGCATCCTTATTTGCCGGTTGCGGGATTGTAATTGATTCAGTACCGCAACTTGAATATGAAGAGACAAGTTTGAAGTTTAGACCGATGCTTGGTGCTTTGGAGGAATTAATGAAATGAACAATCATATAGAAGCATTATCATATTATTTAGGCGCGTTCGTGGATGAACTGACGCGTCTAAATGTATGTGATGTTGTCATTAGTCCAGGCTCACGGTCAACGCCGATTGCTCTACTAATGGAACAACATGAAGGAATGAACACATATTTACATGTAGATGAAAGATCTGCAGGATTTTTTGCGCTCGGTATCGCAAAAGCGAAAAAACGTCCGGTTGCATTATTATGTACGTCAGGAACGGCAGCAGCGAACTACTATCCAGCTGTATGTGAAGCTTTCCATTCACGAGTACCGCTTATCGTCTTAACGGCAGATAGACCGCATGAATTAAGAGATGTCGGTGCACCACAAGCGATGAATCAATTTAATTTATACGGCACGTTTGTGAAGCAATTTACAGAGATGGCAATTCCAGAAGCGAGTGAAGCGATGTACCACTACGCTCGCATGACAACGCAGCGCATGATAGCAAGTGCTTGTTTAGCGCCGCAAGGACCTGTTCATCTTAATTTTCCGGTTCGCGAACCGCTTATCCCGGACTTCTCATTAGAAAGTTTATGGGATAAAGGACGCGGAGAATATACAGGAGTAGTTCAGCGAGGGAACGCGGTGATGCCGAGTGAATATGTAGATTCTCTTGTAGGGCGCCTTTCACATATGGAAAAGGGGCTTATTATTTGTGGAGATGATAGTCATTCAGAAATCGCAACGTTTGCAACGCAACTAGCTGAAAAAACGGGATATCCAATATTAGCGGATCCACTTTCTAACATTCGTAGCGGACACCATGATAAAACGATGGTAATCGACTGTTACGATACATTTTTACGCAATGAATTGTTAAAAGAAACGTGGAAGCCGGACGCTTTAATTCGCTTCGGTGGTATGCCTGTTTCGAAAGCATTAACGCAATTCATTAAAAAACAGACGAAAGCTGTTCATATCGTTGTTGACGAATCTGGACAATGGAGAGATCCGGCTCTCGTTGCAACAGAAGTTGTCCAAGCGAGTGATATTGCATTTTGCAGTGCACTAATAGAAAAAATGCCAGTTATGAAAAAGAATGATTGGTCCCAAATGTGGCAACATATAAACGAAAAAACGAAGGAAACACTTCGTGAAATGGAAACATATGATACAGCATTTGAAGGAAGAGTCATTACAGATATTGTCCGCGTATTACCAGAAGGGGCAACGTTATTTGCAAGTAATAGTATGCCAATTCGTGATACAGATTCTTTCTTCTTCACATCGGATAAAGACATTCAAGTAATGGCAAATCGCGGTGTAAATGGGATTGATGGGATCATTTCGACAGCTTTAGGAGCGAGCATGATTTGCGATCCGCTCGTATTAGTAATCGGTGATTTATCATTCTATCACGATTTAAATGGACTACTAGCCGCAAAATTACATGAATTAAATATAACAATTGTCGTTGTAAATAATGACGGTGGTGGTATTTTCTCATTCTTACCGCAATATGAGAAAAAGGAGCACTTCGAATCATTATTCGGAACTCCAATTGGGCTTGATTATGAGCATGTTGTTACAATGTATGGCGGTTCATTTAGCCGTGTAAATGGTTGGGAGCAATTCCGTGAAGAAGTACAAAAGGGAGCAACGACAGAAGGTTTACACGTTGTGGAAATTTGTACGAACCGTGATGAAAACTTAACATTGCACCGTACGTTATGGGCAAAAACACAGGACGTAATTACTACATCGTTGCAAGGTGAATCAAAATGAACGTAACGCTGCAAGGTGTATCGTATGAATATGAAGTAGTCGGAAGCGGAGAACCACTTCTACTTCTTCATGGTTTTACGGGAAGCATGGAAACGTGGCGTTCATTCGTTCCTTCTTGGAGCGAGCAATTTCAAGTTATTTTAGTAGACATTGTTGGGCACGGAAAAACAGAAAGCCCTGAAGATGTGACGCATTATGATATTCGAAATGCAGCATTGCAAATGAAAGAACTACTAGATTTCCTTCATATTGAAAAAGCGCACATACTCGGCTATTCAATGGGCGGTAGACTGGCGATTACGATGGCATGTCTATATCCAGAATATGTACGTTCTCTTTTATTAGAAAATTGTACAGCTGGTCTTGAAAGTGAAGATGAGCGGGAAGAACGTCGTGAAAAAGACGAGCGACTTGCCGATAAAATCGAGCGAGAAGGCATCGAAAGTTTTGTATCGATGTGGGAAAATATTCCGCTGTTTGAAACGCAAAAAAGTTTAGCACAAAACGTACAAGAAGCAGTGCGAAAAGAACGACTTGCTAACAATTCAAAAGGACTTGCAAATAGCTTGCGCGGCATGGGAACAGGGGCTCAGCCTTCATGGTGGAATGAGCTGCAAAACTTAAAAATGCCTGTTCTTTTAATGAACGGTGAGCATGATGAAAAGTTCTTTCGCATATTAAAAAATATCGAAAAATGCGTCTCTGACGCGAAATTTGTCAAAATTGATGGTGCTGGCCATGCAATTCATGTGGAACAACCGGAAAAGTTTGATACAATAGTAAAGGGATTTCTAAAAACTATGCAGTGATGCTTTTTTCAATTAAGAATGAAGTTACACTTATAGAGGAGATCAGAAATATACAAGGAGGTAGTTGTAATGGCTATTGAATGGGTAAAAGAAGGCAATTACGAAGATATTATTTATTCAACATACAATGGTATCGCAAAGATTTCGATTAACCGCCCTGAAGTACATAACGCATTCCGTCCTAAAACGGTAATGGAGTTAATCGACGCTTTTGCACATGCTCGTGATGATGCAAATGTTGGCGTTATCATTTTAACAGGTGAAGGTGGACGTGCATTCTGTTCTGGCGGCGACCAAAAAGTTCGCGGTCATGGTGGATATGTAGGTGACGACCAAATCCCACGTCTAAACGTATTAGACTTACAACGTCTAATTCGCGCAATTCCTAAACCAGTTATCGCAATGGTAGCAGGTTATGCAATTGGTGGAGGACACGTACTTCATATCGTATGTGACTTAACAATCGCTGCAGACAACGCTGTATTCGGACAAACAGGTCCTAAAGTAGGAAGCTTTGACGGTGGATACGGAGCTGGTTACTTAGCTCGTATGGTAGGCCACAAGAAAGCTCGCGAAATTTGGTACCTATGCCGTCAATACAGTGCTCAAGAAGCGCTTGATATGGGCTTAGTAAACACAGTAGTACCATTAGAACAACTTGAAGCAGAAACAGTACAATGGGCACAAGAAATTTTAGCAAACAGCCCAATGGCACTTCGTTTCCTAAAAGCTGCATTCAACGCAGACACAGACGGTCTAGCTGGTATTCAACAACTAGCTGGAGATGCAACGTTATTGTACTACACAACTGACGAAGCAAAAGAAGGTCGCGACGCGTTCAAAGAAAAACGCCGTCCAGACTTCGGTCAATTCCCTCGTTTCCCGTGATCAAACCAAAAGCGGAGCCGACTGTTTAGCCCCGTTGGCTAAGGTTCTTTCGCACAGAAAGTGTTTTTTACTTTCTCGTGCGGAAGGTTCTTAGACGGAAGGGGCTAGGAGGCGCAGCTGGATAAGGTCAAACCGGAAACAAAACAACTAAGAGACTTGATGTCATATCAAGTCTCTTTCTTTCATGAAAGGAGAATGAGTGATGGAGACGATGCCAAATTGGTTAATGCAACGTGCATTTTTAACACCAGATCGCACTGCAATTGAAATAGAGGAAGAGAAAGTTACTTTTATGCTGCTACATGAAAAAGTAGTATCTGTTTGTGAACACCTCACACATATAGGAGTGAAGCGGGGGCAAAAGGTGGCTGTTCTGATGAAAAATGGTATGGAGATGATTACAGTTATTCACGCCCTATCTTACGTAGGTGCAGTAGCTGTGCTTTTAAATACGCGTCTTTCAAGAGAAGAGCTACTTTGGCAAATGGATGATGCTGAAGTTATTTGTTTAGTGACGGATCAAGATTTTGATGCTAAAGATGTTCCTGTATATTCATTCGTAGAGGTGATGAATGGACCGAAGGCGGAGGCCTCTATACAAGAAGAGTTCTCTTTAGAAGAAGCGATGACGATTATTTATACGTCTGGGACGACAGGCAAACCGAAAGGCGTTATTTTAACGTACGGCAATCATTGGGCAAGCGCGGTTGGTTCTTCGCTTAATTTAGGCCTTCGTGATGATGATTGTTGGTTAGCTTGTATGCCGATGTTCCACGTTGGCGGACTATCTCTTTTAATGAAAAATATTATGTACGGCATGCGCATTTTACTCGTTCCGAAATATGATGCTGATTTTATTCATAAAGCACTTCAAACGAGAGGGGTAACAATTATCTCTGTCGTTTCTAAAATGTTAACTGATTTATTAGAGAGACTTGGGGCAGAGACATATCCACCTTCTTTAAGATGCATGTTACTTGGCGGAGGACCAGCGCCGAAACCACTGTTAGAAACGTGTGTTGATAAAGGGATTCCTGTATATCAAACGTACGGTATGACAGAAACGTCTTCGCAAATTTGTACGTTATCCGCAGATTATATGTTAACGAAAGTAGGGTCAGCTGGAAAACCACTATTCCAGTGCCAACTGCGTATTGAAAAAGATGGCGTAGTAGTGCCGGCGTTTACAGAAGGCGAGATCGTAGTAAAAGGACCGAACGTAACAGGGGGTTACTTTAACCGTGAAGATGCGACGCGCGAAACAATTCAAAACGGATGGCTTCATACTGGTGACCTCGGTTATTTAGATGAAGAAGGATTTTTATACGTATTAGATCGCCGCAGTGATTTAATTATTTCTGGCGGAGAGAATATATATCCGGCTCAAATTGAAGAAGTGTTGCTTTCTCATCCGGCGGTAGCGGAAGCTGGTGTTGTCGGTATGACTGATGATAAATGGGGACAAGTACCTGCTGCTTTTGTTGTAAAAAGTGGAGAGGTAACAGAAGAAGAAATTCTTCACTTTTGCGAAGAGAAATTAGCGAAATATAAAGTGCCGAAAAAAGCTTGTTTCTTAGAGGAATTACCACGAAATGCTTCGAAAAAATTGTTAAGACGAGAGTTAAGACAATTAGTGGAGGAGATGTAAGTGGAGATAAAAAAAGCGACACTTCATATAACGGAAATGCCACTCGTCATCCCGTTTGCTGCAAGCTACGGAACGTATGAAAAGCGTGAAAGTATCGTCATTGAATTAGAAGATGAGGACGGGTACATTGGATTTGGCGAAGTCGTTGCATTTTCTGAACCTTGGTATACGGAAGAAACAGTGAAGACGGCGCTACATGTACTGCAAGACTTTTTATTACCAGATTTATTAAAGGCTGAAATTTCTCATCCGAATGAAGTGCCGAGTTTGTTCCAGCATATAAAAAGAAACCGAATGGCAAAGGCAGGAATTGAAGGGGCTGTTTGGAATTTATATGCAAAGCGTCAAAACAAATCGCTAGCGACAGTGCTTGGCGGAATGAAGGCTGAAATTGAAGTTGGTGTTGTAATTGGGCTTAATACGATTCCAGTTATGCTAAAACAAATCGAGAAGTACGCGGAAGAAGGATACGAGCGTTTTAAAGTGAAAATAAAGCCAGAGCATGATTATGAGTTATTGAAAGAAATTCGTAAAGAGTTTCCGCATATCCCGTTAATGGCTGATGCAAATTCAGCGTATACATTAGCGGATACAGAGAGTCTGAAACGACTAGATGAATTCCAATTGATGATGATTGAGCAACCGCTAGCGGATTACGATTTTCTTGATCATGCACAGTTGCAAAAGAAAATAGAAACGCCAATTTGTTTGGACGAAAGTATCCATAGTTTAGAAGATGCGCGTGTTGCGATTACACTTGGCAGTTGCCAAATCGTTAACATTAAACCAGGGCGAGTAGGCGGATTAACAGAATCAATCCAAATCCATAATTATTGTATGGAGCATAACATACCAGTTTGGTGCGGCGGTATGGTAGAGATGGGGATTTCACGAGCACAAAATGTTGCCCTCGCCTCATTGCCGAACTTTACGATTCCAGGCGATATATCCGCTTCTAGTAGACATTGGGAGAAGGATATTATTTCGCCGGAAGTGATGCTTGAGGGAGGGAAAGTGATGGTGCCGCAAAGCGTTGATGCTGAGTATGAGGTAGATCGCGGAAGGCTGGCGGAAATCACGAAGCAGCGGATTGTTTTTGATCGGTAGGTTGAGTCTTTAAAATAGTGGGCGAATTTCGTCGTTAATTGTCGGTAAGTCGATATTCCTTGTCGAAACGTCGATATATTAAAAAAATCGTCGATATAATTCAAGTTGTGTTCGATATATTTGGAAAATCGTCGATATAATTTCATTTACTAAGGTTACTCCCGCGAGTAACCTTTTCGCATTGTACAAATTGCATAGACTAGTTTACAATCGAGCGTATAAAGGGGGAGTAAAATGAAGCGCATTTCCATTTTAATAGCGGATGATGAGGCAGAAATTGCTGATTTAATTGAGATACATTTAGAAAAAGAAGGGTACCACGTCGTAAAGGCAGCGGACGGGGAAGAGGCAGTTCATATTATTGAAACGCAGCCAATCGACTTAGTGGTTTTAGATATTATGATGCCGAAAATGGATGGGTATGAAGTGACGCGTCAAATTCGCGCGAAGCACCATATGCCAATCATTTTCTTAAGTGCGAAAACTTCGGACTTTGATAAGGTGACAGGTCTTGTATTAGGTGCAGATGATTATATGACGAAACCTTTTACACCGATTGAATTAGTTGCGCGTGTAAATGCACAATTACGTAGGTTTCTTACGTTAAATCAGCCGAAAGTAGCGGAGAATAAATCTGCTTTAGCGGTAGGCGGGGTCGTGATTGATCCTGAGCGAAGAACAGTAAATGTGTACGGAGAACAAGTTGAATTAACACCGAAAGAGTTTGATATTTTATATTTATTAGCGAGTCACCCGAAGAAAGTATACAATGTGGAAAATATTTTTCAGCAAGTATGGGCAGATGATTATTATGAAGGCGGAAATACAGTTATGGTACATATTCGTACGTTGCGGAAAAAACTTGGGGAAGATAAAAGAAAAGATAAGCTAATAAAAACAGTGTGGGGAGTAGGGTATACTTTCAATGGATAACATGATGAAAAGCTTTCGATTTAAAATGATTGCCTTATTTGCGTTAAGTATGGTGCTCGCTGCAACTGTAACTTATATAATTTATAAAGGATTGCAGTTGTATTATAAAACGATGGTTCGCTATGAAGAGCCTTTAGCACAATTTAGGTCAATCGTAAGGGAATTTGGAGATATTAACTTTTTTTTAATTTTCTTTATCCCGTTGTCTATTATCTTTTTCTTCTTTTTGACAAAACCGTATTTAAAGTATTTTAGTGAGATTTCTAACGGGATTCATCATCTTGCGAACGGTAACTTTACGAATAGAGTTCAAGTTTCATCAAATGATGAATTTGGAGACATCGCACGTGAAATAAATGTTGCGAGTGAAAAGTTAAAAGAAGCGGTGGAAAGAGGAGACTTTGCGGAAAGTAGTAAAGACCAGCTTATTGTTAACTTAGCTCACGATTTAAGAACGCCGTTAACATCTGTTTTAGGTTATTTAGATTTAATTCTTAAAGATGAGAATTTAACAAAAGAACAAATTAAACATTTCTCCACAATTGCATATACGAAATCACAAAGGCTTGAAAGCTTAATTGATGAATTATTTGAAATTACACGTATGAATTATGGCATGTTACAACTAAATAAAAAGCCGATTGATATAAGTGAGCTGCTTATACAGCTAGATGAGGAATTGTATCCGTTACTAGAAAAACACCATTTAGAAGCTAGATTGAATGTTGATCCTCATTTGCCGATTAACGGTGATGGAAAATTGTTAGCTAGAGTATTTGAAAACTTGTTAACAAATGCTGTTCGATACGGATATGATGGGCAATTTGTTGATCTGAATGGGTATATCGATAATGGAGAAGTTGTCGTACAAGTTATGAATTACGGAGATAGCATTCCAGAAGAAGACCTACCGTATCTTTTTGATATGTTTTATACAGGTGATAAAGCGAGGTCAGAGAACCGTGGCGGGACGGGCCTTGGGCTATTTATTGCAAAAAATATTATCGAGCAGCATAATGGTACGATTTCTGCTGAAAGTAATGTAGTTAGAACAATGTTTGAAGTGCGATTGCCAAAAGACGAAAACGTAACAATTTAATAAAAATTTAAACTTTACCCCACTTTTTATTTTAATAGTTTTTTCTATTCTATACGTAAGTTACGTTAAGGAGGAACTAGAAATGAAAAAGTGGGTATTTATTTCTTTTTTTATAGCGTGCACAGTATGTGTAGGCGTTTATATATCACCGTTATTTCAAAAGGAAATCGACGTTAAAATTGTCGAGAAAGATGAGCTAGTAAAGGCAGCAAATACCGAGGAGAAAGAGATTACGAAGGAACAAGTTTATAAGGGCGATTTATTATTAGTTAACAGGGATTATCCAGTTAAAAAAGATAGTATTAGGTCTGATATTATAAATGTAAATCATAATAGTGAATTAGTGAGAGGCTACGTAATATTTAATAGAAACCTTCGTTTATCAAAAAATGTTGTAAAAAAGTTTTTGAACGTTGTCGATGCAGCTGGAAAAGATGGCGTACAACATTTCTTAATGAATAGCGGCTATCGAGATTTCCAAGAGCAAAGACAGCTATATGAAAAAATGGGATCTGATTATGCACTCCCAGCAGGATATAGTGAACATAATTTAGGGTTATCACTGGACGTTGGTTCAACGCAAAAGAAAATGGAAAAAGCGCCTGAAGGAAAATGGATTGAAGAGAACGTATGGAAGCACGGCTTTGTTTTACGCTATCCGAAAAATAAAAGTAACATTACAGGCATTCAATATGAGCCGTGGCACATCCGTTATGTCGGCCTACCTCATAGTGCAATTATGCAAAAAAAGAAAATTACATTAGAGGAATACTTAGATTTCTTAAAAGAGCAAAAAGAAATCACAACCGATGTGGAAGGTAAGCAATATACGGTTTCTTATTATAAAGTTTCCGGAAACATGAAAGTGAATGTTCCGGTGAATAAGCAGTATGAAATTTCGGGAAACAATATGGATGGGGTTATTGTGACGGTTCAGGAATAGAAAAAGAGGTTGTTCCGCTTTGGAGCGACCTTTTCGTATATAAGAAAGGGATCGATATTTCTTGTAGAATCGTTGATATATTGTGAGTTACGATAGATATATTCGAAAAATCGTTGATATAATTTCCTGTACTATCAGCCTTTTGGGGAGTATTTTACTCTTAAACATTATAACGTTATATTTACTTCTGCCTTTTTTTGTGTTACGCTAAACGTGTGAAAGAGATATAAAAAATGAAATTTTAATGTAAGCGTATTCTTATGGCTTCTTATAGAAAAGGGTGGAAGTACAATGACAGAACGATTCGTACTACGTAATGTGAAACGTGTGAACGGGGAAGAGATTGACATTGTAATTGAAAATAATAAAATCGCACAGGTGACGAAAGCTGGTGCTGGCGAGGGTGGAAAGATTCTTGATTACTCAGGTACTTACGTATCGAGTGGTTGGATTGATTTACATGTTCATGCTTTTCCAGAGTTTGATCCGTATGGCGATGAGGTGGATGAAATTGGCGTTAAGCAAGGGGTAACGACAATTGTTGATGCGGGTAGCTGCGGAGCTGATCGTATTGCAGATTTAGTAAAAAGTAGAGAGCAGGCGAAAACGAATTTATTTGCCTTTTTAAATATTTCTCGCATCGGTTTGAAACGAATTGATGAATTATCCAATATGGAATGGATCGATAAAGAGAAAGTAATAGAAGCAGTAGAAAAGTATAAAGATGTAATCGTTGGGTTAAAGGCGAGAATGAGTAAAAGCGTCGTTTGTGATAGTGGAATTGAACCGCTGCATGTAGCGCGCTCTTTATCCCGTGAAACATCATTACCGATTATGGTACATATCGGTTCAGCTCCTCCTCGAATTGAGGAAGTTGTACCTCTTTTAGAAAAAGATGATGTTATTACACATTACTTAAACGGGAAAGAAAATAATTTATTTGATGAAGAAGGCAAACCGTTACCTGTGTTACTAGATGCAGTGAATCGCGGTGTTCATTTAGATGTTGGGCATGGTAATGCTAGTTTTTCTTTTAAAGTAGCAGAGGCAGCAAAGCGTCACGATATTGCCTTTAATACAATTAGTACAGATATTTACCGGAAGAATCGTGTGCACGGTCCCGTGTATAGTATGGCTCACGTTCTTTCGAAATTCCTTTACTTAGGTTATCCGCTAGAAGAAGTGATTGATGCGGTGACGAAACATGCGGCAGAATGGCTTAAGAAACCTGAACTTGGCCGCATTCAAGAAGGAGATATTGCAAATTTAACTTTATTTACGGTGAAAGATGAGAAGATTACGTTAATTGATTCAGAAGGGGATCAGCGCGTTGCTGAAAGAAGGATTGATACGAAAGGGGTTGTAATCAATGGGTCATTCATTGAATGCTAAGTACGGATTAAAAAGAGTGATTAATGCGAGCGGTAGAATGAGTATTTTAGGTGTATCCGCTCCGACAGATACAGTTATGGATGCAATGAAACATGGGGGACAAAATTATGTGGAAATTGCTGATTTAGTAGATAAAGCAGGAGACCATATTGCGAGAATTCTAGATTCAGAGGCAGCGGTTGTTGTGAATTCAGCATCGAGCGGAATTGCGCTTTCTATCGCAGCAATTGTGACAGAAGGAAATCGTCGTAAAAGTGAAAGACTTCATCAAGAGGTCATCGCGAAAAACGAAGTAATTATGTTAAAAGGTCATAACGTTCAGTATGGTGCTCCTGTTGAAACGATGATTTACTTAGGCGGAGGAAAACTTGTAGAAGTTGGCTACGCAAATGAAGGGAAAGCAGAGCATATTGAAGATGCAATTGGTGAAAATACAGCGGCCATTCTTTATGTAAAATCACATCATGCCGTGCAAAAAAATATGATTTCTGTTGAAGAAGCATGGGAAGTTGCGCAGCGAAATAATGTACCACTTATCGTCGATGCGGCAGCTGAAGAAGATATTCAAAAATATGTGAAGTATTCAGACCTTGCCATTTATAGCGGTTCAAAAGCAATTGAAGGACCTACTTCTGGTATTGTTGGCGGGAAACGAAAATATATTGAGTGGCTGAAAGTGCAATTACATTGCATCGGAAGAAGTATGAAAGTTGGGAAAGAAACAACATTTGGTTTACTTCAAGCGCTTGATGAGTACGGAGTAAAAGAAGATAAGAGCGAGCAAGAAAAAGAGTTGTTACAAGTACTTATGCCGCTAAAAGAATTAAACGGTGTAAATGTAACGATCGTTCAAGATGAAGCGGGAAGAGCAATCTTTAGAGCACGTATTCATATTAACGAAAAAGAGTTAAATAAATCGGCAAAAGACGTTGTGGCGGCATTACGCGACGGGGAAATCGCGATTTATACACGTGATTACGGAGTAAGACAAGGATTCTTTGATATTGATCCACGTCCACTTCAAGGTGATGACATACATGTGATCGAAGAAAAATTGAGAGAAATTGTAGGGGGAAACTAAAATGACAAACATTCAAAAGCGTTTTTATAAAGGCCGCGTAGCATTAAATGTATTAGCGAACAATATCGAAAATGCAAAAGATATTTTTGAAGCAGCAGAAGGTTATGTAGTAGTAGGCGTATTATCAAAAGATTATCCAACAGTAGAAGAAGCAGTTACAGCGATGAAAGCATACGGAAAAGAAATTGATGACGCTGTATCGATCGGACTAGGAGCAGGAGATAATCGCCAAGCAGCAGTTGTAGCTGAAATTGCGAAACATTATTCTGGTAGCCATATTAACCAAGTGTTCCCTTCAGTTGGAGCGACACGTGCAAATCTTGGCGGAAAAGATAGCTGGATTAATAGTTTAGTATCGCCAACAGGAAAAGTAGGGTACGTAAATATTTCTACTGGTCCAATTAGTGCAGCTGGAGAAGAAAAAGCAATCGTTCCAATTAAAACAGCGATCGCACTTGTACGTGATATGGGCGGAAATTCATTGAAATACTTCCCAATGAAAGGGCTAGCCCATGAAGAAGAATATCGTGCAGTTGCGAAAGCTTGTGCAGAAGAAGGATTCGCATTAGAACCAACGGGCGGAATCGATAAAGAAAACTTTGAAACAATTTTACGTATTGCGCTTGAAGCTAACGTGGAGCAAGTGATCCCGCACGTGTACTCTTCTATTATTGATAAAGAAACTGGTAACACGAAAGTAGAAGATGTGCGTGAATTATTAGCAGTCGTGAAGAAGTTAGTTGATCAATATGCGTAAGAAAATTGCAGCATTCGGCGAAGTAATGATGCGCCTGCAAGTACCAGGATATGAATTGTTATCGCAAGCTAATACATTAAAATACTCATTTTCTGGTACAGGTGTGAACGTTGCTGCAGCACTTTCTCATCTCGGGCATGAAGGGCTTCTTATTTCAACTTTACCGGAAAATTCGGTTGGAGATGCTGCATTATCTTACATTCAAAAATTAGGCGTGCAAACCTCGCTTGTTTCAAGAGGCGGTAAATATGTCGGCATGTACTTTTTAGAAAATGGATTTGGCGCACGTGCAAGCCGCGTTACATATTCGAATCGATTAGAAAGTAGCTTTAATACGGCATGTGAAGAAATGTATCAATTTGAAGAAATCGCGAAGGAAATTGATATTGTTCATTTTTGTGGGATTACACTTGCGATGAATGACACGGTGCGCCATCATATGAAATCTTTAGCGAAAGCTGTTAAAGAAAACGGAGGCACTGTCGTTTTTGATTGTAACTATCGTCCATCTCTTTGGGGAGAAGACGGATATGAACAGGCGAAACCGCATTATGAAGAAATGCTGGCTCTTGCTGATATCGTTATGATGAACGAAAAAGATGCGATGTTCGTTCTTGGGATGAAAACAGAAGAGACAGAGCGAGAGGAGCAACTTGTGGACCTTATTCCACAAGTTGCTGAAACGTATCATATCGCTACAATTGCTGGTACACATCGCTCTATTAATAGCGATAATACACACTCGCTTCGCGGATTTATATGTAAAGATGGTACGTTCACTTTTGCAAAAACACTTACGTTTTCTGTATATGATAGAATAGGTGCTGGAGATGCTTATACGAGCGGGATTATTCATGGCGAGATAGAAGAGTTTGCACCAGAGAAAGCTGTTTCATTTGCGTCAGCAGCTGGAATGCTTGCACATACAATCGTCGGTGATACGCCAATGTCATCAGAGAAGGATATACTTCGGGCAATGACGGCATCAGTAGGTGATGTAGAAAGGTAGTGGGTGTAACGGTGAACGTAACGAGGAAAAAAGGACCATTATATTTACAAATAAAAAACATTATTCGTGATCGAATATTGCATGGTGTATATGCAATTCATACAAATATTCCTTCCGAACCACAGTTAGAAGAAGAGTTCAAAGTGAGCAAAATTACAGTACGAAATGCGATTAAAGAACTCGCTCAAGAAGGATATTTGGAAAAGAAAAGCGGTAAAGGAACGAAAGTTATCCGTAACACTTCTGCGACAAAACTGTCAAAGGGTAAGAAATTTACTGAAGTGTTAGTGGAAGAAGGATATAAAGTACAAAAGAAATTGCTAACAGCAGAAATCGTTCAGAATGAAGAAGGAACAGTGCCATTTCGATTATTCGGTAAAGAGAGTTTTCGTATTGAACGTTTATATACGTTAAATGATGCACCGTACATTCATTATACGCACTATTTCTCAGCACACATGGCAAGTACAGATTTATCGGATTTTGATTTGCAATCGCTTTACGATTTAGTCGAGGACCGGGGCATTCATTTAGAAAACTTCAGAGATGAATTTGCTGTTGGCCTTGCGCCTAGTTTCGTTGCCGAAGCGTTAGGTGAAAAAGAGGGGAGAGCGCTATTAAAACGTATGCGCTATTCTTACGATGAAGTTGGCGAAGTAATTGAATATAGCGAGGGCTACTACAATACAGAAATGCAGCATTATGTAGTGAATTATGACGTATAAAAAGAGGGTATTCGCCCTCTTTTTTTATAAAGTAAGGGGAATGAAAAATGGATATATACTTATTAATCGTCACGTTACTTGCAATTGCGATTGTTATTTTAGGGGTATCATGGTGGAAATGGCATGCATTTATTAGTTTAACAGTTGCGAGTTTATTTTTAGCTATTATGTCTGGACTGAACTTAACGAAGATAGTAACTGCCTATGAAACTGGTGTTGGTAGTGTACTAGGGCATTTAGTTGGTATTTTAGCTCTCGGTACAATTTTAGGAAAAATGATGTCCGATTCAGGGGCCGGCATGCAAGTGGCAGATTTCTTTATTCGATTTTTCGGCGTAAAAAAATTACCTTGGGCTATGTTATTTGCAGGGTTTGTTATAGGAATTCCCGTCTTTTTTGAAGTAGGGATTGTCATTTTATTACCACTTGTTATTTCAATTCGAAAAACAACGAAACAAAACATATTATTAATTGCTTTACCTGTCATTGCTGGGTTATCTATTGTTCACGGGCTCGTGCCACCACATCCAGGGGCGATGACAGCAATCGGTATTTATAACGCGAACTTAGGAAAAGTACTTTTATATTCATTACTTATCGCGTTACCAACAGCTATTATCGCAGGACCGATATTTGCAAAGTGGGTACATAAAAGGGTTATACCTGAAAATGAACCAGAGCTTATTCGAGTTACGACTGTCTCAACTGATTTACCGAGTCGTAAAGTTTCATTCTTTATTATTTTATTACCAGTTGTATTGATGATTTTATCGGTCGTTGCACCATATATTTCATTACCGAAAAAGATGACTGAATTTTTTGTATTTATCGGAAGTCCAGTAATTGCTTTACTTATTTCATGTTTCGCAGCATTTTATTTACTTGGAATAAGACAAGGAATTAATAAAAAGATGATTAAAAAATTAACAGACGAAAGTTTATTACCGGTCGGTTCCATTATTTTAATTATCGGTGCAGGCGGTGGATTTAAACAAATATTAATTGAAAGCGGTGTTGGAACGGCGATCGCGCAAATGGCAGAACATATATCGTTATCACCAATCGTATTAGCTTTCATGGTAGCTGGATTAATTCGAATTGCAACAGGTTCAGCGACAGTAGCATTAACGACAGCAGCAGGAATTGTTTCACCAGTTATTCAGCACATGTCTGGTGTGAATTTAGAATTGCTCGTTATAGCAACTGGAGCAGGTTCATTAATGTTTTCTCACGTAAATGATGCAGGATTCTGGCTTGTAAAAGAGTATTTAGGTTTGACGGTGAAGGAAACGTTTAAAACGTGGACGGTACTGGAGACATTGTTATCATTTATCGCATTTGGTTTTGCGCTTTTATTGAATATGTTTCTTTAGGAGATACCTTAACTGGTATCTTTTTTTTGATCAAGCTCAATTCCTAAAACAAGCCCGTTTTTAAGTAAGCCAAGCTTCCTATTCGCCCTGAAAACATACTATAAATGGAATCCCCTCATTTAGAGCAAGGTGAACTTGTTATGAATGATACTAAAGGAGGAATAGAGTAATGAGCGAAAAGTGTGAACACAGACATGATGATTGTAACCGCAGACATGGGTGCGGAGGCGGTTTTGCGCTTCTAATCGTATTGTTTATTTTATTAATTATCATCGGTGCTAGCTGCTTCGGTGGAGGCGGCGGTTGTGGTTATGGTGGTTACGGCGGTTATGGCGGCGGCTACGGCGGATATTGCTGCTAATTAAAAACTATTGAAAATGGCCTTGTGCAATACGCACAAGGCCATTTTATTCATATTTTGATATGCTGTGATAACTTATTAATGTACAGAGAACGGATTAAGAAGAAGAAAATGATCTCGATAATCCCGAAAAAGGTGAGTACAATTAATAACTCTTTTAGTAAAGAAAAAGCGAACATGCTTTGTAAAAATTTAACCGCAAATAATGTGTGAATACCAGCAACGATGTAAGGAACGAAAAATAAAATTCCTAATTGAATCGTTGCGGAGCGAAACATTTCTGATTCTGTTAAACCAAGCTTTGTAATGGTAATGTATTTTTGTTTTTCATTTGTTAAGTCGTTATACATACGGAAGTATAAAACACTAGCTGCACCGATAAAGAAAATAAAACCGAGAAATGCCCAAATAAAGAAAGTAGCAATTGAATTTCCTTTGCTGTATTTTAGGTCATCGGCCGCTGTGTAAATATTAAATGGGGGGTGAAAATCAGCTTCCGCATCTTTGTGTGCCTCATAGAAGTTATCTGTATCATTTCTAATATGTTTTAATATATTTTTCGTAGGAGCAATCGTATTTTCCCAGTTTTCAACGAAGTAATTATACACTATGGTTGTTTCAATATGAGGAATCATATTATTGAATACATCATCTTGTACAATTATTAAATAAGGGAATACGAAGGCTGGTTCAATTGATTTATTAATAAATCCTTTAATATGAAATTCTTTTTTATTAGATCCGATTGTAATTGTATTTTGTTTTGCAAATGGATTTGATACAAGATTTAAGAGCTCTGGTGAGTAACGAGAAATAATATAAACTTGTGTAGAATCAAGATGTATTTCTGGTCTTCTTAATTGTTTCGCAAGCGTGTTATAATCACTCATTTTCATAAGAGCAATGTCTTCTTTTAAAGCGGTATCTTTTAACAATGTAGACTTATGTTTGTTGTATTGAAAATTAGCATTTGTAAGCTCCGTTTCAATTGTAGCAATATGTTTTTGTTCAAGTGAATTTTCCCCTGTAGACGTATATGTGAAGGGGAAAGGACGGCGTTCTAATATCATTGCTTTCGTATTATTATTAGTAGCAAATAATCCGATAATAATCGTAAATGCAAGTGCAGATAGCATAGAAACGATAAAGAGTACATTAATATTACTACGAGTACGGTTAGCTAAATCTGAGATCCATAACATATTTATTTGCTTCATATAAAACTTTCTCCGCTTTTTCAAAATAAAGATAAAGAGAAGAAACGTTTGTGAAAAGAATAAATATGTTCCCACCACTACGAGCGGTAAAATAGATAGCATAATTAAGAATACAGATCCATTTTGTGCATTTTTTTCTGTTATATAGCCTTGCGGATAACCAGCTATATAATAGCATAGTGCTAAACAAATTAAAGCAAATAATGAGATGAGTATAGACGGTCTTTTTTCGTTTTTTTCTTTTTTATTATTTTTAATTAATCGAGTTGTTTTCCGAGTACGAATGAACATCGGTGTAAACGTAGATACGATAAGAAATAAAATAATAAAAGTTATTGTTGTTACGATAATAGCTTCTGTTGGCCAATATAAATAGAGGCCTTTTGCGTTTGTTAATTTAGAAGTAACGAGTAAGAAAAAGTTAGAAAAAACAAGACCGCCTTGAATACCAGCAAAGATAGCAAGCATTCCAATGATCATATTTTCAGTAAACAAAAGACGTTTTAATTGTTTTTGAGATATACCGAGAACAGTTAAAACGCCAAATTGTTGCTTCCGTACATTTAAAAATGTCCCAATAGAATATAAGAGAAAGAAGAACGAGAACAAAACGATAACAAACTGTGCCATGCCGGCTAAGTTCATCAATGGATCTTGTTCCTGTAATTTATTCATAATTTGTAAGCGCGGATGATACGCGTATACAGTAAACGAAAAGAAAACCATGATAGAAAACGCGCTACTCACAAAATAAGCGAAATATGCTTTCGAATTACGCGAGACATTTTTAAATGCGAATTGCCAAAATGTCATCCACGTCTTCCTCCTAGTAATGCTAAAACATCTAATATTTCTTGATAAAATTTCTCACGGTACAATCCGCGGTGTAGTTCATTGTAAAGTTCGCCATCTTTAATGAAAATGACGCGGTTACAATAACTTGCTGCGAATGGATCGTGTGTAACCATTAAAATTGTTGCATCTTCTTCTTTGTTCAATTTCGTAAATAGTTCCATCACGTCAATTGCCGCTTTTGAATCTAAATTTCCTGTCGGTTCATCGGCAAGTAAAAGTGACGGATGATGAATAACAGCACGTGCTACTGCGGTACGCTGTGCTTGTCCTCCTGACACTTCAAAGATACGCTTGTCTAAAATATGATCAATTCCAAGTTTCTTTGAAATGTTATCAAGCTTTTCATCCATTTCTTTTAAAGGAACATTATCTAATGTTAAAGGTAGTACGATATTTTCACCGATTGTTAGTGTATCTAGTAGGTTAAAGTTTTGGAAAACAAATCCTAGCTCTTGGCGGCGGAAAATAGCTAACTTCTCTCTACGAAATGTGTGTGGTTTTTTTCCATTAATCACGACATCACCAGCAGTCGGAGAATCAATGGTAGAAATAACGTTTAAAAATGTAGATTTACCGCTACCAGATGGTCCCATAATCGCAACGAATTCACCTTTATCTACATGTAAATTTATATTTTTTAAAGCAGTATGAGGGACCTTTCCTTCATACACTTTTGAGACATTTTTAATGTGTAATACTTCTTCCATAATAATCACCTTTCTATCCTTTAAAACTTAATATGGTGTGATAATTTTTGCATATAGAAGGAACGAATTAAAAGGAAAAATAAAACTTCAACTGTTCCAAAAATCATCAGTACGACTGTAATCTCAGCGAAGAACGAGAGATGTAAAACTTCTTGCAGCATCTTTGTCGCAAACATCGTATGAATTGATGCCATAATGTACGGGACAAAGAATAGAATCGCAAGTTGAATTGTAGCAGATCGTTTCATTTCGGCTTCTGTTAAACCAATTTTTGTAATCGTTACATACTTTTCTTGTTCATTTGTTAAATCTGTATGCATCCTGAAGTAAAGAACACTGCCAGCACCAATAAAGAAAATAACACCTAAGAAAGTACCAATTAAGAAGAACGAAGCGACATTTTGTTTTGTTGTGTATAGAGAATCGCTCGCTTCACTTGCATGGAAAGGAGGGTGCTCTGCTTGAATGTTGTTCCCGTCGGTATTAATTTTGTCTATGAATACCGCGCCGATGTTATTAGCTTTTTCCCAGTTCTTAACTTTAAAGCTATATACACTCATCTGTTTTGAAACAGTGGATAATGCTTCTACATTTTCATCAGATAGTATGAGTAATTGGTATATTAAGCGATTTGGGAATGGATTATAACTTTTATATTCTTTCACTTGTAGTTGTAAATTGTTTTGCGTAAGTGTAAGAGTATTTTTCTTGTCTTTATTGTGAAGCGTTCCAATAACTTGATCATCTAAGTCTTTCATAAGAATATAAGATTCATTCTTATTTACCGTGAGTGTCTCCCAATTTAAAGCCTTAGCAAGTACATTATAGTCACTTTGTTTAATGGCATAATAGAGCTGCGTATTATTTTCAGCTGAAGATACTTCATATATATCCGTTTTAAATTTTGTATAAGTAAAGTGCTCTTCATTAAATTTTTGTTCTAACCAGTTTAAATGTTTATCCGCCAACGTATTTTCAGTATGTGATAAATATGTAAAAGGAAAAGGATTTTCTCTTACTGTATCGAACTTCATAAATTTACCAAATCCATATAAGAATGTAATCATAGTAAAAGCAAGTGTTGATAGCATCGCTACAATAAAGAGCATGTTAATGTTTGTCCGAATGCGCGCTGCTAAATCAGAAATCCAAAGCATATTAATTCGCTTCATATAAAATGTTCTTCGCGTTTTTAATATACGAATGAGTAAAAAACTAATTTGTGAAAAGAAAAAGTATGTTCCAGCTGTAACAAGTGACGGAATGAGAAATATACTGGTGGCGGCGTACAAAAGCCCAACTACGTCGCCGAGCGACATGAAATATAGCGGATTGGCTGCTAGTACGTATCCAGATATTAAACATATCGCACCAAATAGAGAGATGAGCACAGATGCTTTTCTTTCTTTTTGTTTTGTTCCTTCTTTTAAAAGACGTACAGCCTTTCTCGTCCGAATGAGCATCGGCGTAAACGATGAGACGAGAATGAAGAGTCCTAGAAAAATGATCATAGTTAAAATAATGGCAGCTGTTGGCCAATATAAATATAAACCAGGAACATGTGTAATCTTGGCGGTAACTAATAAAAAGAACTGCGAGAAAACAAGTCCAAGTTGAATGCCGAAAAAGATGGAAAGAACACCAATTAGCATGTTTTCTAGAAATACGAGTCTCTTTAATTGTTTTTGGGATATGCCAAGTACTGTTAAAATCCCAAATTGCTTTTTTCGTACTTTTAAGAAAGTACCGATTGAATATAGTAAAAAGAAAAACGAAAAGAATACGATGACAATTTCTGAAATTGTCATTAATATGTTCAGAGCAACATTTACATCTGTCATATGCAATTTAGGATGAAATAAGTAAACTGCAAACGAGAAAAAAATTGCAATAGAAAACGCGCTGCTTACAAAATAGGCGAAATAAGCTCTGGCGTTCCGTGTGACGTTTTTAAATGCAAACTGCCAAAATGTCATTCACCTAAACCTCCTAATATAATGGGCATGAAAAAGGAGGGAAGAGATCCCACCTTTTTCATGTAATAACCTTTTTAATGTGTATTAGTATATTGTGATAGCTTTTGCATATAAAGTGAACGAATGAATAAGAAAAATACGATTTCAACGAATCCAAAAATAATAAGAACGGCTGAAACTTCTTTGAACAAAGATAAGCCAATTACATCTTGTAACATTTTCGTTGCGAACATTGTATGAATGGATGCCATAATGTACGGAACGAAAAATAAAATACTAAGTTGAATGGTTGCAGATCGTTTCATCTCTGCACCTGTTACACCGATTTTAGAAATCGTTATATATTTCTCTTGTTCGTTCGTCAAATCGGTATACATTCTAAAGTAAAGAACGCTACCGGCTCCAATGAAGAAAATAACTCCTAAAAATGTTCCAATTAGGAAGTATGCGCAGCACTACCAGATGTTATTCTGTATAATGATCCTGCTGATTCAAAGGAGCGAATAAGAGGTTCTTCATACTGAGATTTATTTCGATTTTTTTGCACTTTTTCTATAAAAGTATTAGCAATTTCATATGTCTGTTCCCAGTTCTGGATTTTGTAATTATATGCCGATATATGCTTTACCGTGTTAGGTAAGTTGTTCACGATAATATCAGGCAAAACTATCGTTTGATATGAAAAATTAGATGGAATTGCATGGATCTGTTCATAGCCTTTTACTTTTAATTTCGTATTTGTACTAGAGAGTGTAATGTAATCTCTTTTGTAGCTTTGCTCAAATTCATTAAATATAGTGATATAAGACGTCCCCGTTAAAACATATGCCTCGTTATCATTCATAAATAGTTGTTTCATTCGTAAAGAATCCGCAAGTTTGTTATAGTCACTTTGCTTAATTGCGTATACGTCATTATAAATAGCTATACCTTTATCTTCTTCTAGCGGTGTTTCATATATATCAGCTGTTATTTTCTCATAAGGAAAATGCTCTTTTTGTAATTGTTGCTCAAGCCAATTTAAATGCTCTGTAACAAAAGGATTCGCATCATAAGAAAAATAAGAAATTGGGAAAGGTGAAGTTCGATTAACGTCTAGCTTAATAAATTTTCCGAACCCATATAGGAACGTAATCATTGTGAAAGCGATAGTAGATAGCATTGCTACAATAAAAAGCATATTAATATTCGTTCGAATACGGTTTGCTAAATCAGAAATCCAAAGCATATTAATCTGTTTCATATAAAACTTTCTTCTTTTCTTTAAAATATAAATAAGTAAGAAACTAATTTGTGAAAAGAAGAAATATGTACCGATTGTAACAAGCGCTGGAATGACGAAAATACTTGAAACCATATATATAACACCAATTTGTGGGCTTACTGATACGAAATATTTAGGATTTCCAGCTAACGCATAGCCACCAAATAAACAAATCGCACCAAATAAAGAAATAAGTATGGACGGTTTTCTTTCTTTTCGTTTTTTACTATTTGTTTTTAAAAGGTGTACCGCTTTTTTTGTACGAATGAGCATCGGTGTCAATGTAGATACAACGATAAAAAGACTAAGGAAGACGATTGTCGTTAAAATAAATGCGTTAATAGGTAAGTATAAATATATGCCCGGTACGTGCGTAATTTTTGCTGTCACTAATAAGAAAAATTGCGAGAAGACAAGTCCAAACTGCATACCGAAAAAGATAGATAAAATACCGATTAACATATTCTCCATAAAAACAAGACGATGTAATTGTTTTCTAGATATTCCTAAAACGGTCAAAACGCCGAATTGTTTTTTTCTAACTTTTAAAAAAGTGCCAATGGAATATAGTAAAAAGAAGAAAGAGAAAAATACAATTACTACTTCTGAAAATATCATTAATCCTGAAATTTCAGAGACCATGCCAAATTTTTGTAATTTCGGATGGAATAAGTAAACAGCAAATGAAAAGAAAACGGCAATCGAAAAAGAACTACTTACAAAGTAAGCAAAATAAGCTCTGGAATTACGTGTTACATTTTTAAAGGCAAACTGCCAAAAGGTCATAAATTATACCCCCGGTTAGAAGATATAGAAGTAGTTTTATTGCAAAAAATGTATGAGAGTGAGTTCTCATACATTTTGCTTGCATATGTCACGATCATGCTTCGGTCACCTTCTCCGTTTGTTCTGATTGATTATTTGCAGCGTTGTGGAAGATGATTTTAATCGTCGTTCCTTTACCAACTTCAGAATCTAGTTTGACAGAGTGACCTAAATAATCACAAATTTTACTTACGATATAAAGTCCCATACCAGTTGATTCTCCGAATGTACGACCATTTTTCCCAGTGTAAAACGGTTCGAATACTCGTCGAACATCTTCTTGCGGAATACCAACACCTTCATCACGAACTTCTAAAATAATATCTTTTCCGTTTCGATAAGCGGATAAGAATACTTTCTTTCCGCGCTCACCAGAGTAACGAACGGCATTTGTCATTAACTGATAGATGATAAATTTTAGCCATTTCGCATCAGAAGCAACCTTTAAATCAGAATGAACTTCTAAAACAGGGAAGACTCCGTTTCGGATAAATAGTTCTTTTAATCCATTAATATTTTTCGTTACCGTATCTTTTAATGAAATCGTCTCAACATGGAAGTCTTCATGGAAGTTATTTAACCTTGCCATGTATAAAGCCATATCAAGCCCTTGGTTTAGACGTTCTAATTCTTTTTTGAATTTCGGAATTAAATGTTCATCTTCCATTTCAAGCACCATAAGTTGCATAACAGAAACGGGCGTTTTCATTTGATGCACCCAGTGGTTAATGAATAATTGATGTTCTTGTTGTTTTACTTCATACGATTGTAGTTCTTTTTGGAAGAGACGATACTGCGTGCGCACGAGTTCATTTACACCGTGAGGCATCGGAGCAGTTGCTCTTTCAATAAACGCATCTTCCATTTTTTCTGGTTGTTCACTTAATCTATGGTACATTCTACGATTGCGAACGTAACGATAAGCGAGGAAACAAATAAATAAGTATAAACTTAAAACGACGAAGTAAAATTTATTATTTTGGAATCCATCTACTGCATCATAAAGAACGAAGATGATACCGAAGTTTAATATGTACAGTAGAAAAAATGCAAAATGATCACGTAAAAATAGCTTCATGCTTATTCACTCCAAGTTGCGTTAAAACGATACCCAAGTCCGCGCACTGTTTCAATAGCATTTTCAATACCAAGCTCATTGAACTTTTTACGAAGACGCGTAATGTTTACGTTTAATGTGTTTTCTTCAACGAAGCTCTCGTCATCCCAAAGAGCAGCTAATAAATCTTCACGGCTCGCTGTACGAGGGAATTTAGATAATAACATTTCTGCTAAAATAGCCTCTTTCTTCGTTAAAAGAACTTGTTCAGATCCAAAATGAATTTCTGGACGTTCTGGGAATAGTTTTAAACCTTCTACTTCAACGATACGTTCAGAAATATTTGGCGCATAATCACCGTAAATACGGCGTAATTGACCTTTAATTTTTGCCATTACAACGTCATAGTGGAACGGTTTTGTAATATAATCATCCGCACCGCTTTCAATCGCCATAATTTGCTCCATCTCACCAGCACGAGCTGAAATGAAAATAATAGGGCAAGTAGATTCATGACGAATTTGGCGGCACCAGTAGAACCCATCGAATTTCGGTAAGTTTACATCAAGTAAAACAAGATGTGGTTTCACAGCGTTAAACGATTCCATAATATCATCGAAATTCTCTGCAACAACAGCTTCATAGCCATATTTTTGAATGTGAGATTGTAGTAATGATGAAATATTTGGATCGTCTTCAACGATTAAAATTTTATACATATGTATATTCCTCCTAAAAAACAATTGTAGATATAGTGTATCATGTGTTTCAAGTCTTTTCATTATGTTGAAAGATAAGCTAATAAACAGTATAGGGCAAAAGCGTAAAAAGTAAAAAGGGTGCTGGATATAATTGACAAATGATAGTAATTGTTTTAACATTTAGATAAATATCTAAATGTCTAATTAGTGAAAGGAAGAAAGACATTGAATCAAGCATTCAAAGCATTAGCAGATCCAACAAGGAGAAAAATTTTGGACTTATTAAAAGAAGGTGATCTAACCGCTGGTGAGATCGCTGAACATTTCAATATGACAAAACCAAGTATTTCACATCACTTAAACGCACTTAAAAATGCTGAACTTATTCAAGATGAAAAGAAAGGGCAATTCGTTTTGTACTCTTTAAACACAACGGTCTTTCAAGATTTGTTGACTTGGGTGTTTACATTTACGAATAAGGGGGAAGAGGGGAAATGAGAAAGCATGTATTTCCGTTATTATTAATTGCTTTAACGATTATTGCATGGTGCGCTGCATGGCCGTATTTACCGGGAGAGGTTCCGAGTCATTGGAACATTGATGGTGAAGTAAATGGACATATGTCAAAAATGGGAATGTTGATTTTTGATGTAGCAATTATGATTTTTATATATGTATTAGTAACTGTATTGCCTAAGATAGATCCAAAGTATGAGAACTATAAAAAATTTCCTAAAGCACTTGGAAGGATTAATGGAGCAATTTTATTTTTCTTATTTACTATTAATATGATGACACTAGCAAATGCTTTAGGGTATAACGTTCCAATTGGAATTTTTGTGAACGTAATGGTCGGTATCCTTTTTGTTGTACTCGGCAATTATATGCAACAATGTAAACCAAATTTCTTCATAGGTATTAAAACGCCGTGGACGTTAAGTAATGAGGAAGTGTGGAGAAAAACACATCGGTTAGGATCAAAGATTATGATGATTGGTGGTATTGTAATTATGATTTCGGCGTTTCTACCGGGAATGTGGAAAGTGATTAGTTTGTTAAGTGTTGTTGCTGTATTGGTTGTTGGTACGATGGTGTATTCCTATGTTACTTATAAGAAAGAGATAGGGACTTAATAAAAAATATGGGGGAGAGAGGATGAGAAGACACGTATTACCATGGAGTTTAATAATTGGAGTTGCAATTGGGTGGTATATTGTATGGCCGTATTTACCAGAACAAATTCCACGCCATTATAATGCAGCAGGAGTAGTAGATGGATATTTTTCTAAAATAGAAGCAAGTTCATTCTCGATAGGTAGTATGGTAGTGCTCTATATAATATGGCTAGTTTTTGGATTCATAAAAGATAAGTCTATACAGCAATCCAAAGTTCTTTCAGCGATTAATTATGCTATTCTCTTTATCGGATTTGGATGTAACATATTTGCACTATTAGCAGTATCTAATTATATTGCATCGGGCTCCATTGCATTTAATTTTGGACTTGGAACATTGTTTCTTGTATTAGGTAATTACATGCAACAAACGAAGCCGAACGGGTTAGTAGGTATTCGAATGGACTGGACATTAGAAAATCCTATAGTTTGGAGAAAAACACACCGATTTGCTTCGAGGGTATTTGTAATAGGTTCACTTTGTATATATGCCGGGGCTTTGCTTCCAGATCCGTTTAATATTTTTATGGGGATTGGAATGATATTAATATGCATTATCGTATCAACAATAAAGTCATATAGCATTTATAAAGAAGAGTTGAAAATGTAAATAAAGCAGCTTTTCCTTTTAAGGAAGAGCTGCTTTATTTTGTATCATTTCTTCAAAACCGGTATCCAAATTTCACTTTTAAAGTTTGGAGAAGATATATCTTTCTGTTCATTCCATAATATTTCTGGTCCTTCCGCTAGTTCATAGTTTGAGGAAGGAAACCATTCGGAATAAATGCGTCCCCATACATTTTGTAATGTTTCAGGAAATGGACCGACAGCTTCAAATACAGCCCACGTTGAAGTTGCAACTTCAAGCTGTTTAAACTGCTCTGGACAATCCTTTGTTGTGGCTACGCCAATATAGTGATCCAGTTCTCCTTTTTCCTCCATTCTTCCTTCAGAAAAGTTAGTAGAAGCACTAATGATTCCAGTAGGTTCCATGTTTGAAAGGGACTTTAATGTTTGAATAGCCTCTGGATTTAAACTTTTCCACATAGAAGCAATTTCTTCATTTACACCGCTAAATACAATCGGTACGCGTTTTGTAATACCTATAATTCGAAATGGCTCTTTTTCTTCAATTCGATAATTCATTTCATTTCCTCCTTGGATGGATAATTGGAAGGTCATGGGTGAATAGGCTTTTAAAGAATGGCTACTATTTCGGGCCTCTGAAGGTGTTATGCCGTGCAAGTTTTGAAAGGCACGAGAGAATGAATCGGGTGAATTGTAGCCATATTTTATAGCGACATCAATAACTTTTGCATCGCTATTTTTTAGTTCAAAAGCAGCGAGAGTAAGACGTCTACAGCGAATATATTCTGATAGTGATATGCCAGCTAGGAAAGAAAACATTCTTTTGAAATGATACTCGGAGCAGTAAGCTATTTTTGCGACTTCCTTAAAATCAATTTCATGTGTAAGGTTTTCTTCAATATACTGCATTGCTTCATTCATGTTTTTAAGTGAATCCATAACCATAACCTCCTTGTTAAATAGAATAGCAGGAAAAAAATAGCTCCATCCGACATTTCATGCACAACTTTGTAGGGTATATTTTTAACCTTACAAAATTGTAATGTTCCTGTAAGGAGAATGAATGGATGGCATGATATCCCAATGTTATAGTAACAAAGTACTTTGATTCATTAGGTTGAATTTTGATTTCTTTGCTTACCGGCCTTACATAACTGTCATGTTTGTGTAAGAAACATCGATAGTGGAAAAAGTAGAGAATGTATATAGTGAAAATAGAGAATAGATGAAATGAGGGATGTCGAGATGAAAACAGTATTAGAAGCAAAAAATATTGAAAAAGTGTATGACACGGGTGGTAATAAATTTGCAGCGTTAAAAGGTATTAACTTACAAGTAAAAGAAGGTGAGTTCGTTGGAATTATGGGACCTTCTGGTTCGGGTAAGACGACTTTACTAAACGTTCTTTCTACAATTGATAATGCGACGAACGGTGAGATTTTAATTGATGGAAAAGATATCGTAAAAATGAATGATGATAAGTTAGCGTTATTCCGCCGCGATCATTTAGGTTTCATTTTCCAAGATTATAACTTATTAGATACGTTAACGGTAAAAGAGAACATTGCGTTACCTCTTGCGTTATCGAAAGTAAAGGCAAATGAAATTGATCGCCGCGTTCTTGAAATCTCGAAAAAGTTCGGTATTGATCATATTTTAAGTCAGTTCCCATATCAAGTATCTGGTGGACAGAAGCAAAGATGTGCGGCATCACGTGCAATCGTTACAAATCCAAGTATGATTTTCGGGGACGAGCCAACGGGAGCACTTGATTCTAAATCAGCGACAGATTTACTTGAAAGTATGAAGTCGCTAAATGAGTATGATAACTCAACAATCTTAATGGTAACGCACGATGCATTTGCAGCAAGTTACTGTAAGCGAGTTATTTTCATTAAAGATGGTGAGTTATATAAAGAATTGCACCGCGGCGAGTTAACGCGTAAACAGTTCTTCCAACAAGTCGTTGATGTAATGTCTTCTATTTCCGGAGGTATGGCTGATGACCTTATCTAGCATTGCCCTCCGCAACATACAGCGGAACTTTAAAGACTACTTTGTATATTTTGCATCTATGATTTTTAGTATCGTTATTTACTTTACATTTAAAGCACTGCAATATAATTCACAAATGGAAAAAGCAGCGGAAGCTTCTAAAAAAATTAGTGGGGCATTCCAAGTTTCCAGTGTGATGCTTATTATTTTCGTAGCGGTGTTTATTATATATTCGAACGGTTTCTTTACAAGAAAACGTAAAAAAGAAGTTGGGTTATATTCTTTATTAGGTATTCGTAAAAGACAGATTGGTAAAATGCTCTTTTATGAAAATATGTTAATGGGATTAATGTCATTAGTAATCGGGATTGCGATTGGTAGTGTCCTTTCAAAATTATTCCTTGAGTTATTAGTAAATATGATGGGATTAAATTTAAATGTTCATTTTGAAGTACCGATGGCTGCCATTATTGATACAGCAATTATTTTCTTTGTGATTATTTTATATACATCACTTCAAGGATATCGTCTAATTTATCGATTCAAGCTAATTGAACTTTTCCGTGCAGAACGTGAAGGAGAAGCAATGCCGAAGGGCTCTGTTATTATGGCATTAATTTCAGTTTTCTTAATCGGTTCAGGTTATTTCTTAGCGTTAATGTACATGAAAGCAGTTATGTATGCAGACTTTATGGTCGTTGCATTATACATTTTATTAGCGACAGTAGCAGGAACTTATTTATTGTTCATGTTCTTCACAGTATTTATATTGAAACGTGCGAGAAATAATAAATCAGCGTTTTATAACGGTATGAATATGGTAACGACATCGCAGTTACTATATCGTATTAAAGGAAATGCGAAATCACTTGCGACAATTGCGATTTTAAGTGCAGTAACATTAACGGCGGTTGGTACGTCAGTTACGATGTATTACAATACATTTAAGCAATCAAAAGTTGCTGCGCCGTATAGTTATTCATATGAGAAAAAAGACGAAGCATTAGATAAAAAAGTAAATGAAATACTTGCTGGAGAAAAGAATAATCATCCAGTGACATATGAATCAGAATTTGAAATGATTCCTGTGAAAGGAACATTTAAAGGTGAAAGAGCGGATCAAGTTCTGAACACACACTATAATGTGACGAAGCAGTACCAGCTTATTTCTCAATCAAATTTTAATACAATCGCGAAACATTTAGATATAGAACCTGTAAATTTAAATGCGAATGAAGCTTTTGTATATGATAGCCTATATATTGAAACACTTGATTTTGGTCCTCTTTACACAGGAAATACAGCTGTATTCCCTGTTGGAAATGAATCGAAAGAGTTAAAGATTAAAGGTGTAAATAGTAGAAGTGTTACAAACTTAAATGAACTATTTGTAATCGTTCCAGATCAAACATATGAGCAGGCGAAACAAGTAAACGAAACGCGCATTGTAAAAAATATTGATGTAAAAGGTGAGCGAAATAGTAAAGAGTTAACAGCGAAATTAGCAAGCGTTATGCCAGCTGGTGAATCAGAAATTTTAAAACCATTTCATGATTTCTATACAGGATTCCAAACGGGACTTGAAACGACAGGTTTAATGATGTTCATCGGACTATTTTTAGGATTAGTATTCCTATTAGCGACAGGTTCAATCATTTACTTCAAGCAGCTTACAGAAGCAAGTGCTGACCGTGATCGTTACGTCGTTCTTCATAAAGTCGGTGTAACGAAGCAAGAGATGAAGAAAGCTATCGCAAAACAAGTAAGCTTTATCTTTGCGATCCCGTTAGTAATCGGAATCTTGCACAGCTTGTTTGCACTAAAAGGTTTAGGGAACATATTACCGTATGAAATCATGATCCCACTCCTAATTAGTATTGGAGTATACGGCGCTATTTATATCGGATATTACTTCTTAACAGTTCGCTCTTATTATAAGATTGTGAGTGCGAAATAATAAGTGAAGCTGTGAGGAAGGAAAAAGCCATTTACCTAATTTTTATGAGGTGAGTGGCTTTTTTGTATAGCAATAATTAACGTGCATCAATTATGTCGATGAAACTAAAAGTATGTTTCCGATCAAAGGTATCTATACATATTAAAGAACGTTTCAAAGGGTTTAATTCAATTACAGTCATATAACTTGTAGGGAAATAACTATCTTTATAATAAGTGATTAATATTTCTTTTTCTGAAATGAATGAGCGTAATAAATTGTCTTCAATTCTTTCTCTGTCATCGTATGATGATACTCTTCGCGATTCTTTTATGCCATGAGATTGTTTAGACATAATAGTTATTTGAACCGATTTTGATATATTTGTACTACTCATACTTTCTATTCTCCTAACAATATATTTTCTATATAGGAAGGTTAATCACTATGGAAGTAACTACTGCTGATCATTCCGAAGTACCTTGTGTTAGTTTTATTCTGTCTGATTTGGAGCTGAATTTGCTTAGTACTAAAAAATTATCAAATTCATTCACTTATTTATAGTAATTTATTTGTCATTCTTGTACTTTTTTGAAGAGGATTAAAACTTTATTTTGGATGAAGGAGAGGAAATCAAATCGAGGAAGGTGAGCAAGTATGGCAACTATCTCACCCTCTATTAAGAAAGCGTTTTTATATAACAGTATGATTTTCACGATATTGTCTAGGAGTCATGTTAGTGATTTTTTTGAAAACTCTTGTGAAATAACTTTGGTCATTAAAGTTGAGCCAGGCACAAATATCTGATAGTGGATAAGTCGTTAATGTTAATAATTTTTTTGCTTCTTCTACTCGTTCCCTCTGGATATATTCACTTAAAGGAATTCCCACTTCTTTTTTAAATAATTTTGATAAATAAGTAGGGGAAATATGTAAAAGGTTAGCAAGGTCATTAAGAGTTATTTCATCGTAAATATGTTTGTGAATATGATTTAAGCATGTAGTAATGGCATTAGAATATGCTTGATTATTATATTCTTTTACACGTTCTGCAAAAGTACATAATGCATCTTCAATTAATCTATTTACGGAATACATGTTGTCTAGCTTTTCAATGGTTTGGATATATAAAGTGCCGAGTGAAAAAGCAATATGTGATGGGAGATTACCATCTATCGCATATCGAGTAGCTAGTGTAATGGCGATAATACCGTTATTTTTTTGGTTTCTCAGTTGATCTCCTTTAGATGAAATTGCTGCGTCTTCTTGTGGGAAGGAATAGGCATATTGTATGACCTTTTCTTTATTACCTTCTTTAATGGCTGAAAAAAATTTACGTTCCAATGATATGTCATAATTTTGCGGGTCATGCCGGCGACGTTTTGAAATGTATAAATCAGGATTTACGATTTTATAAGAAACATCTTCGAGCAATTTATTTTTTTTCCAAACAATATCGCGATCTAATTTTTCATTGAAAATGACGTAATGTAACCAAATACTTATATCAATTAGCGTACTTTTTTTAATCTCTGGTAGAAATTGATAGTAGTCTATTCCTTGCTGCATTTTATGATTACAGTTGAAATACTTCATAAGTTTAATAGCCATTTCATCTGATACTTTTGGATAAGTAGTAGGCCCGAGTATAATTGTTCCTTTTATATGTTCATGATCAGTTATATGAATGCTAATGAAATTCTCAAGGTACTTATTCCCTTTGAAAATTGGAAAATTACAAGGAGCATTTTCTTGATAAAGTTCATTCAGATGTTCTTCTTTAGAAGTATAAAAAGGACTACCAATCGTATGAGAAGTAGATTCATATACAATTTTTTTATTAGTAGCTAAGAATTGAACGGGTACATGAAAAGTGCTATGTACAAGGTCGCATAAGTGCTGTATGTCGATATAATTATTCATGATCTTCTCCTTTTAAATCGTTTTGAAATATATTTAAATGTACATTCGTTTCTACAAAATATAAATTTCTTATTATTGGGATTTCTTTGCTCATACAAAATAATTACATATGTTGGATAATAATGAAAGGTAATTGACAGATTTATTTCTGCAGATGTGATGGTACCTTTCATAAAATTTATTTTTATATCCATTATACCGAATTAATAAATATAAAAGGGATATTTATATATAAGAGCAAATGATACATTCTTCATAAAATCTTAAGAAATCTCCTCAATTTTTGTTAAGAAACGATAGTTATACTTAGAAACAAGTAAAAAACTATTGAACGAATGGGGAGAAGTTTACATGCAGCTCATAACATTCTTACATGAATTTATTAAACATCCGAAACATACTGGTGCAGTTGCGCCAAGTTCAAAAATATTAGCAAAGAAAATGGTAGATGTAATTGATTTTAATAAAGCAAAATGCATTGTAGAGTTAGGGCCTGGTACAGGAGTCTTTACGAAAGAAATTATGAAGAGAAAGAAACAGGAAACAATATTTCTTCTTATTGAAATAAATGAAGTGTTTTGCAAAGAGCTAAAGAGAAAGTTTAAAGATGAGCAGAACGTCATTGTTGTGCACGGTTCAGCTGAAAATATAAAGAAGTATATGGAAGAGTTCCATATAGAATGCGTGGATTATGTCTTATCGGGATTACCTTTTACCTCTTTACCAGAAGAAGTTTCAAAACGCATTTTAAATAATGCAATGGAAGCAATACATGAGAATGGGGAATTCATAACATTTCAATATTCACTTGTGAAAAAAGGATTTATACAGCATTTCTTTCCTCAAATTACATTAGAAAAAGTGTGGCTCAATTTCCCGCCAGCGTACGTCTTTAGTTGTAAAAAAGAGCTAAGGAGAGTATATGCATAATGGAATTGCATGAATTATTATCTTATATTGAACAATACGGTTATTGGGCGTTATTTTTCTGTTTATGGTTAGGTATTATCGGTATGCCAATTCCAGACGAAATGATTGTAATGAGTGGCGGATTTGTCTCTTCACTAGGGATATTAAGTATCATTCCTGCATTTTTATTAACGTATTTAGGAGTTGTATCCGGACTTTCTTTAGGTTATATACTAGGGAAAATATTTGGTACAAAAGTACTTCATAAACTAATGAAAAAGAAAAAGGCAAAATATCTTTTGAAATCTCAACAAATGGTAGAGAAATATGGTCATTATGCGTTAGTTACAAGTTACTTCATACCGGTTGTAAGACATATCGTACCATATGTAGTTGGGATGAATAACATGTCATTTCGGATATATGCTTTGTATTCCTATACGACAGGATTTGTTTGGACGCTCATTTATTTTGTGCTCGGTTCTTTATTCGGACAACATATTGAAAGAATTGTAGCAGTTGCGATAGAGTATGGCGTATATTTTGGCGTAATTGTCGTTTTAATTGGTAGTTTGTTTTATGTAAAAAGAAGTGCAGTAATGAGTAAGTAGCGGAGGCTGTTCCAAAATCCATTTTGGACAGCCTTTTTTGTTGTTTCTACTGTCAGTTTTTGTCGGTAAGTCGATATTCCTTGTCGAAACGTCGATATATTCGAAAAATCGTCGATATAATTTCATGTACCTAGATGTAACGCCACATTTCTTCTACATTAAGAAAAAGTTAAGAAACTGTACGAGTTTTTATTAAGAAATGCGCTCTATACTTAGAAATGTTCTCAAGAAAACATAATGAAAGGCGGAATATAGATGAAAAGATTTATTTTTGGAGCAATGATTGTTATCGTCGCAGGAGCGACATATTTATTAAGTGGGAGTAAGCTATTAGATCAGATGAACCCATTTCTTGATATAGAGAATCATTACGCAATTATTGATAATGATGGAAAAGAATTAGGCGGAAATAAAGGCCGTGAATATACGGTGAAAGCTTATGATAAGGATGGAAAAGAAAAAGAAGTAACGATTGATGGAGTAGGTGAATTACAAAAAGGTTCGTATTGGCATGTGCTGACAAGAGGAAAGGTTTTACATGACAAAGTGCAAGTAACGATAGATAAAATTCCTGACGGTGCAAAGGAAAAGTTAGGATTGTAAATATAAACCCGATTCTCGATGAGAGAATCGGGTTTGTTATTTTATGGTAAAATTTAAAGGGGAGGAGTGAGAGGTATGCTACTCGTTGTTAGTCTTATATTAATTGGGATTATGTGTAGTATGAAATTCTTTGTGATCTAAAAACATGATGAAGTTCAATAAATTAATGGTGATGGTTTTACGAAGTGCACTGTAGGGCATCCCTTTTTGTAACTGAGATGTGTATAATTTTCCCCAATAATATAAACTGCGTTTCATCATATTGTGATTATTATTAAGCTGTATTTCTACATTTACTTTTGTCCCTGTGTCTAATGTTGCTGAAATATCTAGAATTGATAATTTATCATTTGCGTGTTCTCGGTGTAAATGTGGATCTTCTAATTGTAGAGAAGCAATAGGTGACTCTAAAGACTCTTGTAACATCGCGTTTAAAAAGGCAATGAGAATATCTTCACTACCATTCGTACCAAACAATTGTTTAAATGCAAAATCAATGCGTAAATTCACTAATTGTTGGTTGAACAAAGTATGCCCTCTCCCTTATATGAAGGTGCTTCTTTTCTTAATTGTATCTAAAAATAACTAGAGGATGCAAATAGACCATTCTGCTATTTTTAAGTAGGATTATTATAATGTCAGAGGTAAGTATAGTTATGTTATACTCTAGTAAATTTGAAAAGTTTATATAGAGGTGAAGACGCTACAGATGCAAACAGATATTTTGAAACTATTAGATAAAAAGCAAAGTAAGTATGAATTTCCTGCTTTTGATAATGATTATATGGATATTTCACAAGTGAAATTCTCTCTTTTCTTTAAAGAGAATAAGGATTGGTTAATGGTGTTTCAAGTGGTCGGTGTAGGTTCATTAGGTGTATGTAATGATATTCAAGTATATGGAGATAGAATAAACCATTCAATTGGTGATGATGGAATTTTACAATTAAATGATGGAGAGTATGAGTTGTTTGATGATGAAGGTGAATTTATGCCAAATATTTATAATGACAGTGTGAAAATTCGCGAGCATCATTTTGAATATCAATTTACAGAAGAAGATTATGTGAATCATGGAATAGAAGTACAAACGATAGAGTCTTATCCAACATATTTCATGCGTATGCTTGCTACTAATAATGAAGCACGAAATTTATTATGGTGGAGTAAAGAAGAGATTTTAGAAGAGTTTGATTTAGAAGGCGACTGGGAAGTAGCGTATGAAACGGAAGAATGGAAACATGTTGAAGATGAAAAAGTAAGTGAAAATGAATTCTTCCAATCAGTAGCCGCTGCAATAGAGAAGAAAGATCCAAGTATTATTGTGAAGAAGGATGCTAATACGCACTGGAAAAATTGGGTGGAGTTTGATTACGAAAATTCATATTAAAATATCTTTGTAATAAAAAAGACGAGCTAAAATGTTAAAACTTTAGCTCGTTTTTTTGTATTACACAACCGCAGGATTATAAATCATCGTAAAGTGTCCTGGTAATAATTCAATGTTACAAGGTGTATGAAGCGAACTTTCTCCATCTGTATCTACTTCTTTTTCTTCTTCTGTTTCAATATGAATGGATTTCGCTTTTACGTGGAAGATGTCATTTTCATTTGAGTCTTCAAATAGTTTCTTTCCGATATAATCTTTAAATGCTTGAATACCTGTTGATTTGACTACGAAAATATCAAGTGTTCCGTCGTCACATTTTACGTTCGGAATAAAGGACGGGATGCCGCCAAGATATTCACCGTTTCCAACCATGACAAGAACAGCTTCGTCTTCATATACTTGTCCGTCATAAGTGATTTTAACTGGGAATGTTTCAGCATTTTTGACAGTTCGAATTGTGCTTAAGTAGTAGCCTATTTTTCCGAGCTTTGCTTTTTCTTCTGCATCAATATTGTTTGATACTTCAGATACGAGTCCAATGCCCCAGAAGTTTAGGAAATGTTGTCCGTTTGCTTTTGCAACGTCAACTGGTTTTACGTGTTCCTTAGTGATAAGTTTTGCTGCTTCTGCAATGTTTTGCGGAACGCCGAGTGTGCGAGAGAAGTCATTGCAAGTTCCACCTGGAATGATTGCAAGTGTAGGTCTAGTTTCAAGAGGTGCTAAGCCGTTTGTGCATTCAAATACTGTTCCGTCACCACCAAAGACGATAATTAAATCTACTTTACTAGCAAACTCTTGGCAATATTTTGTTGCATCACCTTGTTTTTTCGTATGAAGAATATGTAAGTCAGGAAAAGCTGCGGCAAGAGGCGGTACGATTTTCGTTAAATTTGTATGTAAGTCGCCTTGTCCAGCTTTTGGATTTACGATGAGGAGTACTTTTTCAAATTTTGTTTTTGTCATTTTCATCTCTCCCTGTTTTTTTGTAATGGAAAGAAAGGAGCTGTTCCGATGTATTGCAGAACAGCTTTTTCCTATTAATAAGGCGCTAAGATTGTCAGTTATTGTCGGTAAGTCGATATATTTAAAAAATCGCCGATATAAATTTTATGTACTATCGACTTTTTAAGTTATACGATTATTCCGTTACAACTGAAGCAATAAATGGTAAGTTACGATATTTTTCTGCGCAGTCGATGCCGTAGCCAACGATAAATTCGTCTGGAATTTGGAAGCCAACATATTCAGCTGTTAAATCCACTTTGCGGCGCTCAGGTTTATCAAGTAACGTACAGAATTTGAGTGCCTTTGGTTTATGCATAAAGAAGTGATCTTTTAAGAAGTGAAGTGTTAAACCAGAATCAATAATGTCTTCTACGACAATTACGTTTTTTCCAGTAATGTTTACATCGATATCTTTTAATAGTTTCACTTTTCCAGTTGTTTCTGTTTGATTTCCGTAGCTAGATGCAGAAATAAAGTCGATTGTTACATCGTTTTTAATGTGACGAATTAAATCAGCAGCAAATACGAAAGATCCTTTTAGTACAGCGATGACTACGATTTCTTCTCCTTCAAAATCACGTTCGATTTGAAGTGCTAGTTCTTTTACTTTGTCTTGTAATTGTTCTTCAGAAATTAAAGTGTCTTTTATTTCAATATTCATTGGAGTCCTCCTACAGTGTAAAACTTGTGAACATTTCGACTGTAAAGGATAGAAAGGAAAAAGTCAAAGAAGATAGTAATTTTTTACAAAGACAATAACAAAATCATCTGATGATATGATATACTAATTATATAAAGAAAACGCTTCCATAAAGGGTGATGATAATGAAGAAGAAACAGTACACAACTGTAACATTTATAAAAGCATTACTATTAACAATTGTTCTTGGATTGTTGGCTTATATAATTGATGTACCAGCGATTCGTATTTCACTAATTGGAATGACTTTAGTATTAGGCGCAATTTCCCATGGTATGATGTCACAGCTGCAAGAAGCTGGACTTGATGATATGAAAGACCATATAGATAAGAAATAAGAGACCTTCACATAGGCATAGTGAAGGTTTTTTTTGTTTCTTACAAAAATGTAAGGTAGTTGTAAGGGAAATCGATAGTTGCATAGTAGTGTTTTGGATAAACTATGGGTGTAAGGTAAAAGGCAAGCATATTTTAGGTAAATTAAGTTTTAGGCACTCTATATGTGAAAAAGGAGTAGGAGGGCATGGAGAAACGTTGGACGACCTTTTCTTTTTTAGCAACTAGCAACACCGTAATGCTAGCTGGCGAAATGGATTTTTTGCACTTGTTTGATCGAGAAGACGATCATTCTTCTTCTAAATTTACAATGAAATGGAGTAAGTGGAGCGAGAGTTGTAGGTTTGAAGAAGAGACCCCTAACGAAGAGCAAAAGGTTATTTTGACAAACCCTATTAAAGCGTGGGTTGTTCAACGTCGTAAGTGTAACGTCAAAAATCACTTAAAGAAAACTGAGCCGAGACAATTAGTTATCGCTCCGGCCCGTTCTACTTCTAAATCACGCGAAAGTAACATGTAAATAATTGAGACACACACCCGAAAAAACATCGTATATATTGCGATGTTTTTTTATTTTTTTACAATGAAATCTTTAAATGAAATATATTTCATCTGCATCTCATATTTATATCTCTTGTTTATTCTAGTGATACATCCGATGCGAAGTGATGTAAAACGTATAAAAGGAGAGAAATAAAATGAAAAAGAAACTATTACCGATCTGTGCAATAGCACTTTTAACAGTGGGATATTCTTCAGTAGCAAGTGCGGATACTGGAACAGTAACGAAGGAAGAAGCAACGCAACTGCAACAAGATAAGGCGAAAAAAGAAGCAGCGATTAAGGAACAGCAAAAAAATGAAGAAGAGAAAAAGAGAATAGCACAAGAACAGCTGAAAAATGATATGGCAAAAAAAGAAGAAGCAATAAAGGCTCAGCAAAAGAGTGAGGAAGGGAAAAAGGAAGCTGCACAAGTACAACAAAAAAATGCTGCAACTAAAAAAGAAGTAGCAAAGCCAGCTGTACAAGGTGAAAAGTTACCAAACACTGCATCAAATAATGTAGTAATGATGGGATTAAGTGCATGTCTTGTAGCAATCGGTACATTATTTGGTTTGAAACGTCGCAATAAAGTTAAGGCGTAATTACAATATTGCCCTATAAAGAATGGGATAATTTCATATATTAAAAATGGTAGGTTATTCCTACCATTTTTGGCATGGAGGGATGAAGAATGAAGTTACTCAATTATATCGGTATCATATTGATGGCTATAGGACTATTTATGGGATCATATTATGCTGTGGAATGGTATAAAGGAAAAAGCTCTGCCGGGCAACTAACGAAGGAAGAAATAAAGAGCCTTACCAATATACAACATAATCAACTTTCACATGAAACTCCCGTAACTTCTCAAGTCCCTTCTTCTCAAACAGAGCATAAAGAAGGAGAAAAGGTAGCGATGTTACATATACCGAAAATAAAGAAGAAGTTTTCTGTATATTGGGGAGCGGATGATGCAACGCTGAAAAAAGGAGTTGGAATGTTCGTTAGTGATGTAACGACAACGCCATCTGGAGGGGGCCATACTGTACTAAGTGGGCACCGGGATACGGTCTTTACAGATTTAGGAGAGTTAAAAGAAAAAGATACTCTTGTTTTAGAGTATGATAATAAAACGTACACATATGAAATTCAAAAGAAGTGGATTACCCATGCGGATGATCGTACTGTTATTATAAAAAAAGAAGAACAGATATTAACACTGACGACTTGCTATCCATTTAATTATATAGGGGATGCACCGGATAGATATATTATCGAGGCGAAGTTAACTGCTAGTTATTCAAAGTGAAATTGTAGTTTCTCAAAGTGGGAGGGGGATACATAAGTTATGTCAAAAAATATTTTAATTGTTGAAGATGAAGACATATTACGCGAAATATTAAAAGATTATTTTTTAAGTGAGCAATATGTAGTGTTTGAAGCAAGGGACGGGAAAGAAGCTTTAGTTGTATTTGAGGAAGAAGAGGTTGATTTAGTTATTTTAGATATTATGTTGCCGGAACTTGATGGATGGTCCGTTTGCCGAAGAATCCGTAAAACATCCGAGGTTCCTATTATTATGCTAACGGCACGTGTTGATGAAGACGATACGTTACTTGGATTTGAACTTGGAGCAGATGACTATGTGACGAAGCCGTATAGTCCGCCAATTTTATTAGCAAGAGCGAAACGGTTGTTAGAAAGTAGAAAAGTAACAAAGAAACTTTTAGAGAATGAAGATGATACATTATCAATTCATGGCATCCACGTCCACTTTCCATCGCGTACTGTTACGGTAGATAGAACAGACATTAATTTAACACATACAGAATTTGAAATATTAGCGTATTTTATGAGAAATCAAGGGATTGTTTTAACAAGAGAGCAACTTATATCAAGAATTTGGGGATATGAATTTGCTGGTGACGACCGAACGGTTAACAGCCATATTCGTAATTTAAGAAATAAATTAGGAGAGAAAGCAAAGTACATTACAACTGTAGTACGAACGGGTTATAAATTTGAGGGGAATGTATGAGAAAAGGGATTGTACTAAAATTATTTACTCTCACAACAGCATTATGTATGTTAATTTTAGCGACAATATTTATTGGACAAACGATATTTTTTAAACAATATTATGCGAATCGAAAAGTGGAAGATATTAAAGTGAATTTAAATTCCTTTGAGAAAAATTATTTAAACTATGCAGGAAATACAGAAGAAATTAAGCGACTGGAGCAAGACTTTTTAAGAGAAAATAATACGTGGATTACGACATTAGATCAGAACGGGAATTTAAAGCATGCGGATGATTTTTATTTTGAGGTAACGATAGATCGTAAGCAACAGAAGAGTTTTGGACAACAAATATTCAAAATTCCTTTATACAATCTCATCAATATAGAAGAGATTGATAATAAGTCATCAACTCCGTTTTTAGGCCAAGAAATTTATTTTTCAGGAGTGAAAAAAGAAGAAAGTTTTATTCCATTCTCTTTTTCGCTAGGTAAGCAAAATTTGAATGGATTTAATAAACAGTTAGAAAAAGCATTTAATGAGAAAATGAGTAAATTAGATCAGGAGAAAAAGAAAGCAGCTGAGGAACAATTTGGTAAGGAAAAGAAGCCGGCAGTTCAGGAGCAAGCTGCCCAAGAACCAGATATTCACATAAGAGGGCGTGTTACGAAAGTTCAGCTTCCGGATGTAACAGGTCCTATAAATCCAATTTATAAAAATAGCATCTTTTTAGATAACATAAAAGAATTTCAAACGGATTTATTATTGAAAGAGAGCAAGCCCATACAATATGCAACACAAACAATGGACTATGAAAAAAATGATATTAAATATAAATTATTAATCAAACCAATAAAAGAAAAAGACGGATCCGTCACATATATATATGCAATGGCTTCTTTACAGCCTGTAGATGAAGCTGTACAAATGGTGCAAGATTACTACATTTACATCATTGCATTTGTAGTTGTTCTTATTTTTCTAGCTTCGTTCTATTACTCTAAGCAAATCGCAAAGCCGTTATTAAAAATAAATGATACGACGAAGAAAATAGCGCATTTAGATTTCACAGAACAAATACCGATTACTTCAAAAGATGAAATTGGTGATTTATCGAAAAATATTAATGTATTATCCAATAAACTCCATTCCCATATTGGACAGCTAGAACAAGATATTGAAAAGGAAAGAAAGTTAGAAAAGACGCGGAAAGAATTCATTTCTGGTGTTTCGCATGAACTAAAAACACCACTGAGTATTATGAAAAGCTGTATTTCTATTTTAAAAGATGGAGTAGCTGAGCATAAAAAAGAGTACTATTTTCAAGCGATGGAACGGGAAGTAGACAAAATGGATACTTTAATTTTGGATATGCTGGAGTTAGCTAAATTTGAGTCAGGCACATATAAAATGAAAAAGGATTCATTTTATATTGATACAGTAATGGAAGATATATGTGAAAACCTTTCTGTAGAAATAGAGAAAAAAGGACTTCGTGTTCATAAACATATAGGCCCATTTGAAGTAGTCGCAAATCAAGGCCGGATTGAACAAGTCATCGTGAACTTCATTACGAATGCGATACGTTATACACCAAATAAAGAAGATATTATTATTTCTACAATAGATGAGAAGGATCGTATAAAAGTATGTATTGAAAATAAAGGTACTCATATTGAAGAAGAGCAATTAGATAAAATTTGGGATCGTTTTTATCGCGTAGATGCAGCTCGCCAGCGTTCGCAAGGAGGAACAGGTCTTGGACTTGCCATTTCAAAGAATATTTTAGAACTACATGATGCTGAATATGGGGCAGAAAATACAGAAGATGGTGTGTTATTTTATTTCTATTTATCGAAAGAAGCGTAGACAATATGATCTACGCTTTTTTTTATTTATTTTCATATTATCTTTACCTAATCTTTATTTTTAATCAGTATAATTTGTTTAGAAAATGAGGTTATGTAAGGAGTCGATGAACCGTGCATAGCAATTGGCTAAGTATAATGGTATTTATTTTCTTTTGCGTATTTATTGTATTTTTAATTGATATTACGATATGAAAAAAAGAGCGCTCATTAAGCGCCCTTTTTGTTTGCATTTATTTGATAAGCATTGATGCTCTTGAATAAGCGTGGTGAAGTAAGAAATAAAAATATAAGTAAAACGGTACATAGAATATAGGAACCAATCATTGTACTACCATTTACGATTAATGAATATAGCACAGCTGATTGACCTTTCGGTGCATATTGTCCCCAGAAAATGATACCAGCAATAAAGTGACAGAAATAGCGAGCAAAGCTACCGATAAATGTAGCAAGGATAATATAACCAAGAACTTTCTTACCTTCGTTTTGTTTTGAAGAAGGTTTGTCTTTACGGCTACCTAAATTTGATTGTTCTAAGTTATTTTCATTAGACGTTAAAAGTGCTTTTTGAATTGGACGATAGAATAAGCCAGCAAATCCAATAAAAGCAAAGGCAATGAAGTACTCAATGAATGCTTGAACAGGTGTTAAAATGTAAGCATCTCCCACGACAATTTGTAATAGTCCCCAAACTAAACCACCTAAGAAAGCTGATTTAAAGCCCCAGCGGTAAGCAATAATAAAAATAGGAATCATAGCAAATGAAATGGAACCGCCTGTTGGAAGTTTAAGTGATAATGGTAAAATATCGATGATCATAGCGAAGGCTGCAAGAATAGCAGATTCGATCATCGCTTGTAAATTGGTGTTACGCATGTTGTCTCCCCCTAAATCCAAGTTGTACAAAAAAGAATAGATATCATAGGAGGATACGAAATACGTAAATAAAAGAGGTATGTATTTCGGACGTTTGCACAATCCCTGCGTTAGAATTAACTAACAGGTTCGAAGGGTCGGAACGAAGTGTTCCCTCTCAGCGGCATAGCTCCCCCTGTGATAACGAAATTCTTTATTTGCTACTGTTTATTGTAAGCGAAATGGATGAGAATGGCAAACGAATACAGTATGACAATGATTGAAATAGAATTGTAGCGAAATGTTAATAAATATGAAGCAAAAGGGTATAGTACAAGAGAAATAGAGTGTGCTATAATTTGTCTGAAAATAATTATCATTCTCTTCTGAGGGGGAAGGTTATGAGCTTAGTAGATATTAAAATCGGTGAGAAAGTGTTAGTAAAAAGCGTTCAGTCGTTAGATCAATTATTAAAGAGAAGACTGGCTGCTTTTGGTCTTTCGGAAGGAAGCGAACTTCGTATGAAGCAAAAAGCGATGTTCAAAGGTCCTTGTACATTGGAGTGTCGTGGACAGTTAATTAGCATTCGTCATTGTGACGCGAAAATGATAAAGGTGGAATTAGCGTGAATAAGGTAGCTTTGCTAGGGAATCCGAATACAGGGAAAACATCATTATTTAATGCACTTACTGGTTCTTATGAATATATAGGAAACTGGAGCGGTGTAACAGTAGAAAAGAAGGTTGGTAAATTAAAAGATAAGCAAGGAACATTGATTGATTTACCGGGTGTGTATGATTTGAATCCAGTTTCACGTGATGAAGGTGTTGTAACAAACTTTCTACTAACAGAAGAATTTCAGCATATGTTAAATATTGTGGATTCTTCGCAATTTGAACGAAATATGCATTTAACGTTGCAATTACTTGAATTTGGTAAGCCCGTTTCAATTGGTTTAAATATGATTGATGTGGCGAAGCAAAGAGGAATTGTAATTGATGTAAAACGATTATCAGAACTATTAGGTGTAACAGTCGTTCCTGTCGTTGCAAGAAGTGGCAAAGGTTGTGAAGAACTACTTGCGACTCTTAAAGAAAATGACAAAAACGAGAAAAAGCCATTCCTTATTTCATATGGTGTACAAATGGATGAAGGAATTGGAGAAGTAATTGCTCTTTTAGAGACAGTGAATTACGAGCATCCGAGATGGTTAGCGCTTCAATTTTTAAGCAATAACGAAGTAGTAGAAAAAGAAATGAAGGTATTACCAATCTATAAGGAACTCAAAGCCATTCGATCTCGCTTAGAAGAAAAACTTGATTGTACGTTGGAAGAGCATATTTATAAAACTCGTGAAGCGTATATTGAAAAGTTAAAAACAAATGTTATGAAGCATGAGAAAGAAGGAAAAATTCCTTTTTCAGAAAAAATTGATAGATTAATTACACATAAAATTTTAGGACTTCCAATCTTTTTAGCAGTTATGTTTTTTATTTTTCAGGTTACGTTTACGTGGATTGGGACACCGCTGTCAGATATGTTAGATGAGTTTTTTGCTGGACAGCTTACGGATTGGGTGACAGCTGGACTTACAAGTATCGGAGCTTCTGATTTTATTCAAGCACTCGTTACAGAAGGTATTATTGCCGGTGTTGGTGCTGTATTAGTATTCGTTCCACAAATCTTTGCACTATTCTTTTTTATTTCATTATTAGAAGATTCAGGGTATATGGCGCGAATTGCAGTTGTTATGGATAGAATTATGGAGTTCTTCGGTTTAAACGGAAAAGCGTTCATTCCGATGATTATCGGTTTTGGCTGTAATGTTCCAGGTATTATGGCAGCGAGAACGATTGAACAAGAAAAAGAACGTTTACTTACAGTTCTTGTAACACCATTTATGTCTTGTTCAGCACGTTTACCTGTATATGCACTGTTTGCGGGAGTATTCTTCCCAAAAAGTCAGGCAACTGTTGTATTTTCTTTATATGTTGCAGGTATTGCTCTAGCGTTACTCGTTACAAAAATTATGTCTCTTACCATTTTAAAAGCGGAAAAATCTATTTTCGTTATTGAGCTACCTCCTTACCGCGTACCACAAGCGAAAACGTTATGGTTAAGTACGTGGGAGAAAGGAAAAGGATTTGTTCGTAAAGCAGGTACATTTATCTTCGGTGGTTCGGTTGTCATTTGGTTATTAAACTATGCAGGTCCATCAGGATTTGGTGTTGATATGGGAGACAGTTACTTAGCAATGATTGGTGGATTTATCGCACCACTATTTGCACCACTTGGCTTTGGAACGTGGCAAGCTGCAGCTTCCCTTTTAACAGGATTTTTAGCGAAGGAAGTTGTCGTTTCTACAATGGCCATTATTTATGCGGTGAAAGAAGATGTGCTTGGAAATGTAATGGGAGCACATTATACAGCATTGTCAGCTTATGCATTTATGTTCTTTATTTTATTATATGTTCCGTGTTTAGCGACGGTAGCTGTTATTAAACGTGAAACAGGATCAGCGAAATGGACGATTTTCTCAGTCGTGTATCCACTCGTAGTTGCTTATGTATTAACGCTCATTATATACCAAGTTGGATCCCTACTCGGATTCTAGAAGGAGATGTATTGTGATAATGGTCAATATTATAATTGGAGCTATCATTTTTGGTTATGCAGCATACACGTTAGTTAATTTTGTAAAGAGAAGTAAAAAAGGAAAATGCGCGGCATGTTCTTTAAATAAGTCATGTCAGTCGAATACTTGTAGTCCGGATATGGAGCAAATTGCTCATAAATAGAAGAAAGCTTTGCGAATTTGAATTGAACCCAAAAAGTTAGACAAATATATTAAGCAGCTAATAAGGATTGAACTCTGTATTACACAGGGGGCAATCCTTTTAGTTTTGTTTTAATTCTTTTGTGATTGTAGTAATCAATATAAGTTTCTAGTTCTTGCTTAAATTGTTCCATTTACTGCTTGTATTTTATCTTTTGAAGAAAATTTAGCCATAAAAAATGCACCTCCAATTGTTAATTATGTGTCTAACAATTGGAGTGCACTTCATTACAGGCAGTCTTTTTAATTTACTTCAATATCTCGTCCTTCTGTCATCATTTTATTTCTCCAAAGCAAAAGGAATCTCCTAAATTCTGAAGTTTCTAATTTACATTGATATTTGGTGGACTAATGTAATAATTAATCGCGCTCGTATATTTTGGATAAGCAGTGGTAATTTCTCCATTTTCAATAATCATCTCAACCTTAAATCCAGAGGAAGTTTGCTCTACGTATTTATTTGGAGCGATTTGAACAAGATTGGTATATGCTTCTTTAATAGAATCAACTACCTGGACTCTATTCCAATCCTTAGGGAAAAATGAAGATTTAGCTTGTTTTACAATACCATCAACCTTTAGCTCTGCAACATATACTCCTGCAGGATTTGGTGGCCTAGTAACGCGAATTATCTCTCCCCCATCATATTCTCGTGAATAGTGTCTTTTATTTTATTCACATCTTTATACGCTGCATCGATACCATGTTTAAATTTATCATATAAAGACTCATCGGAATTTTTTACTTTACTAAGATCCTCATAAGTTTCCTTGAGACCATGCCAAACCTTGTCACGTAAAAATCCATCATTTTTCTCACTATTTAACTTACCACACATTGCTCCTTCTTCAAGATTTCCATCATATGAAGCATCTGCGGTACGGAATTTTTTCGGCAATTCTTTTCAAATTCTCTTCCACTTTTATAATCGAATTGATAGATGTAAAAGCTTTTGGTCTTGCATCATTGAACATTTGAATGAACTGTTGGTTAGAGGCACCAATCCATTGAAAACACAAATGATCTATTTCATTACATAAATTATTATGTATAGTTTCTCATGCGATGCTGGTATTATTTGCACAATTAGCAACTTCTTCTAGCATTTCAGTTGTTACTTTGATTTGAACCATTTCTTTCCTCCCTTTCCCCAAATTAAAATTATGAGATAAAAAGAAAAAATGTAAATACGGAAACTTTAGATTAGCATAATAATATTTGTGTTAAATAATGTTAAAAGGTGCACTCATATTTAAGTGCACCTTTTAACATTATGTTTAATCCGCCATATTTAGAGCGTAGTCTACATTTATCTTACCATTACCATATTCAAAAGCATTACCAAGAGAAATAGCCGCTTTATTCATAATCTCTCTAACTTGTTTATTTGATAAATAAGGGTTCTTTTCAAATATTAATGAAGCAACGCCCGCGACGTGGGCTGCTGCCATAGATGTTCCGCTATCTAATCTGTAATTTCCATCTTTCCATGTACTTAAAATATCAACACCAGGTGCCATTAATTCAAGTTCATTACCTTTACTTGAAAGAAAACCGCGTGCATCATTTTTATCTAAAGCTCCGACAGCAACTACTGATTGGAATTTTGCAGGATAAGAAATTGTATTTCCGTCCTTATACCCCTCATTACCAGCTGAGGCAATTAATAAGATACCCTTTTGATAAGCCTTGTCCATAGCTTCTTTAAAAAATGCTGACTCTTTCTTTCCTCCTAAGCTCATTAAAACAATATTTACATTATGTTCAATGGCCCAGTCTATTCCCTTTACAACTGTACTGTATTTTCCATTTGTATATTTATCTAATACTTTTACGGCATATAAATCTACATTAGGTGCTATACCTGTCATTCCTAATTCATTATCTTGTGCTGCGACAATTCCTGCTAAATGTGTCCCGTGACCGTTATCATCATCAAAACTTGGGTGATTCTCTACAAATGAAATACCGTCTTTTATTTTTAAATCTGTATGTTCTGTATCAATTCCCGAATCCAATATAGCAACAGATACCCCTTTTCCAGTGAAAGGAATAGTGTTGATGGATTTTGATTGTGTCATTGAGGGATTAGTTTGAGTATTACTATCCCCAAGGGCTTTAATAGTTTGATCTACTTCCACTTCACTAACATTACTATTATGTTTTAAAACTTTTTCAGGATTATAGGAGAATTCAGCTTTAATAATAGGTAAATTTTCAAAGGTTTCCTTAATAACACCACCATGTTTAATGATAAGTTGTTCGTCAACTGTGTTATTAAACATAATTAAGTAGTCTTTTTTTATATCATGTTCAGCAGCAAATACGTTTTTTTCATTTAATCCACCAATAAAAAAGATTAATAAAGAAAAAATAGTAAAAGCAAATAAAGGTAAATTATGAATAGTTATTTTTTTCATCGAATGTTAGTCCTTTCAAACGTAAAAATAAGACGCATATTGCGCCTTATTTTTGTGATTCTGAAATTAAATACTCACAAATGTCTGTATGTATACCTTGTCGATTCGTACGCTTTAATAAAATTAAAGGTTTTACATCTTCAGGTAAAAATGGAGTAATAAGAGATGAAAATGCTTCAAAAGTTGGAGCATTTTCTATAGATAGTCCATTAAAACCTGTAGTATCTAAATGAGAGTATTTAGATAACATGGCTTCTTTATGAGATTCAAAATATTTAATTCCATCTTTTTCTAATTGCTCTGATTGACGTCTTAATTGAAGAGAAAAAGCACTTAGAATATCTACAAAAATATTATGTTGTTCTCTAGAAAAATTATAGTCAATCATATAATCATAGAGAGGGTTGTCATCAATATTAACCATTTTTTTCAATAGTTCAATTTGATATTTTAATAATTCGAATTCATTCGTGTTCATGTATATCATCTCCATACTTCTATAAGGTATCAATACTATTATTACACATTATAGAATAACAAATAAAATTCCTTCCGCTACTACATCTGCTGTAGAAGGTGTTATGCCGCAATCATCAATTAAAAAGTTTTTTAATCCTCGTTTAGCTACATTTTCTGTGTACTCTAAATAGTGGGCAATTGATAAACGATTTTCTTTTACAGCGTTCTTATATTTTGCTTTACCTAAGTATCCAAGAAGGCTTTCTAACGCTTCACCGCCCCATTTTAAACCGTAAATTAATCCTTGCTTTTTCCAACCTTGAGCAGATACCTCGCCGTCTTCATCTATATCAATTGTTGGATTTTGATTTAAATCAGTCACATTGTAGTTTGTTTGTGGGAAATTCACAACATTATTTTTCACAGGTGCATCTGTTTCAGCAGCAAAAGAAGAAAGTGGTGCAACTGTTAAAAGTGCAGCGAATGCCATTGAAGCTGGGATGATTTTCTTGAATTTTGATTTTAAGTTTAGGTTTAACATAAGTGTATAATTCCTCCAAAAATGTTTTTTTAAAATAACGATTCCAATTGTTGCATATTTTATTTAGGGCGTCCATGCGATATGCAATATTGCATTTATAAATGTATATATATTATTTATTGGGTAAAATATTATTTTTTATGTCTGTTCTTTATTAGAGGGGATTAAAATAAAAATGGTGTCATTTATTTAAGTGAAGTGAAGTTACATCCAAAAATCATTTTCTTTAACTGTTTTAAACCCTCTTCCGATTTGAAATAGTTATCTTCTTAATTAATCAAATCCGTTGTAACGTTATGACGGACGAAATTGTTTATTCTGCTAGTGAAGTATCCAAACGACTAGGAATAAGTGATAGCACTCTTAGAAAGTACATGGAAGTATTGCAGTGCGAAGTAATAAAGGGATATAAAGATGGTATGTATAACATTAATGGTAATTAGTGGATTTCAGGTGAGTGTGTAAGGTTCGAAAAATAAAACAAGAGCCGTCCTTAATTTGAAGTGACCCCCGAAAGTTAGACAGGTCGTTTCATTAGGCAGCCTCTAGGGTATGAGCCCGGTATTGTACTGGGCTCATACCCTTTAATTTTGCCTTAATTCTTTTATGATTATAGTATTCTATATACTTTGCTAATTCTTGTTTGAAATGTGTTATACTTTCAAATTCTTTTCGATACAGAAATTCCGATTTCATGATACCGAAGAAATTTTCAATAACGGCATTGTCATAACAGTTTCCTTTGCGAGACATACTTTGAGTTATGCCACGATTCTTAAGAGAATGACGGTATTGTTTCATTTGATAGTGCCAACCTTGATCAGAGTGAATGAGGAGTTTATCTGGATCGGTTACACAATAAAGGGCTTGGTCCAACATCGTTGAAACAAGGGAATAGGTCGGTCTGGAACCAATTGTATACGTGATAATTTCACCATTAAATAAATCCAACATTGGTGATAGGTATAACTTCTCCCCAAATAACTTAAACTCCGTAATATCTGTAGCCCACTTTTCATTTGGTTTTTCAGCTTGGAAGTTGCGATTTAAAATATTTGGCGCAATTTTCCCAACTGTCCCTTTGTAAGAGCGATATTTTTTCATACGAACCAGACATTTTAACCCTAATTCTTTCATAAGGCGATATACTTTTTTATGATTTACTTTGTGTCCACGATTCATAAGTTCATCACGAATACGACGATAACCATAACACCCATCGTGTTCATTATAAATAGCTTGAATCAGTTCTTTTACCTCCTCATTTGGATCAGGACAATTAAAACGTTTCATCCAGTAATAGTACGTACTACGTGGAATGTTTGCGAGTTGAAGTAACTCCTTGATAGGAAATTCATGCCTTAACTCGTAGATTACTTGCGCTTTGTCTTGTTTGGTGATTTTTCTTTGTTTTGAACTAAGGCATTCAACTTTTTTAAATATGCATTTTCCATACGTAAACGCTCATTTTCCGCTTGTAAAGCTTCGATTGATCCTTCATCTACTGGTTTTATTTTTTTATCTTTCATGGTTGGACGCCCCTTTTTCTTTGATTGTAGGGCATCCAATCCTCCTGTTTCATAAGCTATTTTCCATTTCCGAAGTGTTTCATAAGACGGTATATTGAAAAGTGCCGCTGTTTCTCTGATAGATGTCCCGTGTTCATTCATATAATAAAGTACATCTAGTTTATACTCGGCTGGGTAGAATGTATAGCACTTTTCAAAGGCCTTTTCACCTGAAGATTCATATCGTCTAATCCACTCAAGAAGTACGCTAGGAGTAACTCCTATAGATTTAGCAATTGTTTTTCCACTTTCTGTACCATCTAAATATCGTTTCACTGCTTGAATTTTTTCTGTTGAAGAAAATTTAGCCATAAAAAATGCACCTCCAATTGAGGGGTGGCTCTTGTTTTATTTTGCATCAATAATATTAACGTCATATTATTGTAAAATGCATCCGTACAAATTATAGATTTATTCAGCGGATCAATGTCAACGACAGTCATATAGTTAGTAAGTAAAAAAAACACCTTCAGTACCTTCTAGATATCGTTTTATTGCTTGTATTTTATCTTTTGAAGAAAATTTAGCCATAAAAAATGCACCTCCAATTGTTAATTATGTGTCTAACAATTGGGGTGTACTTCAATGTCGCAAAGCTTTTTTTATTACTTCTTAATTTTTACAAGTTGTGATGATTCTACACCATTCTTTCCAGGGAATTCTTTACTTGGATCCTTATCGAATTTTAATACACCTACAGATTTTTCTTCACCTTTTACATTTCCGTAAGTTGCATCATCAACAATTGCGAACATGTCGGCATATGCACGGCTACTTCCGATAATTGTGTTGCCTTCATATTTTAATTTTGCTCCATCAAGTGTAGCATTTTGTACTTTTTCTTTAGCAAATAATACACCTTGCTCTGTTGTTACAGCTGGTAATTTATCAAGTGGTTTCGTATCGTCTTTTTCATCCACTTTGTTAAGCAACTCTTTTTTTACAAGTTCTTCACCAGTTTTCTTATCCATGACAAGAACTTTTTTACCTTCTAATGTTGTCATTTTCATTTTATAGAAGTCTTTTTCTTTCACTTCTTTTTTGTTTTTATCTGTAATTTGCTGAACTTGTTCTTCTGATCCGTAAATTACAAAGCCGTTCGCTTTCTCTCCTAATAAAGAACAACCTGATAATGCTCCAAGTGAAATTGCTGCTGCTAATCCGATTCCTACTAATTTTTTCATGATGATTTCTCCTTTTATCTGTTTTATAGTAAATACAATTTTTGTATTAGTTCCGAAATGATGAGAAGCTTGTTTGTTGCTTCTAGTATTAGTGTATAAGAAATAGGGAGACGCAACTATCGAGTTAGCTTACAGTAACATTACAATAATGTAATTTAGTGAAAGTGCATAAAAATAAGGCAATTTTGAAGAGGATTAATGAGAATATATTAGGAATACAATGTTTTATCTGGAATGTCATATTATATTGGCTGTATTTTGGAAATAACATGTAAGGACATATTAGTTTTGTTATAATAAACATATAGCTGTAAAAATGAATATTCTTTACTGTTAAGGGAGATTTTTCAGTTTTCCAAGTAGTGAATTTGAAATATGAGGTAAGTCATAGGAGGAATTAGAATGTCTGTATTTAAACGATTAAGAGATTTAACAATGTCGAATGTGTATTCATTAATTGAAAAAGCAGAAGACCCAGTTAAGATGACGGATCAATATTTACGCGATATGCAAGCGGATGTACAAGAAGCTGAGAAAAGTGTAGCAGCTCAAATCGCGCTTGAGAAGAAATTCAAAATCTTATTTGAAGAGCAAGAAGCACTTGTGAAAAAACGTGAAGAGCAAGCTCATATGGCTGTTCAAGCTAATAACTTAGATCTTGCGCGTCGTGCTCTTGAAGAAAAACAAAGCGCAGAGCAAAAGATGAATGAGTATAAAGCAAGCTATGAGCAAAATAAAGTTGCTGCTGATAATCTTCGCCTGAAGCTAGAAGAAATGCGTAAGCAATTAACAGAGCTGAAAAATAAACGTGAGACACTTGTAGCACGTGTAAATGCGGCGAAAGCACAAAAGAATATTAATCAGGCGATGTCTGGATTTGATTCAAACTCAGCGAAAGCTGGTTTAAGCCGTATGGAAGAGAAAGCTCTTCAATTAGAGGCTGAAGCAGAAGCAAGCGGTGAAGTGTACAAGAAAGAAAAATCATTAGATGATGAATTCGCAAGCTTAAACAAAAATTCTGCTGTTGACGATGAATTAGCTCGTATTATGAAGCAGTATGAGAAATAATATAGAATAGAGACAAATGAACCGACATGTCTAAACAAATTCATGTCGGTTTTCTATTACCCCGCATTAACGGGCAGTAAGATTCCCACCTTTACTTTTTGTGAAAGCAGAGAGGTGGGGGGAGATCTACTGCCCGTAAATGCCCGATTGGTTCAACTAATAATCAGCGGGGAATGAACACCTCCCCACTGATTAAAGTTTCACTTTATATTTAGAGGAGGTTTTGCAATGACATGGACAAATGTATTAGCCATGCTTGTATGGACTGGAGCGAGTGCAGTACTTTTATTTGCAATTATGTGGGTTGATTCGATTTTTACAAAATACAATGATTTAAAAGAAATAAAAAATGGGAATACAGCTGTAACAACTCGTTTCGTCATGAAATTATTCGCGCAAGGGTACATTTTATCTCAATCGATAACGAAAGCAAATGACTTATGGCAAGCGCTACTTGCATCAGCAGTTTCTTTCGTTATTTTATTAGTGGTAGAAATGTTTATCGAATTTGTGTTAAAGAAAATGGCTGGTTTAGATTTAGAAGAAGGTACGAAAGAAGGCAGTGTTGCGCACGCGATGTTGGCCGGATCATTACATATTGTGGGTGCACTTATTTTAGGTGCTTGTTTATAAAGAGAGAAGGAGGGGGTAGATCATGAGTTTATTTAAACGAATTAAAAATATAATGAAGAGCCCAGAGCCGCCGAAACCAGAGAAAAGCTTGTTAACGTTAGCTCCTGGCGATATGGTTGAAGTTTCATTAGTCATGTACGAATTAACTGGGAAAACGAGTATGCATTCTCGTAAAGAAATTGTTTTAACACTGCAAGACGGGAAAGATATTCGTTATTTAAAAATTGAAGATCGTGAAAATACGTATTACAAATTGTATACACCAATTGATGGTCGTTTAGATTCAATTGATGAAATTCCGACGACAATAGAAATGGATGAAACAGAGTACCATATGGAAGAGCAATATAACGGACGTGTTGTTGTAATGGGGAAAACACCATTCTCTGCTTCAGAAGAACAGTATGTATGGGAATTCCAATCAGATAATCGAAAATTATTACGTATTGAATGGCAAAATGGTCGCACAATGATGTATGAGGGAGAAGCAATTATTCCTGCTGATGTACAAATTATAAGAGCAACGTAAGGGGGCGTAATCATGTCAAACCGATTGTTTACCATGATTAAATCGTTCGTGATCCCTATACTTGCTATCGTTACATTACTTGTTGTTGCTGGATATGCCTTATCAGGTTGTCAGGGCGGGCAGACAAAGTCGATTCAAGACCGTTATCCGCTTGAATCTGTCGCAAAGGAAGGTAAACAAGAATCTTACGTGTATAGGGCCGCCAATCGGTCAGTTCCTGAAGTCGCGAAGGAACTCATGAATGAAAGAGAACCGAAGCAAGCATCTAAAGAAGACGAAAATCAAATGTTCCTCGTTTATTCTGATAAGATTTATAATCTGCAAAAGGATAAAGAGAAGCCATCTGATACGTTAATTGAAATAAGTAATAAAGAATTTGTCCGTCAAAATTATCAACCGTCCTTCCTACAAGGGTATATTATGGGAAGTATTTTAAACGATATATTCGGTTCACGAAAATCATCGTACGGTGATTATCGCGGATATAATGACAGACAAAGTCATAAACCAGTTATTCCAGAGAGACCACCTACGAAAGAAGAAAAGAAAACTCCGCCTCCAATTACGAAGGAAGGGAAAGGGTCTATCATTAAGCGTGGCGATAATGTAGATTCGAAATCTTCTGTAGGAGATACAGGAAGTATTACGAAAAAAGGAAACAGCACGCCCCCGCCTTCTACTGGAAGCAAAGGGAAAATTACGAAAAATCCAGGTGGTTCAAGCGGATCAGATGTGAAGCCGAAATCATCTATTAAAACGCCGCCAAGGAATACATCTCCTCCGAAAACGAGGGTCGGTGGTTCAGGAAAGATTACGAAGAGAAGATAGTGTAGAGACCGAAAAGTGAAATTTGCTTTTTGGTCTTTTTTTTATGGAAATTAATTCCTTATAGCTGGTGCAATGAAGTTATAAGGAGGAGATTATTATGACTATGTATAAAAGATTTAGTGTAATTATGTTCCTCGTCTTATTCTTAAGTTTGTTTATTAGCACAACGATGAAATTTCACTTTGTAGTAGGTATTCTATGGATATTATGTACATGTACTCTCTTTCTATATGTTCCACTTCGTTTTCAACAAGAAGTGCCCGCCTTTCAAAAATATGTAGCATGGATGAAAAACGGAGGAAGATGGGGCGAGTAAAAATATATCAACGATTATTGGAATATATCGACTTACTGACAAATAATAAGAAGAGGGTGTGCCAACATATTGGCACACCCTCTTCTTTCATAACGATTAATGAATATCACGTTTCTTAAAGTTACCGCCTTTTACTTCTGCTACGTCATAAACTGTAATAAAGGCGTGTGGATCGATTTCATTAATAAGTTCTTTCATTTTACTTTCTTCTAAACGGTTAATTACACAAGAAATTTCTTTGAATTTCTCTCTAGAATAACCGCCGTATACTTCGTTATATGTTGCACTTCGGCCTAAACGATCACGAATTGTTTCTACCATCAATTCAGGCTCTTTCGTAATGATTTTAAATGCTTTCGAACCACTTAAACCAACTTCAACGATATGAATCACTTTCGAAGCAATAAAGTAAGCAATTGCCGAGAGGATAGCTCCTTGAAGACCGAATACTGTGGATACGAAAATAAATACGAACATGTTTAAGAATAAAATAAGGTCACTCGTTCCAAATGGTAACTTACGAGAAAGCAATACAGCTAGCATATCGATTCCATCTAATGCTCCGCCGTTACGTAATGCTAGTCCCATACCAAAACCGATAATGATACCACCAACAACTGTAACTAATAATGTATCGCCTTCAATAATAGCTGGTATTCCGTGCATGACAACGGTACCTATTGCTAATGAAGCAATCCCGATAATGGAATAAATAGCGAAGCTTTTACCGATTTGCTTATATCCTAACCAAACGAAAGGAATGTTAATAATTGCAATTAGAGCTCCTAATGGCAATCCAAATAATCTTGAACTAACGATACTTAAACCAGTTACACCACCGTCTGATACGTTATTTGGAATTAATACCGCTTCTAATCCGTACGCTGTGATAAATGCCCCAATAATAATCATCAAAGCTTTTGAAGCGATTTTAAGCTTATTGGGCTTGTTTTTGATAATTTTCTCCATATGATTTCCTCGTTTCAAACTAGTTTCTTATTTGTTACGTAATTCACACCTAATTTCCATTTTAACATTTAATTTGAAAAAATTCTCTTTAAAGGGTATATGCAGGGAATATTATCACCATATTATCTTTAAAATATTTTTGAAATAAGTATAAGAAATCCCATCCTTTGAAAGGATGGGATGCTATTAAGAAAATATAAAACTAAGTACTGATACAAATAAAGCGAATCCTAAAATAACTCCGCAAAACTTCATATGACGTTTACGCCCCATTACGACAATTGCGACGTATTCACGAATCATTGCATTAGGCCAATAATAAAAGGCAGTTTTTGATCCAATTCCTTGGCTATTAAGACCAGCTTGTCTTGCGTATATACCAGCGCGGAAAAGGTGGAAGTTGTTTGTTGTAAAGATACTTCTATACTTACCTTCAGGTTTTAAAGAATCCATAATTTCTTTAGAGAACGACATATTTTGATATGTGTTGACAGAACGATTTTCCTGTACTGTATGTTCAATTGGAATACCTTTTTCAACAGCGTACTTTTGCATCGCTTCTGCTTCAGGAAGTCCTTCATCCGGACCTTGGCCACCAGAGAATATAATTGTTGGTGGTGTATTCACCGCTGCTTGTTTCCAATAAAAGTCGATTGCTTTATGAATACGACTTGCAAGTAAAGGTGGTACTTTATCATTAATTAAGCCACTTCCAAGAACGATGATGAAATCTTGATTACGTCTTGGTCTGTTGAATTGATATAGAAAATAAGCGCTTAAGAAGTTAGATAAGTGTATAAAGAAATATACGGTTATAAGAGAAATACCAGCGAAAATAGGCTGGAAATGTGATGAGAAGAAACTTGCTGGACTTATGAAAAGGAATAATATAGAGAATAAAATACCTAAAGCAGCAATAAGTGTTAAACAGTTAGTAAAACGTCTGCCTTCTCGTTTCATTAAAATTCTCGCATTCAGAAATAGCCCAAACATTAAAGCAATAACACCGAAAGGAATCATAATGATAAGTGCTAAAATAGGTAAGACTATAATATAGCGTAGGACATCACTACTTGAATTCACAGATATAATTACACAAAAAAGAAGGAAAAAACAGATAAAGGTATTAAATAAAAAGCCGTTTATTATTTTTCGTGGATCTTTTAAATAGGAGATAAGAAAAATAATAAACAGTATAAGAGGGATAATTCCAAAAGACATAAATATAGTACACCTCAACTTGTATAAGAATTTGACATACCTTTTATATTACATGATTTTATAATTGAAAATGAAAGAAAAAGGATTTCGAATTTTCTCAATAAAATATATGGATACGTATGCTACAATATATTCAAAGCGATATATTAAAAGTAAAATGGTTGAAGAGACACTCTATGGAGTGTCTTTTCTTTTTCGTATGTAATTATGCATATTATATTTATTTTCAAGTGAAGAGGATTAAAATATAAGTGGTAGACATACTTTATAAAACAGAATGTAATACAAACATTTCCCTCTACTTTTTGTATCTAACAATCGTATAACAATAAATAATTCTGTTTTATAGTGTCTGTTTATGAAAGGTGTCTTCTTTGAAGGCACTTTTTTTGTTTAGTATAGATAGTTTTTACTGTTAGCATAGTGGAAACTATCTATACTAAACATTAGCAATCTTCCGTATAAATATTATCAATTTACTATATATTCCAGTGGTGTTAACCTACATATGAAAGGCTTTCTTTTTCAAAATATTACCCCTAATAAATTTTTGAAGAAGTCAACTGTCTCCAAAATTGCCATTCATGCTTAGCAAAAAAGAATCCTGCAGGATTCTTTTTTGTGTTCGACAGAATATGGCAAAATACATTTGAATAATTTGTTATATTGTTAAATGGTTATTATGGAAAGAGAAGGAGACTTAAGTATGAGATTTAAAAAATTAATTTTAACAGGTGCACTTGTTGCAACTACAGCATTTACTTTAATTGGAACAGCGGAGGCAAGCGCAGGTTTTAAAGATGTTCCAAACAATCATTGGTCTTATAAAGCAATTATGGATTTAGCAAATAAAAACGTTGTTGCTGGATACGGAAATGGGATTTTTGGATTTGGTGATGATGTAACGTTTTGCTAACTGTAAAGAAGCAAACGATGCGGGATATTATGATATTACAAGAGATAGTCCATATTATGGTAAGCATTTAGACCGTGATGGCGATGGAACTGCTTGTGAGAAAAAGAAAAAAGGTAAATAAGAAAAAAGCACTCAGTTTGAGTGCTTTTTTCTTATGGAAACATGCTATTTTGTTAGGCGCTTTTCATAAAATGAAAGTAAGGAAATGAAAGTGGGTGACAAAATGCCGTCAGTTGTGGAAGGTGTTATTATTGAAAACTGTAACGGAACGATTAATTTAGGAGATAAATATAACGTGCAGCCGATTGAAAAAACGAAAGCTTATAATGGATCGGGATCATCGAATACAGGGATTAAAGTACAAACATTTAGCGGGGTTAGTACAGCGGATGTAGGAGATAGCGATGTGAATGATCAGGGAATACAGTTTACTTTATAGAGAAATATGCAAAATTGCATCAAATGATGAACTTACCCTATGCTACAATCTAGCTGTGAGCTGTTAATGATTCTTCTGTATTATAGTTGTTAGATTAGAAATATAACATCCTATCGAAAATCATACGTAAAAAAAGACACTTCAACCGAAGTGTCTTTTTCATTTTAGTGATACCCTTTAGCAGAGTCTTTATGAATTTTATTTTTAAAGATACTGTAGCTCCAAAGTTGATATCCAATAACAATTGGTACCATAACCATTGCAACGAAGAACATAATTTTTAAGTTTAATTGACTACCAGCTGCGTTGTATAACGTTGTACTATAAGCATCATTAATACGAGATGGTAGCATTCTTGGGAACATACCCGCAAAGCCAGTTGTCATAAACATTGCGATTGTTAAGCAAACGAATGTGAATGCAAGACCGATTTTATGTTTGTACACCATAATAAGCGCGAGTACACTCATTAACATTGCAAGTACTGGAAGAATGAATAGTACCGGGTACTCTGTGAAGTTTTGGAATAAATTTGTACGATTTGCAGTTGCTACATAGAAAATAGCTAAAATGATAGCAGTTGCCATTGAAAATGGTCTTGCGATTTTATAAGCACGGTCGGATACTTCACCAGTCGTTTTAATCATAACCCAAAGGGCACCGGATACGACGAATATAGCAGTGAAGAACAACCCTCCTAAAATACCGTAATGATTTAGTAAGCTAAGTAAATTTCCTTCATAGCCATTTTTTCCGATTTGTAGTCCGTAATAAAGATTAGCAAATGTAACACCGAATAGGAAAGCAATTAAGAAACTACCAATTGCAAATGCCCATTTACAAGCTTTTTGCCAAATTGGTGAATCATCTTTATGCATGAATTCCAGTCCAGCAGCACGAGCAAATAGTGCAAGTAATACTAAGAATAACGGTGTATATAAATAACTAAACATATTTGCATAAGTGACTGGGAAGGCAGCAAATGTTGCACCACCAGCTGTAATTAGCCACACTTCATTACCGCCCCAGAACGGGCCAATTGCTTCTTGTAATTGATTTCGTTCTTGTCGATCTTTCGTAACGAAAGGAAAAATCATTCCGTTACCAAGTGCATACCCATCAAGAATGAAGTAAACTGTCCAAATCACGCCCCATAGACCAAACCAGATGATTGCAAGCATATCATGAGACATGGGCCACGCCTCCCTTAGTAGCAGGTTCTTCTAATGCTGCTGGTCCTTTTTTTGCGAACTTCAGCATTAAATATACGTCTGCGATTAAAAGTAAAGTGTAGAACAAGATTAAACTAATTAAAGAGAACCAAATTTGCGGGACAGATATAGGTGATACAGATTCTGCTGTACGCATTAGTTTATAAACTGTCCATGGTTGACGACCTACTTCGGCAACAATCCAACCAGCGTTAATTGCGATATATGGTAGTAAAACAGACCATATTGTAATTTTTAAGTAACGTTTTGAGTTTTCCAGTTTTCCTTTTCGGTTTAAGTAGAAACCGTACCAAGTTAATGCCATAAAGAACATACCAAGTGCAACCATTAAGCGGAAGCTATAGTACACAAGGTTAACATTTGGACGATCTTCTTTCGGAATATCTTTTAAACCAACAATTTCGCCATCAAATGAATTTGTATAGAAGAAACTTCCTAACTTTGGAATCGTAAGGAATTCAAAGTTCTTTTCATTTTTTACATCAGGAATTTGAACAATCGAGAAGCCTTGTCCTTTCCCGGTTTCCCAAACAGCTTCCATCGCAGCACCTTTAGCTGGTTGATATTTAGCTGCTGATACACCAGATTGATGTCCTATAAACGGTGTAATTGTTGCGGCGAATAAGCCTAACATTAAACCAAATTTAAATGATTTTTTGAAGAATTCAACTTCATTTTTACGTAATAAGTGATAGGCACTAATTGCCATAACGAAGAAAGCACCAACAATATAACAACCAATTACAGTATGGAAGAACATATTCCAAGCGTATGGATTCGTAACGAGTGCCCAGAAATCATTTAATTCAGCGCGGCCGTTACGCACGACGTAGCCAACTGGGTTTTGCATAAAGCCGTTTGCTGTAATAATCCAAAGGGCGGAAATATTTGTTCCAAGTGCAACCATCCACATACAGAAGGCACGGAACTTTGGTGAAATTTTGTCTTTACCGAATAACCATATTCCCATGAAAGTAGATTCTAAGAAGAAGGCAACGAGTGCTTCGATTGCGAGAGGGGATCCGAAAATATCTCCCATATATTTGGAGTACTCAGACCAGTTTGTTCCAAATTGGAATTCCATCGTAATCCCGGTTATAATCCCCATTACGAAGTTAATTGTAAATAATTTACCCCAGAAATTTGCCATTTTGCGGTATGTTGGATTCAATGTGCGGGCGTATTGAGTTTCCATACATGCTACTAAAATGACAAGTCCGATTGTCAAAGGTACAAATAAAAAGTGATAAAAAATAGTAATTGCAAATTGAAAACGACTCAGTAACAGAACGTCGGACATAATAAATATTCACTCCTTTTTTACATTATCTACAATTAGTTTATAGTGAAAATAGGATTATAGTATGTGAGACTTGTTACAAAGCTGTGTGTATATTTTGAAAGAATTATGTCGATTATCTGAAAATATCTTATTTTTACTATAAAGCGATATCCTTTTTGAGTTTTTCATATTTTGGTACACTATTCATGTAGTGTAAACGAGAGAAAAGAGGGCCTTTTACTATGAAGTCATTAGAAGAGATTTTGCAATACAATGAGAAATTTGTGGAAGAGAAAAAGTATGAAGAGTTTGTAGCGGGGAAATTTCCAAACAAAAAGATGGTAATTATTTCTTGTATGGATACAAGACTTGTTGAACTATTGCCGAAAGCGATGAATATGCGTAACGGCGATGTGAAAATTATTAAAGTAGCAGGTGCTGTTATTTCACATCCTTTTGGAAGTATTATGCGTAGTATTTTAGTCGCTGTATATGAACTTGGCGCTGATGAAGTATGTGTAGTTGGTCACCATGATTGTGGTATGGCAAAAATTCAAGCAAGCAGTACAATTGAGAAAATGAAAGAACGCGGTATAACAGAAGAGAAATTAGATATGCTTCGTTATTCTGGAATCGATTTAGAACAATTCTTGCGCGGCTTCTCTAGTGTGGAAGAAAGTGTAGAACATAGCGTATCAGTACTTCGCAACCACCCATTACTTCCGGAAGAAGTACCTGTTCACGGTCTTGTTATCGATCCTGATACAGGAAAATTAGATTTAGTTGTGAATGGTTACGACAATTAAGAATGTACTTTGTCATCCTTTTTATCTGGGACAGGATCAAATCCTCCTGGGTGGAAAGGGTGACATTTTAATATACGCTTACAAGTAAGCCAAAAGCCTTTGAATGCGCCATGCTTTTGAAACGCCTCTAATCCGTAATGAGAACAAGTTGGATAGAAACGGCAAGTTGGCGGTGTCATCGGAGAAATGAACTTTTGATAAAAGCGTATAATCCCAATAAAAATCTGTTTCATAATGGTCTCCTTTTCGGCATATTCTTAAAGTATTATAGCACGACTGTACATAATACTTTACTAATGTGCATTTCCGTTATATCATATTGGATATAACGGAATTAAATTAAAAGCGGGAGAGATGTTGTATGCCATCAGTAGAAAGCTTTGAATTAGATCATACGATTGTAAAGGCACCTTATGTAAGACATTGCGGAGTTCACAATGTAGGTAGTGACGGTATTGTAAATAAATTTGATATTCGTTTTTGCCAACCGAATAAACAAGCGATGAAACCAGATGTTATTCATACGTTAGAACATTTATTAGCATTTAATTTACGTAAATATATTGATCGTTATCCGCATTTCGATATTATCGATATTTCACCAATGGGCTGCCAAACAGGATACTACCTTGTAGTAAGCGGAACACCAACAATTCGAGAAATTATTGATTTATTAGAATTAACATTAAAAGATGCGGTTCAAATTACAGAAATTCCAGCTGCAAATGAAACACAATGTGGTCAAGCGAAGCTTCACGATTTAGAAGGAGCAAAACGCTTAATGAACTTCTGGTTAAGCCAAGATAAAGATGAACTTGAGAAAGTATTTGGATAAGAAGAAAAACTGCCTGTAAAAGGGCAGTTTTTTTTGTGGCATGATAATAAATGAAATTATATCGACGATTTTCCAAATATATCGAACACAACTTGAATTATATCAACGATTTTTTTAATATATCGACTTATCGACAAAAACTGACAAAAAATAATCCCTATTTTATTACTTGCTTGTAAATACGAAATTGCTCAAGATTTCATTCTATACGTAGCGAAGGTAGTTTGATATGAGAGCGAAGAGTGTAAGAATAGAGACGAAAAAAAACGGAATGCTTATGGATTTTCGTCCGGATATAATTTCGTTAATTCCGACAAGAATAAAGAAACAACTGAGAATAAATTGTACGTATGGGAGAAGTGAGAAATGATCGGTAATCTGGATATAAGTGCAAAGAAAGAGTATGAGAAGCGTGAAAAGTCCTAAAACAATCCGTAATCCAGTTAGCATGTAATTCCTCCTTAAATAGATTATTTACCGGAAGAGTTCTGACAAACTAAGAAATAAAGCACCAGATCCAGCGAGAAAAGCAAGTATGCCACTAGATTTTCTGTCTTGTTTTATTTCTCCTAGTCCTATAGTGAAAGCCATTAATCCTAAGAAAATGAACATATAAGGCATCATTTCTCTATTACCAGTAAAATATCCGTATATTGTTATACATAATGCAATGAGTGCAAAAGTAATCTGTAATCCTTTTAGCATATATATTCCCCCTGTTATTTTATATAGCTAATAATGAGGAAAATCCAAATAAATCCGGTTCCTAAATCTTTTTCTTTATTTGTTTAAAAGGAGTAAAGTTCCTAATAGAAATTGTGAAAGTGATAGGAAGTTATGTTGACCTGCTAGTAAACGAATACTGGATATGATGTGGCCTAAAATAAGTAGTAGTATACGAAGCGTATTATGAATTCTTCTTGCTCTTTTTTGTATACGGGTTATCTTCTGGTTTATCGACGGAATGTTTATAAGCGTAGCCTTTATTAATCGTCATGACGGAGAGTACTAATATGACTAGGACGATTATAATACCGATAATTAATATTTTGAGCATAAAATCCCTCCTTTTCTTTATTTTACATAATTTTGTAATTAATGAAAACAATAGAAATTAAAAGGATGAAAGAAGGGTGTTACATGGAGCAGAAAAAAACATATTATATATCAATAGCCAACGGTCAAATTTCACAAGCGAAGACAGCGGATACGTATAATTTTGAGATTTCCGCAAATGATGAGGAAATTACGGAATTAAGAGAGTACTTCGATCAAGCATATGTAGAGGATTTAGGTTCATTTGTACGCTCCCACGTTCCATTTGTTGAGTATCATCACGATTCAAATAATGACCGATATGATGAACAACTACAAAAAGCATATAAAATGATTTACGATTTAGGAAATCATGAGACGAAAGAATTAGTCGCGCAAATGGGAATAATCAATGGATTATAATTGGATAATATTATGCAGAAAAGCGAGAATATGCTACAATTTGTGGTAGGAAAAACTTGTAACCATCAATAGGGGAGTAATGGCATGTACAAATTTAAAGATTATTACCACAACACTGTACAATTATCGTTTGAACGTTATCCATTTTCTCCTGAGCCAAAGCATGTTTGGGTTGTATGCCGGTACGGGGATCAATGGTTATTAACGCATCATTTACGTCGCGGTCTTGAATTTCCGGGTGGAAAAGTAGAACTAGGGGAAACACCGGAAGAAGCGGCAGTTCGAGAGGTTCATGAAGAAACCGGCGGCATAGTTTCTGATTTAACTTACTTAGGACAATATAAAGTATCTGGAAAAGACAAAATAATCATTAAAAACATTTATTTTGCAACAATTAGTGCGGTAGAACAACATACGCATTACGAAGAAACGAAAGGATCTGTTTTATTAACAGACATTCCTGACAACATTAAAACGGATAGAAAATTTAGCTTTATAATGCGCGACGATGTATTGGCGCGTACGATGAAACATATAGAAGAAATCGGCTGCTTTACGAAGTAAAGTGGCCGATTTCTTTTTTTATAAGATAAAATGTAAATATATCTTTACGTTATTTTGGGTATATTATACAATTTTGTAAAGATATATTTACATTTTAGGAGGGGGAAGATGGATAAAAGAGCAGAAACGACTGTTACTATTTCGATGGTTAAATTAAATATCTATGCATTTCTTATAATATTTGTTTTGGCATTTGGAATTAGTTTTTTGCATGCATTTCTTTCAGGCGGGGTTCAATTGGAATTTACGCTACCAACTATGTTTCTTTTTATTATCGCAATGCTTGTTCTCGTTTGTATTCATGAAGCGATACATTTAATAGGATTTCGCTATATCGGAGGCGTACCATGGAGTGAATTAAAATGGGGCGTTAATTGGAAATTAGGTGTTGCATATGCGCATTCTAAACAGGCGATTACAGTAAAGCAAATGAAGAAGGTGTTAATGCTTCCGTTTTTACCGACTGGAATTTTGCCAATTGTAATTGGGTTAGCTACGAATATGCCATCAATCTCATTTTTAGGAATTCTACTAACAGCAGGTTGCATGGGTGACATTGCCTTATATCAAAAAGTTTCAAAGTTTCCAGATGATGCGCTAGTTCAAGATCATCCGAGTAAACCGCAGTTTACAGTATATGAATCATAAAGGAAGCGGAGGCGTTCGGGAAACGAAGCCTCCTTTTACTATTGTCTTGTTTGTATGGCTACATCTAAAAACGAAAGCACCTCCAACAAATCGTTCACTATACGTGGATGCTCAAAGTCACCCCAAAATGAATCTCTCTTCCACACACCAATAATCCCTACTTGTTCAGAACCAAGCACATCGTTTTCTGGATGATCTCCAACATAAAGGCATTCTGTGGCCTTAACATCTAGCTTTTTTAAAGCTCGTTCGAAAATTTCAGGATGCGGTTTTTTAATTCCTTCCGCTTCTGAAACGAGAATTGTATTTGTATACGTATGTATGTTTAGTGCGCGAAGATTATTCATTTGAAAGTCAGTAAAGCCGTTTGTGATAATGGCAATTTCAATATTTTGTTGTGTTAAACGTTGAAGTAATTCATGCATGTTTTTGAAAGGGATACAATGATTTTGAAAATTTGTAATGTAGTCGTGCAACAGTTGCTCTGACGTTAAAGTAGTAATGTTGTATTCGGAAAGGAGAGTAGCATATACTTTGTCTTTCCACGTATAGCCATTATTATCGAGTGCAAGAAATCGAGAACAATACTCGGATTTTTCTATGTTCATTAAATGAGAGGTAAAGCGATTATATTGATCATGAATAAATTGTTCTAAAGATTGACGACGATCTAATAGTGTTCCATCTAAGTCGAATAGGACTGCCCGAATCATAGGAAACCTCCTTACAATTTTTATAATTTATTATCGCATATTCGTTAAAAAATGATTATGATATTTTTGTAGAATGTATTGATGGAGGAATGTATGAAGAGACTGTATGGCAAGTTAGTAGGGGTTATCGTTGCAATCGGCTTACTAGCAGGATGCGAAAGTTCTATGAAGAGTGTGAAAGAAAAAGAAGTGTGTAAAACAGACGAAGAATGTGTGGAAATAGGAGATAAGAAACTTCAAAAAGTATATGAAAAAATAGATGGATTATCTGAGCTTGAAGCAGTAGAAGATTATGAAATAGAAGAGCATGAAAGTGCAGATATGAAAGAGGCAGAGCAGAAAAAAGAAGAAGAAGATGATGATGAAAATTATTTCTTTTTAGCTTCTTATTATATTGATGGTGATGAAATTGTAGATCCTTATTTTGAAAAAATAGAACGGAAACGTTTAAATAAAATATTTGCTGAAGATAAAGAAGCGAAAGAAGAAGTACTGCAACAACGTCAAGATAGAGGGTATCATGAAGACTTGTGGGATATGTATCGCACGCTCATTCCAGCTAAATATCGCGAGAATATAACAGAATTTGATTTAATAACGGATGGTTATGACGGTGTTGTTGCTCACGTTATGCCTAGTATAGAGAATCCGAAAGACTGGACTCTTAGCTTAGATACGCTTGATTCCGCGGTAAATATTGATGAAGTGATGAAAACATTAATTCATGAGACGGCTCACGTGTTGACGCTCGGGCATAAGCAAATACCAGTAGATGAAAACTATATAAAGGATTTTGAAGAGGATAAAGATATTTCAACGTACAGAAATAAATGTGGAAATCTTTTCTTACAAGAGGGATGTGCGAAGGAAAACTCTTATATTAATCAATTTTATAATTCTTTCTGGAAGTCTATTGAGCAGGAGTGGACAGAAAAGAAAGTAGAAGAAAGTGAAGAAACGCAAATTGAATTTTTTAAAGAAAAGCATGATGAGTTTGTCTCACAGTATGGAACGTCAAATGTAGCGGAAGATATTGCAGATACGTTTACAGCGTTTATTTTACAAGATTCAAAAAAGGTGAAAGAAGGGTCGGAGTTAAAATATAAAAAAATTGCCTTTTTCTATCAATTCCCTGAGCTTGTAAAAATGAGAGCGGAAGTGTTGGCAGGATTATATGATGTTTCGAAAACGATAGAACAACAAAGTGTTAACTAATGCGAGTTATATATGTTAGCTAAGAAAACGTAAAGAATTGTAGTTCTTTACGTTTTTTCATGTTGATAAAATTGAAAATTCTGTCTTTTTATCAAAAAGAAGAAGGAACTATCACTATAAAATAGAATTAGTATAAAAATGTCACAATTTAGACACAATTATAATGCGCGTGTTATAGGGACTATAAGTTTACTCTCGAGGAGGTAATGAAACGTATGAAAACGATTCTTGCTGTCGCTGGTCTCATTTGGGTAATGTCTCACGGTTTTCCGATTTTTGAAGGGGAGCAAATTCGTAGTGCATTGGATAAAAAGTTTAATGATTATCATGTGATAGATCGAAAAGATAACGTCGTTACAGTACGTGTGAAAGATTGTTTCCATACAGTTACGGTTGCGGATGGAAATGTTAAAAATGAAACAAAGATGTGTGATAAAAAGTAAAAGAAAGAAGCTGACTATAGTCTATCGCTCTAAGTCAGCTTCTTTTTCGTTTCCCAATTAGAAGTTTTTCAAATGCCTCAACAAACACATACATAAGTGTTGCGAGGACGCATGTGAGTAGTACGCTCAGTAAGACAAGTGTGAAATTAAATACTTGGAATCCGTAGCTAATTAAGTAGCCAAGGCCTTGTTTAGAGACGAGAAGTTCACCGAATATAACACCGACCCACGATAATCCAACGTTCACTTTTAACGTTGAAATAATGGCTGGGAAAGATGCAGGGAGAACGACTTGTTTATAACATTGCCATTTATTTGCGCCAAATGTGTCCATCACTTTTATATAGTTAGAATCGACTTCTTGAAATGCGCTGTAAATAACGAGAATGGTAATGATGATAGAAATGATTACTCCCATTGCAATTGACGAAGAAATATTTGGGCCGAAGATTACAATGATAATCGGACCAAGTGCTACTTTTGGCATGGCGTTTAGGACGACGAGATATGGATCGAGTACGCGGGCGAGAAGTGGTAGCCACCAAAGGAAAGTAGCGATAATAGCTCCGAGCACTGTTCCAAGAATGAAGCCTAATCCCGTTTCAAGTAATGTCGTCCATATGTGAACCAAAAGCGAACCGTCCATCCATTTATTAAGGAAGAGCTCCCAAATGCTTGAAGGAGAGCTAAAGAGTAAAGGATCAATCCATTCTTTTTTGCTAGCGATTTCCCATAGTGCAAAGAAAAGAATGAGCAGTAAAAGCTGCAAAGAGCGTGCTAACCATGCGCGCCTGCGTTCTTTTTTCCGAAACTGTTCATGTAGTTGCTTTATATTATCCAAGACGCTCCAGCTCCTTCCATATATTTTGGAAGAGGGATGGGAAGTCATGGTGATGGCGTGATTCTAACGGTGATAAGGAACGGATGCTTTCTGGGACGATAAATGTTTTTGCAATTTTTCCGGGATTCGCTTGTAGTAAATAAATACGATCACTCATCGCAATTGCTTCTTCAATATCATGCGTCACGAGTAGTGAAGTTTTCTTATATTTGTGTAGTAAGCTGAAAACGAGATCTTCTAGTTTCAATTTCGTTTGATAATCGAGCGCCGAAAAAGGTTCATCTAGCAATAAAATTTTTGGATCGGTCGCTAATGTTCGAACGAGGGCGGCACGTTGACGCATACCACCGGATAGTTCACGAGGGTATTGCTGCTCTACATCATGTAGACCGACTTGCTTTAAAAGCTGTAAAGTATGTTCTTTCGTCTGTTCATCGTAAATTTTTCGGATATGAAGCCCAAGCATAATATTTTCTTCAATTGTTTTCCATGGAAACAAGTAGTCTTGCTGCAACATATACCCCATAGATGAAGTTTTCGTTGTAATGGGCTCACCATCTAAAAAGACGATACCTTCAATTGGATCAAGCAGCCCAGCAATAATGGAGAGAAGTGTCGTTTTGCCACAACCACTTGGACCGAGTATCGAAATGAATTCGCCTTCTTCCACTTGTAAACTCATATCTTCAAGAATCAATTTGGCATTCTCTTTTGCGAAAAAACAGTGAGAAACGTTACGTATTTGTAAAAAGCTCATACACTTCGCCTCTATTTCTTAATAACGCTCTCGGCAATTTTTGTATTGACGAGCGCTTCATGTGGAACTTCTTTTTGTAATTCGCCAGCGTCTTTCATAATCGTTTGGAGCTGTTTCCATTCTTCAGCATCTAATAGCGGATTTGTCGCATAAGAATGTTGCTTTTTATACCGTTCAATTACTTTTACTGTAATGTCTTTTGAAGTGTCTTTAAATAACGGAGAAACGGCATCAGCAATTTCTTCTGGGCTATGAGTATCAACCCATTGTTGTGCTTTATACAGCGCCCGTGTGAATTTTTCAGCAGCAGCTTTATCTTTCTTCAAGAAACTTTCTTTTGCCATGAACGATGTATACGGAACAGTACCAGATTCATTTCCGAACGAAGCGACGATATAACCTTTTCCTTCTTTTTCAAATATACTTGCAGTCGGTTCAAAGAGCTGGACAAATTCCCCCGTACCAGATGCGTAGGCATTTGCAATATTAGCAAATTCAATGTTTTGAATTAAGTTTGTATCTTTGTGAGGATCAATGCCATTTTTCTTTAAAACGTATTCTCCAACCATTTGCGGCATACCGCCTTTACGCTGTCCTAAAAACGTAACACCTTTTACGTCATTCCAATTAAAAGAATCTAATTTTTTACGCGAAACTAAAAATGTTCCATCTGTTTGTGTAAGTTGTGCGAAGTTAATGATAGGATCTTTTGCTCCTTGTTGATGAACGTAAATGGACGTTTCAGAACCGACGAGAGCAATATCAATCCCGCCAGATAATAAGGCAGTCATCGTTTTATCTCCTCCAGCTGTTGTTTGGAGGTCAACATGTAATCCCTCATCTTTAAAAAATCCTTTTTCAATCCCGACATATAACGGGGCATAGAAGAGAGAATGGGTAACTTCGCCGACGCGAACATTTTGAGTTTGTTCTTTCGTATCTTCTTTTTTACTACTGCAAGCAGCAAGTGTGAAGACAGCTAGTAACATGATACAAAAAACAGCTATTAATTTTTTCACTATATAACACCTCCTAGAAGTCACTCTACAAGCATGATATGTAGGTAAGTGCCCACATGTGAGTGTAGATAGCAGGAATTTTTTTGGGGATAAAGAAGTACAAATATAAGGGGTGATAAAATGGAGTACGAATATGATGATAGCGTACATTTACATCTTGACTATTTCGGAACAGAATGCGATATGGAATCGATTGCTTATAAACGGAAGAATGAAGACGTGTGGGATGTATATTTTAATTTTGGAGCATATGGTCTTCAGAAAGATGGGATCGAGACGGGTAAATTTATGGACGAATATGCTGGCTATTACGTTTTTTCGGTACATGCTCGCGATCTTAGCTGGGAATTTGGAAGTGCTCAATTTGAAGAGTGGGTTTTGAGAAATCATATCGTAGAAAAATCGCTGCAAAAATAAGGAGGAATTTTGTGGTCGATTTTCTCATTTTCTTATTCATTTTTGTAGTGGGATTTTTTATTATGCAAGTGTTCATCTACCGATTTGCAAAGAAAAACATTCAAAAATATACAAAGATAAAATGGGTTCATATGTGGCTAGAGATGAATATGAAAAAGGGTCCGAGATTAGATTTTTTTGATTTTGTAGTTATTGTACTCGTATGTATCGTATGGAAAATATGGCTGTTTCCTTTTATATAATATACATGCTAATGATTTTTTCTTTTATCATAAAATAACGAAAAGAACCTGTCTTGTGGCGGGTTCTTTTCGTTGTGGTAATATTTGTGAAAAACTTGCATTTATAAGTAAAATAGTGAGTAGTATTGTGAAAGATATTTTGACAAATATAGAAACACATACATACGGAATTAAAGTGTGATTACAGAATGGACAAATTGGCTGTGTGCAAAGTGTGGGGTAATAAGAAAGAGGTCGTCCACCGTTGGACGACCTCTTTCTTATTATGCTTGGTTCGTGCGGAAGAATGGAAGCTTCTGCACAATGTGAATTAATCCGTATGCAAGAATTAAGCACATAAGGGGATTAATGAAAAATCCATAGCGATTAATTGCTAAGAATAAGTTTGAGAAGATAATGTAAATAATAGAACTTGCTACTAGCATCATAACGCGTTTATGTTTAAATGAATTTAGCATGAAGCAGAAGCTGCTCAAGAATGTACCGATGATAAACACTCTATGACATAGTTGCATAAAGTTGTGAATACGGTATTGGTCTACAGCAGGAGCTGTTTTGAATAATTCAATTGTTTTACCGACAGTGAACCAAGAGAACCAATAAGTGAAGTCCGTCTTAAAGCCGTTCTTGATTAATTCTTTTGCGTATGCCCCTTTGTCATCTAAGCCTTTGGCTCTCATTTCATTTACTATATTTTCATATCCAATTTTATTAAATGGATCAGCACCCGCAATTAATGGATCAGCACCTTGGGTTGAGAATAAAATAAATTGGTTGAGTGCTAAATAGTTACGAACAACCCATGCACCAATAATAAAGAAAGGCCCGATAAACCATAACAATCCGATTCGAATGGAGTCTTTAAATCCATATGTAAATAACACAACAAGAACAGGAATGAGCATCATTGGAGCTGGATTTGGACGGAACATAAGTAAAATTGAAACGACAATTCCAAACCATATATGGAATTTCACTTTATTGTATTTCCATGCGAGAACAAATACATATACACATAACGCTAATAAGAATATGGATGGAACTTCTGTTAGCAATGTACGGAAGTATGTATAGTTACTTGGATAAATAGCATATAAAATACTTGCAACAATTCCATAAATGTTTTTTTCGAACAATTCTTTTCCTATTAAGAATACTAATAGCACTGTGCATAGGTTCATAATCATGTTAATAACAGTTGCTACGTAATAGTAAGGAATTGATGTAATATCAGAAATAATCATAGCGCCAGCTAATAGTAATGGCTGACCTGGTGTGATATATGCATTTTTCCCTGGAACTTCACTAGGTTCTAAATACACATAACCAAATACACCATGTTTTAATAGTTGTTCAGCTGTTAACGAATAGTTAAAGGCATCATTTGCACCATATGTTACTTTGACTAACTCTCCATCTAATCCTGGCTGTTTTACTAAACAAAAAACGTGCAACAGGAAAGAAAGCGCCAAAATTGCATATACCGCTTTAGGCAAACTCTTAAACTTAGTAAGCAAAAATGAGCAACTCCTTTTTTATTAATTCTTTCGTATTTTCATGTAAAATCTTTAATAGTATTAAGGATTTCCAAAACATAGTTATTATATCATAAAGTGGAATGCTGAAATTAAGTTTTTCAAGAATGAGTAATTTGTATGCCATAATTTAACTGTTTACTAAGGGAATATTAAGACAATACATTTATGATAGAATCAAGTATGCAGACGAAATATGTCATATATGTTATTTTAATAGAAATAGTTCTTTCGATGCGGGGGAAATTAAGACATAGAAACGAGGGAATGAATTGAAGTATGGTTCTACACTTTTTGATCTTCCAAAAAGAAATATATTAATTTCTAGCATTATAAGTAGTATGGTGACTTTATTAGTAATAACTATGCTGTTTATGCTTTTAAAGGTTTTTAATTTAGACATAATGAAAGCTCATTTAAATCAAAATCTTGTTTTAATTGTTATGATGATTTTCATATGGGGCATAACATTTTATATTTCACATTTTAATAAAAAAGAGATGTCTACACTTAGGGCATCCCTACGAGTGCATTTTATATTATTTTTACTAGCTCATACAGTAGCATTATTTTATATTGTCATGCAAGTTAATATGAGTTTTATAGAGGCAATGAATTGGATTTACTTGTATAACATGCAGTTTATATTAAGTTTTGTAGCAATTTATGCAATATACATTCTTGTTTATAATTTAATAGGCAAGGTTTTTCTAAGTATGATTTTAACGAGCTGTGCGTTAGTCATTTTAGGTATTGTGAATTATTTAAAGCTTATTTTTAGAGGTGATCCGCTGTATCCTTCTGATTTCACACAAATTATGCACATGCAATCTGTTATACCGATGGTGATGGACTATTTTAGCTGGAGTTATATTTTTGTCATTATCTTAAGTATCGTGGCTTGTATTGTAGCAGGGATATATATGAGAAGGTATATTCAAAATGTAAAGACTCATCTAGGAATAAGAGCTTTATTAGTAGTAGGGTCTATTTTTGTTCTATATGCGTACGGTAATTTTGCGAACACATTTATGAATAAAGTATTTCAAAAATCAGGTGTAGATTTTGTTTTGTGGGATCAAAATGAGAACTATGCTTCAAATGGTTTTGTACTTGGGTTTATTAGCAATTTAGATACAACAGTTATGGAAAAACCAAAAAATTATTCTAAAGAAAATATGCTTCAAATAGCAAACGATATAAAAAAACAATATAGTGGAAATATAGGGAGCCAAAAGAAAAAAGAGAAACCGAATATTGTTTTTGTAATGAGTGAATCGTTTTGGGATCCGACGAAAGCAACTAACCTTTCTTTTAGTGAAGATCCTGTACCAAATTTACATCATTATATAGAAAACTTTCCTGGTGGACAAACTATTTCTCCTACATTTGGGGGAAATACGGCGAACGTTGAATTTGAGGCGTTAACGAGTTATTCAATGAGTTTGTTAAAGCCAGGTTCTATACCATATCAGCAGGTTATTACAAATAAGAAAGAAATTCCATCAATCCCTACGGCGTTGAAAAAAGAAGGGTATTACACAAGTGCAATTCATTCATTTGGTCGCACATTCTTTAAACGTGATGATGTATATAAGGTGTTAGGATTTGATAAGTTTAATGCAGCTGATACGATGGAAAATGTAGATATTGATGGAGATTATATTAGTGATTTAGCGATGAGTAAAGAGATAATTGCTGAGTTAGAGAAGCAAAAACAACCTACATTTATTCATGCAGTTACGATGCAAAATCATTTTCCATTTACAGAGGGCCGATTTGGTGAAAACCTAATAGAAATTAGCGGGCTAGAAAATGAAGAATCAAAGGGAGAATTAGAGACGTATACAGAAGGGTTAAGACGTTCAGATGAGGCCCTTCAATATTTAATAGAGCAACTAGATAATTTAGATAGACCTACATTATTAGTGTTCTTTGGAGATCATCTTCCATCATTAGGAACAAATAAATCTTTTTATAAAGAAAATGGGTATATAACGAATGAAAAAACACCGAGTGAACGTTTAGCGATGGCGCAAACGCCGCTATTAATGTACGCAAACTTTGATATGCCAAATGATAATTTAGGTGTAGTAAGTCCAATTTATTTTTCTAATCTTATTTTTGATTATGCGGGATTAAATAAATCTTTATTTTATCAATTTTTATCGGGATTTTACAAGGAAATACCGGTGATTAGAGATGAATTAAAAGTTGATAAAAATGGAGAAGTAATCAATGATTTAACAAAGAAACAAAAAGAAATGTTAGAGCAATATAAAATGCTCCAATATGACTTACTCGTCGGAAATCAATATAGTAAAGATATCCTCTTTAAATAAAGTGAAACTTTAATCAGTGGGGGTTTTCTTCATCCCCCACTGATTATCAGCCCTCACCAATCGGACTTTTATGGGCAGCCCGACCCCCACCTAACTTCTTTGCTTTGCTGAATTTTGAGGTGGGGATCTTACTGCCCGTTAAAGCGGGATAAAAGAAACAAAAAGAACTTGTATAACGATACAAGTTCTTTTTTATAGTATTTAACGGGGTAACCAGACAAGCTAGGTTTAGGGAGTATTACCTGTACATTTAGTATAAATGAAAATATAATCGTTTTATCAGTTGATTTGTGAGAAATGTGTGAATTTTAACGTTTTTGAAAACTACGTTCCTATCGATACGATTTGGCATAGGTTTTTATGAATGCAAAAACTTTATAAGTTCTTCGTTTAATTCATCCGCTAGGAGTGTAGGATTTCGTTCTATTAAGACACCAAACTTTCCTTCATTCTTACGTGTGAAAGATTGTAGTTACTTATTTCTCATCAATTCCCCGTAAAAGCCCGATTAGTGAGGGATAGTTAATTTACCACTTATATAAAATCTCTCCCACATAATATACGTATTATTGTTTATAATTTTTATGATTGCATATCCTCTGAAAACATCACGATTTTGGGATGATTTTCCTCAAATGTTCGATTTATCTTTGTTTGTATAAGAAAATCATTTATTATAATAAATGGTATTCTTAGAGATATTATGTTGAAGGGGTGTTGAAGTGAAAGAAAGTTTTCTATCATATAAAGAAGAAGAAAGGAATGCCAAAATCTTTTTGTGGGTGCTATACGTCATTGTTGTTTCATACCAAATTTTCTATGCAATCGTATTAGAAAATAAATCACTAACGGATAAGGGACATAGCATACTATGGCAAGTTATTTGCGGAACTGCAATACTCGGTGTAAATGTATATTTAATAAAAAAAGAGAAAGTGAATTTTGTGAAATATGCATGTGTATTTGCATACATAGGAATAGAAATTGCTAACATATTTTCGTATATGCTTTATAATGAGGCGGCATTTGATGGGGGAAATATAATAGAAATTATTTTCATCTTCTTTGTACCTATATTTTTAAATAAAAAATATTTTGTGTTTGTACTTTCAACTATTGTAGGGAAATATGTAATTTACTTATTTGTATTAAAAGAAGTAAAAGGATTTATGTTCCTCATTATGTATACACTCGTATTAATAGCAGCATACATCATTTTAAATCGATTTATACAATACCTTTCAGCGGTAAAGGAAAGTATTAAGATTGCGAGTGAATCACAAAAATTAGCAGTAATCGGAAAGATGGCAGCGACAGTGGGACATGAAATTAAAAATCCACTTGCTTCATTGAAAGGGTTTACGCAATTACAACGAGAGAAGCATGAAGAGGACCCTATTTATAAACAGATGATTTTTGAAATAGAAAATATGAATAATATGATAAGTGAATTGATGGAAGTTGCTACATGTAAACCTTCTATTTATAAGAAACATAATATAGGTGAAATTGTATTACAAGCAGTAGCAATTCTTCGAGAAAAAATGAATGAATCTACTGTCCAGCTTATTTCTAATATCGAAGAAAAGATGATAGAAATTGAATGTGATGAGCGGAAAATGCGAGGAGTTTTTCTATATGTCATAAAAAATGCTCTGGAGGCAATGGAGCAAGGTGGCACATTAGAGTTACGGTTAGAAAATAAAGGACAAGATTATGTAATGCTAAGTGTAATCGATAATGGTTACGGTATTAAGAAAGAGAATGTGGCTCGTGTTACAGAAGCTTTTTATACAACAAAACAAGATAAAATTGGTTTGGGACTTACGGTAGCAGATCGAATTGTCAACGAACACCTTGGTATGTTACATATTTCAAGTGAAAGAGATAAGGGAACGAGAATAGATATTATTCTTCCAAAAAAGTGTGGAAATAATGAAATCCAATTGAGAGAAAAGCTAGGAGTTACCATATGAATAAAGACGGTATATTTAAAAATGAAGAAATGAAGGCGCTGAAAATATATTTAAGTTTATTTTTCATTATATTTTTTGTATACGATCTTGCCTACGAATTTATTGTACCTTTAATAGGAGGAGAGCAAGAAGGAGTAGGACAATTTGAAGATGGTTTAGGTTTATGGCTTTATTTTCTGATGGTGGTTTTATTTTGCATTGGAATATACTTTATGAAATGGAAAAATCCATTTGCAGTAAAGTATATTATTCTAATTGGGTATAATCTATTAGATTTTATCCATAATATTATGATTTACTACGGTAGTGATGCTGAGTTTGATGGTGGGAATATAGTAGAAGGATTTTTTATTTTATTTGCCCCACTTTTTGTGAATAAAAGATATTTTTGGTTAGTTCCGAGCATACTTGTTGGAAAATACGCTCTTATAGGAATCATTATTCAATCGTCACTCGTTTTAATCCCGATGGCATTATATAGTGTATTTACTATCATATGTTGGATTATGTTTTTAAGGTTTCGATCTTACGTTCGTACGCTTGAGATGATGGATAAAGAAATACAACAAACAGAAAAGTTAGCAACTGTTGGGAAAATGGCTACAGTTATTGGTTCCAAAATTAAAAGACCTTTAGCTAATTTAGATAAATTCGTAAATAAGCAAGCGGTTAAATATCCAGAGGATAAAATATATAGTGATATTATGAAACAAGAAGTAGAACGAATTCATACAATCGCTACAGAACTTAGTGGATTTGAGAAATCTAAATCAATAGAATCAGAAGTTCATAATATAGAAGAAATTATCGCTTATGTTATTCGAGTTATGGGGAAGCCTGCTTTAAATCAAGGTGTGCACATACAAGGTATTTATAGTAAAGACATACCATCGATTACATGCGATGAAAAACGATTAAAACAAGTGTTTTTTAATTTAATTAAAAATGCGATTGAAGCAATGTCAGTTGGCGGAACGATTACGATTAAAGTGACTGTAGAAGATGCAATCATTGTTCAAGTTAAGGATGAAGGTTGCGGCATTCCAAAAGACAAAATCCCGAAGCTAAATGAAGCCTTTTACACAACAAAAGAAACGGGAACAGGTTTAGGCTTAGTAGTTACAGAAAAAATTATTAAAGATCACAACGGTAAAATAATTTTTGAAAGTGAAGTTGGGGTTGGAACGACGGTGAAGGTTATATTGCCGATACAATAAAAAATATATTTTAAAAAGGGAAATCATTTATTTGAGAGTGATTTCCCTTTTTTGTGAAGAAGAAGCGGTTAGGAAACAAATAAAACCTAAAATCCAACCAATAGAAGGAGAATAAGGAAGTATATGTTGTAATATCATACCGCTAGAAATAAAAAAGCTACCGAGTAGACCTAGGAAGATGGGGTATCGCAGTAATTTGAGCATGAGTGATACAACCTCCTTTACTACATACATTGTATATTGTTCATAATTTTCTGTATATATTTTTAAAGAAAAATGGTGGTACAATATATGAAGGATACGAGAAGAGAGGATGAAGTTTAGAATATGTACGTTACTGTAACAGAAGCAGCATATAAAAAAATTATGGATACGATTCCAGATGAGGCGAAATATATAAAGTTATTTTACGATAATGAAGGTTGCGGTTGTGTAATGAGCGGAATTATCGATTTAGTAGCTGTAGCAGAAAAAGATGAGCGCGATGTGGATATCGAATCTAGCGCAATGAATTTTATCGCAGATCGCACAAAACTTGTATTTATGGATGATAAATTAACAGTTGATTGGCATGAAGGTGGAGGGACGTTTCAGCTGAAGAGCCCGAGCCAATTTTATAATCCAAATATGAAGTTACACGTTCGAGTGTAGTAAAGAAAAGGTGGTTCCAAAACGTATTTTGGAGCCACCTTTTTTATTGTATAAGTCGCTATTATTGTCGTTTTTTGTTGATAAGTCGATATATTTTGAAAATCGCCGATATAATTTCATGTACCAAAACGTTTCATACAATAAAAAGATTTTTTCACATAATGAAATGTACATATGATTGAATTTTCTGTATAATTTTATTTGCGGAGGGGATACGCATGAGAAAATGGGGAATTGAGTTATTAATTTTAGCAGTCGTTATCATTTGGGGGATTAATTTTACGATTGCGAAATATGGACTTTTAGAATTTACAGCAATTGAGTTTACTGCACTTCGGATGATATCAGCGGCACCGCTTATGTTACTCCTTACATTTTTTATTGAAAAGTCGGTTTATATGGAGAGAAAAGATATACCTAGATTAATTATTGTTAGCGTTGTAGGTATTGTACTGTATCAAACGTTATTTATGGAAACTGTCAAATATACATCCGCTACAAATGCCTCTTTACTCATTTCTATTTCACCTATTTTTACAACTGTATTTGCGATTTTCTTAAAACAAGAAAAGTTTTCTTCTCGAAAGCTCATCGGTTCTACCATTGCTTTTGGTGGGGCAGCTTTAGTTTTAGTAGCAGGGCATTCACTGGCTAGTTCTTTTTACGGGAATGGGATTGGACTCATTACATCAATATGCTGGGGGCTTTATCCTGTTTTAGCTGGTCCATTAATTAAAAAATATTCAGCATTACGTGTTACCGCATGGTCAGCATTAGTTGGCGCGATTCCGCTCTTATTATTAAGTGGACCACATGTATTTACAATGCCATTTCACATTACACATGGAATGACCCTATTTGCTTTACTATATTCTATTTTCTTTGTAACAGTATTTGGTTTAGTAATGTGGTATGTAGGCGTTCAAAAAATTGGGGCATCACATACGATGGTATATATGTATATAACGCCGCTTGTTGCCGTTTTATTTGCAGCTGTATGGGCAGATGAATATGTATCGTTTCAACAAATAATCGGTGGAATTATTATTTTCTTCGGTCTATGGTTTGTGAAATCGGAGAAAGTAAACATTCATTCTACTGCAGGAGAACCTATATCAAAATAGGAAAACAGATCACCTATGATCTGCTTTCCTATTTTTTTATTTTTGGTAAGAAGACGAGAAATAAGATCGCAGTAATAAGTGGAATTAAGTTTAAAAATGGAATACGGAAGAGAGTAATCAGAATAATACCAGGAAGAAGGACACCGAGGACAGCGTAGAAAATACTATGGTTCTTCGTGTACCAATACAATGAAAGTCCAATAAGTGCAGGGATAATGAGGTGAATGAGAGCCATTAAAAAATAAATCATTAGACGCCCCCTTTATTTGTGTACTTATTACATCATATCCGTATGTTCATAGATTGATATCAATTTTTTCATAAATGGACGAAAAATGTTTGAAAAAACGTCACAAATTATGGGGGGGATGATCTTTGAAATCTTGTATAATATTATTTTCTAAAAATATTTAAACAACATAAACATACCGTTTATGTTGTTTTTAATTTGAGTGAAATGAATGTAAGCAGTATAAACTTGAAAAAATTTATTGTTGGATAGATAAAAATTACGGAAGAGGAGAACATCATGATTAGTATGTCATTAAGGTCGTTTAAAATTCAATCGTATTATATACTAGGTATTCTTTTACTAGGCTGGATGGTAACGCCGTTTTCAGCACATTTTTTAGGTGCAGGAATTGGACTTATCGTAAGTATGTATTGCGTTTGGCTTTTAGGGAGACGAATTGAGAAGCTTGGAGATAGTATCGTAAAGAAAACGAAAGCGCCGACGCTCGGTATGTTTAATCGTTTTGCCGCTGCTATTTTAGGCGCTATTATTATGTACGAAATTGAGCACCATATGGTGATGTGGGCATTTGCAGTAGGGATTATGGGCGGTTATTTCTTAATTGTTGTGAATTTAGGATACTATAGTATGAAAGATGAGAAAGAATTAACAAAGAGCTAAAAAGATAAAAAGCTTCTTTTTAGATGGGATAGATGATCCAGCCATGGCTAGAAGCGGTCAGAGCCTGTTTTACCCCATGCGATGTGAAACCAGAGATATGTAGCGAGTAGGGATATAATTTATATATTCGAAGCCGTGATTTGTCTGTGTGAAAATGGATTTACTCTGGAATAAGGGATACGATAATGGATAGTATAACAGGAAGCGAAACATTGCATAAAATACAGGTTTTTGCTTCCAATAAGTTAACGTGAAATCACTTCGTGGTATGATTCTTAGGTTCTTTAAAAAAGTTGGATATAATACAAAAAACGATTCCGGTAATTAGAATAATATATTTTATCGTTTCACTTGTATGCTCAAATAAACTAACGTTAAGCATCACAAGTCCCCAAAACATTTGGATCGCTCCATAACTGAATAAAATCTTTCCTGTACGAGAAAAATTTTTCATAAGTTTCTCTCCTTCCTATATATGTAAATTATATCATAGGAAACTAAAAATAAATAACTATAAAGTGAAAATTATGTAAATTAATAAACTAAGTCACAGATGAAGAAATCAACGTTTTACTTTATATAAGATTATAGAAAGAAGCTTACGTAAAAAACGTAAGCTTCTTTTTTATGTAAGTGTGTGTAACCGTTAAGCCGCATTGGGTTTTGTCGGTGAGTACGCGAAACTTTACGGTTACACGACACTTATTCATATGAGTAAAGGGTTATTCCAACAGAAAGTTTGCGCTTAAGCGATTGGACCGCCTAAGTTAATAATGTCTTCAGATACGCTGTCGAACTTTTTGAAGTTAGCTTTGAATTCATTTGCAAGTTCGATTGCTTTAGCTTTATATGCAGCTTTATCAGCCCAAGTTTGTTCAGGCATTAACACTTCGTCAGGTACACCTGGTACGTGAAGTGGAACTTCAAGACCGAAGATGTCATGTTTAGCTGTTTCAGTTTTCGCAAGTTCACCGCTTAATGCTGCTTGAATCATTGCACGAGTGTAACCTAAGTTCATACGTTTACCAACGCCGTATTCGCCACCAGTCCAGCCAGTGTTTACTAAGAATACTTTCGCATCGTGTTTCTCGATTTTCTCACCAAGCATTTCAGCATAGCGAGATGCATCAAGTGGTAAGAATGGTGAACCGAAGCAAGTTGAGAATGTTGCTTGCGGAGATGTAACACCGCGCTCTGTTCCTGCTAGTTTACTAGTGTAACCACTTAAGAAGTGATACATAGCTTGTTCTTTTGATAACTTACTGATTGGAGGCAATACGCCAGATGCATCAGCAGTTAAGAAGATAATTGTATTTGGGTGTCCTGCAACACTTGGCAGTACGATATTGTCGATCGCATGCATAGGGTATGCAGCACGAGTATTTTCTGTTAAAGTAGTATCGTTATAGTCTGCGATACGCGTTTGGTCATTAATGATAACGTTTTCTAAAACAGATCCAAATGTGATTGCATCGAAAATTTGTGGTTCTTTCTCGTGAGAAAGGTTTACACATTTCGCGTAGCAACCGCCTTCAATATTGAATACACCGTTATCAGACCAACCGTGCTCATCATCACCGATTAATTTACGGTTTGGATCAGCAGATAATGTTGTTTTACCTGTTCCAGATAAACCGAAGAATAATGCTACATCGCCTTCTTCACCTACGTTTGCAGAGCAATGCATAGAAAGAATATCTTGTTCAGGTAATAAGAAGTTCATAATAGAGAAGATTGATTTTTTCATTTCTCCAGCGTATTCTGTACCACCAATTAGTACGATACGTTTTTCGAATGAAACCATAATGAATGCTTCAGAGTTTGTACCGTCAACAGCTGGATCAGCTTTGAAATTCGGTGCAGAAACAATTGTGAACTCTGATTCATGAGTTGTTAATTCTTCTTCAGTTGGACGAATGAATAGTTGATGTACAAATAAATTGTGCCATGCATATTCATTAATAACTTGAATTGGTAGGCGGTAATTGCGGTCAGCGCCTGCAAATCCTTTGAAGACGAATAACTCTTCTTTCTCTTTTAAGTATTCTAAAACTTTCGTATATAATTTATTAAAATGTTCTTCAGAAATCGGTTGGTTTACTGCTCCCCAAGCAATTTTGTCAGCAACCGATGCTTCTTTCACAATAAATTTATCTTTAGGAGAACGTCCTGTATATTTTCCAGTTGAAGCAGAAACGGCACCAGTCGAAGTTAATTTCCCTTCATTTCGCATTAATACTTTTTCCACTAATTGCGGAACACTTAGTTGAATCTGTGCATTGCTTCCGTTCAATAATTCGTGTAAACCAATTTGGACATTCACAGTACTCATATTTATATACCATCCTTTTCATTTAATGAAATATTTCTCGTAATCCCCAACAAGAGTATAACACAATTATATAAATAATGTATACTATTTATTTCTTTTTGTTTGTGTGAATACATTATTTCCTTATTAATATTTCATTTTAGGCGCATTGAGAAAAACTTTCACGAAAATGTGAATATTAATTGACAAATGAATATCATTTCTTTAGTATAGGTTGGGACGGATACTCTCTTATCCCGAGCTGGCGGAGGGACAGGCCCGATGAAGCCCAGCAACCTCACTTGTAGTGGTAAATACAGGTGAATAGGTGCTAAAACCTGTGCGAGGCTACAGGTCTCGAACGATAAGAGCGAAGGGCAAAAAGCAGTATGCAAGTAGCAAATTAAACCTTTCCTCTCTATTATGTAGGAAAGGTTTTTCTGTATGCTTGTGTGGGAGAATAAATGTATGTCGCAATCTGTGGCAAATTAAGGATGAGTTCCGTACAATATATACAATTACTGTAGGGAGGTTTACCACATGACAAAAAAACGTCATCTGTTCACATCTGAGTCTGTAACTGAAGGACATCCAGATAAAATTTGTGACCAAATTTCTGATTCAATTTTAGATGCGATCTTATCAAAAGACGCAAATGCACGTGTAGCTTGTGAAACAACTGTAACAACTGGTTTAGTATTGGTAGCGGGGGAAATTACGACTTCTACTTACGTAGATATTCCAAAAATCGTTCGTGAAACAATTCAAGGCATTGGTTACACACGCGCAAAATACGGATTCGATGCAGAAACTTGTGCAGTTTTAACATCTATCGATGAGCAATCTGCTGACATCGCTATGGGTGTTGACCAAGCGCTAGAAGCACGCGAAGGTCAAATGACTGACGCTGAGATTGAGGCAATTGGTGCAGGAGACCAAGGTTTAATGTTTGGTTTCGCATGTAATGAAACACAAGAGTTAATGCCACTTCCAATCTCGCTTGCTCACAAATTAGCTCGCCGTTTAACTGAAGTACGTAAAAATGATACATTATCATACCTACGTCCGGATGGAAAAACGCAAGTTACAGTTGAGTATGATGAAAATGGTAAACCAGTACGTGTTGATACTATCGTAATTTCTACACAACATCACCCAGATGTTACATGGGAAGAAATCGATCGCGACTTAAAAGAGCACGTAATTAAAGCTGTAGTACCAGCAGAATTAATCGATGGAGAAACGAAATTCTTCATTAACCCAACTGGCCGCTTCGTAATTGGTGGACCACAAGGTGATGCTGGTTTAACAGGACGTAAAATCATCGTTGATACTTACGGTGGATACGCTCGCCACGGTGGCGGTGCATTCTCTGGTAAAGATGCAACGAAAGTTGACCGTTCTGCAGCATATGCAGCTCGTTATGTTGCGAAAAACATCGTAGCAGCTGGTCTTGCTGAAAAAGCAGAAGTACAACTTGCATACGCAATCGGTGTAGCGCAACCAGTATCAATTTCAGTTGATACATTCGGCACTGGTAAAGTATCTGAAGACGTACTAGTAGAACTAGTTCGTAACAACTTCGATCTTCGCCCAGCTGGTATTATTAAAATGCTAGACTTACGTCGCCCAATTTACAAACAAACAGCAGCTTACGGCCACTTCGGACGTACTGATGTAGATCTATCATGGGAACGTACAGACAAAGCTGCAGCTTTAAAAGAGCAAGCTGGTCTATAATATATGAAAAAAAGCTTTGCGCAGTGAGCGCAAAGCTTTTTTTATATATAATTACGTTGGAATAAAGCGAAGAGTTCAATGTCATGCCAAGTGCCATTGCGGAATATAGCTTCTTTACAAGTTCCTTCATGTTGAAAACCGAGCGATTTATATAATTTAATTGCTCTATCGTTAAAAGAAAATACTCGTAAAGAAAGGCGATGTAAATTTAATTCTAAAAATGCATAATCCAATAATAAGGTGAAAGCTTCCTTCCCATAACCTTGCCCCCAGTAATCCTTGTTACCAATATCAATAATACATTCAGCGTTTCGATTATACGAATCAATATGAATTAAAGAAGTAATACCAATTGAAAGATGCGTAGCTTTTTCTTCAATGATATAGCTTTTAGAGTCCGAAGAATGAATAAATTGTTGGCAAAGTTTTTCTGTGTCTTGAAGGGAATATTTATCAAGAGTGAGAGTAGTTGAACTCATAACGTCTATATCATTATGCCATTTATAATATGTTAGAATATCATCTTCGGAAAATTTTCGTAACTGGATACGGTTTGATTCAAACAATGTAAGTCCCCCTTTTGTATTTACTATTTTTTGTTCATTATTTCAACACACGAGCTACAATAAATCTCTCCTTCTAGTTCAATATACTTTCTCATATTCGTCATGCCACTTGCTGGAAATGGCATATGAATCCAAGCCTTTTCATACGTTTGTATTTCCTTTTCACATGATTTACAAAGGATTGGTTTCTTCTGGAACATATGTAATCAACCTTTCATTTGACGTGCTTTGCCCGCGCAAAAAGCACTGCTTAGTAAAAATAGTGTCGCAAATATAATGCTCACCAATGTCGCGTATGGGATTGCTCCTTTTAGAGAAAAGCCGACAGTGATGGAAGCGATAAATAAGAGGATGAATGTTGTTGTTAATTTTTTATAAAGTTCCATAATATGTAGACCTCCGATTTATTTTTTAGTACAAGTTTTAAAATTGAATTCCATTAGAAAGAAAATATAAAGGGTAGCTTAAGATGTGTAGTCTAGGAGTAGAAGAAAATGCATTTTCCTTTTTGTGGGTTAGTATACTTATATTGTATCATGGTGTATTATCGGCTTCATACATAATTGTGTAAAGGTATGTATGATAAAATGAAGAAAAGCCTTTAGGAAAGGAAAGATAAAAAAAATGAGCGTAACCGAACATAAAAAACAAGCGCCAAAAGAAGTGCGCTGCAAGATCGTAACAATTTCCGATACACGTACAGAAGAGACAGATAAGAGCGGTCAACTATTACATGAATTGTTAAAAGAAGCAGGCCATACAGTGACTTCTTATGAAATTGTGAAAGATGATAAAGAAAGTATTCAGCAAGCAGTGTTAGCTGGTTATCATAGGGAAGATGTAGATGTTGTGTTAACAAATGGCGGTACTGGTATTACGAAGCGTGATGTCACAATTGAAGCAGTATCAGCGTTATTACATAAAGAAATTGTTGGATTTGGTGAGTTGTTCCGCATGATTAGTTATTTGGAGGATATTGGAAGTAGTGCCATGTTAAGTAGAGCGATCGGCGGCACAATTGGGCGTAAAGTAGTCTTTTCGATGCCAGGGTCTAGCGGAGCGGTTCGCCTTGCGATGAATAAATTAATTTTACCAGAACTAGGTCATATTACATTTGAGCTGCATCGCCAATGAGTAAGTATGCTGGAATTGTATTAGCAGGTGGTATGTCGAGTAGATTCGGTGAGCCGAAAGCGCTAGCGAGTTGGCAAGGTAGTACGTTTATTGAGCATATTTTGAAAGTGATGACAAGCACGCTCCAAGAAGTTGTAGTCATTAGTCATTCTGATATAAAAGAGCGAGTAGAGAAACTCGTACAAGTGCCTGTTATAGAAGACATTCCGCACTATAAAGGGAACGGGCCACTTGCTGGAATTGTATCAGGTATGGAATATATAGAAGCAGATTGGTACGCTATTATGCCATGTGATGCGCCAAATGTTTCGCATGAGTGGTTCACCATTTTATTAGGGCAAACGAGTAATGAATATGATGCAGTTGTACCTATCATTAATGGAAGAAAACAGCCGTTACTTGCAGCGTACCATAACCGCGTGAAAGAAAAGATTTATGCTTTGCTTCAAGAAGAAAAAAGAAGTATGGTTCAGCTTTTATCACAATGTAATGTGAAATATATTGCTGGTGAAGATGTACAAGCAAATGCGGATTGGTTTATCAATGTAAATACGAAAGAAGAATATGTGCAGGCTCAAAAAGACCTTTCAAATGAATGAAAGGTTTTTTGGTATACAGAAATTGGGGAACAATTACTGTATAAAGGTATGTGAGTAAGTTGATTTTAAGGGGAATTCTTAAAATCACTATACAGAGTAAAATACTGTATAACCATATATTAATTTTTATGGGTTTTTATTACAAGCCTATTTGTTTATGTTTGTTTTTGTTATAATGAATATAGAAATAATATGATATTTCACCTTGTGTATCATTTGTTTAGGTAAATTTTACAATTGTATAATAAACTCCCTTCGTTTTTTGAAGGGAGTTTTTCTATTTAAGCAAGTAACTCTGATGCGTTATGCTGAAGCACTTCCTCATATTGGTTAAGCAAGCCACGAAAGATCTCATCCCAGCTTTTTGATTTCGCATAAGATAAAGCTGCTATTCCCATCTGCTTAAGTTTTTCTTCATTTTGCAATAAAAAATAAATGGATGATAGAAATGCGTCCTCATTTTTGGGGGGACAAAGAACTCCCGTTTTTCCATCTGTAATAATATTTTTAACCCCGCCACTATTTGCACCAATGACAGGTGTACCGCATGCAAGCGATTCAAGTACAACATTTCCAAATGTTTCAGTAGCTGATGGAAATACCATCATGTTAGAACAAGCATATGCTTCAGCTAAATCCCCGCCTTGTAAATAGCCAGTAAACGTGACATTTGTTTTCGGAACAGCTTCACGAAGACTTGTTGATAGAGGACCGTCTCCTGCTATAAGCCAATGAATATCGTTTCGAGTATGCGCTGATTTAACGATAAGATTTTGCAACGTATCAATATCTTTTTCAGGGGCAATCCGTCCAACATAGGAAAGGACATACTTCGCTGTAATATTATATTTTTTCCGGAATAGGTCTGTATTGTAAGCTGGATGAAAAAGATTGCAATCTACACCCCGTCCCCAAATAGAGAGAGCCTGAAAGCCTTTATGTTTTAATTGATGTAATGTTTCAGGAGAGGGGACAAAATTTTTTTGCATATGACTATGAAACCACTTTAAATAATTCCAAAGCATATTAGAGAGGAATTCGATTTTGTAATAACGTAAATAAGCATCGAAATCAGTATGATAAGAACCGACAACTGGGATGTTTAACTTTTTCGCATAATACAATCCACAAAGTCCCATGTTGAAAGGTGTAGCAATGTGAATCATGTCAGGTTTAAAGGAAAGAAGTTCTCGTCTAATGCGCGGAGTAGGAAAAGAAAAGCGACATTCTGGATATAATATTGTTAACGGGATACTTCTCATCTTGTTCACATTCGCTACGAAATTATCTTCAGCTGTATGCTGAGGCGCGAAAACAGAATAGGCGATTTTTTCTTTCTGAAAATATCGTGTTAACCGCTCTAACGTTTTCGCAACCCCGTTCACTTGTGGCGTAAAAGTATCGGTAAAAATGGCGACTCTCATCATATCACTCCTTTATGTGAAAAGTGGGATGAATTGATAAAAAGAGATGATGCCAGAGCAAGTACCGAGGCACATACCGACGAATACATCAGACGGATAGTGAAGCCCTAAATAAATGCGCGAAATACCGACGCATAATGCTAACGGTAATAGGAAAATAAGTAAGCTTGGATTATAGCAAATAAATGGAATAAAGACAGAGAAAACGGCTGTTGTGTGACCAGACGGGAAAGAGTGGTCTTGTAATGGATGGACTGGATATTTTGCATCCTGAATTGTTAAATAAGGACGTTTTCGTGGATACCATCTTTTTAATATTTGCACAGGAATATGGCTAATTGCTAGCGAAATAGCAGTTGCAATTGCAGCTTGATGCAAAGTTCCATCTGCGAAAATTAAAAAGAACAGTGTGAGTGCGATAGAGAAAGTCGCGCCACCGATATGAGTAATATTGCTGAAAAAGATATTTAACGTTTTTTGATCAAAGTAGCGGTTAATTCCTTTGAAAATGTAACATTCTATTTTATACAGTCCACTGACCTTCATGAAAATTCTCCTCCCTCGTTTACATATATATGGAGATATTAGCTTCTATTTTAATAAGATTTTGTTGAGCGAGTAATAATGTTTTGTAAAGAAAAAGTTAGATTTTATATAAAAAAGCTGCCAGTATTATGGCAGCAGTAAAATCATTTTTGTAGTGATTTATAATATTGGCCTTTTTCAACGTATTGCGTGCGAATTCGCTCCATGTCTTTACGGTCTTCTTCTGTTAACTCACGAACGACTTTCGCTGGACGACCGAAAGCTAATGTATTCGGCGGGATTTTCTTTCCTTGTGAAACGAAGCTTCCAGCACCGATAAAGGCTCCTTCGCCAATTTCAGCACCATCTAATATAATAGATCCCATTCCAATTAAAGCATCTTTCTTAATATGGCAGCTATGTAAAATGACTTGATGCCCAATTGTTACATCATCTTCTAAAATAAGAGGATACTGTGGGCTTTGGTGGAGTGTACATTGATCTTGTACATTTACGCGGTCTCCAATAATTGTTGGTGACACATCACCGCGGATGACTGTATTAAACCAAATACTTGATTCCTCGCCAATTGAGACATCGCCTGTAATGGTAACATAGTCAGCGATAAAAGCACTACTCGCAATTTTCGGATTTTTTTCTTTGTAAGGATATATCATGTAAAGCCTTCCTTTCCTAGAGACTAGTTTCAGTGTACCAAATTATGAAAAAGAGTGAAATGGAGGAGAGCCGTATGTGGAATTATGAAGCTGAAGAAGCAAAGGCTGTAATCGTTATCGTGCACGGCGCAATGGAATATCACGGACGCTATGAAGCCGTTGCGGAAATGTGGAATCATATCGGCTATCATGTCGTGATGGGGGACCTTCCGTCACATGGAACGACTTCAAGAAATAGAGGACATATTGATTCGTTTGATGAATACATAGAGGAAGTTAAATTATGGGTGAAAGAGGCAAGAAAGTATCGGTTACCTATTTTTCTATTTGGTCATAGTATGGGTGGTCTTATTGTCATTCGTATGATGCAAGAAACGAAGAGAGAAGATGTAGACGGCATTATTTTAAGTTCGCCATGTTTAGGTGTATTAGCTGGACCTTCTGCACCGCTTCAAGCTGCCTCAAAAATATTAAATATTATCGCTCCGAAGTTACAATTTGCAACGAATCTTACAGTGGAAATGTCAACGCGTAATCATGAAGTGAGAGATGCGATGGAGAACGATTCATTGTTCTTGCGCAAAGTATCAGTACGTTGGTATAGTGAATTGATTAAGTCTATTGAAATCGCTCATAAAAAAATAGATGATTTTCCAGATGTTCCGCTCTTGCTAATGCAAGCATGTGAGGATAAACTTGTAGATAAAACACGTGTCCGCACTTGGTTTGATAATGTTAAAATAAGTGATAAGGCTTTTAAAGAATGGCCGAATTGTTATCATGAGTTATTAAATGAGTATGAGCGTGATGAAATTTTGAATTATATTCAGTCATTTACTGAAATACGCATCAATAACATAATAGAAACAAATAAGTAAATTATTTGTACATTGAATAGAGGAGATGAAGGAAGAAGTGAACGTACCGAGTAATCCCATAACGCTCATGGCGAAAGTATACCGTGATGTGTTTCCGGTTGTACACCATGAGCTAGCGATGTGGAAAGAGCGTGCCTACCATATTCCGAATGATGAGCTTCATAGTCAGGCAATCGCAAGTATTGAGCATAAAACGTTTCATTGCGAAGGCGGTGGCATTTTAGCACTATTAGCAAATGAACACCGTGAGGAATGTATTCGTTTTATCGTCGCATATCAAACGATTAGTGACTACTTAGATAATTTATGTGATCGCAGTACATCACTTGATCCGAATGATTTTGCCGCACTGCATGAATCTATGTTAATGGCATTATCACCTGAAGTAGAAGGTGGCGGTAATTATTATCGCTATCGTGATGATCAAGATGATGGTGGTTATTTAGATGAACTTGTTGAAACATGCCAAGATGTTTTAAAGAAAACGAAGCACTATGACAAAATTGCTCCTATTCTTCATGAACTTGCTTGTTATTATTGTGATCTGCAAATTCATAAACATGTGAAATTAGAAGAAAGAGAACCACGATTACAAACATGGTTTGAAGCACATAAAGAAAACTTACCGGAGATGAGTTGGTTTGAATTTTCAGCATGTGCCGGTTCTACGCTTGGAATCTTCTGTCTTGTCGCATATGCCTTTCATGATGAATTACATGATGAAGATATTGCGAAAATTAGACAAGGATATTTCCCTTACGTACAAGGGCTTCATATTTTACTTGATTATTTCATCGATCAAGAAGAAGACCGCGCTGGCGGGGATTTGAATTTCTGTAGTTATTACGAAAATGAGCAAGCTATATTAGATCGTATGAAACATTTTGTAGAAGAAGCAGAGAAAAGCATTGGTGATTTGCCTCATGCGAAGTTTCATCGTCTCATAAGCCGAGGATTACTTGGTATTTATTTATCAGACCAAAAAGTATCAGCACAAAAGAATATGCACAAAATGGCACGGCGCATTGTAAAATACGGTGGTCTCACTTCACGATTCTTCTATTGGAACGGGAAGATGTACCGAAAGAAAACGGCGCAGTGATGAAGAAAACCACTCATGTAGAGTGGTTTTTTGTTGTAATATGGTAAAGGTGGTGGCGAAATGAAGCAATTGTTTCAAAAGCTATATGACCATATTGAAATAACATTACTCGTGCTACTCTCCATTTCATTTGTAACTGGAATGTATATGATGATGAATAGGCCGAGTGGTCCTACTATAATGGATTACGTACCACAAGTAATAATTGGCGCAATTATTATAGTAGATATTGTTTTTTTAATAAGTAGTAGAAAAAAAGAAAATAGTAAATAAAAAGCATTTGTACATGGGAGTACAAATGCTTTTTCATTATGATCGTATTTTGGAAAATACATATATAAGAAGTTCAATCGCAAAAATAACTAAAACAGACAATCCGAATAAAGGCATGACAGCGCCTAGTATAACCATCATGATAAAGAAAACGATTATGCTTTTCTTATCTCTTTGTTTTGGTGGTGCTGCTAATTTTCCTTTCGGCTTTCTTGCTAACCACATTTTTATTCCGTAATAAATAAGAAGTAATAAAGATAATGTCGTTAGTAAGCATAATATTTTATTTGGCCATCCGAATAAATGACCTTCGTGAAGCGGGATACCGTAAGTGAACCATTGTGCAAATAAGCCATAATCGCGGTAGTCCGTTTTGGAAATGAGCTCTCCACTATATTGATCAAAGTAAGCTGTTATTTCTTCATTTGGTGCGACATCCATACCTGTAATACCAGAACCGCTCGATTTCGAAACGGTGAACACACCTTTCGGATCAGCTGGTAGTGAAATAACATATGGTTTCTTTATTTTAATTCCGTTTCGCAATTCATCGACAGAAATTGCTTTTGGCTCATTTGAATTCGATTCAGGAGGTGCTTCTTTTCTAGTTGCCCACGGCAATTCTTTTACCTGCGATTCAGGAGGTGCCATATACAATTTTGGATATCCGAGTGATTCATTTGACGATGCAATTTTATAAATTTGGTTACCCATAAATCCTGACCACGGCAATCCAGATGCAACTAACAAAACGAGAGGAATTGTAAATATAATACCGATAATAGAATGACGTCGTTTTGCTTTTTCTCTCTTATTGGATGCCGGTGTGTTTTTGAATTGGCGTATACTCATATACAACCCAGTCACAATTAAAAAGATTGTCCAGCATGCCGCAAGTTCTACCGTATAGTTAACGACAGTGCCACCAACTAAAAGAGAACTATGTAATTCCCTCATAATATTGGCAAACGTTTCACTTGCGTTTTGATCCCCAACAATTTGATTATTACTATCTAAATACACATATTTTTGTTGTCCAGTATACTCATTTGCAATCGTAAGTCTCGTATTATAATCCCCATCAAACTCACTAATTTTCGCCACACTATAATGTGGATATTTTTTCTCTGTTAAGGAAATAGAATCAGCCATCGAAATAGATTCTGTTTGGGCGCTCTTCCCAAAATATAAATCTTTATAGATGTAATCTTCAACCTCTTCCCGAAATAAATACCCAATTCCGCTCAGTGACAAAGTAATAAGAAGCGGCGTAATAAAAAGCCCAGCATAAAAATGCCAACGCCAAAAAATATAATGAAGCGAACGATTTACTTTCATACTCTTTGTTCCCCTAACCTTCCCTATATGAATAACTACTTATTTAATATAGCGGGATTAAGTGTGATTACTTTGAAAGAATTGTGAAGAAAGTTAAAAGTTTTGGGGATTTTTATCAAACAAAAAACACATTTCAAAAGTGATGTTTTCTATGTTTATGAAGATCTCTTTGTATTTGATAGATACATCCTAACAACCGCTTTCGCAAGACATTGAGAGGAATCAACAAAATCCTCATTCGCCACCACATTCAAATCGGTACATGCAATAATTGCGGTATCGACTTCATCTCTCAATTGTAAAACGAGCGTATTCCACAATTCGTGAGCTTTTTCAATCTCTCCAGATTTAATACAAGTAATAATTTGATTAATCATTTCCTGCCATGTTTCATGATGAATGTATTCTATATTCCGCTTTGCAATCCCATCTTGGTAAATACCAGCTTGAACAGTAGCTTCTGTTGCAAGAAGAGCGACTCTTTTTGCAGTTTCAGGAATCGCTTGTAACGTTTCATCAACTATATTCAAAATAGGAATAGAAAGAGATTGCTGTAATTCTTCAAAATAAAGATGCGCTGTATTGCACGGCATAGCGATAAAGCTTGCGCCAGTACTCTCGAGTTTTTGTGCTCCTTCAATAATCGCTTTTTTCATCGCTTCATGATCAATAGGGCGATCCATGTAAAACGGTGTTTGGCACGAATAGATCATCATATGAGGAAAGTCCATGTCATGCTTTGCTCCGTATATTGTTTGGCACTCTGCTACAACTGTATCGACGAATGGTCCAGTTGATTTTGGCCCCATTCCTGCTAGTATTCCAATCATTGTTTCGTCTCCTTTCATATGTAATTAAAAACGTTTTTTGCGAACGATAAAAAGAAATAAGGTAAATAATAAAAATGAATATACGATAGCCCATGCTGTCAGCCATAGCGTGTGAGTCAGTATATTATATTTGTATTGTCCAAGCATTAGAAAGCTTTCGACAGGTGGTAAAAACCATAAGAACTCTTTTTTAAACCGGATAGATGCAATCGTTATAAGCAATATAAATGTAAGGCTAAGCCAAGCAGTGCCTGCTTTTTGAATCGTATTTCTAGTAAATAATGTTGCGATTGAAATTCCTAGTATAGAGAAAGACATGTGAGAGAGAAATCCGACTAGAAATAAAGAAGCTGTCATTTTCTCATTAAACATTTGCAAAATAATGGGATAGATTACGGATATAAAAGATAATACAGTACAAATGAGAAGAGCCGTAATATATTTACCAACGTATAATGCGGAAATGTTATTTGTATGTGAAATAGTGATTTGCTCTTGTACAGGGTCTTCCGTATGAAAAATTGTAACTGTAATCCAGGCAGATAATAAATAAAGCGCGAGAGCTGTTTCTAAATATGTCGGTACAATAGGAGTCGGTTTATATGCATATACAAAAAGTAAGCTCATAAAGTACATCGCAATAGGAGGGACGTACTTATACGATTTTGTATAGTCGAGAAAGTGATAACGAATAAGGGCAAACATAATGAACCTTCTTTCGATTTAAAAGTTAGGTTGTAGCAGTGTGATAGATGCTTTTTTATGTAATAAAAACTGAAGCATTTCGTTTGTATATTCTTTTTCGATTTGTAATTGAATAAGGTTTTGATTTGAATTGTGTGCAACGTGTATAAAACCGGATTGTTTTTGTAGTTCTATCGCTGAAAATGTTTCGTGAACAATTGCTTCAATATAGACTTGTTCTGCTCCTTTTTGTGCAGAGATATTTTCTGTGATTGTATGATTTGCTAACGTCACAATTCTATCAGCGAAGTTTTCTAATAGTTGTTTTTCGTGACATGTAAATAACACGGATATACCTTGTTGTTTTAATGAGAGTAAAATATGTTCTAATTCTTGCTGAGAGTTAGGATCGAGCCCAGAAAGCGGTTCGTCTAAAATTAATAAATGTACGTCCGTAAGTAACGCTTGCATAATGCCTGTTTTTTGTTTCATACCTTTTGAAAAGTTTCGTACAACGGAATGTCTTGCATGAAGTAAATGAAACCTTTCAAGAAGCAGCGGAATTTTATCTTTTACATATTTTGTTGATAAACCGTGAATGCGGCCGAGATGAAATAGATAATCCTCTAATGTAAAACGAATCCCTTCAGGAAAATGCTCAGGTACATAGCCGATTTGTATATGTTCTTTCCTTTGAATTGTCCCTGCCGTAGGTGAAATAAAGCCTGCAATTATTTTGAGTAGAGTACTTTTTCCAGTCCCGTTCCCGCCAATAATGGCGAGTGCTTCTCCTTCTGGAATGGATAAATCAATCTTGTCTAGTATAAGTGATTTGCCATACTTCTTTTGAATTCCCTTTAGTTCTACTAGCAAAGTTCTATCCTCCTATACAGTGTATATATCAATTATATAGGAGAATAAAAAAAGACGTGCAATAAGTGCACGTCTTTTTTTGTTATGTTTTGTCGATAAGTCGATATAGTGTGTCGAATCGTCGATATATCGAAAAAATCGTTGATATATTCTAAGTTACGATAGATATAATTGAAAAATCGTCGATATATTTATCGCTTCTCAATCGCCACAATAAATGGCGGGTTATTTTGTTGGTTAATAAAGCCGTATCGCAGTACGTGAGCTTGTTTTTGGTCTAGTTCTTCGGCAAATTTGAGAACAGCGTCGCGTTCTACTTGTCCTTCTGGGTGTCCATGGTAAATAACAAGGACGATGATACCTTCAGGTGCCATTACTTCTAATAATTGTTCGATTGCTGAGATTGTTGAGTTCGGTTTTGTAACGATATGCTTGTCTCCGCCTGGAAGGTAACCTAAGTTGAAGATAGCGCCTGTTACTTTTCCTTTTGCATCTTCTGGTAATACGGATAGAAGTGTATCGTGACTATCGTGAACTAAAACAGTACGTTCGAAAAGTTCTTTTTCTTTTAGACGAGTTGTTGAGCTTTCAATTGCTTCTTTTTGAATATCAAATCCAAATACTTTTCCGTTATCGCCAACGATTTCAGCTAGGAAGCAAGTGTCATGCCCATTGCCTAAAGTTGCATCTACAGCGTAATCGCCTTCTTTAACAGCCGTTTGCAGAAGCGTGCGAGCAAACGGTAATACACGTTCTAATTTCATTTTTGTTTCTCCTCATTTGCATATTTTCCTTGCCAGCTTCCGCGGCGCACAAATTCTGCATCGATGGAATTTAATACTTCCCATTTATTTAAGCTCCACATTGGACCAATCATTAAATCAGGTGGACCGTCACCTGTGATGCGGTGCACAATTACGTCCTCTGGAATGATTTCAAGTTGATCAACAACGAGACTTACGTAATCCTCAAGAGAAAGGAACTCGAGTTGTCCTTTTTCATATTGCTTCACCATTGGCGTTCCTTTTAATAAGTGAAGTAAGTGGATTTTAATTCCTTGTACATCAAGCTTCGCTACTTCACGAGCTGTTTCCATCATCATGTCGTAATCTTCAAGAGGAAGACCGTTAATAATATGAGAGCAAACTCTAATGCCATGCTTGCGTAATTTATTTACACCTTCCACATAAGAAGGATAATCGTGAGCACGATTAATAAGGTTTGCAGTACGTTCATGAACCGTTTGTAGTCCGAGTTCAACCCAAAGATACGTGCGTTTATTTAAGTCCGCTAAATATGCAATGACATCGTCCGGTAAACAATCTGGGCGAGTCGCGATAGAAAGACCGACAACGTCTTTTTCTGCTAGAAGCGGTTCGAATTTTTCTTTTAACACTTCAAGTGGTGCATGTGTATTTGTGTACGCCTGGAAATAAGCGATACATTTTCCGTCTTTCCACTTTGAGCGCATTTTTTCTTTCATTTCATGATATTGCGTTATAACATCATCGCGGCGATCGCCAGCGAAGTCACCAGATCCGGCAGCACTGCAAAATGTACAACCGCCGAAAGCAACTGTACCGTCACGGTTCGGGCAATCGAAGCCAGCATCTAATGAAACTTTAAAGATTTTTTCACCAAATTCATTTCGTAAATGGTAATTCCATGTATGATAACGTTTATTGTCGTTTGTATATGGAAAAGGGTTTTGAACCTTCATTACTTTCCCTCCTAAGCCGAGTCAAAATGAAACAAAATCCATTATAACATACTCATAAGGTAGAGATGGAAGGGACACACTAAAGGGGAATTGAAGCAAGGAGGGACAATTATGGCAGAGCGTCAATCACTTGAATCGTATATTACACAAGCGGAACAAGTTGTGGAATATGCGAAAGAACAATTAGATCTTGGTATGAGACAAGAACATTATAATACGATGGAGTATGCAGATGCGCAGTTACAATTAGAACAAGCATATAACGATTTACAAACGATGCAACAACATGCGAATGATGAGCAACGTGAGCAGTTAAATAGAGCGCGTATGGCAATTCGCCAATTGCAACATCAAATGATTATTACACCGCACTAATAAGGAGTGAATGTAATGGCGAAACGTTCAGATCAAAATAATCCAGAACAAAAAACGCAAAATGGACATAACGCAGAGTTTTCGAATGAATTTGATCCAGTGGTTCAAGTAAAACAGCGTAATAGTAAAAAAGGACAACCGCAAAAATCAAAACAATCAGAGTAAACCAGGTCGCAATATGACCTGGTTTTATTTTGCTATATGACAATAATGTAAGATTGCTGTAAGGTTTACCGATAGTTGTAAAATCACATTTCCAGTAGAGTAAGGGAGGATTAAATTTTGGACAAGGAGTTGCTTATGGGGAACAATATTACAAACAAACGAATTGATGAGTTAGATTACATTCGTGGCTTTGCACTACTGGGAATTATTTTAGTAAATATTCTTGCACTACTTAACATTAAAATTCCAGATCCTAATACAGTGGATGCTAGTTATCAAAGGTTTTTATACTTATTTGTAGAAGGGCGTTTCTTCTCAATCTTCTCATTCTTATTTGGAGTGGGATTCTATATCTTTATCTCTAGAGCAATTGCAAAGGGGAAAAATGGATATGTTTTATTTTTCCGCCGCTTAGTTGCACTATTTATTTTCGGTTTGATTCATCAAATGTTTCAGCCTGGAGAAGCACTAGCGTTATACGCAATTTGCGGGTTAATTGTTTTACCGTTTTATAAGGCGAAAAAAGAAGCGAACCTAGTACTAGGGCTTATTTTAACAATTACCTTCAGTGTAATGGGAGCGAAAGAACTATTACCACTTGGCTTAATTTTATTAGGGCTTGCTGCAGGACAGTATCGTGTATTTGAAAATCTTACGCAGAACATAAAGAAAGTCGCTATTTTTACAGGTATTATGTTTGTTTTAAGCGTAATAGCTGTATGGTATCAATATGGGCACGTTCCTGCTATCCCATTTATAAATGGGATAGTGGAAATTGAAGATGGAACAGTGGATGCTGCAAGCCAATTTTTAAAAATTGGTATTACAGTTGGACCAATTATTTCAGCTTTCTATGTTGGAGCATTAATTTTACTACTACAATTAAAACTAGTTCAAACATTGTTAGCACCACTGAAATACTACGGTCGTATGGCTTTAACAAATTATATCGGTCAAACTGCAATGATTTTAATTGCAGGCAGTGTATGTAACTTTGCAGGAAATTTAACTTACATGCAGACGTTATATGTGTGTATTGCAATTTATGCAATTCAAATTGTGTTTAGTGTGATTTGGATGAAAATCTTTAAAATGGGTCCATTAGAATGGATTTGGCGTGTTATTACGTATTGGACGGTAACGCCTTTAAAGAAATAAAGAGAGAAGTGGGCTGTTCCTTTTGGGGAACAGCCTCTTTATATTGTCGGCTTTTGTCGATAAGTCGATATATTTTGAAAATCGCCGATAAAAGTGAGGGAATCGCCGATATATTTTGAAAATCGCTGATAAAAGTGGAAGAATCGTCGATATATTTGAAAAATCGCCGATATAATTTCATTTACCGATTCACTATGTCACTAGTAGTAAAAGCCAAGCTTACAAACAAACCTTTTTATCTTACAAAAGTGTAAGGTAAATGTAATGTTAACAAATAGCAGTTCAGCTCCAAAAGGCGCAAAATAGGTAATGGAAAAACAAGCGTAGGAGGATATATATGACGAAACCAGTTGTAGACGTGAAAAACGTTCAAAAAGTGTACGGTAAAAAAGGTGAGAACCAATCACACGCATTAAAAGGTGTATCATTCTCAATTCAAGAGGGTGAGTTTGTTGGCATTATGGGACCATCTGGTTCTGGTAAAACGACATTATTAAATGTAATTTCAACGCTTGATAAAGCAACGGGCGGCGTTGTTGAAATTGCGGGTACGGATATTACGAAAATGAAGCAAGGTGAGCTTTCTGATTTCCGCTCGCAAAAATTAGGATTCATCTTCCAAGACTTTAACTTATTAGAGAACTTATCTATTTATGAAAACATCGCATTGCCACTTTCACTTCAAGGTGTTCCATCGCGTAATATTGGGCCGAAAGTAGAAAAAGTAGCAGATATGTTAGGTATTTCAGCAATTCTTCAAAAGTATCCATCTGAAGTATCTGGTGGACAAAAGCAACGTTCCGCAGCAGCACGGGCTTTAGTACATGAGCCAGCTATTATTTTAGGGGACGAGCCAACAGGAGCGCTTGATTCTAAAAACGCGACGAGTTTACTTGATGCGATGACAAACTTAAATCAAGAGCAAGGCGTATCTATTATGATGGTTACTCACGATCCGTTTAGTGCAAGTTACTGTCAGCGTATTTTATTCATTCAAGATGGTGAGCTATATAAAGAAATTCACCGAGGTGGTACACGTGAAGAGTTTTATAAAGAAATTTTAGATGTGCTAGCAGACTTAGGCACACAAAAAGCGTAAGAAAGGAGGTTCTAAGGCATGTTATTTAAACTTTCCATGTCAGGACTAAAGAGTAAGCTGAAAGATTATATCGTCTTACTTGTTGGTCTTGTCATGTCGATTTCAATTTTTTATATGTTCCAAACGTTAGCGTTAAACGAAGCCTTCCTTAAGGAAAATTCTACGATTGGCCAAATTGGATTTGTATTCCAAGCAGGTTCATTTTTACTCGCTATTATAACGTTCTTCTATATTCTATATGCGAACTCTTTCTTACTATCTCTTCGTCAAAAAGAGTTTGGTATGTATATGATGTTAGGAGCGAAAAAACATAAAGTTACATTACTTATGTTTATTGAAACAATCGTATTAGGCGCTGCGTCTCTTGCGATTGGTATTATAGTTGGTGTAGGACTTGCAGAAGGTATCGGACAGCTATTAATGAAACAATTAGAATTTGCTGGTAAAGGCTATAAAGCATTTTACCTGCCATCTATGACTGTTACGTGCATCTTCTTCTTTGCACTATTTGTATTATCGGCAATTATGAACAGTATTAAATTATCACGTATTTCTGTACTGCAACTTGTACATGCAGACGCACAAACAGAACGTGTTGCAGTAAAAGGAAAAATGACAGGTGTAGTTGCCTTCCTTGCGGTTATTTTATTAGGCATTGGCTATGCATCAATGATTTACATGGCAAAACTAAGAGAAATGGGAATCCTTATTGCATTAATTACAACGACAGCTGGTACTTACATGCTATTTGGATCACTTCTTCCGGTTATTATTAAAAAGTTAAAAGGTAATAAAAAGCGTAGTGAAAAAGGACTTAACGCTTTTACATTTGCACAATTAAACTTCCGTATTAATAGCTTAACAAAGGTGCTTGCAACGGTAGCGATGTTAGTTGCTCTTGGAGCAGGGGCAATTTCAGGTGGTATGGCGTTTAAAAATAACGCTATCAAACTGTCTGATGGTTTAGTAATCTATGATTCAGTTGTTCATAATCCTACAGCTGAAGAAAAGAAAATTTTAGACGGTATTACATTTAAAGAGAAAAGCGAATATCGCTACAAAGTTGATGATAAATACGTTTATTATGTAAAAGAAGATTTAGAAAAAAACCGTCCTTTTGTAAAAGATATGACAAATATGAAGTCGATGAAGGATTTAGTGAATACAAAGAAGGTTTCACAGGAACTACCAGTAGGTGCAGTTTCTAGAGAAATGAATGAAAAAGATGCGAACGCTAAAGAACTTCCAGAAGAATGGGTTGATGCTTTTAGCACAATTCATCCGTATTATATATACGAAGATCATGCAATTAAAATTGTAGATCAAAAAATGTACGATGGGATAAATGGTAAAGAAGGTATAGCATTTATCGGAAAAGCAGATGATTTCTTAGTATATACAAAAGAATGGAAAAAACTGGACGAGTTGCAGCTAGATAAATATAAAAATGTAAAAGCTGAAAGATTAAATAGTAAATATCAAACTTACGACATGTTATACGGCGTTGCGAGCGGAACAGTGTTTATGGGATTCTTCCTTGGAATTGCTTTCTTAGCAATGATGGCAAGCTGTCTCATGTTTAAAATTCTTTCTGGTGCATCAAAAGATATTACGCGTTATCAAATGCTTCGTAAAATCGGTGTGCGCCGTGAATTATTAACGAAATCCATTTATAAAGAATTATTCTTAGTCTTCCTATTCCCAGCAATTGTAGGTATTGCTCACGTATTAGTTGGTATGAATATTTTCGGATTTATTTTAATCGATCCGTACTTCCGTATTTGGGTACCAATTGTAATTTTCGTAGTTATTTACACGATTTATTATTTCATTACCGTTCAATTGTATAAAGGAATTGTTCTTCCGAAAGAAGATTAATAAAAAACCGAGCGAAACTGCTCGGTTTTTATTATTTTCAGAAAAAACACTTTAATGTTACTGAAATGTATAATATAATGTAAATAAGTAACATAACATGTAAGTGTCAGCAATAGAAAAATGAAAGGAGGAATCCAATCTGTAGAAAGAGGCTGAACTTGTATCCCCCTATTGTTCCTACCCCACTGTATTTGCACAATTATAAATTTCCAAACCTAAAAGTATATTGTAAAAATAATGGATAATACATGGAAATCTCATAGCGTGATAAGGTAAAATGGACAACATGATGAGAAAATTACCGTTCATAAGATGAGGAGAATACATGTATGGAAGTTGTAGAGGCATTAAAAAATATAAGCCAAATTGAGGCGATGAAAAAGTATTTAAAAGAGCACTCGCAGCGAGATTATCTTTTATTTGTTATTGGAATTAACACAGGATTAAAAATTACTGAGCTACTTAGTATGAAATTTGAAGAGGTATTAAATGAAGATGGAACTGTTAAAGAGTTTTATTCTCTTCCTGTGAAAGATGAAAAGTTTAAACAAGATATTTATTTAAATACAAAAGTAAAAGAAGCACTTTTAGAGTACGTACAATCTATTGATGTGAAAAGAGAAAACTACGTATTTCAATCTAATAAAACGAAAAATTCAATTACACGTCAACAAGCGTATCGTGTAATTCATAATGCTGCTGAAGCGGTTGGGATTGTTGGTAAAATCGGAACAAACTCAATGAGAAAAACGTTTGGATTTCATGCATATAAAAGAGGGATAGCGATTGCACTATTGCAAAAGCATTTTCATCACGCAACGCCATCAGAGACACTCAAGTATTTAGGAATCTCAAAAGATGAAGAATTTAAAACAGAGATTGATGTTGATTTGTAAAAGCCGTAACTAAAAAATTTAGGAGGCGGGAATATGAATATTCGAGAGAGTGAATTACCGGGTATTGGATGTAAGTTTGAAGTAATTACAAAAGGTAATGAAAAGCTGGTTATTGTTATTCACGATGATGGCCGAAGAGAAATGTATCATTTTGATGCAGATCATGATGAAAGTATTTCAAGTATTTCTCTTCGTGATTCGGAGGCGAGACAAATTGCAGCTATATTGGGCGGAATGGTATATAGACCACAAGCGTTAGACACAATTGAGATGGCTTTCGAAGGACTATCAATTGAATGGTTTAAGGTGGAAAATAACGCACCAGTCGTACAAAAAACAATTGGTAGCTTACATGTCAGAAAAACATATAACGTAACGATTATTGCTATTTTAAAAAAGAATATGAAGAAATTCTTTAATCCAGGTCCAGACTCTATTATTGAAGCTGGCGATATGCTCGTGTTATCGGGCGCGAGACATGAAGTGAAAAGAATTATTAATGAATTGCTTTCAGCAGGAGGTGATTCATAATCGATGGATACTTTAATCTTTGAAGTTGGAACTGCGTTAGTATTAGTAGCTTTTGCAGCTATCCTCGCTGCGAAGTTAAAGTTCTCGATTATTCCGTTTCTCATTATACTCGGTATGTTAGTGGGGCCTCATGCCCCTGATTTAGGACTTATCGATTTAAGGTTTATTGAAAGCGGAGAAGTTATTTCCTTCCTCGGCCGTGTTGGCGTCATATTCCTCCTATTCTATTTAGGCCTAGAATTCTCAATAAAAAAATTAATTAAATCAGGAAAATCAATTGCTTTTGGGGGGACTGTCCACATATCACTTAATTTCCTATTAGGTTTGCTTTATGGATATGTGATGGGCTTCCCCTTATTAGAGACGTTAATTATTGCTGGAATCATTACAATTTCATCAAGTGCAATTGTTGCAAAAGTCATTGTTGATTTAAGAAGATCTGGTAATAAAGAGACGGAGCTGATTTTAGGAATCATTATGTTTGATGATATTTTTTTAGCGGTATATTTATCAGTCGTTTCAGGATTAGTACTCGGAGGGGCAACGTCATTTGCAGGTGCTCTTACATCGGTGTTAATCGCAGTAGGGTATATGCTACTATTCTTTGTAATCGCTAGAAAAGCTACGCCGTTCTTAAATAAAATATTAGATATTTCCTCAAATGAAATTTTTATTATCGTAATATTTGCTATTTTATTCTTCGTAGCAGGGTTTTCAGAAACAATTCATGTTGCGGAAGCGATTGGAGCTTTATTATTAGGACTCGTCTTTTCTGAAACGGAGCATAGTGATCGAATTGAGAAGCTCGTTGTCCCATTCCGTGATTTCTTTGGAGCCATATTCTTTTTCAGCTTCGGTTTAAGTATAGATCCGTTTTCACTTGGAGGCGCAGTATGGTTGGCATTAGGAGCAGTTTTCATTACTTTAATCGGTAATTTTACTGCTGGAATGGTTGCGGGACGTAAAGCCGGGTTATCCCATAAGGCTTCTATGAATATAGGTTTAACACTCGTATCACGCGGGGAATTTTCTATTATTGTAGCGAATATCGGCATTGCCGGTGGCTTAATGGCAACGATTAAACCGTTCTCTGCTTTATATGTTTTAATATTGGCATCGTTAGGACCGTTATTAACGAAAGAGTCTGGGAGAATATACTCTCTACTAGATAAGGTATTTAAATGGAGTGCTAAAGAACGTGCAAAGCGAGAAAAAGAAGTTGGGTAATATATAAAGAGGCTGCATGAAGTTCATGCAGCCTCTTTATATAGTGTTGCTGTTGTCGTTTTTTGTCGGTAAGTCGATATATCTTAATAATCGCTGATATATTTCGAGAATCGTCGATATATTTTAATAATCGCTGATATATTTCGAGAATCGTCGATATATTTTAATAATCGCTGATATATTTTAATAATCGCTGATATATTTCCAAAATCGCCGATATATTTTCAAACACCAATCAATATAATTTCCTTTACCGACAAACTATTATCTGAATTTCATCAACTATTAATCAGTTGCCTTCCTATTTAAAAAAGACTACAATTTTACTGTTATAGATGAACGAAAAAATAGAATAGGAGGGGAGACTATGCCAAGGAAAGTATGGCTATTAGTAGCTGGGATGATTATTAATGTCACGGGTGCTTCTTTTTTATGGCCTTTTAATACAATTTATTTGCATGATCACCTAGGAAAATCTTTATCTGTGGCCGGAATGGTATTAATGATCAATTCGCTTACTGGTGTAATTGGAAACTTGCTCGGCGGTGTTTTATTTGATAAATGGGGCGGTTATAAATCAACTTTAGTAGGAATTGTCATTACACTCGTATCGATTTTAGGTCTTGTGTTCTTCCACGGTTGGCCGTTATATGTTGTTTGGCTAGCGTTAATCGGCTTTGGTTCTGGAATGGTCTTCCCATCGATGTATGCGATGGTTGGTACGGTTTGGCCAGAGGGCGGAAGACGAGCATTTAATGCGATGTATGTTGGACAAAACGTTGGTATTGCGATTGGAACAGCGTGTGGTGGATTAGTTGCATCGTATCGTTTTGATTATATTTTCTTAGCAAACTTTATTTTATACTTTGTTTTCTTCTTAATTGCTTTTATTGGATTCCGTGGTATGGAAGACAAGAAAGAGCCAGGAGTACAAAAAGAAGTGGAAACGAAAAAAGGTTGGTCGCTTACACCTGGATTCAAAGCACTTCTTATCGTATGTGTAGCATATGCTTTATGCTGGGTTACATACGTACAATGGCAAGGAGCAATTGCAACACATATGCAAGAGTTAAATATTAGTCTTCGTCACTATAGTTTATTATGGACGATAAACGGAGCGATGATTGTTTGTGCGCAGCCGCTAGTTAGTATGCTAATTCGCTGGATGAAGCGTTCTTTAAAACAACAAATTACGATCGGAATCATCATTTTTGCGGCGTCATTCATCGTATTAAGTCAAGCGCAGCAATTTACGATGTTCCTCGTTGCGATGGTAACATTAACAATTGGTGAATTATTTGTATGGCCGGCAGTTCCGACCATTGCAAATATACTTGCACCAAAAGATAAGTTAGGGTTTTATCAAGGTGTTGTAAATAGTGCGGCGACTGTAGGAAAAATGTTCGGTCCGGTCGTTGGCGGAGCAATTGTTGATTTATATAATATGGAAGTATTGTTTATAGCAATCATGGTAATGCTTGTAGTAGCGCTTATCGCAACGAGCATTTATGATAAACGAGTAAAAGTAGAAGAAACAGTTGAAGAAAAAATTGCAGTTTAGTTTGACGGAACATGTTAACATGTTTTAGAATATATTTAAATAAAACAACCTTTGGAACAAGGGAGATAGCTCGGGTGTCTTAAGACGAATTCGTTAGTTAGTAAGAGTAACGATTAACCGAGAAGCCCTGCTTTAAGTAAGCTCTTATGAGATACGAGGCGGAGGTAGTTCACTTAACTCATATTTGTAATAACAGTGAGAAGGAGTAGTAGTAATAGAAGCTGGTTTAGAGAGTTGACGGTCGGTGCAAGTCAATCCACGTTTCGTTATGAACTCGCCTTTGAGTTGCAGTTGTGAAACTAATAGTAGCAATTGCCGTCAATCCACGTTACGGATCTAAGCGAATGTATATTTTTTGTACATTAATTTAGGGTGGTACCGCGGGAATCTATAACCTCTCGTCCCTTTCTAGGGATGAGAGGTTTTTTGTATTTTGGGCGGTGAAAATAAATAGAATTTTAAGGAGGGTATCTCATGAGCTTTAATCATCAAGAAATTGAGAAGAAGTGGCAAGGGTACTGGGAAGAGAATAAAACATTCCGTACGCCAGATGAGACAGAAAAACCAAAATTTTATGCACTAGATATGTTCCCATATCCATCAGGTGCAGGCCTACACGTAGGACATCCAGAAGGTTATACAGCAACGGATATTTTATCTCGTATGAAGCGTATGCAAGGGTATAACGTTCTTCATCCAATGGGATGGGATGCATTCGGTCTTCCAGCAGAGCAATATGCACTTGATACTGGAAACAGCCCGGCTGAATTTACAGAGCATAATATTAATACGTTCCGTAACCAAATTAAATCATTAGGTTTCTCTTACGATTGGGACCGTGAAGTAAATACAACAGATCCAAACTACTACAAGTGGACACAATGGATCTTCCTAAAACTATTTGAAAAAGGCTTAGCTTATGTTGATGAAGTACCTGTAAACTGGTGCCCAGCACTTGGTACAGTACTTGCAAACGAAGAAATCATTGACGGTAAGAGTGAGCGCGGTGGACATCCAGTTGAGCGTCGTCCGATGAGACAGTGGATGTTAAAAATTACAGCTTACGGAGATCGTCTATTAGAAGATCTAGATGAGCTTGATTGGCCAGAAAGCTTAAAAGATATGCAACGTAACTGGATCGGTCGTTCTGAAGGTGCCGAAGTACACTTCAATATCGATGGTACAGACGAGAAGTTCACAGTTTTCACAACGCGTCCTGATACATTATTTGGTGCAAGCTACTGTGTACTTGCTCCGGAACATGCACTTGTTGCTGATATTACAACTGCTGAACAAAAAGAAGCTGTAGAAGCTTACATTAATTCTGTAAAAATGAAGAGTGATTTAGAGCGTACAGAACTTGCGAAAGAGAAAACTGGTGTATTCACTGGTGCTTACGCAGTTAACCCAGTAAATGGTGAGAAATTACCAATCTGGATCGCTGATTACGTTCTTGCAACTTACGGAACAGGTGCTGTAATGGCAGTTCCAGCTCATGATGAGCGTGACTATGAATTCGCATCAACGTTCAATCTTCCAATGAAGGAAGTTGTAAAAGGCGGAGACATTACGAAAGAAGCATACACAGGTGATGGTGAACACGTAAACTCAGCATTCCTTGATGGTTTAAATAAAGAAGAAGCAATCGCAAAAATGATTGAATGGCTTGAAGTAACGAGCGCAGGAAATCAAAAAGTAACATACCGTCTACGTGACTGGTTATTCAGCCGTCAACGTTACTGGGGTGAGCCAATTCCAGTTATTCACTGGGAAGATGGCACAATGACAGCTGTAAAAGAAGAAGAATTACCATTAGTTCTTCCGAAAACAGACAACATCCGTCCTTCAGGTACAGGTGAATCACCACTTGCTAACATTGACGAGTGGGTAAATGTTGTTGATCCTGAGACTGGTAAAAAAGGTCGTCGTGAAACGAACACAATGCCACAATGGGCTGGTAGCTGCTGGTATTACTTACGTTATATCGATCCAAACAATAGCGAAGCACTTGTAGATCCTGAAAAAGTAAAACAATGGCTTCCAGTTGATATTTATATCGGCGGAGCAGAGCACGCTGTACTTCACTTACTATATGCTCGTTTCTGGCATAAAGTATTATACGATATCGGTGTAGTTCCAACGAAAGAGCCGTTCCAACAATTATTCAACCAAGGTATGATTCTAGGTGAAAACAACGAGAAAATGAGTAAATCAAAAGGTAACGTTGTAAACCCTGATGATATCGTAGCAAGCCACGGTGCAGATACACTTCGTCTATACGAAATGTTCATGGGACCATTAGATGCTTCAATCGCTTGGTCTGAAAATGGTCTTGACGGAGCTCGTCGTTTCCTAGACCGCGTATGGCGTCTATTCGTTCAAGATAACGGTGAATTAAGTGAGAAAATTACTGATGCACCAAATAAAGAGCTTGAAAAAGCTTACCACCAAACAGTGAAGAAAGTAACAGAAGACTATGCAGAGCTTCGCTTCAACACAGCGATTTCTCAAATGATGGTATTCATCAACGATGCATACAAAGCTGAAACGCTTCCGAAAGAATATGTAGAAGGTTTCGTAAAAATGATTGCACCAGTTGCACCTCACATCGGGGAAGAGCTATGGAGCAAACTTGGATACAATGAAACAATCACATATGCAAGCTGGCCAACATTTGATGAGTCTAAACTTGTAGAAGATGAAGTTGAAATCGTTGTTCAAGTTATGGGTAAAGTTCGCGCAAAACTAACAATGAGTAAAGACGCATCAAAAGAAGAAATGGAACAACTTGCACTTGAAGCAATTCAAGACCAAATTGAAGGGAAAACAGTTCGTAAAGTAATTGTTGTTCCTGGAAAACTTGTTAATGTTGTTGCAAATTAATTTATTCTAAATAAAAGCTCAGAGTATTTATGCTCTGAGCTTTTTTGTGTAGAAAATAATTTCTGAATCACCTTAGTCTAAGTTTTCAATTATTCCACTACGTACAAATAAAAGAGCGGAATTCCAATACAGACAAACACCTATTTTTCTATAGGAAATATGATAAAAAAGGTAGGCTAAATTGAGTAGAAGAGGTGAAAGGAATGAAAGGGATGGACAATAATGCACCACACGGATTTTTCGGAGGTGGATCAGATAGTTATGAACAAATGATGTTAATGGGAGGAGCTGGCCAACAAGGATACGGTGGAATTCCGAGCTGGATGGGCGGAACACCTGGAGGATTTTCCACATCAGTAGCTGGTGTACAAACAGGAATTCCAACATTAACAGGAGGATTTCCATCATCGGTAGCCGGAGTGCAAACAGGAATCCCAACATTTGTAGGCGGAGCAGCGGGAGGAGTACCAGTAGGCGTACCAACTGCATTTCCATCTTTCGTTGGAGGCGTACAAACAGGATTTCCGGTACCAGGAGTAGGTGTTGTGGCAGGAGGGATAGGTGGTTTTCCGCAAGTTGTTCATGATCATCACGGACACCACCATCAAGGTCATCATGGACACCATCACCACCAAGGTCACCATGGTCATCATGGACACCATCACCACCAAGGTCACCAAGGTCATCATGGACACCATCACCACCAAGGTCACCATGGTCATCATGGACACCATCACCACCAAGGTCACCAAGGTCAACATGGACACCATCAACAACAAGTACATCACCACGGACACCATCATATACATCCGCAGGCTGTTCTTTATCAAACTCACCAAGGTCAACATGGACATCATCATCAAGGCCACCAAGGTCATCAAGGTCAACATGGACACCATCACCATCAAGGTCACCAAGGTCACCAAGGTCAACATGGACACCACGGCCATCAAGGTCACCAAGGTCACCAAGGTCACCAAGGTCATCAAGGTTACCAAGGCCAACAACACCAACAACACCAACAGTATCAACAACAATCTTCTCCTTGGACAGGTGGAATTGGGGCAGGAGGAGCAGGGGCAGCGGCGGGAGCAGCTAGCATTGGTGGAGCAGCAGGGCATGCTGGACACGTGGGTCATTAATGAATGGCAGAAAAAAAGACATAATAAAAAACTGCTAGGATTTCCTAGCAGTTTTTTTCAGCTTCTTGGCGTTGACGTTCGATTTCAGCACGAAGTTGTGGTTCTGGTGCTTGCCAGCCTTCAGGTTTTAGAATTTTGCCGTCGCCTTCGCGGAATCGGGGTTTCCCGTCCGGGAATAGTTTTGCCATGTTTGCGTTATTTACAATTTCGAATCCTTTATCAGGACGTACGCCCATTTCGGCAAACGTGCCGAATGCAAAGTAAATAAGGTCAATTAGTGCATCGTATTGATCTTCAACAGTCGTTGCTTCTAGAAATTCTTCTAGCTCTTCTTGCATAAAACTTGCACGGATTTTTGCACGTTCTTCTGTTAATTTTGTTGGAGTGTTTGTCACTGGATGTCCGAATACTTCATGCATTTTCGCAACAAGTTCGTACCCTTTATCTAAACCTTTTTCGTTTGTCATGTTGTTTCATCCTTTCTCGCTTTGTCCGAATCTCATTGTAACATAGGGTGATTATGAAATGAAAAGGGACTGTTTAAAAGTTGTATCTTTTAGTTAAGATAGGGAAATATTATATCGACTAAACGACAAAACATAATCCATTAATAAAAGAAAGCCATCCCGGAATATTTTTGGGACGGCCCTGCTCGTTATTTTTCTTCTTTTATTAAAATGGATAAAATAAGGTCGATGCCAAACATACCAACGAGCAACATTGGTATAACGACAAGTAAATAACGTGTGAAGGAAACATTTTTTAAATATGTATGAGCAAATAAAAAGACGCCGAGAAATAAAATACCATTTAAAATAGGCTTTACTAATTTTTTAGACATAAGCTCCCCCATAAATATCTTCTCTCTCTCTATCTAAAATAAAAACTCCTCTTTCCGTTGTATCATGCTGGAGAGAGGAGTTCAATCATTTCTCATTCAATTACACCAGAATTTGTAATATTTACGGTGTATTTTATAGTAACTGGAACATCTTTATACATTTGTCTCCATTCTTCTAATTTGAATGGACGATAATGTTGCTTATACCTAGCTCCTAGCCCGAGAGGATCAACACCTAAAGATTTAAACTGCTTAATTAATTTAGCAGCTTGTATATTTAATTGTCTTTGGACATCTTTTTCAATGTTTTTTGTGTTCTTATTATTTTCTAAGTTAATTTGTTTTGATAGTTCTTGGATACGTGCATCAAGATGAACGTGAATGAAAAAAGAAGGCTTCCCGTTTTTTATTTTTATATCGTAAGTTGGAATAGAACGAATATTATTAATCATTACGTATGCAGAATCTGTTTTGAATTCATGTGAATCTAATTTATGTTTCTCTAATAGTCCTTTAAAGATGAACATATCTTTTTCTGCAATTTTACCAATATATTTATCCTTTTTAAAAAGACCAATTCCGTTAATTTTTATTTTATCACCATGTTTCTTTAAAATTGGAATATAGTAGTCTTGCCCTTCTTGATAATAACGGAATGCTCCTACATGCAGGTTATCCGTTGGTAAAGGACCAGTCTCCATATTATGTTCTAGCATTTTTTTTATATAAATTGCAACGTTGTATGAAGTCGAATATTTGCCTTTTAAAAGTTCAGTACCATTACCCTCTAATAAACCAACATATAAAGCATTCCCTATGTTTACATCTCGAAGTAATGTATCGAATGAGGTAGACATTCCTTTCTTCGCAAGTTTTATCGTATATAGAGCAACACGCATTTGTCCGCTAGCAAATGGTTGAGAAGACTCTAAAGATGTGTTTGCTTTTACTTGTTTTACCGCATTTGCAGTTCCTTCAAAAACTTGAACTTTATTTCCCTTTTTCTGAATCGGACAAACGAATGTTACTTTTACTTTATTATCTTTTGCTGTATCAAAAACTGTTCCTTGAATCAGCTGTACATCGTCGATAATATTTTTTTGTAAACATCCAGTTAAACTAAAAAGTGTTATACAAGAAAGAAGTATTAATTTGCTTGTGCTTTTGATTTTTTCCATTTTCTTTTCACCCACACAATAATAAATAGGATTGGGATGTATACATAAATGAGCCAAAAACTAACTTTTGCTGCATTACTAATAAAATTATTAATATCATGTCTGTTTGTTAAAAGTTGTGAAACAATGAGAGTGATAAAGATAAAAGCAATTAAAACACCTCTTTGTTTGACACGAAATATTTCATGCGTTGCTCTCGTTGCTGCCCATAAGGGAAGGATAAAACTTGTAATAATCACGAGTGCATAAGCGGAAATTGCGATATATTCGAGCCTCTCTATAAATGGTAATTGAATGACTTGGGTCATAGAAAGTTGTGGCCATATCGTTTTTAACAATTGTTTTTCACTAAAAAATGCAAAGGCTAAAAGGGTGCTAAATACATATAGAAGATTTGAAAATAGTGCCCCGTATTGAGCGTATTTATGAGACTGCATAGGTTTTTTTACAAACGGATAAACCATGAGATAAACCTCAAAACCGGTCATACTGTAGATTGACAGTTGAGCAGATTTTAAAATATCTGAAAAAGAATGCGTAAATATAGGTAGTAAATTATCCCAATGTGAATATTTCAAAACGAATAAGCTTAGAAATAAATATCCTAATGTACCACCAACAGAGATGACACAAATGCCAGTAATGACACGAAATCCAGAAGAGATAATGTAATAGCTAACTAAGCACAAAAAGAGTGTTAACATAAAAGTGGAAGCGGTAGGAAACATCCATACTTGAATAATTTCAACATACGTTCGAATAACCGAAATACTGACGATTAAAAAATAAGCTGCAAAGATGATATTAAATACATTCCCTATCCACTTTCCAAACATTTGCCTTTGTAAATCAATTAAATTTCCATTTGTTTCTTTTAATAAAAAATACATCATCCATATTAGGAGATGGATACAGAGTCCTGTGATTAGAACGCCCATCCAGCCGTCGTATCCAGCGGCCTTTGCAATGATTCTAGCGAAGCCAAGAACGCCAGCTCCAAACTGTGCACCGTGAATTAAGAAGAAAACAAAGATAGGAGATATTTGATATTTTTCTTGAACTTTACTCATCCAATGCACCTCATTTCTTAATCATCAAAGTCCGATCTATGTTTCGTTGAAATTCCTTTTGCTGATTTTTTTACATGTTGTGGCCTTGCTTGTACATCACGTGTATCAATCATTGTTAAAGGGAAACGAATCCAAGAATCTTTAACAGATTGTTGTCTTGTTGGATAAAACAAAGCGTATGGCTTACGTAAGGAAGTAAGTCTAAATAGATGAGTAAATAAGAAGATAAATCCAAGAGAAATCCCGAAAAGTCCTCCTATTTCTGCAAATATGAGAAATGGGAAGCGCAGTAATCGAACCGCATTACCCATTTTATAAATAGGTGTAATAAAGGAAGCGAGTGCTGATAAGGCGACAATAATTAATAAAATATTACTCGTTAAACCAGCTTGTACAGACGCTTGCCCGATTACGATACCGCCTACAATACCGAGCGTTTGACCAACTTTCATCGGTAACCTCGCGCCAGCTTCCCTCAGTAAGTCGATTGCAAGTTCTAAAAAGAGTGCTTCAATTAAAGGCGGGAATGGTACTTGTGCTCTTGATAAAATTAAAGTTTCAAGCAAATCACTCGGAATGAGTTCATAATGATAATTTAAAACTGCAACGTATAACGGTGTAGCGCATATCGAGAATAGAACGGCGATAAGGCGTAAAATCCTTGAAAATGTAGCGTATAGCCAAGAGACGTTGTAGTCTTCTGGTGAAATGAAAAAATCGAAATAGGATACAGGTGTTAATAAAACACTTGGAGAACCGTCCACAAAAATAGCGATTTTCCCATCGATTAGTGCTTTTGTCACTCTATCAGTGCGTTCTGTATTGATATAGAGAGGGAAAATCGATTTTTCTCCCATCAATTCTTGTATATAAGCACTATCATTAATTTGATCATATTCAAGAGCACGTAAAGACTCTTCTAGAAAATCAACATTATCTTTTTCAGCAAGGTTGTCTAAATACATCATGACAACTTTTGTTTTGGAAAATTCACCGACAATCATTTCTTTTGTTTGTAAATCTAAAACAGGAAGACGTTTTCGAACTAAATTAATATTTGTATCAATATCCTCTACAAAACCTTCTTGCGGACCAATAACAGTTGATTCGTTTAAAGGAGGAGTTGGTGCACGATAATTATCAATTGCAATATTTGCGAGCATACATTTTTGATCTTGTTGATTTACTTGAACAATCGCATGCCCCTTTAAAACCATGTCCTCAATTTTTTGTAAATCGTTCGTAATTGTAATGCCGCTCATCGGAATATGTTCCTTCAGCTCTTCTAGTGATGCGTTAGGTCGTTCTAAAAGAGTGGGCATTAAATACTTTTGCAATTTCTCACCATCAAGTGAAGGACGATAGTAAGAAATCCAATAAGGCATCGTTTCATCGTCAGATGTATGATAATTCACAAAATCACTAGACTTTTTCAGTTTTTCTATTAAATCTTGTAAAGAATGAATACGATCTTTTTCTGGTTTCGAAAAATCATAAATACTATTACCTTTAGAATTTTGCTGTTTATCCTGATCTGAGTTGTCTTGTTTAGAGTGTTGCTGTTTATCTTGTGCTAAATCATCTTGCTTGGAGCTTTGCTGCTTATCCTGGGATGAATCATCCTGATCGGAGTCGTTCTGCTTAGAATGCTTCTGTTGCCCTTGATTCGAGTCGCCTTGCTTAGAGTGTTGCTGTTGCCCCTGATCGGAGTCGTCTTGCTTAGAATGCTTCTGTTGCCCTTGATTGGAGTCGTCTTGCTTAGAGTGTTGCTGTTGCCCCTGATCGGAGTCGTCTTGCTTAGAATGCTTCTGTTGCCCTTGATTGGAGTCATCTTGCTTAGAATGCTTCTGTTGCCCTTGATTGGAGTCATCTTGCTTAGAATGCTTCTGTTGCTCTTGAGAAGATTCATCTTGTTTAGCACTTTGTTGCTGATTGTGATTCGATTGATTTTGCTGATTATCTTGAGAAGATTCCTTGTGTTCCTCTTTTTTTTGCTCGTTATTGTTACCTTTATTATGTTTCGTACTTCTAGTCTGTTCTTTGTTGTCATCCTCTTGATTGTTAGGTTTTTGCTCCGAATTATCTGTTTCGTTTTTCTCTGTTGTATTTGATTTTTTTTTCTTACGTAGCCAATTCCAAATCATATGTATGCCCTCTTTGATTGTGTAATATAGTGCTATTTTGTGGCTAATTTTGTATATTATTCATTTATTTATGAAAAGAAGGAGGAGATTGGTTTGCATAGAAAAAATCTTTTAGTAAGCAGTTCATACTATGACGAGAAGAGGGCGAGTCTGTGAAAATTGTAAAAAAGGAGAAGTTTATTTTAAAGGAGTTTACATTTGAAAATGGTAGGACAATTCCTGTTCAAATGGGGTATGAGACGTATGGTACTTTAAATAGAGAGAGATCCAATGTGATTTTGATTTGTCATTATTTTAGTGCAACTAGTCACGCGGCAGGAAAATATACAGCGCATGATGAGGAGTCTGGCTGGTGGGATGGTTTAATTGGACCGGGAAAAGCAATTGATACAAATGAATACTTTGTTATATGCACTGATAATCTTTGTAATGTGCAGGTGAAGAACCCTCATGTAATTACAACGGGACCGAAATCGATTAATCCGAAAACTGGAGATGAATATGCGATGGACTTTCCGGTTTTTACATTTCTTGATGTAGCTCGTATGCAATGCGAGTTAATAAAAGATATGGGAATCACAAGGTTACACGCTGTAATGGGACCGTCAGCTGGCGGGATGATTGCGCAGCAATGGGCTGTTCATTACCCTCATATGGTAGAGCGGATGATTGGTGTTATTACGAACCCACAAAATCCAATTATTACGTCGGTAAATGTAGCGCAAAATGCAATTGAGGCTATCCAACTGGATCCAAGTTGGAAGAGCGGGAAATATGGAGAAGAGCAGCCAATGAAGGGGCTTCAGTTAGCAAATAGAATGATGTTTATGAACGCGTTTGATGAGCATTTTTATGAAACGACATTTCCTCGTAATAGTATAGAAGTAGAACCGTATGAAAAGGTTTTTTCATTAACATCATTTGAGAAAGAGATAAATAAATTGACATATAGAAGTATAGAGTTAGTAGATGCAAATTCGTGGATGTACACTGCGAAAGCAGTTTTATTACATGACATTGCGCATGGATTTTCGTCTTTAGAAGAGGCGCTGTCTAATGTAGAAGCAAATGTACTTATGATTCCGTGTAAACAAGATTTGCTTCAGCCGTCACGTTATAATTATAAAATGGTAGACCTATTGCAAAAACAAGGGAAGTATGCAGAAGTATATGAGATAGAAAGTATAAATGGGCATATGGCGGGAGTATTTGATATTCATTTATTTGAAAAGAAAGTGTATGAGTTTTTAAATCGGAAAGTATCTAGTTTTGTGTAGAAAATAAATGATGTGAAAAAGGTGCAATGTATGTAGTAGGCACCTTTTTTTACATGATTTGTAGGCGGAAAATATATGTGGCAATTGCTATACCGAAGAATGCAATACTAAGTAATAGAAATAAGAATGACATTTCTTGTGGTGATTTTATCTTTTTATTATTTTTCATACTAAGTGCAATAATTGCAGCGAGTAAGAACACAATGCTCATAATGAAAAGAAAAAGTGTCATTTTAATCGACTCCCTTCATAAAACAAGTATATTGAGGATACAATGCACGAGTTATGTTTGTAAAGAATAAGTTTTGCGAGAAAATTGAGAAATAAATTCTCCGTTCTTTGCGTTCTTTCTTTCGCATGCTAAAATTGATGAGGAATGATTATTCAAGGAAGAAACTAAAGGTTTGTATTGTATATAAGGAGGAACGAAATATGACAGAAGTGAAAACAATTACTACAGAAGAAGTACAAGAGCGTTTAGAAAACGGAGAAACGTTATTTTTAGTAGACGTAAGGGAAGATGAAGAAGTAGCGGCAGGAAAAATTCCAGAAGCTGTACATATTAAAATGGGCGATATCCCAAATAAAGTAGATTTCTTTGATAAAGAGAATGAATATATCTTTATTTGTCGTTCGGGAATGCGCAGTGAAAATGTATGCCATTATTTAAATGAGCAAGGATTTAAAACAGTGAACATGGTAGGCGGCATGCTTCAATATGAAGGAGAAACGAAATAAGTAGTTTAAAAAACTTGAAACGAGTCTGTTTCAAGTTTTTTTCTTTTGCATACAGTGTACAAAAGGGGGATAGGTAAATGGGGATTAATATGCGTAAAGTAAAAATTATTAACAATACAGGAGCTGTTAATGTTGGCGACTGTTATAATATCGCGCCTTTTGCTGTATCGAAAGCTTATGCGGGTGCTGGAGGATCAAGTGTAGCTATTTTTTTAAATGGAAAAAGGCAGCCACCAGAGGTGATTCGAACATCAGTATTTCTTCCACCATTAGCAACGAGTACACGTACGTTGGGTTAGTAAAGGAAAGGTAGAGTGTTAGTATGCCAGCACATATAAAAGAGTTTGTTATTGTGAATAATACTGGGAATATATTTACGGGTGATAATTTGAGTGATACGTCATTTACTGCTTCGAAATCGTATAGTGGTTCAATGGGATGCACTTGGATTGACGTTGTTACAGTAATAGGGACGGAGACGAAGCTTTGTTTACAGCCGGGTGATTCGGTGACGACAACATATACAAGAGGCACCCCTGCTGGTACTGTAACAGGAACAAATATGGGGCAAAGTGTAAATGCATCGGGTATAGCACAAGCTGTCCCTAATACAGATAATATGGATTCAGTTGCTGGACTCCCCTAAAATCATAGGGGAGTTTTTATTTGTAAGAAGAGCTTATGTAGCATGAAAAGCGGAGTAATTGTTTGAAAAATAGTATTGGAAACCTCTTTGGAAAATACAATTCAAATAGAAGGTGATTTTTTATCCCACTTTAATGGGCAGTAAGATTCCCCCTCAAAATTCAGCGAAAGCAAAGAAGCTAGGTGGGGGTCGGGCTGCCTATAAAAGTTCGATTGGTGAGGGCTGATTAAAGTTTCACTTTATGTGAAGCATATTTTGTAATTGTATTTTGCTGTTGAAGGTGGTGGGAGTAGTGGAAGGAAATGATGAAAATTTAAAAATAAAAAGGTCGATACATTCTAATTTTAAGTTATCACCAGATCTTGTTGGTCCTACTTTTCCTCCAGTGCCAACTGGAATGACAGGGACGACAGGGCCGACGGGGAGTACGGGATCAACGGGAAGCACGGGTTCAACGGGAGATACGGGCCCGACCGGAAGTACAGGACTAACAGGAAATACCGGGGAAACGGGAAGTACGGGACCAACCGGAAATACCGGGTTAAGGGGGAGTACAGGACCAACAGGAAGTACAGGACCAATAGGAAATACAGGAGTGACAGGGGATACGGGATCAACAGGAAGCACAGGTCCAACCGGAAGCACGGGATCAACGGGAGATACGGGTCCAACGGGAAGTACCGGATCAATTGGAAATACTGGGGCAACCGGAAGCACGGGATCAACGGGAGATACAGGTCCAACGGGAAGTACCGGATCGACGGGGAACACTGGTCCAACGGGAAGTACGGGAGCAACGGGAAGTACGGGAGCAACGGGAAGTACGGGAGCAACGGGAAGTACGGGAGCAACAGGAAATACAGGGGCAACGGGAGATACGGGCCTAACCGGAAGTATGGGCCCAACAGGAAGCACGGGTTCAAAGGGAGATACGGGCCCGACCGGAAGTACAGGCCCAACCGGAAATACAGGAGTGACAGGAGTGACAGGAGTGACAGGAGTGACAGGAGGAACGGGCCCAACGGGAAGCACCGGCCCGACCGGAAGTACAGGATCAACGGGAAGTGCAGGAGCAACAGGAAATACAGGGGCAACGGGAGATACGGGCCCGACCGGAAGTACAGGACCAACAGGAAGTACAGGACCAACCGGAAATACGGGAGCAACGGGAAGTACGGGAGCAACAGGAAATACAGGGGCAACGGGAGATACGGGCCCAACAGGAAGCACAGGATCAACGGGAAGCACGGGTTCAACGGGAGATACGGGCCCGACCGGAAGTACAGGACCAACAGGAAATACCGGGGAAACGGGAAGTACAGGACCAACAGGAAATACCGGGGAAACGGGAAGTACAGGACCAACAGGAAATACAGGAGTAACGGGAAGTACGGGAGCGATAGGAAATACAGGGGCAACGGGAGATACGGGCCCAACAGGAAGCACAGGATCAACAGGAAGCACGGGTTCAATGGGATCAACGGGAAGCACGGGAGCAACGGGAGTAACAGGAAGTACGGGAGCGACCGGAAATACAGGGGCAACGGGAGATACGGGCCCAACAGGAAGTATGGGCCCAACAGGAAGCACAGGATCAACGGGAAGTACGGGGGCGACAGGAGTAACAGGAAATACAGGAGTAACAGGAAATACAGGGGCAACGGGAGATACGGGTCCAACCGGAAGTACCGGATCGACGGGGAACACTGGTCCAACGGGAAGTATAGGACCAACAGGAAATACAGGAGTGACAGGAGATACGGGCCCAACGGGAAGCACAGGCCCGACAGGAAGTACGGGATCAACAGGAAGCACGGGTTCAACGGGAAGCACCGGCCCGACAGGGAGTACAGGAGCCAAGGGAAGTGCAGGAGCAACAGGAAATACAGGGGCAACGGGAGATACGGGCCCAACAGGAAGCATAGGCCCAACGGGAAGCACGGGTTCAACGGGAGTAACAGGCCCAACCGGAAATACGGGAGCGACGGGAAACACGGGTCCAACAGGAAGTACGGGAGTAACCGGAAACACGGGAGTGACAGGAAGTGCGGGTCCAACAGGAGAAACGGGAGTGACAGGAAGTACGGGTCCAACCGGAAATACGGGAGCGACGGGAAACACGGGTCCAACGGGAGAAACGGGAGCAACAGGAAGTACTGGGGTAACAGGAAGTACGGGAGCAACCGGAGAAACAGGAGTGACAGGAAGTACGGGTCCAACAGGAAATACGGGAGCAACAGGAAGCACCGGAGCAACGGGAAACACGGGTCCAACAGGAGAAACGGGAGCAACAGGAAGTACTGGGGTAACAGGAAGTACGGGAGCAACGGGAAATACAGGTCCAACAGGAAATACGGGAGCGACGGGAAACACGGGTCCAACAGGAGAAACGGGAGCAACAGGAAGCACCGGAGCAACGGGAAGTACAGGTCCGACCGGAAGCACCGGAACAACAGGAGATACCGGTCCAACAGGAGCGACCGGGGTTAGTACAACTGCAACGTACGCGTTTGCGAATAATACATCAGGAAGTGTTATTTCTGTTTTGTTAGGTGGCACGAATATTCCGTTACCAAACAATCAAAATATTGGACCGGGAATAACTGTTAGTGGTGGGAATACTGTATTTACAGTTGCGAATGCAGGGAATTATTATATAGCCTATACAATTAATTTAACAGCAGGTTTACTTGTGAGTTCCCGTATAACTGTAAATGGCAGTCCGCTTGCGGGAACGATAAACTCCCCGACAGTGGCTACTGGTTCATTTAGTGCAACGATAATTGCTAGCTTGCCTGCTGGAGCTGCTGTTAGCTTACAATTATTTGGAGTAGTTGCGTTGGCTACATTATCTACGGCAACGCCAGGAGCTACTTTAACGATTATTAGATTGAGTTAATAAGAAGAAAACCTTGGGGCTTTTATGCTTCAAGGTTTTTTATCTCCTTATTTGTATGTAGTCTCATTGATTAGGAAAGTTTTACTTTATTCACATGAGTAAAAACATCGCAGTTCGAAAATATATTATAATAGAATGAAAAGAGAGAAATTTGGCAGAAAGGGAGGGTGGCGATGCAGGAGATGGTTACAGATTTTTTTGGACGCCCGCTTCAAGATTTGCGTATATCTGTCATTGATCGTTGCAACTTTAGATGTACATATTGTATGCCAGCGGAAGTGTTTGGGCCAGATTATGCTTTTTTGAAAGATGAGTTTTTAATGACGTTTGATGAAATTGAGCGTTTAGCAAAACTATTTGTTAGCATCGGTGTACGAAAAATTAGACTTACTGGTGGCGAGCCACTACTTCGTAAAGATTTAGCAAAACTTATTGCACGTCTCGTGAAAATTGACGGGCTATTAGATATAGGGTTAACGACCAATGCAATTCATTTAACGAAGCAAGCAAAAGTATTAAAAGAAGCTGGATTACATAGAGTAAATGTTAGTTTGGATGCAATAGATGATGATGTATTTAAGGCTATTAATGGCCGAAATATTAATACAAAGCCTGTTATAAAGGGAATTATGGCTGCAAAAGAGGCTGGGCTTGATGTAAAGGTAAATATGGTTGTGAAAAAAGGGATGAACGACCATCAAGTACTTCCAATGGCTGCGTATTTTAAAGAGCAAGGAATCTCGCTTAGGTTTATTGAGTTTATGGATGTTGGTAGTACAAATGGATGGAACTTTGATCAAGTTGTTACGAAGCGAGAGTTAATTGAGATGATTCATCGCGTGTATCCGCTTGAGCCAGCTGAAGCGCATTATTTTGGTGAAGTTGCGAAGCGATATCGTTACGTTGGAACAAATGTTGAAGTCGGTTTTATTACTTCTGTTTCTGAGTCCTTTTGTTCCTCTTGTACGAGAGCGAGAATTTCAGCAGATGGAAAGTTTTATACTTGCTTATTTGCGACAGAGGGACTCGACCTAAGGGAACTTCTTAGAGGAAATCTTTCGGATGAGGAGTTAGTAAGCGTTATACAAGATGTATGGATGAATAGAAAAGATAGGTATTCGGATGAACGGACGGAAGAAAGTGCAAAAAATCGTCCGAAAATTGAAATGTCTTATATAGGGGGATAAGAAGGGAGGCTATCGTATGCAGGAGCGATATTCAAGGCAAATATTATTTTCTGGTGTTGGAGAAGAAGGACAGAGAAAAATTAGAGAGAAGCATGTGCTTATTATTGGTGCTGGAGCTCTTGGTGCAGCAAATGCAGAAGCGATTGTTAGAGCAGGTGTTGGAAAAGTAACAATTGCGGATCGTGATTATGTAGAGTGGAGTAATTTACAAAGGCAACAATTATATACAGAAGAAGATGCAAAGCAGTATAAACCGAAGGCGGTAGCAGCGGCAGAGCATTTAAAAGCGATTAATTCTGAGGTGGAAATAAATCCGGTTGTGACTGATGTAACAGTGCAGGAAATGGAAGAGTTAGTGAAGGGTGTAGATTTAATATTAGATGCGACAGATAATTTTGAAACGCGTCTTCTTATTAATGATATTTCACAAAAGTATAATATTCCATGGATATATGGTGGTTGTGTCGGAAGCTACGGAGTAACGTATACAATTGTACCAGGAAAAACACCGTGTTTCCGCTGTTTAATGGAGCATCCAGCAAGCGGAGCAACATGTGATACGGCTGGTATTATACAGCCGGCGGTGCAATTAGTAGTTGCACATCAAATAACGGAAGCGCTGAAAATATTAGTAGAAGACTATGGGGCGCTTCGCGAAACGATGTTATCGTTTGATCTTTGGAATAATCAACAGATGGCATTTAAAGTGAATAGACAGAAAAAAGAAACGTGTTTATCTTGCGGAAGATTACGTACATATCCGAGTTTAACATTTGAAGCACAAACGAAAACAGAAGTGTTATGTGGACGAAATACAGTACAAATCCGTCCAGGTGTGCGGAATGAATTTAATTTAGAAGAAATTAAAAAGCGCTTACAAAGAAGTGTAGATGTAAAGGCTACTCCGTATTTAGTATCGTTTCTGGTAGAGGAATTTCGTTTTGTTTTATTTACAGATGGCAGAGCTTTTATTCATGGGACGAATGATATAAATGTAGCAAAACGTTTATATGCAAGATATATAGGTTGAACCTAAAGGGAAGTCCTTTAGGTTCAACAGGGAGAAGGTTAAGACTTTCTCGCATAATCTCCACTTTTTCCACCTGTTTTTTCAAGTAAGTACGTTTCGCCAATAATCATACCTTTATCAACAGCTTTACACATATCGTACACAGTAAGAGCGGTAGCGGAAGCAGCTGTTAAAGCTTCCATCTCAACACCGGTGCTACCTTCTGTTTTAACTTTTACTTCAATCAGTAATCGATATTGTTCATCGGATTGTTTCCAATCGAAAGAAACGTCAACACCTTTTAATAATAAAGGATGGCACATTGGGATAATGTCAGAAGTGCGTTTTGCAGCCATAATACCAGCGATTTGTGCAACTGCTAATACGTCACCTTTCCCGATTTCATTATGAGAGATTTTATCGTAAATTTCTTTCGTAACGACAATGCTAGAGCACGCAATTGCTGTTCGAACGGTTGCTTTTTTATCGCTTATATCAACCATTTTCGCACGTCCTTGGTCATTAAAGTGTGTGAATGAAGACATGGAATTCCTCCTTGAAGTAATTTCTATTTAATATATAAAGTTTAATCGAGATAAAAAAAATTGCAAATATGGGGTGAGAAACGATGGTAGAAAAACGAATTCCGATTCAAGTTGCTGAGGCAGTAGAGAGAGTAATGGAATATGCGAAAATTGGTGAAGTAGAAGAGGTTTCTATTACGGAAAGTTACGGGAGAATTCTTGGGGAGGATGTTGTCTCTGATCATGACGTTCCTCATTTTGATCGTTCTCCTTACGATGGTTTCGCAATTCGAGCAGAAGATACGAAAGAAGCAAATCAAGAGAATGCAATTGAGTTTGAAGTAATAGGAGAAATCGGGGCTGGATCTGTTTTTACAGAAGAAGTAGGATCTTTTCAGGCGGTTCGTATTATGACAGGAGCAGCTATTCCAGCAGATTGTAATGCAGTCGTAATGCTAGAATTGACGGAAGGTTTTGAGAAGAACGGAAAAACATATATGAAGTTAAAGCGTCCTTTTCATAGTGGCGACAATGTGTCATTTAAAGGAGAGGATATAAAACAAAATCAAGTTCTCGTTAAGAAAGGTGCTGTAATCAATCCAGGTGTTGCGGCCTTATTAGCGACGTTTGGATACAGTAATGTGAAGGTTGTAAAACAGCCAGTTGTTGGTATTGTGACGACAGGAAGTGAATTGTTAGAAGTACATGAGTCATTACAGCCGGGGAAAATTAGAAATAGTAACTCTTATATGATTGCCGCCCAAATTATGAAAGCTGGGGGTAAAGTCCGTTATTATGGTCAACTTGCCGACGAGTTAGATGCATGTTTTACAGCCGTTCAATCGGCGATAGAAGAGGTGGATATTTTAATTACGACAGGCGGTGTGTCGGTAGGAGATTATGACTACTTACCGGCTATTTATGAAAGGTTACAGGCGAATGTACTCTTTAATAAAATAGCGATGAGACCGGGCAGTGTAACGACAGTAGCTGAAGTGGATGGAAAGTTACTTTTCGGTTTATCAGGGAATCCGTCAGCTTGTTATGTGGGATTTGAGTTATTTGTGCATCCGGTTATAAAAACTTATTTGTATGCGAAGGAACCACACGTATATAGAGCAGATGCTATTTTACAAAAAGATTTTCCAAAACCAAATCCGTTTACTCGTTTTGTAAGAGCAAAGGTGACAATCGTGGACGGGGCATTACACGCGATGCCAGTCGGTTTAGATAAATCGAGTGCGGTATCTTCACTTGCAGATGCGAATGCTTTTATTGTGTTGCCTGGAGGAACGAGAGGCTTTGAGACAGGGATGAAAGTGTCTGTATTATTGTTAGAGCACGCTGAGGGATGTGATTGGCCGTGGGCAAAGCCCCTTCAATCTTACAAATAGTAGGGTATCAAAATAGCGGGAAAACAACACTTGTTGAGAAAATTGTACATGTATTAACTGAAAGCGAAATGAAAGTTGCTACCATTAAACATCACGGACACGGAGGTTTTCCAGAAGTAGCGCAAAAAGATAGTGAAAGGCACCGAAAGGCCGGTGCTATCGTAAGTAGTGTAGAAGGTGCTGGATTACTTTCCCTTTCTTCATTAAGAGAGGAATGGTCTTTGCAAGAAATTATTCGCTTATATGAGTTTTTTGAAGTAGATACAATTTTAATTGAGGGTTATAAACAAGAGAGCTATCCAAAAGTAGTGTTACTTCGTTCTGCGGAAGATATTGAGCTTTTACATAAAGTAGAGAATATAGTAGCAATTATTACGTGGTATGATGCTTCTGCAAACTTACGAGAAAAATATAAAGTATTTCATATAACAGAAGAAGATTTGTATATAGATTGGTTTGTACAAACGGTAAGGAGAAAGAAACAGTAAACAAAAACATAGACAAAAGTAGGCATATATAATAAAAAGTACTTATGAAACAATATAAACCGAAAGAATTTTCAGAAATGCTTCTTAATGTTTCTGTTAAGACATTACGAAGGTGGGACAATCAAGGTGCTTTAACTGCTTACCGAAACCCAAAAGGAAGAAGATACTATACAGAAGAACAGTATAAGGAATATATGGGTATTCAAGAAGAACTTGTTCAGGATTTAATATCTATCATTCATGTATTTAGCTGTAGAATATATGGGTTGAGAAAATACAAAAAGAAAATGTCGGAGGATGAAGACTTATGAAAAGAGCATATTTAATAGAAATCAAACCGACAACTGAACAAATTAGTAAAATCCGTCAAACTATTGGGGTGTGTCGATATGTATATAACCTGTATATCTCTAAAAATAAAGAGGCATATGAGTCGGAGGGGAAATTTCTTAGTGGCTATGACTTTTCTAAATGGCTAAACAACATTTATACAAAAGAGTGTGACCAGTGGATTAAAGAAGTGTCGAGCAAAGCGGTAAAACAAGCGATTATGAATGGAGATAAAGCTTTTAAGCGATTTTTTAAAGGGTTATCCAAATTTCCACGATATAAGAAAAAGAAGAAGCAAGATGTGAAATGTTATTTTCCTAAAAACAATAAAACAGATTGGACAGTAGAAAGACATAGAGTAAAAATCCCCACAATTGGTTGGACAAGGTTAAAAGAATATGGATATATCCCTAAAAATGCAACTGTAAAAAGTGGCACAGTATATCAAAGAGCAGGAAGATACTATGTTTCTATACTCTGTGAAGTGAAAGAGGTAAAACCAAATTCAATTCTCAATGCAGTAGGTATAGGAATTGATTTGGGAATTAAAGACTTCGCTGTACGTAGCGATGGAAAAACTCACAAAAATATAAATAAAACAGTACAAGTAAAAAAGATAGAAAAACGGTTAAAACGTGAACAACGCTCTTTATCACGCAAATTTGAAAATATAAGAAAGAGAGGTGAACAACCTGTTACTAATAAAAGAGCGAATATAAACAAAAATATTCTTAGGGTGCAAAAACTACATGCTAGGCTAGCAAATATTCGATTAGCGTATGTAAAGTCTATTGTAAATGATGTGGTGAAAACCAAGCCAACGTTTATTACAGTAGAAGATTTGAATGTGAAAGGTATGATGAAGAACAAACATCTATCTAAAGCTGTAGCGCAACAATGTTTTTATGCTTTTAAAACTTTGTTATCAACGAAATGTAGGGAATATGGAATTGAACTACGGCAAGTGGACAGATTCTATCCATCTTCTAAAATATGTTCATGTTGCGGTCAAAAAAAGTCGGATTTAAAGCTGTCTGACCGAGTATATACATGTGATTGTGGAAATGTAATGGATAGAGATTTGAATGCGTCAATCAACCTTTTACAAGCAAAAAAATATACAATACTAACGTAAATAGATTGTATATATGTACGGTGGGCTACATCGGAATTTACACCTGTGGAGTGTCACAGCAAACTGTAGTAGCAAGTGATTAGCGAGGCAGGGCACGTAGAAGCAGGAATACTCTAAGAATATACATTTGTCTATATTTTTAGTAGCAGTGCGAAATGACAAATACGTATTATGAAGTAATTGATACAGAAATCTCCATTGAAGAGATAGCGAAGAGAGTAATTCGCCGCGAATGCGGTGCTGTTACAACATTTATTGGAACGGTTAGAGAGTTTACGAAAGGGCGTCGTACATTATACTTAGAATATGTCGCTTATAAAACGATGGCAGAAAAGATGCTAGAGAAAATCGGATCAGAAGTGAAAGAGAAATGGCCAGGTACACACGTTGCGATTACACATCGCATCGGTACACTGCAAATTTCTGATATTGCGGTTGTTGTGGCTGTTTCAACGCCGCATCGTAAAGCGGCTTATGAAGCAAATGAATATATTATGGAACGCATAAAACAAATTGTTCCGATTTGGAAAAAGGAGTTTTGGGAAGATGGAGACTCTTGGATTGGCGATCAATTAGAAAAAACGCCATATCCGGCGGGAGAGCCTGGGAAGGAGCTATAAGTATGATTCGAGTATTGTTATTTGCGAACTTACAAGAAGAAGCAGGAAGAAGTGAATTACAAATAGAGAAAGAAAGTATTACGGTTGCAGAGTTAAAAGATGTTGTTGCAAAAGAATATAATGTACCAGTCACAGAACCAATTATGGTTGCGATTAATGAAGAATATGCAAATGAAGAGGATACGATTCAATCTGGTGATGTTGTTGCACTAATCCCACCAGTGAGCGGTGGTTAATATTGGATTCATTAAAACGACTTTCCTATGTAGGGAAAGTCGTTTTTTTATGGCGTTTTTGAGAACACTAACGTATAGAACAAGGAGGGCGTTATGAAAAAAATATGTGTAATGCTAACAATGATATGTTCTATCTTTTCTTTATTGCCAAGCTATTCTTTGGCAAAAGAATCGAATGAACAACTTTTAGAAAGTGCGCTATTAAATCGATATTATTCTGTGATAAGACAAGTGACAGAAGATCAATATGAATGTGCTTCAGTTATAAATATAAAGCGTCTCGGCAAGAACGGTGAGTTCGTTCCTAAATATGAAGTTACGCTACAATTTCTTACATTTCAAGGAGCGCATAACCCGCCGAATGATAAAGTTACGCTTACTTTGGAAGATTATTTAGATCACGTAAAGATAAAGAAAGTGGAGCGAGAAAAGAATGTTTCTGGTGCTATTGCAGAAAAGGTTTGTGAAAGGGAAAAAGAAAAAATAAAAGCTCACTCTACTGATTCAGAGTGATAACCTATGACATTTAGTAAAGAAAGGTAATGAGCGATGGATATATTTTTAGCGATTTTACCAGCTATATTTTGGGGAAGTATTGTGCTATTTAACGTAAAACTGGGCGGGGGGCCTTATAGTCAAACGCTCGGTACAACGTTTGGCGCACTTATTTTCTCAATTGTTGTTTATATTTTTATGAAACCAGTATTGACTCCTACTGTTATCGGAGTTGGGATTGTATCAGGTTTATTTTGGGCGCTTGGTCAGGCGAATCAATTAAAAAGTATTGATCTAATGGGCGTTTCAAGGACGATGCCCATTTCAACGGGACTTCAATTAGTTTCGACGACTTTATTTGGAGTTATCGTATTTCATGAGTGGTCCACAACAATATCAGTCATCCTTGGTGTATTGGCGCTTGTTTGTATTATTATTGGTGTTATTTTAACATCGCTTCAAAGTGAAGAAGAAAAGAATGCAGAGCAAGCGGGGAATTTTAAAAGGGGCATTATCATTTTATTAATTTCAACAGTCGGTTATTTAGTTTACGTAGTAGTGATTAGACTATTTAACGTAGATGGTTGGTCAGCTTTGTTACCACAAGCAGTTGGTATGGTGTTAGGAGGGATTTTGCTTACTTTTAAACATCATCCATTTAATAAATATGCAATACGAAATATTATTCCGGGATTAATTTGGGCAGCTGGAAACATGTTTTTATTCATTTCACAGCCGCGTGTTGGAGTAGCAACAAGTTTCTCGCTATCGCAAATGGGAATTATTATTTCGACGCTTGGCGGGATTCTTATATTAGGTGAAAGAAAAACGAAACGCCAATTAACGGGTATCGTTGTCGGTATCGTTTTTATTATCGCAGCCGGAATTATGTTAGGTATTGCAAAAAGTTAAAGGAGGTATGGAAATGTATAGTGATTTAGAAGGAAAGGTTGTCGTTATTACAGGATCAGCAAGTGGTCTTGGGAGAGCAATGGGAGTAAGGTTTGCTGCGGAGAAAGCAAAGGTAGTGATTAATTATCGCTCACGGGAGTCAGAAGCGAATGATGTGTTAGAAGAAATTAAAAAGGTAGGCGGAGAAGCGATTGCTGTAAAAGGTGATGTGACGGTCGAATCAGATGTGGCGAATCTCATTCAATCTGCTGTGAAAGAGTTTGGTACGCTTGACGTTATGATTAATAATGCAGGGATAGAAAATGCGGTACCATCGCATGAAATGCCGCTTGAAGATTGGAATAGGGTAATTAACACAAATTTAACAGGTGCTTTTTTAGGAAGCCGTGAAGCGATTAAATATTTTGTAGAACACGATATTAAAGGATCTGTCATTAATATGTCGAGTGTTCATGAGAAAATTCCGTGGCCGCTATTCGTGCATTATGCAGCCAGTAAGGGCGGTATTAAATTAATGACAGAAACGTTAGCGATGGAATATGCACCAAAAGGTATTCGAGTAAATAATATTGGACCAGGTGCAATTAATACGCCGATCAATGCAGAAAAGTTTGCTGATCCTAAAAAACGTGCTGACGTAGAAAGTATGATACCGATGGGCTACATTGGAAAACCAGAAGAAATTGCAGCAGTCGCAACTTGGCTCGCTTCGTCAGAGGCTAGTTATGTAACTGGAATTACGCTATTTGCAGATGGCGGAATGACGTTATATCCATCGTTTCAAGCTGGACGTGGGTAATAGAAAAGGACGAAGAGATAAAACTCTTCGTCCTTTTTTTACAAAAAAAAATAGCGGCCAGCTATTTTAAATTTAGTGATTCATTGTATCTTGAAGATATTCTGTTGCTTGATGTTCAGAAACATTTTGCACGAGTGCAACTTCACTAATCATCATTTTTCGGGCGTTATCTAGCATTTGTTTTTCGCTCGCATTTAAAGCTCTCTCTTTATTGCGGCGAAGTAAATCCCGAACAACTTCTGCACTATCTTGCAGATTGCCGTTTTTCATTTTTTCCATATTCATTGTATATCTTTGTTTCCAGGAAAGTGATGTATCTGATTCCCCGTTTTGAAATTCAAGAAGTATATCATCTAACGTACCTTTATCTACGATATAACGAATACCTGATTTTTGTAATTGATCCATCGGAAGCATTACTTGCATATCTTTACTAATGATACGTATTACACAATATTGACGTATTGTTCCTAATATTTCTTTCTCTTCAATGGCTTCGATGACTCCTGCGCCGTTCATTGGATAAACGATTTTATCACCAATTTGAAACAAATCATCCACCTCCATATGTGGTAACCATCTTTAATGATAGCATAAGTGAATGGAAATGTCAAATTTTATATAATACCATAATAATTATAATTGAGTCAATAAGTAAAAGCTCTTTTTATATATATTTTTTTTGCTTTTATTTATGGATGATTTTTTTAGGAAAATAGTACAGGTGGAGAAAGGAGGCATATCCACTTATTTTTAAGCATAAAATGTAAAATCGCTAATACAATATACCTAAATCCGTTCTTTGCAAAGGAGGGAGAGAAGGTGGGGCGCACAATAAAAATTGATATTACAAATAAAGTGGTAGCTAAATTTAGACCAGATTATTTGGAATTGTATACGAGTAAATTTATGATAGGTAAGTTTTATGTCTATACTGAAGGTAAACAATATGTGTTAGAAGACGGATATATATATGAAGACGGAAAGTTTTATCGCATCATAGATACGCACCGTGGCAATAATCAAGCGGCGGAGGGCTGCGATCTAGGATGGTGTTAACATGATTCGTGTAAAAGTATTTGATGAAAGTCACGAAAAAGACTTAGAAGACGCTGTAAATGTTTTTTTGAAAAAGATTGATGATAGTAACTTTGTAGACATTAAGTACCAAGTCGGTGTTTCTATTAACGATGACGAAAATCAAATTTATTGTTTTTCAGCAATGATCGTTTATAAAGCATAAAAAAGAGCTGGATGAGCCAGCTCTTTTTTATGCTTTATGTTGGGACAACATGTGTTGGTAATACGTTCATAATAGATTGGGTTGCGCCTAATTTCTTTGTCGTTAAAAGAGGCTCCCCTGTCTCATGATTTTGGGCATCTTTACACATACCAAGGTGATAACGATCACCTAAAAATGGATCAATATAAAAACCGTTTTTGAATACTTTATCATTCGGATGTTTTTCATGGTGAATATCAGAGCAGTTAATGCAATAGAACATAGCTTTCATCCCCTTTTTTATTTTTGTTTGAAAAAAGTGAGTCAGTAGTCATTTCGCTCCTAAGGAAATGTTGAGGAGAAGAGAAATAACTACCTACTCAAATGGTGGGCATATTCCTTCTGATTTTTCATATCTCGCGTAGTGTCCCTGAGGGAAGGAGGAGAGACGAAATACGCATGATATACGTAAGGCGCTTCTTTCAAGATGAATGATGGAGTTTCATGTTGAGAGAAGTTTTTATTTTTTGTTGCCTTTGTGAGTATATTATGAGGAAATGCGCAGAGGGTGTTTGTCCTGTTGAAAAAATGTTGAGAATTTCTCAACAGTAAAAAAGAGTTAGCGTTGACATGAAACTAAAAGGTGTTATATTATCGAAGTGTAACCAAAAGGTGTTATATTTGATTGCCGAATAAAGGAGAATGAAAATGGAAGAACAAAATACATTAAATGATATTAAACAAACAATCGTTTTTAACGCGTCTATTCAAAAGGTGTGGAATGTAGTATCAACTGCAGAAGGGATTGCCTCATGGTTTATGCCAAATGATTTCGTATTAGAGGTAGGACATGAATTTCATGTACAATCACCATTTGGACCATCACCATGTAAAGTATTAGAAATCGATGAGCCAAATCATCTATCTTTTTCATGGGATACAGATGGCTGGGTTGTTTCATTTCATCTGAAAGACTTAGGGGATAATAAAACAGAATTTACGTTAATTCACGGCGGCTGGAAACATCCTGATGAAATTCTTCCGAAAGCGAATGCGAAGAGCTCTATTATTCGCGACAGAATGAGCGGAGGCTGGGTAGCAATTGTAAATGAAAAACTGAAAAAGGTTGTCGAAGGCTAAGTGTCCTCATCAGCAGCGAAATATGATGTATTTCAAGCAATTGCTGATCCAACCCGCCGAGAAGTAATACGGTTATTAAGCGATAAAGAGTTACCGATTTCCAAAATAACGGATCATTTTCCGATGAGTCGTACTGCGGTTGTAAAGCACCTTCATATTCTTTCGGAAGCGAATTTAGTAAGTGGAAGAAAAAGCGGAAGAGAGAAAATATATCGCTTGCATCCAGAACCATTAGAGGAATTACAACAGTGGCTCTCGTATTATGAACGTTTTTGGGATAATAAATTGTCCATGCTGAAACATATTGTGGAGAATGAAGAGTAAAAGAGGATGACCATTTTGGTCATCCTCTTTCTTATTGCTCACTTGTTTGTGTAGCGGGCTTTAATAAAAGCCAAGCGATAATTAATGTACATACTGCCAATACGAAAGTGCTCATATAAATGACGTGTACACTTGATGCTAATGCAGATTGTGATTCAGTTACTACGTTTGCTGTAGCTCCGCCGTGTCCGCCAGATACAAGATCAAGGTTTTTAATGCCACGTGCGTGAATCATCGTATTAAAGATTGTACCGAATACTGCCGCACCTAATGTTTGGCTAAATGTATTAATAAATGTGTTTAAACCAACGGCTGTTCCGCGTGTATGAGCTGGTACGGCTGCTTGAATTGTTACCATGTAAATCGGTGTCACAAGTCCCATTCCTAATCCGAATAATCCGACTGCCACATAAATAAGGAACGATGGTGAATGTGTTGATAATGTAAATAATAAGAACGTAGCGACTGATAAAATGCTAGCCCCAAGTAAAATGATTTGTTTCGTTTTTAATTTTCCTACTAAGTTACCAGAGAAAATAGCTCCAAATGTCCACATAACAGGGATTGGCATTAAAATAAGTCCAGCTTCTGTCGCATTTTTTCCTAATACTCCTTGGCTCCAAATTGGAAGGTACATTGTAATACTAATAATCATTGCGCCAGCGATAAGCGTTAATATATTTATCGTAGATAATGTACGGTTAGAGAAAAGTGCTAGCGGAATTAATGGTTCCGGAGATTTTTTCTCGATGAATAAGAAAATAATGAATGAAACGACGGCGAAGATTAATAGGCCGATAATTGTTATATCTCCCCAGTTTTGCTTACTGCTACCTGTTAATAATGCGTATAGTAGAGCAATCGTACTTAGTGAGAATACTGTTGCACCAAGATAGTCGATATGGTGCTTAGCAGGCTTAATAGATTCTTTGTAATAAATTGCAATCATTAAGCAAGCGATAATTCCAAATGGAACGTTTAAGAAGAAAATATAACGCCAAGAAAGAGAATCAACTAAAAATCCGCCGACTAATGGTCCGATAACACCTGAGACGCCCCAAACAGCACTCATCCAGCCTTGTGCTTTCGCGCGGTCTTTCGCTTCGCTATATAAGTCTCCAATAATCGTCATTGTGATCGGCATAACAGCACCAGCACCGATACCCTGAAGTGCGCGGAAGAAGATTAATTGTTCCATTGATGTAACGACACCGCAAAGTGCAGAGCCGACTAAAAAGATTGTAGCTCCGATGAGTAAAACTTTTTTACGGCCAAATAAATCAGCTAGCTTTCCGTATATTGGAGTTGAAACCGCTGTGGCAAGCATGTAAATTGCGTAAACCCAGCTAACAAGTTCAACACCTGACAAATCACTCGTTATACGAGGGATTGCTGTACTAACAATCGTTCCTTCTACTGCAGAAAGAAACGTCATTAGCATTAAAGACATCATGACTTTTTTTCTCATATGTTTTCCCCTTACCCTTTTTCAAATATTCAACAATATAAAATATAAAGGTACTAAGGTATATAAAGCAACAAAAAAGCAATGGGAAGTTAAGGGGAGGGGATATTTGTCGTTTTTTGTCGGTAAGTCGATATATTTGAAAAATCGCCGATATAAGTAGCAGAATCGCCGATATAATTTCATGTACCTATAAAAAAAGAAACAGGAATCCCTGTTTCTCAGTTTAATATTGCATTTTCGCGTTTTCTCCAGCTGTCGTTCCGGCAATTCTACCAGTAACGAGAGCAGATGTAATATTATAGCCACCCGTATAACCGTGAATATCAAGAACTTCTCCGCAGAAATATAAGCCGTTCGTGAATTTAGAAGACATTTCTTTTGGGTTAATTTCTTTAACAGATACACCGCCGCCAGTAACGAATGCTTTTTCAATTGACTGCGTACCATTTACATTTACAGTAAATTCTTTAAAGTCTTTCACAAGTGCACGAATCTTCTCATGAGATACTTGTCCAGCTTGTTCGCTACCGTCAATTTCATTTCTTTCTAATAAGAATAGGAAGTAACGTTCAGGTACATAACCTTTTAACACGTTTTTAATTCCTTTCTTCGGATCTTCTTTCATTTGTTTCAGCATGCGCTGGAATAGTTGTTCACTATTTTCTTCTGGCAATGCATCGATACTCATTTGCACTGTATTCGTTTTGAACTTCTTCAGTGCTTTTACAACGAATTGACTACAGCGAAGGGCAGCAGGACCAGATAGGCCGAAATGAGTGAAGAGCATGTCCATTTTGTGAGAAATGATAGCTTTTCCTTTCGGGTTTAATACGCTTAAGTTTACATCTCGTAAAGCAAGGCCTTGTAGTGAACGGTCTCGAATAAATGGTTCGTTTGAAAGGATGGGTACTTCTGTTGGGAATAATTCTGTAATTGTATGTCCAGCTTTTTTAGCCCAAGCATATCCGTCGCCAGTAGAACCAGTTTGAGGAACAGATTTTCCGCCAACAGCGATAACGACGTGATTTGTTTCTAGCACTTCGCCAGTCTTTAGTACGACTGCTTTCGTTTGACCATTTTCATATTCAATCGTTTCAACAGGTGTATTTGTGCGGATCTTTACACCTAAATCTTTTAATCGTGTTAAAAGTGCGTCTACTACCGATTGCGCTTTATTTGAAACAGGGAACATGCGGCCATGATCCTCTTCTTTCAGTTTTACACCAAGATTTTCGAAGAATGTAATAATATCTTCATTATTAAAAATAGAAAAAGCGCTGTATAAGAAGCGGCCATTTCCTGGTATATGTTTAACGATCTCATCAAGTGGTAGACGGTTCGTTACGTTACAGCGGCCGCCACCAGAAATCGCAAGTTTACGCCCTAGTTTATTTCCTTTATCAAGAAGTAAGACGCTTGCGCCTTCTTCTGCAGCACCGATTGCAGCCATTAGCCCAGAAGGCCCGCCGCCGATGACAATAACATCATAATGCATAATATATCGACCTCATTTTCTACATTTCCTGCCTAAAAGAATAGCATGTTTTCCCTTAAAAGAAAAATAGAGTGAAGTACTGCTTAAGGAGAGAATTGTGGTACAATACAAAAGTTAGAGTTCAGCACTATCCTGCTATTTGTGGGCCATAGGACTAAAACCTTATGAGTTAGGGGAAGTCTAATAGTTCTCGAATGCTCGAATAGTAAATTAATTATAGTTTCACTTTATGTAGATGTAGGAGGATTTTTGTATGTCCGATTCGAAATTTCTGCGCGGAACGCTTATCGTTACGTTAGGGACATTTTTAGTGAAGTTCTTAGGCATGATTTACGTCTTTCCGTTTCATGCATTAGTAGGGACAGAAGGCGGAACGCTCTATACATATGGATACATTCCATATACGATCTTTTTAAGTATTGCAACGGCAGGGGTGCCGCTTGCTGTTTCAAAATTCGTTTCCAAATATAATGCGCTTGGCGATTATAAAACGAGCCGGAGAATGTTCCGCTCGGGAATGGTTATGATGATAGTAACAGGAGTTCTTTCATTCCTAGTACTGTACATGACGGCGCCGTTGTTTGCAGAAGCAATGCTTGGTAAACAAAGTGTACACAGTAATATAGGAGAAGTTACGACGATTATTCGTCTTGTAAGTTTTGCGCTTATTGTTGTACCGGCAGCGAGTTTAATTCGTGGTTATTTCCAAGGTCACCAATCGATGGGACCAACTACTGTTTCGCAAATTATTGAACAAATTATTCGTATCGTCTTTTTATTAGCGGGTAGTTTTATCGTTATTAAAGTACTTGGCGGTACAGTTGCAACAGCAGTTGGGGTAGCGACATTTGCAGCATTCGTTTCAGCAGTTGGAGCGCTCGGTGTACTCATTTGGTACTGGCTAAAGCGTAAAAAACATTTGGATCAATATTTAATTGAACAAACTGTACCAGAATCGACAGTGAGTACTGTTCAATTATTTAAAGAATTATTTGCATATGCGATTCCTTACGTTGTAATTGGGTTAACAATTCCTTTATATCAACAAATTGATACATTGACATTTAACTCAATTATGCAAGCGATTGGCCAAGGTGATATTGCAGAGCGAGCGCTCGGTATTTTCACAATGTGGACGCATAAATTAATTATGATTCCTGTATCACTTGCAACAGCGTTTAGTTTGACGCTTGTACCAGCGATTACAAAATCATTTACTGAAAAGCAATACCGTTATTTAAAGTTACAAATTACACAAACATTCCAGGCAAATATGTTCTTAACATTGCCAGCAGTTGTCGGTATTTCATCACTTGCATATCCGATTTATACTGCGTTTTACGATTCAGACCTATTAGGTGGACAAGTATTAATGTGGTATGCTCCAGTTGCGTTGTTATTCGCTTTATTTACAGTAACAGCGGCAATTCTGCAAGGTATTAACCAACAAAAGCATGCGATTATCGCACTTATAATGGGTGTTATTTTGAAATTTGTATGTAACGTAATCTTTATTCGTTATTTCGGTACAGTAGGGGCAATTCTAGCAACAGCTGTTGGTTTCTTAGCTTCTGTTTGGTACACAAATCAACAAATTAAAAAATACGCACACTATTCATTCGGTGTTGTATATAAGAGAACATTCCAAATTGCAGTATTAACATTTGTAATGGTTGTGGTCGTAAAACTATCACAATGGATTCTATCCTTCATGATTTCGCCGGATGGCCGAATTGGCGCTCTTATTACAGTTGCGATTTGTGCAGGTCTTGGCGGTCTCGTTTACGGATTGTTAGCGATTCGCACAGGAGTACTTGAAAGAGTATTTGGCGGGGAAGCGTTAGAGAAGATCCAACGTAAACTTGGCAATAGATTCAAAATAAAGTTGAAATCAAAAGGGGCGTAATTACGTCCCCTTTTCTATGATAAATAAAGAAGGTGAAAAACGTGAGATTAGATAAATTATTAGCAAATATGGGATATGGAAGTAGAAAAGAAGTAAAGAAATTATTGAAAGACGGCGTTGTGAAAATTGATGGAATACCGGTGAAAGATGCAAAGGTTCATGTAAATGTAGAAGAACAAGAAGTTATGATTCACGGTGAAGTCGTGGAATATAAAGAGTTTGTTTACTTAATGATGCATAAACCACAAGGCGTTATTTCAGCGACAGAAGATGATAATCATGAAACGGTAATAGATTTATTAGAGTTAGAAGATGCGATTTTTAATCCGTTCCCAGTTGGAAGACTTGATATTGATACAGAAGGTTTCTTATTAATAACAAATGACGGGAAGTTATCACATCAATTGTTATCTCCGAAAAAGCATGTGCCGAAAAAATATTATGCACACGTTGCAGGAGTAGTAACAGAAGAGGATGTAAAAGAGTTTGCTAAAGGTGTTATTTTAGATGATGGCTATGAAACAAAGCCAGGTGCACTTACAATATTAAAAAGCGATGATATTTCTGAAATCGAGCTTGTCATTACAGAAGGAAAGTTCCATCAAGTGAAGCGTATGTTTGAAGCGGTAGGGAAAAAAGTAGTCTACTTAAAGAGAACAGAGATGGGGCCGTTAGTGTTAGATGAAGAGCTAGAACTTGGACAATACCGAGAGCTAACAGATGAAGAAGTAGAGATGTTAAAAACATATCAAGTAGATACTGAGAAATAGTACTATTTTTAGGCGCAGAAAAGACCCCTTTCTAATGAGTTAGAAAGGGGTATGTATTTATTTACATACAATTATTTTTCGTTATGAGGTCATTCTCACTTTCTTTCCTGTTGTTGTCCACTTACCGCGGCAAGGGCTATACACGAGTTCATTAAACTGCAACACATTTAGATCACGTTGTATCGTTCGCGGTGTGATCCCGAACTCATCTACAAGGTCTTTCGTCGTTACCGTTCCGTTTTCATTGATGTACATATAAATTGATTTAATGCGTGTTAGCATACGAGTAGTTGTAGGTTTCAAGAGAAAACCACTCCTCTACTAGTTTTTTTGACCCCATTCAGGAAAGAAGGTCGTTACTACCATTGTACTCTACATGATAAAATTCATGCTTTAATCTACTTAAATTTTACAGAAATTTAACAAATATTCATATAGAAAAATATTGGTAGTTGACATTGTATATATGGTCAGTCAACTAACACATAAAATTCTACGTAAAACGCCAAATTCCTGCAAATTTTTTTGAAAAAATAAAAGAAAAACTAATAAGAAATATCTGAAATATTACAATTGTTCGGTATTTGGTTTTCGTGTATGGCATAAGAGATTTCGGTTTGTTATGATGAAAGAAACAATATAGTGAAGGATGGATGCGTGATGTCAGCAATTAATTGGACAGAAGAAGTTGCAAAACGAAAAGATGATTTAATTCGTGATACACAACAATTTTTACAAATTAAAAGTGTATGGGAAGAAGAGTCGGCAAAAGAGGGCGCACCGTTCGGTGAAGGTGTAGAAAAAGCTTTATCTTTCATGTTACATAAAGGAGAAACGGAAGGTTTTACTTCTAAAAATTTAGAAGGGTATGCAGGTCATCTTGAAATGGGACAAGGAGAAGAATTGGTAGGTATTCTTTGTCACGTTGACGTTGTACCAGAAGGCGATGGCTGGACGACTCCTGCATATAGTGCAGATATTCGCGATGGAAAGATTTTTGCACGTGGTGCAATTGACGATAAAGGCCCAACGATGGCAGCTTATTATGCGATGAAAATTGTGAAAGAATTAGGTTTACCTCTTTCAAAACGCGTTCGTATGATTTTAGGAACAGATGAGGAAAGCAATTGGAAATGTGTAGATCACTACTTTAAAAACGAAGAAATGCCAACAATCGGTTTTGCGCCAGACGCGGACTTTCCAATTATTAATGCAGAAAAAGGAATTTCTGATATACAAGTTGTGCAAAATGGTAGTGAAGAGAAGCAAGGTACATATGAACTTGTTTCATTTGAGTCAGGTCGCCGTTTAAATATGGTTCCTGATTTTGCAGAAGCGGTTGTTACAGGAGAAGATGTAAATGCACTTACAGTAGCATATGAAGAGTATTTACAAACTGCTAAAAAAATAGGTGAAGCAATTGTAGAAGGTAATACAGTAACGTTGCAAATTAAAGGAATTTCAGCTCACGGATCTACTCCTGAAAAAGGAGAAAATGCAGGTTTATTACTGGCAAACTTCTTAACTACAGTTTCTCTTGATGGAAAAGCAAATGCATTTGCAACGTTTGCAACAGAAACATTTACTGGTGATATTTTTGGAGAAAAGGCTACGATTGCTTATAAAGATGAAGTTAGTGGTCCGTTAACAGTGAATGTTGGTCGCCTTTCTTATACGAAAGAAAATGGTGGCAATTTCGGATTAAACGTACGTTACCCAGTTACGACTAACTTTGAAGAAATGATTGCAAAGTTAAAAGAATATGTGGGTACTCATGGATTTGAAGTGGCGGATTATTCGAACTCTCGCCCGCATCACGTTGATAAAGATCACGTATTAATTCGTACGTTGCAACGTGTATACGAAGAACAAACAGGTGAAAAAGCAGAGCTATTAGCAATTGGCGGCGGTACTTACGCTCGTTCATTAAAAGCTGGTGTTGCATTTGGCCCATTGTTCCCTGGAAAAGAAGAACTTGCGCATCAAAAAGATGAGTATATTGAAATTGAAGACTTATTAAAAGCAACAGCAATTTACGCGCAAGCAATTTATGAATTAGCGAAGTAATGGATATATAAATAATAAAAGACCGTCCCGATACATTCTTTGGGACGGTTTTCTATTACGTGTCGTTTGTTGGTAAGCAGATGTTCCTTGTCGAAATGTCGATATCATTTCATCTATTAACGCGACCTGAACTTGGTTAGACTTGTAGGGAAGTTGGATTCTTTTTAATGGAATGAGATAAGAAAGAAAAGCAACAATAGAAAGAAGGAGAAGATGTACATGGAGCCACATTATTTTGTCGCGATTACGTTACCAAATCATATAAAAGAAGTGCTGTCTAACTATAGAGAGGAAATGCAGGAGGAATTACCATTTCGTTCGTGGGTACATAAAGAAGACTATCATATTACCCTTTCATTTTTAGGTAGTGCGACAGAGGAACAATTAGAAGGAATAAAGAATGGATTACAAACACTTATAGAAACGAAAGAACTATCGTTCACATTACAAGGGTTTTCAACGTTTGGTATGGAAGACAGACCGCGTATTTTTTGGGCAAAGGTAAGTGAGAATCAAGATTTGTTTCCATTACAAAAGCAAGTACACGCTATTTGTGAAGGGAATGGATTTTCTTTAGAAACGCGCCCGTATCATCCGCATATTACTGTTGCTCGTAAATGGGTAGGGGAAGAAAAGTTTAATTTAGAACATATAAAGGAAGTGCCTGAAATATCATTTCAAGCAGATACGATTACTTTATACGAATCTCACGTGAAAGAAACGCCGAAGTATAAAGCGATTGCTGAAATAAAATTACAAAAATAGAATGTATGAAAACGTTTTTTATACAGGTGAATATACTATAAAGAATAATGTGTTACTGTATAGGGCTTCGCTGATAAGAAAAGCCTTATCATTTGCAGCTCGTTTCATTTTAACTTTAAGAATGATGGTGATTTTTTATGTTGAAAGTAAAACGTCCATTTGATGCCTATTTAGATGAAATGAATAAAATTACAATTTTGCTCCCACATGCGTATGGAACAAGTCGGACATTTCGTTTGCAAGAAGGAAGTAACGTGAAAGATTTACCGATTGCTCATACAATTGCGCTTCCGGATGCAACGAAGTATGAGTGCTTTATAGAAGAGCCGCTAGATGTGGGGAAGTATTATACAGTACGAGATGAACGGAATGAAGAAACAGATTTACAAATAGGTGCTGTCATAAGAACAGAGATTTTTGATGAAAAGTATTATTACGAAGGTACAGATTTAGGTGCTGTATATCAAAAAGAAGCAACTACATTTAAAGTATGGGCTCCAACTGCGAGGCTTGCGAAAGTAAGAATTTATAAAAGTGATAAAGAATATACAGATTACGAAATGTACAGAGAAGAAAATGGAGTTTGGGCTCATACATTGTACGGCGATTTAGCCGGGGAAAAGTATACATTTCTTGTTTGTATAAATTTAATATGGAACGAAGCTGTGGATCCTTATGCAAAATCAGTGACTGTAAATGGGAAGTACGGCGTTGTTATTGATTTGGAAAAGACGAATGTAACAAAGCGAGGGCAATTACCACCTTTACAAGCAATGACAGATGCCATATTGTATGAACTGCATATTCGTGATGCTACTATTCATGAGGGCAGTGGAGTGAGTAAAAAAGGAACATATAAAGGGCTAATGGAAGAAGGAACAAAAGGACAAAATGGGACGTTAACAGGTTTGTCTCATATAAAAGATTTAGGTGTTACACATGTTGAATTATTGCCTTTATATTGTTTCGGTGGTGTAGATGAGGCAAACCCTTCCTCTGCATATAATTGGGGGTACAATCCATTATATTACAATGCGCCAACGGGATTTTATGCTACAAACCCATCTGACCCGTATAACAGGATCGTAGAGTGTAAGCAACTGATTGAAACATTTCATGAACACGGCATTAGGGTGATTATAGATGTTGTATATAATCATGTGTATGAAAGAGAGCTATCATCATTTGAAAAGCTTGTCCCAGGATATTATTTTCGTCATGGTGAGAATGGTATGCCTTCTAATGGGACGGGAGTCGGAAATGATATAGCATCTGAACGGAAAATGATGAGGAAATTCATTGTAGAGTCTATTTTATATTGGCTTACGGAATACAATGTTGATGGATTCCGGTTCGACTTAATGGGGATTTTAGATGTCGATACAATAAATATAATAGAAAAAGAAGTGCGAAACATAAAGCGAGATGCATTGCTATTAGGAGAAGGGTGGGATCTGCAAACACCACTTCCTCTAGAGGAAAAAGCAACGTTAAATAATGCAAACAAAATGCCGCATATTGCGCAATTTAATGATCAATTTCGTGATGGGATAAAGGGAAGTACCTTTCATATAAATAAACGTGGTTTTGCATTTGGTGGGCATGTAGATCGTAATCATTTGCAGTATATAGTATCAGGAAGCCTTTTGAGTATGAAAGAAACAGGTTTGTTTCTAGAGCCTGTGCAAAGCATTAACTATGTAGAATGTCATGACAATATGACGATGTGGGATAAACTAATGCGCAGTAATGAAGAGTCGGAAGAGATTTTGAAAAAACGTCACGTGCTAGCAACTGCAATGGTGATTCTGTCGCAAGGCATCCCTTTCTTACATGCGGGGCAAGAGTTTTATCGTACGAAGCAAGGGAATGAAAATAGTTATAATGCAAATGATGAAATTAATCAATTAGATTGGGATCGAAAAGAGAAAGAAATAGAGACCGTTAACTATATAAAAGGTTTAATTGCGATTCGTAAAGAGCACGGAGCATTCCGATTACAAAACGCAGACCTAATAAAAAAGCACATGACTTTTTTGCAAACATCGCCAGAAGTACTTGCATACCACTTAGAGCACGTAGAATCGTTTGGACCGTGGAAAGAGATTGTCGTTTTATTTAATAGCAGTTTAGAAGCGAAAACGGTGCAACTTCCGAAAGAAGAAACGTGGCATGTGTTAGTAAACGAAAAGCAAGCGAAAATAGAGCCAATTTCTTCATTTAGAGGAAAGGAACTTAGGCTCTCTCCAATTAGCACGTATATATTGACGATAATGTGACAAATCGCTACTTGACGGTGAGAATGTAATAAATGTAGAATTGACAAAGGTGACGATTTTGATAAGTTGTCATTCTATGGCTGGTTTTGTAAAATAAAATAGAGAGTTTTTGGCTTATGCCAAATTTTCTTTTCATTTACAGTAAAATATATATGAATCCACAACATGTGTAGAAATGTTGCGGTTTTTCTTTTCATAACTATAAAAGATAAGGATTTGTTAACGGGTAATGAATATGGAATGGTTGGAACAATTATTAGGAAAAGAGTGGAGTCTTGTACCGGCTGGTGGAGTAACGGGCGATGCATATATTGCGCAAAACGGACAACAGAAGTTATTTTTAAAGCGGAATACATCGCCCTTTTTAGCGGTATTGTCAGCAGAAGGAATTGTTCCAAAATTACTTTGGACAAGAAGGGTAACGAACGGTGATGTAATTTCTGCTCAAAAATGGCTTCCGGGACAGAAGTTAGAGCCAGAGGATATGAAACTAGAACGTGTTGCGAAACTTTTGAAGAAAATACACTCCTCTAAAGCACTTGTGCAGATGATTCAGAGACTTGGGAAGCAGCCGCTTCACGCACAAGAGTTATTACAACAACTGCAACTTGTTTTAAGAGGAGATATAAGGGATGAGGAAACAATTCAGCAAGGTCTTCAATATTTAATGGATTCATTAAAAGATATTGAATACAACGAATTCGTTGTATGCCATTGTGATGTAAACCATAACAATTGGCTATTGTCGGATGAAGATGAGTTGTTTTTAATTGATTGGGATGGAGCTGTAATTGCTGACCCAGCTTTAGACCTCGGTATGTTATTATATTGGTACATTCCGCGCCAAGAATGGAGTGAGTGGCTCGGTTATTATGATATTGAAATGGATGAATCGCTGCTTAAACGTATGAGATGGTATGTGATAGCACAAACGATTTTGTCTATTCAATGGCATACAACAAAAAAGCAGCAAGCAGAAGCTGAATATTGGCATCAATATTTACAGCAACTACTTGCTTCAGAGTAATACTTAAGAAAAATTGTCCATTCCAGCAATCCACTGAGTAAGTTGTTCTTGATTATTGGAAATGTGGTTGTCCAAATTAGAGGAAGATTTACCCGATTGACTATAAGAATATACATCGTTTAGCATTGCTTTAGCGTCACTACTTATATTATCGTTTGCGAGTAACGATTGAATGAGACGCTCTAATTGCTCGCATTCAGAAACTGTCCCGCAACAATCACTTTGGTGATTGACTAAAATATCTTTCAGCACTTCTAATTGATGTTGTTGATTAATTGGCATGAACGGATCATCCTTTCGATTGTTTTTCTCTTCTTAGAAAAGTAAGAGAAAAAGCTGTTTCGTCATGGAATGTTTAATGCTGTATGTAGTTTTTATCAAAATGGTACATCTTATACTTGAAAGAAACGGACCGAGTGCTCGTACGTACTTGGTTTTTTGTTTGGTAGATTGATTAAAACAGAAAGAAGGAATTATTCCTTTAAAATAGCTATGTAAAGAGAGGGAAACATCTATGCGTTTAAGACATAAACCATATGCAATGGATCGAATTAATGAGTATTCACATATCGTAATCGGAAACCCAGAGGAGCGCGCTGGTAACTGGAAAGAAGTATTTGGAAATGAGCAACCCATTCACATCGAAGTAGGTACAGGTCGTGGCCGCTTTATGTATGATATGGCAAAAGCGAATCCACATATTAATTATATTGGAATTGAAAAATTCACAAGTGTTGTTGTAGACGCACTTGATAAATTAATTGAAGAAGAATTACCGAACTTAAAGTTAATTAATAAAGATGCTGAAGATTTAACAGTTTTCTTTGCAAAAGGTGAGATTGATCGCGTGTATTTAAACTTCTCAGATCCATGGCCAAAGAAACGTCATACGAAGCGTCGTTTAACGTATAAAACGTTTTTACGCAATTATGAAGAAGTGTTAGTAGAAGGCGGAGAAATTCATTTCAAAACAGATAACCAAGGTTTATTTGAATATTCTCTTATGAGTATGGCTGAGTATGGTATGTTACTAACTTACTTAAGCTTAGATCTTCATAACAGCGACTTTGAAGGTAACATTATGACTGAGTACGAAGAGAAATTCTCTAGTAAAGGTCATCGCATTTACCGAGTAGAAGCAAAATATCGTACAGAGCCTATGCAGTAATGCATAGGTTTTTTGTGTCTAAAATAATCAGAATTTTATGTTAGTATTGTAAGAAAAGGGGGATGAAAAATGGAACAGTTACAAATTGGAGATATAAAAGTGACGTGGCTAAAAGGTGGGAACACACATTTAGATGGAGGAGCAATGTTTGGCGTTGTACCGAAAGTACTTTGGTCACGTAAATATAAACATAATGATACAAATCATATTTATTTACGAACAGATCCGTTACTTTTACAAACGAAAGATGGCAACATGCTCATTGATTCTGGTATAGGAAATGGTAAATTGAATGAAAAGATGAAGCGGAATCAAGGTGTAACGGAAGAGTCGTCAGTTGAGAATTCTTTAGAAAAGCTGGGACTAAAGCCTGAAGATATTCATTACGTTTTAATGACGCACCTTCACTTTGATCATGCATCTGGTTTAACGAAATGGGAAGGTGATCAACTTGTACCAACTTTTCCAAATGCGAAAGTTTACGTAAGTGAAACAGAGTGGAATGAAATGAGAAATCCAAATATTAGATCCCGTAATACATATTGGAAGGAAAATTGGGAGCCGATTGTAGATCAAGTTGTTACGTTTCAGCAAGAAATAGAAATTACGGATGAAATAAAAATGGCGCATACAGGTGGACATAGTAATGGACATGCAGTTATTGCTTTGGAAAGCAAAGGGGAAACGATGCTGCATTTAGCAGACCTATTGCCGACGCACGCCCATCAAAATGTATTATGGGTAATGGCTTATGATGATTATCCGATGACATCAATTGAAAATAAGCAAAAGTGGATGAAGTATGGAGCTGAAAAGGATGCTTGGTTTACGTTTTATCATGACGCGTATTATCGTGCAGTAAAGTGGAATGAAGAAGGGCATATTGTAGAAAAGATAGAGAGAAAAACGAGTATAGAAGCATAAAAATAGGAGGTTGTTCCAGAATATTTGCTGGAGCGATCTCTTTTTTATTGTCGGCTTTTGTCTGCAAGTCGATATAATTGGGAAATCGCCGATATAAACGGAGTTGCGCCGATATATTCGAAAAAACGCCGATATAATTTCAATCACTATCTGCAATTAAAAAATAAGAGGTTCACCTAATGGGAACCCTCCTGTTTATGCTGCTATAACCTCTAAAACAGTACCTGTTTTAGCATCAACTAAAAATTCAAATCGTTCTTGTATATCATTTAACATCGTTGTAAGACCGCCGCGATACACTTCATACGCGACATCATATTTTTCAAATGTCTCTGGAACCATATGTACCCAAGAGCCAGTAATTTCACCTTTATGACTTAATGCTTGTTTCACCATTTTCAATGCTTTTTCTGAAGAAATATGGGATTGTTCTTGTACTTTGTTTGCAACGAAATAACCAGCTGCGAACCCAACGCCAAGACCTGCTACTAAACCTTTCCAGCTCATATATTCACCTCAATTCTATAAAATAAAAATAGTGTACCGATAATAATTATAAAGCAAATACAGCTAAAAAAGAAGAAACTAGAAACATTTCGAAAATTTCGTTACAATAAAAGAGGTATTCTACTAAGGTTTGAAAGAAGGGGACTTCGTGAATAAAGAGACATTACAATTATTTCGTACGTTAACAGAATTACAAGGTGCATCAGGTTTCGAACATGATGTACGCCGTTTTATGAAGCAAGAATTAAGCAAATATGCAGATGAAATTGTACAAGACGGTTTAGGTAGCGTATTTGGGCTGAAAAAAGGGGACGAAACTGGCCCGCGTGTTCTTGTAGCAGGTCATATGGATGAAGTAGGTTTCATGATTACACAAATTACGAAAAACGGAATGCTTCGTTTTCAGCCTTTAGGCGGCTGGTGGAGCCAAGTACTATTAGCTCAGCGCGTTCAAGTTATGACGAAGAATGGCCCTGTTATTGGGGTTGTTGGTTCTATTCCTCCTCATTTATTAAGTGATGCGCAACGTGCAAAACCGATGGATATAAAAAATATGTTAATTGATATAGGCGCAGATAGCTATGAAGATGCGATTGAGATTGGTGTAAAACCAGGACAACAAATCGTGCCAATCTGCCCGTTTACGCCGATGGCAAACGAAAAGAAAATTATGGCGAAAGCTTGGGACAACCGTTATGGATGTGGCCTTGCAATCGAATTACTAAAAGAATTAAAAGACGAAACATTACCAAACACATTGTACTCTGGTGCGACTGTACAAGAAGAAGTTGGTCTTCGCGGTGCTCAAACTGCTGCAAATATGATTCAACCAGATATTTTCTATGCGCTTGATGCAAGTCCAGCCAACGACGCATCTGGTGATAAAACACAGTTCGGTCAATTAGGAAAAGGTGCTCTTCTTCGTATTTATGACCGTACGATGGTAACGCATAGAGGAATGCGCGAATTCATTTTAGATACAGCAGAAACACATAACATTCCGTACCAATACTTTATTTCGCAAGGTGGTACAGATGCGGGCCGTGTACATACAAGTAACTCAGGTATCCCATCAGCAGTGATTGGTGTTTGCGCACGTTACATTCATACACATGCTTCTATTTTACATGTTGATGACTATGCGGCAGCAAAAGAGTTAATTACGAAGCTTGTAAGAGCAACGGATAAAACGACGTTAGAGACAATTAAAAATAACGCGTAAGGAGGAAGGGCGAAAAACCCTTCTTTTTTTAGGTTGAATAGATGCTCGAACGATGTATGGTAGCGGTTAGTGCCTAATTAGTGTTCGAATGATGTATTAAGATCCCGAGTATGAAGAGAGAGGTAGGCTGTTTTTGTGTAGAGGTCCGCAATGTTACTCGATCACCTCTTCTTTTTAGAGTGAAGAGGTAATCGAGTAATTGGTCATGGTGGCGGTGCTCCCATGTATAAAGAATAACTTGATTAAAGTAAGATGATAAATTTTTATAGAGGTGAACGAAATGAAAGTAGTAGTTGGATCAAAGAATAAAACGAAGGTTGGAGCTGTGGAGAAGGTTTGGAAAGATGCCGAAATTACATCTCTTTCTGTTCCTTCAGGAGTAGCAGCACAACCGTTTTCAGATGAAGAGACGATGCAAGGAGCGATCAATAGAGCGAAGCGAGCGCTAGAGGAAGGAGAAGCTCAAATTGGTATTGGACTAGAAGGCGGCGTGATGAAAACGGAGTACGGTTTATTTATGTGTAACTGGGGCGCGCTAGCAACAAGTGATGGTAAAACGTTCGTTGCCGGCGGGGCACGTATTACGTTACCGGATGATTTTTTAGCACCTCTTGAAGGTGGTAAGGAGTTAAGTGAAGTGATGGAAGAGTTTGTACAGAGAAAAGATATTCGTAGTCATGAAGGTGCTATCGGTATTTTTACGGATGATTATGTGGACCGTACGGAATTATTTGTACACGTTGTTAAGTTACTTGTTGGGCAATATAAGTATGATGAAAAGCAAGCATAAACCTTGCACCGTGCGCGATGTATGGTAGTATAAAGGAAAGATTATAACATGAAAAAATGCACTCGTTAGAGGAGGAAATATAGATGAAATCATTAGAAAGCATGGAGCAATTCCAAGAGTTAAAAAATGAAGAGAATGTAATCTTTATGTTCTCAGCAGAATGGTGTCCAGACTGCCGCTTCGTAGATCCATTTATGCCGGAAGTAGAAGAGAAATATAGTGATTTCTCATTTTACTACGTAGATCGTGATGAGTTTATTGATCTATGCGTAAAATTAGACGTATTTGGCATTCCGAGCTTTGTAGCGTACAATAAAGGTGAAGAAACAGGTCGCTATGTAAACAAAGATCGTAAAACACAAGAACAAATCGAAGAGTTCATTGAAGGTTTAAAATAAGGCTATTTGCCAATTGAATTGTAAAACAACCTCTACCTTCGCGGGGGAGGTTATTTTTTTGGAAGGGAGGAAAAAGAGATGAAGATGACAAGTAAAAAGATGAAAGACGAGTTAATGAAGAGATTATCTCGCCCGGAATGGGACTTTCAGTATGATAGTGAGAAAGAAGTTCTACGTATAGAACAGAAAGACTCAAAAAAAGGTATTAACGTATCGCTTCCAGGAGTTGTAGCAAAATGGGAAGTGAATAAAGAAAAGGCGATTGAAGAGGTTGCCTACTACGTACAAGAAGCGTTAATTGCGATGCATAAGGAAGAAAATAGCGCGGCAAAAATTTTACCTGTTATTCGCTCTACTTCTTTCCCGAAACAAGCAGAAGAAGGAAATCCGTTCATTATGACGGATCATACGGCGGAAACACGTATTTACTATGCGCTAGATTCGAATAAAACATATCGTCTTATTGATGAGCGTTTATTACAAAAATTAGGGCTTACAGAGCAACAAGTGCGTGAAATGGCATTATTCAACGCTCGCTCATTAAGTTATGAATTTAAACAAGACACAGTAGCAGGTAATACATTCTACTTTTTAAACACAAATGATGGGTATGATGCGACTCGTATTTTAAACGAATCGTTACTACAATCGATGCGTGAAAAGATTTCTGGTGACATGGTTGTTGCTGTTCCTCACCAAGATGTATTAATTATTGCTGATATCGTCAACGAAATCGGTTATGATATTATTGCACAAATGACAATGAAATTTTTTGCCGAAGGGCATGTTCCGATTACATCACTTTCATTCGTATATGAAGATGGGGACTTTGAACCAATCTTTATTTTAGCGAAGAATCGGAAGAAGACAGATGGAAAAGAGAAAGGATGAACGAAGTGAACGTTTTTTACAACCTTGAAGGAATTGGTGACACTCTAATTGTTGCCTTACAAGATATTACTTTAGAGAACCGTACTTTTGATCGCAAAGGAGATGTTGCACGCGTATATGACCGTGAAAGCAACGAAACAGCAGGATTCAACATCTTTAATGCATCTTCTTACTTAGAAGTAAAAGAAACAGGTAACCTTACATTAACGAAAGAGCTTGTAGAAAAAATTAACGAAATTTTAGCGAAGAACGGCTTTGAAGAAACAGTAGAAGCAGATCTTTCTCCGAAATTTGTTGTAGGCTATGTAGCTGAAAAAGAGAAACACCCAAATGCCGATAAGCTAAACATCTGTAAAGTAGAAATCGGTACAGAAACATTACAAATTGTATGTGGCGCACCAAACGTTGATGCAGGACAAAAAGTTGTCGTTGCAAAAATCGGCGCTGTAATGCCAAGCGGTATGTTAATCAAGCCAGCTGAGCTTCGCGGAGTTCCTTCTGCTGGAATGATTTGTTCAGCACGTGAATTAGAGCTTCCAGATGCTCCACAAGAAAAAGGTATTCTTGTATTAGAAGATAGCTTTGAAGTTGGACAAGAATTTAAATTTTAATTGATATAAGAAAAGAGAGGTTGTCCTTTTGGATGACCTCTCTTTTCATTTTTTTTGTCAGTAAATCGATATCCTGTGTTGAATCGTTGATATATTGCGAGTTGTGATAGATATATTCAGAAAATCATTCATATTCATAAGGATGTCACCTTTTTTCACAAAATCTATATTGTATTTTATGAACAATCTAGTTAAAATTTAGAAAAATAGAAGGGGATAGACTTATGAAACAACAACCAAAAATCGCAGAACTTCTGAAACGAATTGAAACTTCAAAACAGCAAGATATCGAGTTAGGTACTTATGAGATATATTTGTTTAGTCAAAATGAATTAGAAAAAGGACAAATTGGTTATCGATATGATAAACATAAAAATTCATTAATAAGTAAAGAACACGGAAAATGGAAAGATGAATGGATTGTTATTGGATATGAAACAGATATGGGAGACCCAGTTTTCGTGAATATCGATGATGATGCGTATCCAGTGTATACGGCAGAGCGTGGTACAGAAGTGTGGCAACCCGTTCATATTGGAAATATAGATGAGATTATAAAACAATTATAAAACAATTATAAAACAATTATAAAACAATTATAAAACAATTATAAAAAACTTTGAGATTGGTGCAAAGTGTAACGGATAGTGTAGATGAATATTGGAAGAGTAAAGCTTAAACGCAGTCTTACATGTAAGGGTGCGTTTTTCTATATGAAAACAATCGTAAATTAGAATATTATGGATAAATATGACATGCTTAATTTTACCTGCACTTTTTGCCGAATGCTGATACAATAAAGGATGTTACTATTTAGTAGAAAGAGTGGTAAGCATGTTAGATTGGATGAAAAAGCTGTTTAACAAAGAGGAAGAACAAACAGCGATGAATAAAGAAGTACCAAAGCAAGTTGAAAGTCAGCCGAAAATTCCTCGTGTAAACCACTACACTGAAGCAAGAGAAGCACAAATGGCAAGTAGGAATGCAGGTAAATGCCGTTTTCCATTAGTACCGGATAATGGGTTCGATGAAGAGGATGTTATAGAAACAGGGCATTTTGAAGAACAACCTGTTCAAGCTGTAACATATGAAAATGAGCCTATTCAAAGAGGAATCAAAGTGGAAAGAAGCAGACGACAGTATGTGGAGAAGGTAGTTTCTACATATGAAGAACCGGAAATGCAATATGAACCGGAGCGAGAACCTGTCGTAAAGAAAGCATCTACACCAGCGCAAGAAAGTAACCGTAGACCATTTCGTCCAACAGAAATGATTTCGCCAATTTACGGATATAATCGTCCTTCAGTAGAGAAAAAGGAAGAAAAGCAGGAGGAAGTAAAGGAAAGAGAAGACCTTGAAATATCTGTAGAGGGCAAATCAGTCGTTGATGCATGGTTAGAGAAAAAAGGATATACATTATCTGATTTCTCAGATGGACAAGCACCGACTTCTTCTAGTCATGGAGCTGCTAACCAGCAAGGAGAGCGACAATATGAAGAGAGTAAAAAGGAAGAAAAGTCAGTTGTCGATCAATGGCTAGAGAAAAACGGTTATGAAATCGAACGCCAAGAGCCTATAGTAGAAGAAAAAGAAGTGGTTCAAGAAATGAGTGCACCGCAGGAAGTTCCAGCGGCTGAATTACTTCATGAAACAATTGCTGAGCGCATGGAAGGTGCGAAGCAAGAAAGTGATGTAGTGGACAAAAACATTCTACAAGAGGAATTAGTAGATTCTAAAGTAGAGCACGAGGATACGATATTATCAGAAGAAATTAAACGTAGTACACAAATAGAACAACCTACTATTGAAGTAGAAAAACAAGCACCAGAAGAATCAGTGATTGTCAAAGCAGAAGAAAAACTTGCAGAAACAATTGTTGTAGAAATACCAGAAGAAGTGGAAGTAATTGCAGAAGCGGAAGAACCAGAAGAAGTGGAAGTAATTGCAGAAGCGGAAGAGTCAGAAAAAGTAGAAGTAATTGCAGAAACAGAAGAGTCAGAAGAAGTAGAAGTAATTGCGGAAGCAGAAGAGTCAGAAGAAGTGGAAGTAATTGCAGAAGCGGAAGAACCAGAAGAAGTGGAAGTAATTGCGGAAGCGGAAGAATCAGAAGAAGTGGAAGTAATTGCGGAAGCGGAAGAATCAGAAGAAGTGGAAGTAATTGCAGAAACAGAAGCACCAGAAGAAGCCGAACCTGTAGCACTTGAGGAAATGCAACAAGAAATGGTGTTAAATAAAGCAATTGAACAAAAGAATGAATGCATACATGTTGCTGAGGCTGATGAACAAACGAAAAAAGATGTTCAAAGCTTTGCGGATATTTTAATTGCAGAAGAACAACGAGTTGTAGAGGAAGCACCGGTCGTAGAAGAACAATCAGTTGTAGAAGAAGCACCGATTGCAGAAGAACAACCAGTTGCAGAGGAAGCACCGATTGCAGAGGAAGCACCGGTCGTAGAAGAACAATCAGTTGTAGAAGAAGCACCGATTGCAGAAGAACAACCAGTTGCAGAGGAAGCACCGATTGCAGAAGAACAGCCAGTTGCAGAAGAAGCACCGGTAGTAGAAGAACAATCAGTTGTAGAAGAAGCACCGATTGCAGAAGAACAGCCAGTTGCAGAAGAAGCACCGGTCGTAGAAGAACAGCCAGTTGTAGAAGAAGCACCGATTGCAGAAGAACAACCAGTTGCAGAAGAAGCACCGGTCGTAGAAGAACAACCAGTTGCAGAAGAAACATCGGTCGTAGAAGAACAACCAGCTGCAGAAGAAACACCGATTGTAGAAGAACAACCAGTTGTACAAAAAGAAGAACCAAAACGTGAGAAAAAGCGTCACGTACCATTTAATGTTGTTATGTTGAAACAAGATAGAGCGCGATTAATGGAAAGACATGCGTCTAGAACGAATGCAATGCAACCTTCTATGAGTGAACGAGTAGAGAATAAGCCTGTACATCAAGTAGAAGAACAGCCACAAGTGGAAGAAAAACCAATGCAACAAGTAGTAGTGGAACCACAAGTGGAAGAAAAACCAATGCAACAAGTAGTAGTGGAACCACAAGTGGAAGAAAAACCAGTGCAGCAAGTGGTAGTAGAACCACAAGTGGAAGAAAAACCAATGCAGCAAGTAGTGGTAGAACCGCAAGTGGAAGAAAAGCCAATGCAGCAAGTAGTGGTAGAACTGCAAGTGGAAGAAAAACCAGTGCAGCAAGTAGTAGAGCCACAAGTGGAAGAAGTGCAGCCAGTACAACAAGTAGTGGCAGAGCAAGTACAAAAGCCAATTTCAAGTACGGAAGTAGAAGAGAAAGCATATGTTGTAAATCAAAGAGAGAATGATGTGCGCAATGTATTGCAAACGCCACCGACGTATACGATTCCATCATTAACATTACTATCGATTCCGCAGCAAGCAGCGTTAGATAATACGGAATGGTTGGAAGAACAGAAAGAATTATTAGATACAACGTTTAATAATTTCCACGTTGGCGCACATGTTATTAATGTATCGCAAGGTCCAGCAGTAACTCGTTTTGAAGTACAGCCAGACCCAGGTGTAAAAGTAAATAAAATTACAAACTTAAGTGATGATATTAAGCTAAGTTTAGCTGCGAAAGATATTCGTATTGAAGCGCCGATTCCAGGGAAGAGTGCGATTGGAATCGAAGTTCCCAATAAAGAAAGTAAGCCAGTATTTCTTCGTGAAATTTTAAGAAGTCCTGTGTTTACAAAGAGTGAATCACCGCTTACAGTTGCGCTTGGACTTGATATTTCAGGTGATCCAATTGTAACGGATATTCGAAAAATGCCACACGGACTTATTGCGGGTGCAACAGGGTCAGGTAAAAGTGTGTGTATTAACGCCATTTTAACGAGCATTTTATATAAAGCGAAACCACATGAAGTGAAGTTAATGTTAATCGATCCGAAGATGGTTGAGCTTGCACCATACAATTCTGTTCCACATCTTGTAGCACCTGTTATTACGGATGTAAAAGCAGCGACAGCTGCATTAAAATGGGCAGTTGAAGAAATGGAGCGCCGTTATGAATTATTTGCGCACGCAGGAGCTCGTGATTTAACTCGTTACAATACGATTGTAAGTGAGCGAGAAATTCCGGGAGAGACATTACCTTATATCGTTATTGTCATTGACGAGCTAGCCGACTTAATGATGGTAGCACCTGGTGATGTTGAGGAAGCGATTTGTCGTATTGCGCAAAAAGCACGTGCTTGTGGTATTCATTTATTAGTAGCGACGCAGCGTCCATCTGTAGATGTTATTACAGGTTTAATTAAGTCAAACATTCCAACGCGTATTGCGTTTACTGTATCATCTCAAGTTGATTCGCGTACGATTATTGATATTGGGGGCGCGGAGAAATTACTTGGTCGTGGTGATATGTTATTCTTAGGGAACGGTACATCTAAGCCAGTTCGTGTACAAGGTGTATATGTATCGGATGATGAGATTGAAAAGACAGTTGATCATGTGAAAAAGCAAATGAAGCCGAATTACTTATTTAAGCAAGAGGATTTATTAGCGAAAACAGAACAGGCTGAGTCGGAAGACGAATTGTTCCTTGATGCATGTCAATTTGTTGTAGAACAAGGGGGAGCGTCCACATCTTCTGTACAGCGAAAATTCCGCATCGGTTATAATCGCGCGGCACGTCTCATTGAAGAGATGGAATCGCAAGGAATTATTTCTGAAGCAAGAGGAACGAAGCCAAGAGATGTCCTTATTTCTGAGGATGAATTTGCCGCTATGCAGGAAACAAATGTATAGTAAACGGTTTTGCTGTATACTAAGAGAAAATGTTGGATAGTAAAGTAGGGAGTAAAGCGACATGAAAGAAATTGAATTAAAATTAAAAGGTGAAATAAATAGACTAACAAATAAAACATTTAAATTTGACGAACGCGTTGGAGAAGGTTGGTTCTCTGCCGTTTACTTTTTAAAGACTAGAGAAATCATCGAAGAATTTCGCCCGAAAAGTGTTGTAACGATGCAATTTTTCCAAAAGGAAAATGCAGTTCTTTGCGGAACAGATGAAGTTATTGCATTGCTACAAACATTCGCTAAAAATCCTGAGGAACTTGAGATTAACTCTTTAAAAGATGGCGATAAAATTAGTCCATTTGAAACAGTGTTAACAATTCATGGTCCTTATGAAAATTTCGGATTTTTAGAAGGTGTTATTGATGGGATTTTAGCTCGTCGTACATCGGTTGCGACAAACGTATATAACGTTGTCCAAGCTGCACGTAGCGTAGATAAAGAAAAACCAGTTATTTTCATGGGAGACCGTGATGATCATTATACACAACAAGCTGGTGACGGTTATGCAGCATACATCGGTGGTATGAGCGCACAAGCGACGCATGCGATGAATGAATGGTGGGGCAAAAGTGGTATGGGGACAATGCCTCACGCATTAATTCAAATGTTTAATGGTGATGTTGTGGAAGCGGCAAAAGCATATCATAAAAAATTCCCAGAAGATGAATTAGTTGTATTAATTGATTACAACAATGATGTCATTACAGATGCACTTCGCGTAGCACGTGAATTTGGATCAACATTAAAAGGTGTACGTGTAGATACGTCTCGCACGATGATTGATCAATACTTCATTCGCCACCCAGAAGTACTTGGAACATTCGATCCACGTGGTGTAAACCCATCGCTTGTATTCGCACTTCGTAAAGCACTTGATGAAGAAGGATTCCAGCATGTAGACATCGTTGTAACTGGTGGATTTGATGAGAAACGTATTCGTGAATTTGAAGCTCAAAACGTACCTGTTGATATATACGGAGTAGGAAGTAGCTTATTAAAAATGAATATTGGCTTTACTGGTGATAACGTAGAATTAAATGGAAAACCGGAAGCGAAAGCTGGTCGTAAATATCGTCCAAACCCACGTCTAGAACGTGTTCAATTAGAAAAAAGAGAAGATATGTAAGAGAGAGAAAAACTGATAGGTGATTGACCCTATCAGTTTTTCTGTTATCATAGTATAGCGGCTTCTTTTTTGCTATAATGGATTTGTTATGGACATAAAAAAGAAGTACGTACGAGTTTATCCTGATAAGTGAAGGGAAGAATAACTTCACTACATCAAAAATGTATGATGATTACCAAAATAAGAAAAGATTCATATACTGTCTTATAGATAGGCCGTTGTATTAGTTCGAAATGTTGGAGGTTCTTTAAGATGACAGTTTACCATTTTGTAGGAATTAAAGGAACAGGAATGAGTTCATTAGCGCAAATTCTTCATGACATGAAGCATACTGTTCAAGGGTCTGATTATGAAAAGCGTTTCTTTACACAAACAGCGTTGGAAAAGCGTAGTATCTCGATTCTTCCTTTTGATAAAAGTAATGTAAAAGAAGGACAAGTGATTATTGCAGGAAATGCATTTCCTGATACGCATGAAGAAATCGTAGCAGCAAAAGAATTAAACATCCCAGTACATCGTTACCATCACTTCTTAGGTGACCTTATGAACCAATACACAAGTGTTGCTGTAACTGGTGCACATGGAAAAACATCAACAACTGGTTTGTTAGCCCATGTAATGCAAGGTGCACACCCTACATCTTACCTTATTGGAGATGGAACAGGGCATGGGGTAGAAAATAGTAAGTATTTTGTATTTGAAGCTTGTGAGTATCGTCGTCATTTCTTGTCTTACAATCCAGACTATGCGATTATGACAAACATTGATTTTGATCATCCAGATTATTTCACAGATATCAATGATGTATTCAGTGCATTCCAAGAGATGGCATTGCAAGTGAAAAAAGGCATTATTGCATGTGGAGATGATGAAGAACTTCAAAAAATTCAAGCGAAAGTACCTGTTATTTTCTATGGATTTGGAGAAGATAATGATTTCCAAGCACGTAACATTCAAAAGAGAACAGATGGTACTATTTTCGATGTATTCGTTCGTAATACGTACTATGACACGTTCAAAATTACAGGATACGGCAATCACAGCGTATTAAATGCATTAGCAGTAATCGCGCTTTGCCATTATGAAAATGTTGATGTAGAAGCAGTTAAGCATCAGTTAACAACTTTTGAAGGCGTAAAACGTCGCTTTAATGAGAAGCCGATGGGAGAGCAAGTTATTATTGATGACTACGCACACCATCCGACAGAAATTAATGCAACGATTGAAGCTGCTCGTCAAAAACATCCAGAGCGTGAAATTGTCGCTGTATTCCAGCCACACACATTCTCACGTACAGAAAAGTTCTTAGATGAGTTCGCTGAAAGCCTAAGCAAAGCTGATCAAGTATACTTATGTGATATTTTCGGATCAGCGCGCGAAAACAAAGGTGAATTAACAATCGAAGATCTGCAAAAGCGTATTGACGGTGCAGAATTAATTACAGATACAACAACGGATGTATTAAAGAAACATAAAAACGGCGTTCTCATTTTCATGGGCGCAGGAGACATCCAAAAATTCGAAGCAGCTTACGTAAAAGAAGTTCAAGTTGCAGAGAAGTAATAGAAAAGACGCATAGCTTAGCTGTGCGTCTTTTTTGTTGTGTTTGATTTTTATTTACGTATTGACCTAGAGCTAACTCTAGGTTGTAAGATGAATATGTAAAAACAAGGGGGAGAAAACATGTATAAAATCGGTGAAGTAGCAGAATTAACAGGGATGGGTATTCATACTTTGCGTTACTATGAGAAATTAGGATTAGTACCACCACCAACGCGAAATAGCGGGATTCGTCAATATACAGAAGGTGATGTGCGCCTATTAAAATTTTTATGTTCATTAAAACAAACTGGAATGTCATTAGAAGAGATGGCTGAGTTTGCAAGTGATGGATGCATTATAGAGGAAATTAGGCAGAGGAAAGAGGAAGTGCCAGCGAAAGTAAAAAAGAGAATTTCAATTTTAACAACTCATTTAGAAAGGTTAAAAGAACAGCAAGAACAATTGCGAAAAGTTGTCCAGCTAACAGAAGAGAAGTTAGAAATCTATTACGGTTTTCTAGAAGGAAAAGACTTGGAGGCCGACAATGAAAAATAAAGTATATGCGCAGTTATTAGGATTTGCGATATTTACTGGTGGAACATTTAATGCTTCGAAATATGCGGTGCAGTATTTCGAAGCGATTCATATAGCAGCATGGCGTTTTGGGATTGCTGCATTTGTGATGTTATGTCTGTTAAAAATACGAAAAGATTTTGAGGTAGAGGTATGGAGGCAGAATAGGGTCTATTACTTTTTGTTAGGTATTGTTGGTGTATTCGGCTTTAACTTCTTTTTCTTTTTGGGAATGAAACATACAGAAGCTATGAATGGTGCACTTATTATGGCAACAAATCCGCTTGTTACGATGTTATTAGCAAGTGTCATTTTACGGGAGACAATAGTAAAGCGCCAAGGTGTTGGAATGTTACTTGCACTACTTGGTGTTGTTTTTGTGCTTACACAAGGCTCGTTTACCGCACTACAAAATTTATCATTTTCAAAAGGGGATTTTTATATTTTATTAGGAAATATTTGCTGGGCGTTATACGGCGTGCTAGGCAGAAGGTTTATTAAAACTGGTAATCCAATACAAACGACGACATATACGATGACTATTGGTGCACTTGCCTTTATGATCATATCTTCTACACAAAAAAGTATAGTACCAGTTTTAGAAATTCCTTTGTTGGCATGGGGAGCGATTCTCTTTATGGCAATTGGAATGAGTGTGCTTGGTTACTTATGGTGGAATAATGGAATTGCTCAAATTGGTGCAGCAAGGACATCTTTATTTTTTAATCTAGTGCCTGTAGTTACAATGATTATTTCTTTTGTAGAGGGAGTAAATATAGCACCCGCACAATGTATAGGGATGATATTGGTTATTACGGGAGTATTGTGTTCATCAGGTTTTATACAAATAAAATCAAAAGAAAGTGTGAATATTTAACATTTTTTATTTAGAAATGTTAGAATAATAAGAAAAAATAAAAAGGGGAGCTAAAAAACATGTTCACACTCCGGGTAGACGACGAAATCGAATTACAATTATTAGAGAAGCATCATAAAGAGGAACTATATCAATTAATAAATCAAAACCGCAATCATTTAAGAAGATGGCTTCCTTGGGTAGATGGGACGAAATCTGCTGATGTTTATAATGAGATTTGTCCGATGTGGTTAAAGAAGTTTGCAGAGGGAGACGGTTTTGAAAGTGGCATACGTTATAAAGGAAAGCTCGTTGGGATGGTAGGTATTCATCCAGTGAGCTGGGGGAAGAAAGCGGCAAGTCTCGGTTACTATCTGGCAGAAGATGCTGGCGGGAAAGGTATTATGACGCGTAGCGTAAAGGCTGTACTTCACTATGCATTTGGGAATTTAAAATTAAATAAAATGGAAATTAGATGCGGTGTTGAAAATGTGAAAAGCCGCGCGATCCCAGAACGTTTAGGATTTAAGTTAGATGGTATTTTAAGAGATGAAGAATGGCTATACGATCACTTCCACGATATCGCTGTATATAGTTTATTAGCTTCAGAGTGGAAGGAGATTCGATGAACGAGAAGATACGCATTATTCCGTATGAAAGTACGTTTCAAGATGAAGTAGTAGATCTTATCGTTCATATTCAGCAAAAAGAGTACAATGTCCCCATTACGAAAGAAGAGCAGCCGGACCTGCTTGAAATAGAAACATTTTATCAAAGGAATCATGGCAACTTTTGGGTAGCAATTTATGATGGTAAAGTAGTTGGAACAGTAGCTTTATTAGATATTGGGAATCATCAAGTAGCGTTAAGAAAAATGTTCGTAAAAAAAGAATTTCGCGGAAAAGAGTGGGGTGCATCACATAAGTTGCTCCAAACAGCAATTTCGTGGGCTGAGAATAAAAAGCTGAAGGATATTTACTTAGGAACGACAGTGAAATTTTTAGCGGCGCATCGCTTTTATGAAAAGAATGGTTTTGAAAGTGTGAGTATAGATGAGTTGCCAAAAAGTTTTCCAGTGTTGCAGGTGGATAAGAAATTTTATAGATATATTGTTTAAGAAGGTCATGTAGAAATGGCCTTTTTTTATGAACTAAAATGGAAAAAGTGGTATAATTTAGGTTAGGGGGTGCGTGTATGAACTTTCCGATTCAAAGAAGTAAGTCAGTAGTCATTTTCGTTTGTCTTACGTTAGCTTTTATGTTTGTATATCCACTCGTCATGATTATCGCTAATAAAGAGCAGTGGATGACAGCGTTAATTGGGATGAGTTTATGCTTCCTTGTTAATGTCCCACTCGTTTGGGAAGTATTTATTAAAAAGCATAAAGTAGAAGATGGTGTATTAAAGTACGGTATTTTAAATGATGATGTTGTATTAAAAGATATAAGAGTTGTTCGTCAAGTTGGAAAATACCTTGAAATTACGACAAATGCATACAAAGTACATATGGTTGCGATGCCGCAACATATGACTGAATTTTTGGCACTTATTGAGAAAGAGAATCCACATGTGAAAATAGAAATGGTAGGGAAGAAATGAAATATGTAAAACCTTTGTTTTGTTTAGAAATATTATTTGTGCTTGTTGGTTGCACTAGAGTATATATGAAATGGGATTTGCCATTATATGTGCCAATATTAATAGATACTATTGCAGTGGTACTTTTGTATTATTTTCACTTTCAGCAAACAAAAAGCGAGAAAAGTAGGTCTATGTAGTTAGGAGGATTAGTAATGAAAAAAGTCCTTATGTTATTTGTACTTCTGCTAACCGCATCCGTTCTTTTACTAGGATGTAGTATGAAGAAGGAAAAAGTAGATATGAACTTAGAAAAGGCGCAAAAAGTTGAAATTGAATCACTTACTGATTCCAGTGAGAAGAAAGTAATTACCGATAAGAAAGAAATTCAAAAGCTGTTTGAAGTCATGAAAATGGATAAGTGGGAAATGCAGTCGGCTCCTTTAGATACTCCGCAAGGGAAAACATTTAAAATGTACCAAGAGGATACAACAAAATTATCGGAGTCGAGTAAAGATAAAAAGGAGTTACATGAAATTGGTACGATGACAGTATATAAAGATGTCCCTTATGTTGAAGTTGAAATGAAAAATAAGAAAATGAGTTTTAAAGTGCCAGAAGATGTGGCGAAAGACTTATTAAAATATTAAAAAAACGCTCGGAAAAAATCCCGAGCGTTTTTCATTATTTTAAGTTCTCTGGATTTAAAGCTTCTAATTCAGGTACAACGAAGCGTCCGTCTTTACGGATTAGTACATCGTCGAAGTAAATTTCGCCGCCGCCGTATTCAGGGCGTTGGATGCATACTAAATCCCAGTGAATGTTCGAGTTGTTACCGTTCCAAGCATCGTCGTAAGCTTGTCCAGGAGTGAAGTGGAAGCTGCCATCGATTTTTTCATCGAATAGGATATCTCCCATTGGATGTAAGATGTATGGGTTTACGCCAATTGCGAACTCACCAACGTAGCGTGCGCCTTCGTCTGTATCGAAGATTTTGTTAATGCGCTCTGTATCGTTTGCAGTTGCTTCAACGATTTGTCCGTTCTCGAACTTAAGTTGTACATTTTCAAATGTATAACCGTTGTAAGGAGATGGCGTGTTGTAAGAAACTGTACCGTTAACAGAATCACGAACTGGTGCAGAGTATACTTCACCGTCTGGAATGTTTAAATGACCTGAGCATTTAATTGCTGGAATGTCTTTAATAGAGAATGTTAAGTCAGTTCCAGGTCCAGTTAGGCGCACTTTATCTGTTTTATTCATTAATGTAACAAGGCTATCCATCGCCTTATCCATTTTACCGTAGTCTAAGTTACAAACTTCGAAGTAGAAGTCTTCGAAAGCTTCTGTGCTCATTTTAGCAAGCTGCGCCATAGAAGCATTTGGGTAGCGAAGAACAACCCAGCGTGTTTTCGGAACGCGGATGTCTCTATGAACTTTCTTACCAACTGTTTGACCATGAATTTGCATTCTTTCACTTGGCACGTCAGCTTGTTCGTTAATGTTATCGCCAGAGCGAAGACCGATATAAGCGTCCATATCTTTCATTACGCTTGCTTCATATGCAGCGATTTGTTCAAAATGTTCTTCAGTAGCACCCATTAATAAAGAGCGATCTACTTGATGATCTTTTAAAGAAACGAATGGGAAACCACCAGCTGCATATGCTTCTTTAACAAGTGCAGTTACAAGTTCTTTTTGTAAGCCAAAGTTTTCAATTAATACTTTTTCGCCTTTTTGTAAGCGAATAGAGTAGTTAATTAAATTGTATGCTAACTTTTCAATGCGTGGATCTTTCATATGTAAAGCCTCCCTACTAATTATGTATCCTCTCCTATTGTAACCTACTTAGTGGAATTTGTTGAATGATTTATGTTAAAGTTAACGAATAAGTATGAAAATTCTAATGAAAAGATAGGGATTAGAACGAAACGGAAAATGATTGTATAATAGGGGAAAGTATGAAAAAGATAAAGGAAGTGATGAAATGCAAGTTCTTTTATATGTAAGTGCAGCTATTATCGCGGTTGCTTTCGCTGTATTAGTAGTGTATGTATGCAGAACGTTGTTATCGGTTCAGAAGACGTTAGAAAACGTTGCAAGTACGTTAGAAGGTTTAGAAAAGCAAATGCAAGGAATTAGCGTAGAGACGGAGCAATTATTACATAAAACAAATGCGTTAGCTGATGACATTCAACAGAAGTCACAATCATTAAATAAAGTAGTATCGGGTGTAGATGGAATTGGAACGACAATCCACTCCTTAAATACGAAACTTCGTAATGTATCAGAGTCTGTTACGGACGAAATTGAAAATAATGCAGATAAAGTAGCACAAGTTGTACAGTGGAGTAGCGCAGCAATTGAAGTATACAATCATTATCGTGCGACAAGACAAGAGAAAAAGGTTGAAAAAGAAGAGCGTAAATTAGAAAGACTTGAGAAAAAAGCTGAAAAGAAAGAGAAGCGCTCTAGACTTCGTATGAGAGGTGAATCGTAATGAATATGACAAAACTTGAAACAATTGAAGAACTTGAAGTACTAGTAGAAAAAAACGAGCCTTATGTTCTTTTTAAACATAGTACGACATGTCCTATTAGTCATGGTGCTTATACAGAATTTCAAGCTTATTGTAGTGAAGAAAGGGCGGTACCAGCGTACTACTTATACGTACAAGATGCGAGAGATGTTTCGAATCGTGTTGCAGAACAGTACAGCATGAAACATGAATCTCCGCAAGTGTTATACATAAAAGATGGGATGGTAGTATGGAATACGTCTCATTGGAACATTAAAAAAGATGTTTTAGAAGAGAATATTAAGTAAAAAGAAGCAAGCGAAAGGTGCTTGCTTCTTTTTTTTGTTTTTGTTGAAATATATTTAATGGTAAACTGTTAATAGTTCAAACTAAATAACTAGATTGTTGAAAGTAGGTTTTAAGTAATGAAGAAAATGGCATTATCCTTCGCAGTCGTAAGTTTATTACTAGGAGCTTGTAGTAATGATACGATTAGTAAGAAGGATGAAGTTATACAGAAAGATACGAAAGAAAAAAGCATGATTCCGAGAACTGCTGTTTCTAAAGATTATTATAGAACTGTAATTCCTTTAAAAGAACAAAAGGTTATAAATACAGCTAATGTAAAAACAAATTCTAAATTAGATTTAGCAGAGTATGAAAATGGTTTAATGAATATTGCAAAAGAGCAATTTGATACAGAAAACCATGTGCTTCAATTAAATCAGTATATTCCTGAGAAGTTAGTTGATGAACTAGTCGCAAAAGTAGAAGCACCCGTTTTGACAAATATTATAGAACAAGACTATTTTGGGAAACAGAATTCAAATGAATTAAGTTTATCTGGCGTTGTAATTGGGTTAGCTATGTCTTCAAGTGTATCCAATGAAGAGGCAATGTCTAAGGGGACTGAAGTTGCTAAGCAACTTATTGAAGCTATTCATAAAAATGACAAGTATAATAAATCCCCAATTACGTTTGCTATCTTTAAGCAAGAAAGTACAAGTTCTTTAAAAAATGGCACGTATATTGCTAGTGCTACCGTTCAAAAGAATGATACGAACCTTGGAAATTGGAATGCAATTGAAGAAAAAGCGTATTCATATCCTTCCGATGAATTTACACAAGCACATGGAGAAGATAATGAAAAAATAAATAAATTTGCTGAGGCAATGAAAGGTTTTTCTCCTGGAGACTTTATCCCAGTAAATGCTAAAGTTTCTTATAAGAAAAATCAAATGGATACATTAAATATGGATATTGTTATTAAATATAACGGTAAAACAGAATTAATGGCTCTTACTCAACTCGCCGCTCAAAGTATGTTAGACCAATTACCGAAAGATGCAAAAGTACAATTGCAGATAAAGTCCGAGAATAAAATTGAGGCAATTGTTATAAAAGAGAAAAACAGCGATAAACCGTTTGTTTCCTTCTTATAAAAAAGACAGTGTTTAAACTGTCTTTTTTTACTGTAAATGAAAGGGGACGATGGGACAGGGCGTCACGTAATACGCTCCATATTTCCGCTGTACTAATCTCAAAGAAAGAAACCTATTTTACCCTTGCATTGTCGATGTAACGCATTCTACAGGGGGATGGGATCTTCTATTGCCAATTGTAGAGTACTTACAGCTCCAACGCATCAAATGCCTATCATTGTCGATTTTTGTTGGTAAGTCGATATATTTGGAAAACTGCTGATATATTTCGAGTTGCGGTCGATATATTTGGAAAATCGCTGATATAAATTTCATGTACTATCGTACTGCTTAAAATAAGGTTTCTACTTATGAAACATCTATATTTTTACAAAAAATGCCCTTTTTTTCATAAAAAATACGAAAATACGAGAAAAGAAGCGAATTTTTTCGAAACTTTTGCGGGAAAATATTGTATGAGCCTGCGTTTTTATCGTATCATTAGTAAAAGGAAGAACTCGGGACGATTGGTGGCATCTGCAAATAGAGTTGATGTCTTTTTTTCATTCAAGTAACCGATACATAAAAATAGATAGCAAAAACAGAAGGAGTGTGCGATGAGATGAACGTAACAATATATGATGTAGCGCGCGAAGCGAACGTTTCAATGGCTACCGTATCACGCGTTGTGAACGGTAATCCAAATGTAAAGCCTACAACAAGAAAGAAAGTATTAGAAGCAATTGATCGTTTAGGATACCGCCCAAATGCGGTAGCACGTGGACTAGCAAGTAAAAAGACAACTACAGTAGGTGTTATTATTCCTGATATCTCAAATACGTTTTATGCAGAACTTGCTCGTGGAATTGAAGATATCGCAACAATGTACAAATATAACATCATTTTAAGTAACTCTGACCAAAACAAAGAGAAAGAGTTCCATTTATTAAATACGATGCTTGGAAAACAAGTGGACGGAATTGTTTTCATGGGTGAAGATATTACAGATATTCACGCTGAAGAATTTAAAAAGTCTCCAGTACCAATCGTATTAGCAGCGTCATTTGATGAGCAAAATGAAACGCCATCAGTAAACATTGATTATACACAAGCAGCTTACGACGCAATGAAGCACTTTATTGAACAAGGACATAAGCGTATCGGTTTCGTCTCTGGTCCTTTCATTGATAAAGCGGGGAGTGCGAAGAAGTTACAAGGTTATAGAAAAGCTCTAGAAGAAGCAGGTATTTCATATGATGAAAATCTTGTAATCGATGGAGATTACACATATGACTCAGGTATCGAAGCATTCGAAAAGCTTTGGAGCCTTGATGAAAAGCCAACAGCGATCTTCGTATCTTCTGACGAAATGGCACTAGGTGTAATCCACGCAGCACAAGACACTGGATTAAATGTACCAACTGATGTAGAAGTACTTGGTTTCGATAATACACGCCTTGCATTAATGGTTCGTCCACAACTTTCAACAGTTGTACAACCGATGTATGATATCGGTGCAGTAGCAATGCGTCTATTAACAAAGTATATGAACAAAGAAAAAGTGGAAGATCACACTGTTATCTTACCTCACCGTATCCAATTTAGAGATTCAACGAAGTAAGTATAAAAAAGCTCACAGCGATTGCTGTGAGCTTTTATTCGTATTCAGGATAGTATGCTTTTACTACAGTATCCACCGTTTCATTTTTCTTAACGTGTAAAAATCTTGCGTATAATTCTTTTCCAGTTTCAAATGGTGTATCGTCTAATTCAAACACATGTAATAGTTTTCGAAACGCCCACGTTACTTGCTCACCGTACATATTATCGTACGTGTGCTCAGACTGTATAGCGATTTGTTCACCTAGTGCATGGGCCTCTTCCAAACTGTGTGCCTTAACAAGAATAATACTTTCTTCAAAAAGTGTATCGTGATTTTCTTCATAATGCTCATCTATTTTCGTAGGATCAGGCTCACCAGAATGAACAGATTCAAACAATAATTTTACAGCGTACATATTATGCTGCATGTTTCACTCTATAAATAATACTTGCGACAAGTGAAGCAGGTATTGTAAATACGTTACTTTGGTAATGGTAATGTATTTGGGATTCTTCATAAGACATGTTGTCATATAGTTCGTTTTGTGACATATTCATTTTCTTCTGTTTTTCTTTGAGTATTTTAATGTAGTTATACTGTATTGGGACGAGAATGATGAAATAGGCTAATACGATTAGTGAAATCCAAATCATTATGAACACTCCCTTATAAAGAATATTTATATATGGTAATTATATCAATATATATGAAAAATATCCATTTTTTTCTGGTAGTCAATTTCCTTTCCAAAATGCAAAAAGTTCATCAGGACTTCGTAAATTATGTTCAAGACATGTTTGTGCAATGTGTTTAAAGTTTTGTATGAATTGTTCTAACCTAGAAGGATCATATTGTTTCACATTGCCAGCAATAATAGTTTCATCTTTATCTAAGTTAAGTGATATTTTTAGCGAAGTTATATTTGTTTTTAGTTGTACAACTTCCATGTAAAAAAACTTTTTGTCTAAGTCAATTATAATATAATCATATCGCTCTACTTGTTTAAAGTATCCTACAACATCATCTTCCAATTGAAACCCTCCCAAGTACTATAGCGTATCTGGAAGACTTCTATATAGATTGTATGATTCCTTGTTATATGTCACATAAGTGTAAAAATAACTATTATAGGGCAATGTCATGTATAATAGAAAGAAAAGGCTTGTGAGGGGGGAGAAGAGATGATCGTTCTTTGGATAATTACGCTTTGTATGACTGCTATTTTTGCATATATGACGTTAAAACAAAATGGTTTAAAGCGATTTGTTCCAGGAAGTATTCTTGCAGGAATTGCCCTTATCACGTATGTAATTTCTATTTTTATTGAAAGTGTATCAGTGGATATGAGCACAAGTTTAATGTTTATCGGTATTACACTATTTGCAAGTAGTATTATGGTACTTATGGTTGCTGGTATTATTTTATTTATTCATATGAATTCGGAAACGTTATAGCATATAGAAAAGGCATGTCCCTCTCGGGACATGCCTTTTTATCCGTTCAATTATGCTCTATCTTTAGAAGAATTTTGTTGTTTTAATAAGTCGCGAATTTCGCTAAGAAGTTCTTCTTCTTTTGTTGGTTCTGGAATTTCTTCTGTCTTTTCTTCTTCTTTTTTAGATGTTAGTTTGTTGAATACTTTAACAAACATAAAGATAGCTGCTGCAATAATTAAGAAATCAAAAATAGTTTGGATGAAGTTACCGTACATAATAGATGACTTACCGAATGTAAGTTTTAAATCTGTAAAGTCAACGCCACCTAATACCATACCAAGTAATGGTGTAATAACATCTTTTACTAAAGAACTAACGATTTTACCGAATGCAGCACCGATTACAACCCCGACAGCTAAATCAACGACATTCCCTTTGAAAGCGAACTTTTTAAACTCGTTCCACATGTGTTAATCCCATCCTTTCCACGATTCATTATGAAATTTATAATTCCTATCAACATATTCTATAGAAATTTGCGTGAGAAATAAAGGGGGGATGGGAATGAAAGTAAATTCTGAAAAATGTATCCGTTTTAATTTTTGTTTACATTATTCAGCAGAGATTGGAGCATTTGCTGCGTTTTTAATCCTTCTAATCCATCTACAACAGGCTTTGTATCTCCTTGTACACATTCAATGAAATGATGAACAGCATCTTCAAAACCACGTTGTTTTAACGTCGTATCCCATGATGGGGAACCAATTTGAGAAACTGCATTTTCTTGCTCAACTTCAAATGTGTTCATGTTTTTTACGCGAATGATTTTTCCCGCCGTTACAAGTTCAATTTGTTCTAAATTTGTACCGGCATGGCGGTGCATTGCGGTAGAAAGTAACATTCCATTTGCAGTTGTATATGTATGATGTCCGTAAAGAAGTTCATTCTTTTCATTGATTTGCATCATATTATGAACGACGTTAAGCTCATCGTTAGCTAACCAGCGAGCAGTATCTACAATATGTAAGTAATCATCTAACATCGTAAAGTCGTACGTATAGGGCCCGACTTTATTTGTACGATGCTTTTCAATTCGAATCCATGAAATATGATGAGCTTGCTCTTTTGCCGCAACATACATAGGAACGAAGCGGCGATTAAATCCGACCATTAACTTTCGGTTATATTTTTCGCTCAACTCGACTAGTTTTTCAGCCTGTTCCACTGTAGCAGCTAGCGGCTTATCAACGTAAACATCGATTCCTTTTTTCAGAAGTTCAGAAACGATTTCATAATGAGTAGCAGTTGAACTATGAACGAAGATTGCATCGCATTCCGAAGCTAACGTTTCAATAGAATGGAAGTCTTGAATGCGGTATTGCTGGCAAATTTGTTTCCTTTTTTCTGCGTTAGGTGTAAACGCTCCTACAAAATTCCAATCTGTTTCTTTTGTAAGTGTTGGAAGATAGGCTTTTTGTGCAATACTTCCAAGTCCAATCATTCCAATTTTAGGTTTGTTCATGTGTATTCCCACCCTATTCATATTGATATAACGGCTTAAATGTAGCATAGGGCGGGGAAGGAAAGCAAAAATTAGCGTTTTACTTATGTTCTTCTAACAAAATCTTCTCTATCTCTTCAAAGTTATGAGCGCGAGCATGCTCTAGCGGAGTAACACCATCATTATCTGGAATGTTTACATCTGCACCGTGCTCAATAAGAAGGCGGATAACTTGTTGTTGTGTTTCATCTCCGTTGTTTAGTACGATGGCTTCCATTAAAGCTGTCCACCCGAGATTATTGACATGGTTTACATCGATATTTGTTCGCGTGAGGAGTTCTTTTATAACATCAATATAACCATGTTCTGAGGCAGGGATAAGGGCTGTTCCGCCGTAACGATTCGTAAGTGTTGGATCTGCGCCGGCATCAATCGTTAGTTTTAAAATATCCAAGTAACCTTCTGCACCGGCGTATAGAAAGGGATTGTTTTTCATATCATCTTGGATATTTACGTCAGCACCAGCTTCGATAAGTACTTTTGCGGTTTTTACATCATTTTTATATGTAGCAATCATAAGAGGGGTGCGTCCTTTATTGTCTGTTATATTTATGTCAGCCCCTTTTTTGAGTAACGATATAACAGTATTCGTTTCTTGTTTCTCAGTAGCTGTTAGTAGCGCTGTCTCCATGTTTATCATCTCCTTTTTAACTTCTTGTTCTTGCGAGCAACCTTGTAAAAAAATTACGCAACATATCATACTTACTGTTTTTTTGAACATGGAATTTCAACCTCCTCATTTCAACTGTAAAAGAAGAACATTAAATTTTTATAAACTGACGCTAAAATTACTATAAAATCGCTTGAGTATTTGAACATATATTTTTATGCTTATGAGTAATAAGGTTTGATAAAGTGAAACTTTAATCAGTGGGGGTTTTGTTCATCCCCCACTGATTATTAGCCCACACCAATCGGGCTTTTATGGGCAGCCCGACCCCCACTTAACTTCTTTGCTTTCTCTGAATTTTGAGGTGGGGATCTTACTGCCCGGCAAATAGCGGGGTAAAGTGAGGATGTAACATATGTCTATTAAAACAAGGTTTTTATTTTCTTATATCGCTGTCATTCTCGTTTCCATTACGCTTATATTAATCGCGGGATTTTTAATCGTTTTTTCGATAACAGGTGATTTGGAAGCAGTGAAAAATTTCTATAAAAGCTCCTATATTCAAAAGCCGCTTACGTCAGAAGAAGAGAATGCGTATATTGAGTTAAAGACGGCAGCAAAGAAACATCAATCGCAACTATTAGATGAATCGTTCGTTTCATCACTTGAAAAAGAAGGGGTGAAAATTGTTGTAAGAAAGGGAGAAACCATTTCTTATGCTACAAAAGTATTTGAAAGTGGGGCTTTAAAGGTAGCCCTTCCGAAATTTGAATCTGCAAATATTAATAGTCGTGGTACAACGGAACTCGGCGATACATTTTATCGATATGTAAAGTTTGATTTTTATTTTCCTCAGGAAGAAGAGGGGAGTATATTTGTATTAAAGAAGCAAAGTTCATTTGTAGATCTTACACAAAAGTTATTTCCGATTTTGTTCGTATCACTTTTACTGTTAGCTATTTTACTTATTGGATTATTAAGTTACCTCGTTTCAAGAAGTGTTATAAAACCAATCTTTGTATTGAAAGATGCGACTGAAAAAATTAAAGAAGGAAATTTAAATTTTCAAATACCAGTTACATCGCACGATGAAATTGGGCAATTGAATCAAGGATTTGAGGAAATGAGGAAGAAATTAAAAGAATCGATAGAGATGCAAACGCAGTATGAAGAAAATCGAAAAGAGCTCATTTCAAACATCTCTCACGATTTAAAAACACCGATTACATCTATTATTGGATATGTAGAAGGAATAAAAGACGGAGTAGCAAATACGCCAGAAAAAATGGATAAGTACTTAACGACTATCCATACGAAAGCAAGACATATGGATACACTCATTGATGAATTATTTTTATTCTCAAAGCTTGATTTGAATCGAGTTCCCTTTCAGTTTGAAACGGTTGAATTAAATATGTTTATGCAAGAATTAATAGAAGAGATGCAGATGGATTTAAGTAAAGAAGGTATAGAAGTTAACTTACAATTACATGCATCACCACTTTATGTAAAGGCTGATTGCGAAAAGATAAATAGAGTGATATCAAATTTAATTCATAATAGTGTGAAATACATGGATAAAGAAGAAAAGAAAATTACTGTAACAGTATCGATTGATAACAATAAAGTGATTGTGAAAGTAATGGACAACGGATCAGGTATAGAATCTGGTACACTTCCTTATATTTTTGAACGTTTTTATCGTGCAGAGCAATCGAGAAATTCGAGTACAGGTGGAAGTGGACTTGGTTTAGCAATAGCGAAGCAAATTGTTGAAGAACATGGCGGAGAAATTTGGGCGGAAAGCGAGCTTGGGGAAGGCACAAGCATTTTCTTCTCATTGGAAAAAGTAGAGGAATGTGGTGAGTAAATTGAAAAGAATTTTACTAATAGAAGATGAAGTAAGCATTGCAGAATTACAGCGAGATTATTTAGAAATTAATGATTTTCAAGTTGATGTAGAACACTCTGGAGAAACAGGTTTACAAATGGCCCTGCAAGAAGACTACGATTTAATTATTTTAGATATTATGCTTCCGAAAATGAATGGATTTGAAATTTGTAAGCAAATTCGAGCTATAAAAGATATTCCGATTTTACTTGTTTCAGCAAAAAAAGAAGATATAGATAAAATTCGCGGACTCGGCTTAGGGGCGGATGATTATATAACGAAACCGTTTAGCCCGAGTGAATTAGTCGCAAGAGTAAAAGCACATATTTCTCGTTATGAAAGATTATTAGGAAATGTAAGTAAGCAACGCGATACGCTATATATTCACGGAATCTCTATTGATCAAAGGGCGAGGAAAGTTTTTATAAACAATGAAGAAGTTGCGTTTACAACGAAGGAATTTGATTTATTAACATTCTTTGTCACAAACCCAAATCAAGTATTAAATAAAGAACAGCTATTTGAACGCATTTGGGGATTAGACTCCGCTGGTGATTTAGCAACTGTTGTCGTTCATATTAGAAAGTTACGTGAAAAAATTGAAAGAGATCCTGCTCACCCGCAATATATTGAAACAGTATGGGGGGCTGGTTATCGTTTTAATGTGTAGGGAACCTGTCAAAGTTTTGGCAGGTTTTTTTGTATGTGATCAAAAGGGGAGAATAGGTAATTTATGTTAAAATATAAAGAGAGATAAAAACATAGGAGAGTGTGAGAGGGCGTGCTACATTTTGGGGGATATATTAAAAGATAATAAATCAAACAAGGCTTTAAAAATCGGGACTAATATTATACTTATCTTATTAATTATTGGTGCAATACAAATGTTTTATGATGAAGATTATACAAATGATCATTTTGGTTGGTTATTTATGATGGTCTTTTTTGCAATTAAAATAGTTTCTAGTTTTCTAATAAGTTTAAAAGAAGGAGATAAAAAGGCAGTATTTATTGATTTAGGTTTAGTGGTTTTGTGTGTTCTTCTTTTAATTGTTACTAGTTGAAATACTTCTTTTGAAAAAAGCTCATAGTCTTATAGAGACTATGAGCTTTCCTTAATAATAACGGTACTAATGTAACAATTTATAAAATGTTCGAGTAGTAGAAGTAAACTGAGCAGCTTCTTCCAAAAAGGGATAATGATTACTCTCTTCAAATATCATAAAAATAGAATTACGTATGCCCTCATGCATCTCGATAGAATACTGAATTGGGCACTGTACATCATGTCTTCCGCATATAATAAGGGTCTTTGTTTGGATGGAAGGTAAATCCTTTCTTAAGTCAAATGAAAGATATTCATTGGTGAAAGCATTCATACGGCTAGCGGACATAGTTTTTTGGATTGGTTTACAAAAATAAGAATTGTAGTTTTCCGGTTTATATAATGATAATTTTGTTCTCTTAGTAGATAGCTCTTTCCGTTCTTCACTTGTAAGGTGAGGGCTTTTTAAATTTTCGATGAGCTGTTGCATATAATGAAACTGAGGATGTTCCGGATGATAAATACAAAATGGTGTTTCAGTATAATTACTTGCTGCGGCTCCAACGACGACTAGTGATTGTAAGGATTTGGGATATGTGATTGCGTATAGAAGTCCAAGCATACCTCCTGTTGAATGACCAGCGAAATGCCATGTTGGAAGTTGTAAAGTTTCTCGTATTGCTTCTAAGTCGTGAATTGTTTCAATCATACTTAATTCGTTTTCTACCTGGGCTTTTGCTGAGTTACCAGCGTCTCGTAAATTAATGAGCAATACACGATGCGTAGCAGTGAAAACATCCGCAAAGTAATCACCAGTTTCATTAAATTGTGAATAGTGATGTGTAATGCAAAGCGGTTCGCCATTTCCTTTTGTAAAAAGTTCAAATGTACCGCGTTTCGTATGGATCATTTGTTGTTTCCACATAATATCACGACCTTTTCCCATAAAGTCCGTTAGTACATAAAAATATATCAGCGATTATTAGAATATATCGACTTACCGACAGAAATCGACAATAAATAAAAGGAGGCTATTCAAAAACGAGCCTCCTTTTCGTTTAGTACAAAGATTTTTTCATATTATTCCGAATAATTTCAAGGGATTTCGCTACAGTTAATGCGTTCTTTTCTTCAATTTCTGGTTTGCGGGGGATAGGTTTATACATGTTGTCTGGATCTTCCCATGTGAGGGGAAGTTCTGTTTCTGCTTGTCCTTTCCAAGCGTCAATCCATTCTGGAGGGAGATAACCTGAGATGTTTTGGATGTTATTCATTTCGAGCCAAATGAGTGCCCACGCTCTTGGGACGACGCGCCAATGGTCATAGCCACCACCGCCGACAGCAATCCAGCGACCTTCGCAATATTCGTTAGCGATTTCGCGAGCGAGCTTCGGTATCTCGCGGTAAATATTCATCGTTGCGCAAAGGTGTGTAAGTGGATCGTAGTAATGTGCGTCAGCGCCATTTTGCGTTAAAATAATATCCGGTTTAAAGTATGCGGCAACTTCTTTTACGACAGTTCGATAGGAATCTAAAAACGATTCGTCTTCTGTAAAAGCATCGAGTGGAACGTTAAAAGAATAACTATAGCCATTACCTTGTCCGCGTTCGTTTACAGCGCCAGTTCCAGGGAATAAATATCGACCAGTTTCATGTAGTGAAATGGTGCATACGTTAGGATCGTCATAAAAGGACCACTGTACACCATCACCGTGATGAGCATCTGTATCAATATATAAAACGCGTAAACCGTATTTCTTCTGAATATATTTCATTGCGATGGAACTGTCGTTATAAATACAAAAGCCAGATGCCTTGCCGCGGAAGCCGTGATGTAAGCCGCCACCTAAATTAAGCGCGTGCTTTACTTTCCCAGAAAGAACAGCATCGACAGCTGTTAACGTACCGCCAACGAGTAATGCGCTTGCTTCGTGCATATTTGGAAACATCGGTGTATCTTCTGTTCCGAGTCCATATGTCATCGCAATTGATTTTTCTAACTTACCTTCTCCAGCACGTTTTACCGCATTTATGTACTCCTCTGTATGAATGTAGGCAATCTCTTCATCTGTAGCCATCCGTGGTGAGATGATTTGAGAAGGAGAGATGAAACCGCCCTTTTGTAATAAATCATACGTAAGTGTGACGCGCAGTTGGTTAAAAGGATGATCAGGGCTAAATGAATAGCCCCGAAAGTCATCCGAATAAATAAACGCGCTACTCATGCTTGCATCCCCATAATGTTCGGCCATAATACGCGGTAGCCTTCTGTTTCAAGTGCATCAATCACTTTTAGCGGATTCATCGTTTGAATGCGGAAAACGAGTACTTTATCATTCTCATCTTTTGCTGGATAGACGAGAACGCTCACGATATTTATTTGTAACTCACTAAAAATAGCAACGACTTTTCCGAGAATGCCAGGTTCATTTTTTACTTGAATTTCAATTTGTGAACTCGGTTGATGTGCTCCTGTTAATTTCACTAACGTGTGCAGTACAGTAGATTCAGAAATAATTCCAACTAACTTTCCAGCCTTTGTTACAGGAAGGCACCCTATTTTGTTTTCAAAAAATAAAGTAGCAATTTCCTCAACAAAGTCGAGAGGATGGCAAGTCATAACAGGGTGTTTCATAATAAGTTCAAGCGGTTGCTTCAGCATATCTAGTGAAACTTGTTCATCTAAAATAGACGGACTTGCATCTCTTACATCCCGATCAGAAATAATGCCTACGACATGATTATTTTGATCGACAATTGGAATGTGCCGAATGCCTTTCGTGCGTATCGTTCGGATTGCTGTTTCGATTGTATCGTTTGGATGTAGTGTCACCACATCTTGATTCATAATTTCTTCTACAATCATTCCAGTTGCCCCCTTTATTAATACATAAAACGATTGTGAAAACGTAGACGATCAAATGCTTGAATAGAATCCGTATCAACGCGTTTACCGATGCGGACCATTAAACAGTTAGCAGGATGTGAACAAATTTCAGGATCATCTGTAGCCATCCATTGTAACCCGCCAGCATTCATCATCTTTTCCATTACTTTTCGGTACTCCCAAACATTTAAGCCTGTTTGTTTCAAATCCCAGTGCCAATAATATTCAGTCGTCAATATAATGTAATCTTCCATATAATCGTCCATCATAGAAACCTCTAGTAAGTTCTTTCCGACAGAACTCCCGCGGAAGGCTGGGACCACTTCAATTGCCCCAAGCTCAATTAAGTTTTCCATTTTTCCTTCTGACCATCGTTCAAGTGGATCAGGATACAAGTATGTAACATATCCAACAATCGTTTGGTCATGTCTAGCAATAATGAGACGAGCTTCTGGCAATTTAGAAATTTCGACAATTGCTTTATATTGCTGCTCGGCAGGACGAAACGCAACTAAATCTGGATGAAATTCATACATTTCTAAGTTATGTGTAGAGACAGGCCCTTCAATAATTAAAGTGCCTTTCGCTGTTTTTAAGTTTCTAGCATTATATATTTTTTTATGGATCAATGTATTGCTCACCACCTTGAGGGTTTGTGAATCTATTCATATCGTACTTTATAATATATGCGATGTGAATCGAAATTTGTCATTAAAAATTTGTCTAAAAATCAACAAATATACTGAAAATTTTAAATAATGTTATTATAATAGATAATAGAATACATAGGAGGGGGATGTAAAGTATGAAAGTAGAAACGCTTCCTGTCATTAAAGGAGAAAATAATTTGCCGAATTATGATGAGGCATACGCGAATTTTAACTGGGAAGAGGTTAATAAAAACTTTACTTGGAATGAGACAGGCCGAGTAAATATGGCGTATGAGGCAATTGATAAGCATGCGAAATCCGATCGAAAGAATAAAGTAGCCCTTTATTATCAAGATGGATCGCGAAAAGAGAAATATACATTTAAGGAAATGAAGGATTTTTCTAATAAAGCAGGAAACGTCCTGAAAAATTATGGCGATGTAGAAAAAGGCGATCGCGTTTTTATTTTTATGCCGCGTTCCCCAGAGTTATATTTTGCCCTTCTTGGTGCAGTGAAATTAGGGGCAATCGTTGGACCGCTATTTGAAGCGTTTATGGAAGGAGCAGTTCGCGATCGTTTAGAAGATAGCGAAGCAAAGGTGTTAATTACAACGCCTGAATTGTTAGAGCGCGTACCATTAAATGATTTACCAGCTTTAAAAACAGTCTTCCTTGTTGGAGAGAATGTAGAAGAAGGCGGTAAAACGGTAGCGTTCAATCCTTTATTCGAACAAGCTTCAAAAGAATTACATATCGAATGGTTAGGCCGTGAAGACGGTTTGATTCTACATTACACGTCTGGTTCTACTGGTAAGCCAAAAGGTGTGCTTCATGCACAAAACGCAATGGTTCAGCACTACCAAACGGCGAAATGGGTATTAGATTTAAAAGAAGATGATGTATACTGGTGCACAGCTGACCCGGGCTGGGTAACTGGAACTGCTTACGGTATTTTCGCGCCGTGGTTAGTCGGAGCATCAAATGTTATTTTAGGCGGACGATTTAGTCCAGAAGCTTGGTATGAAGCACTGCAAGATTACGGTGTAACAGTTTGGTATAGCGCACCGACAGCTTTCCGTATGTTAATGGGTGCTGGACAAGATGCAATTAAAAAATATGATTTATCACAAGTGCGCCACGTGTTAAGCGTTGGTGAACCGTTAAATCCAGAAGTAATTCGCTGGGGTATGAACGCATTTGGACTTCGTATTCATGATACGTGGTGGATGACAGAAACAGGTGGACAAGTTATTTGTAACTACCCTTGTATGGAAATCCGTCCAGGTTCAATGGGGAAACCAATTCCAGGTGTGAAAGCAGCGATTGTTGATAATGAAGGAAATGAAGTGCCTCCATACACAATGGGTAACTTAGCAATTGGTAAAGGTTGGCCAGCTATGATGCGTGGAATTTGGAATAACAAGCAAAAATATGAGTCTTACTTTATGCCGGGTGATTGGTACGTATCAGGTGACTCTGCCTATATGGACGAGGATGGATACTTCTGGTTCCAAGGACGTATTGACGATGTAATTATGACGTCAGGTGAGCGCGTTGGACCATTTGAAGTAGAAAGCAAATTAATCGAGCATGCTGCTGTTGCAGAAGCTGGTGTAATTGGTATTCCTGATCCGGTGCGCGGCGAAATTATTAAAGCATTTATCGCGCTTCGTGCAGGGTACGAACCATCTGAAGAATTAAAAGAAGAAATTCGTCAATTTGTAAAGAAAGGTCTAGCAGCTCATGCAGCGCCAAGGCAAATTGAATTTAGAGACAAATTACCGAAAACGAGAAGTGGTAAAATTATGCGCCGCGTATTAAAAGCGTGGGAGTTAAACTTACCAACAGGTGACTTATCAACGATGGAAGATTAAGAGAGAAAGGTCTGAACGAAATAGTGTTCAGACCTTTCTTTTTTCTTCCCTCTTTAACCTACATATAAAGAGGGAAGAAAATGAAAACAGAAAAAGAAAAAATGATACTAGGAGAAATATATATACCGACTGATCCAGTTGTATGAAAAGATGTGCCAGATCATGTAGTAGTTGGCGGAAATCCTGCAAAGATTATAAAAAAATAAAATAATATTTGAACGAAGTGCCTTCCTCGTCTGTATACATTTATGAAAGAATAGATGAGGGAGGCTTTTTTATGTCTAATAAATTACTTCTTACTTTTGCTTTAATTGGAGTTATAGCTGTATTTTCTTGTGGTTTACTATTACCGATGCCAATCGGATTTAAAGTGTCGATGATCACAGCTGGAGTTATGATGATTGTTATGTTTTCCATCATTATTCCATTTGATAGAAAACATATAGTAAGAAAAAATGGATATAAAATTGATTTTACGAAAACAAAAGTATATTTTCGCTGGAATGTATTTGATACGATTTCGGCTTGCCTAGCAGTGTATGCATGTATATGTGTGCAAGTATTAAATATTTTAGTTTCAACCGGCGAGACAATTCAAAACCCGTATGTTCAATTTTTTACGAATCAATCACAAGTATGGATTATTGTCGCAAGTTGCTATTTAATTTCCCGTATTTCATTAACGTTAAAAGGAATAAAGGAGATCAAAAATCATGGCGCAGATTGGGATTGAGGAGGAGCTCATGCTTGCGTATCAAAGTGGAGATAAGCAGGCTGGGGAAAAACTATACATTTTAATCAAACCAGCGCTATACACATTTTTATATCGATTTAATCGAGATGAACAATTAAGTATCGATCTTGTGCAAGATACGTTTTTGACGCTAGAGCGTAAGAAACATATGTATGAACCTGAAAAGGGAAAAATAAAAACGTATTTATTTCAAATTGGTTATCGTCTTATGATTAATAAATTAAATAGGAGAAAAAAGTGGCGTACGCTTTTGCCATTTTTAGTGCCGATTCCGGAAAAAGAATTTTCTCACGAAGATCGGCTTACAGTAAGAGAAGCAATTTTGAAAGTTCCAGAAGAGCAAAGAGCAGTCCTAATCCTTTCTTATTATCATGACATGCAGCAAAAAGAAATTGCAGAGGTATTAGATATTCCAGTTGGAACGGTGAAGTCGAGACTTCATAACGGGATAAAGAAATTGAAACAATTGCTGGAGGTGGACGAAATTGAGCGAAAATCCCTTTAAGAGTGAATATAAGTTAAAGCAACATTTAGATAGTGATCATGTAGAAATACCAGACTTTCCAAAAACGGTAAGTCGCTTCGATCGATTAATCGGGTTTCTTGGTTCTCCGGCGAAAGATCCTGTGGAGGCTACGATTGGGAATGATTTATCAGTTGTGTTTCACGTATCATTATTAGTTGGTGTTCCAATACTTTCTCTTATTACGATACTCTTTATGACGTTGTAAAGGATTGGCAAGAAGGGAAAACTGACCTCTATTTGACACGCCTATATAAATGATGGTATAAAGAAAAGTATATGAATAATTGAGCGTGGAAAGGGAGAAGTAGTGATCATTTCCCTGTTTTAGAGAGCTGATGGCCGGTGAAAATCAGCACATAGATGATCGCGAATTACGCCCCTAGAGCATCTTTTTTCGATTGAATTGTATTCAAAAGGGAAAAGACGGTGCTAAGCCGTTATGTAAATAAGGTGGTAGGCTTTTTTGGTCTGCAACTAGGGTGGTAACGCGATAATCAAAATCGTCCCTTATTTGAAGGGGCGATTTTTTTATGTTTTCAACCTTCACGCCAGTAATGAACTTAAAGGAGAGTATGTAGGATATGGGTATTTTACAAGATCTTGAATTTCGCGGTCTAATTAATCAGCAAACAGATGCTGAGGGCCTTGAGCAATTATTAGAAAAAGAAAGCGTTAAATTATACTGTGGTTTCGACCCGACAGCGGATAGCTTACACATTGGTCATATGTTACCAGTATTAATGTTACGTCGTTTCCAATTAGCTGGTCACCAACCAATCGCACTTGTTGGCGGTGGTACTGGTATGATCGGTGATCCAAGTGGTAAAAAAGCAGAGCGTACATTAAATACGAAAGATACAGTTGCTTACTACACAGAAAGCATTAAAAACCAACTTTCAAACTTCTTAGAGTTCGAAAACGTGGAAAACCCAGCAACAATGGCTAACAACTATGATTGGCTTGGTAACTTAGATGTCATTTCATTCTTACGCGATATCGGTAAAAACTTCGGTTTAAACTATATGTTAGCGAAAGATACAGTAGCATCTCGTTTAGAGACTGGTATTTCATTTACTGAGTTTAGTTACATGATTTTACAATCATACGATTTCTTAAACTTATACCAACACCATAATTGCCGCCTACAAATCGGTGGTAGTGACCAATGGGGTAACATTACAGCTGGTCTTGAATTAATCCGTAAATCAGAAGAAGATGCAAAAGCATTCGGTTTAACAATTCCACTAGTTACGAAATCTGACGGTACGAAGTTTGGTAAAACAGAAGGCGGCGCAATTTGGTTAGACCCAGAGAAAACAACTCCTTACGAGTTCTACCAATTCTGGATTAACACAGATGACCGCGACGTTGTTAAATACTTAAAATACTTCACATTCTTATCTCATGAAGAAATTCTTGAGCTTGAAAAGCAAGTAGCTGAAGCACCAGAAAAACGTGCAGCACAAAAAGCATTAGGTGCAGAAATGACAAAACTTGTTCACGGCGAAGAAGCATTAGAGCAAGCGATTAAAATTTCAGCTGCATTATTCAGCGGTTCTGTAGCAGAATTGACTGCAAGCGAAATCGAGCAAGGATTCAAAGACGTACCATCTGTAGAACGTATTGCAGAAGATACAGTATTAATCGACTTACTTGTAGAAAGCAAAATCTCTCCATCAAAACGTCAAGCACGTGAAGATGTAACGAACGGCGCAATCTACGTAAACGGTGAGCGTACACAAGCATTAGACTACGTTGTAACAGAAAAAGACCGCATCGAAGGTAAATTCACAATCATTCGCCGCGGTAAGAAGAAATATTTCTTAATTCGTTACTAATCCGAAACGAATATAAACAAATAGTACCCCGAATTGTAGGCTGAAAAGTTTATGATTCGGGGTTTTTATGTATGAATTTAGATTACCTCACGAGTTCTTGTAAATAGAATATGAAGAATTAATACGATCATATAAAGTAAGCTAATAAGCATAACGATAAATGCTGTTGGATAAAATTTTGCTGCATATATAAAGAAGTCGATTTGATAAATATCTTCGTAATTTGAAACGGTGCCTTTGAAGTAATTCGTAAACTTAGCGCTATATTTCCATTCATCAGGATCATCTATTAAATTACTTCCCTGATACCAATTAATAAGCGCGGAAGTAATAAACAACATACATGCACTGCCTAACTGAACCATTTGGTTTATTGTCAAAATGAATCAACCTCCTATTTTATGGTTATTATAGCGTGCATTCATATACTTGTAACCATTTTGTTGTAATCTCCTTTTCGAGTTCATACGGAAATCACATGTAAGCGGTATGATAAATGTATAACAACTAGAAAGGAGTGGTAAAACAAAATGTCACTAGAAGCGCTCATTATTTTTTCTTTGCTAAATGCGGGTCAGCTTGCAGAGAATTCGAAGGTGGATATACATAAAGAGCAGAAAGATGCTTATGTATATGTTCAGAAAGAGGAAAATAAATAACTTTATTTTATATATAAACGAAAAAAGCCAATCCACAGGATTGGCTTTTTGTCATTAACGAGAGTAGAACTCTACGATTAATGCTTCGTTGATTTCAGCTGGTAACTCAGCACGCTCAGCGTGACGAGTGTAAGTAGCTTCTAATTTGTCAGCATCGAAAGTTAAGTATTCTGGTACGAAGTTGTTAACTTCGATCGCTTCTTTAACAACAACAAGGTTGTTAGATTTTTCGCGAACGCTGATAGTTTGACCAGGTTTTACACGGTAAGATGGGATATCTACGCGAGCGCCATCAACCATGATGTGACCGTGGTTTACTAATTGGCGAGCTGCACGACGAGTGCGAGCTAAGCCCATACGGTAAACTAAGTTGTCAAGACGAGCTTCAAGAAGGATCATGAAGTTTTCGCCGTGCTTACCAGGCATTTTACCTGCTTGGTCAAATGTGCGACGGAATTGACGCTCAGTCATGCCGTACATGTGACGAAGTTTTTGTTTCTCTTGTAATTGTAAACCGTATTCTGAAAGTTTCTTACGTTGGTTAGGACCGTGAGGACCTGGTGCGTAAGGGCGTTTTTCTAATTCTTTTCCTGTGCCGCTTAGAGAGATTCCAAGACGACGAGACAGTTTCCAAGCTGGACCTGTATAACGAGCCATAGTTGACTCCTCCTTTAAAATGTTTTTATTTACGTAAAATAAAAACAGACGTAATCGATATTTACGGGCATTTTGTTTTCATGTACCTTCGCTCCAGCAGCAGGGAGTTACGAGATACACCTCCGTAGAGGAACAAAATACAAACGATAAACTCACATTACAAGGCTGCCTTTTTATTTTACACAAACGCTATTATATCTTTTACCCAGAGTTTCGTCAAGCGAGTACGTTTTTGTTTTATGCATATAAATTTTGGAAATGAACAAGAAGGAATTTAAAACGATATAAAAGAAGAGATAGAAACACAAATAAAACGCTTACATAAAATGAAATAAAACGTTCATCAAATTTTTAATGATGAATATGCGGCAATAAAAACATAAAAGGGGATGTTTTTATGAAAAAGAAGCATATGGAGACAGCGTTAATTCATCACGGTTATACATCAGAGGAACATAAAGGAAGTTTAACACCGCCTTTATTTCAAACGTCTACATTTACATTTGAGACTGCGCAGCAAGGAGAGGCGAGTTTTGCGGGAGTGGATCCATCTTATATTTACTCAAGACTTGGAAATCCGACTGTGAAATTATTCGAAGAACGTATGGCGGTGTTAGAAGGAGGAGAAGAAGCGCTTGCTTTCGGATCCGGTATGGCAGCTATTTCCGCAACGTTAATTGGTTTTCTAAAAGCTGGAGATCATATTATTTGTTCAAATGGATTATACGGCTGCACATACGGTTTTTTAGAAGTGTTAGAAGAAAAATTTATGATTACGCATTCGTTTTGTGATATGGAGACAGAGGCTGATATGGAAAATAAAATTCGCCCGAATACAAAGCTTATTTTCGTTGAAACACCGATTAATCCGACAATGAAATTAATTGATTTAAAACAAGTGATTCGGGTTGCGAAGCGAAATGGGTTACTTGTTATTGTTGATAATACGTTTTGTTCACCTTATTTACAAAGACCGCTTGAACTTGGCTGTGACGCGGTTGTTCATAGTGCGACAAAATATATTGGTGGTCACGGTGATGTTGTGGCGGGTGTAACAATTTGTAAAACGAAAGCGTTAGCTGAAAAAATCCGCCCGATGCGAAAAGATATCGGTGGTATTATGGCACCGTTTGACGCGTGGTTATTGTTACGCGGATTAAAGACACTAGCAGTAAGAATGGATCGTCATTGTGATAATGCAGAAAAAATTGTATCGTTCCTAAAAAATCATGATGCGGTAGAAGGTGTTTGGTACCCAGAAGGAGAGTTAGCATCTCGCCAAATGAAACGTGGGGGCGGCGTTATATCTTTTTCAATTAAAGGCGGGAAAGAAGAGACGCAGGCGTTTATTAATGACCTTCACTTTATTACAATTGCGGTAAGTTTAGGAGATACAGAAACGTTAATTCAGCACCCGGCAACGATGACGCACGCCGCGATTCCAGCTGCGTTAAGACAAGAAATGGGCATTTATGATAATTTAATACGTTTATCTGTCGGTTTAGAATCGTGGGAGGATATCGTTTCTGATTTAGAGCAAGCGTTAAAGAAAATATCTACTGTTAGTAATCAATAAAAAAAGAGCTAGCTATCGGTTTTGTACGTGATGTACTTAATCGATAACTAGCTCTTTTTTGTTACATATGTTTTAGGAGTGTTTCCACAAACTTTTCTAAATAGCGCTGATCTACTTCGTCGAAACGATTTTTCTCAGGACTATCAATATCAAGTACACCGATGACATTCCCATCCTTAATAATCGGTACGACGATTTCTGAATTCGAAGCACTGTCGCAAGCGATGTGTCCTGGGAATTGATGAACGTCTGCTACAAGCTGCGTAGTTTTCGTTTCAGCTGCAACGCCGCAAACGCCTCGTCCAAATGGAATGCGTACGCAAGCAGGCATTCCTTGGAACGGTCCAAGAACAAGCTGATTTCCTTCTGTTACGTAAAAGCCAACCCAATTAACGCGATCTAGAAATTGGTTTAATAATGCGGACGCATTTGATAAGTTTGCGACTACGTTTGATTCGCCAGTTAATAATGCATCCAGTTGTTTTATTACTGTCTCATATTGCTCTTCAAGAGATCCTGCATAACTTTCTTTAGTAAACATGGAAACAGCTCCTTTTTTATCGAGATGTGTAAAACATTAGCAAAATACGATGTATTTCACATGACTTTGTCGATAGAAAATTAAAGGAATTTGTCTTAAAAGTCAAGAAATTTACACTATAGCTGTTCAGTGAGAGGAAGTGAGCGCATGAAACAGACGAAACAAAAAGTAATTGATGCGGCAATATCGTTGTTTAACACGAAAGGTTATGATGGAACATCGGTGCGAGACATTGCAAAGCGAGCGGATGTGAATGTAGCGAATATTTCATATTATTTTGCTGGAAAGCAAGGCCTATTAGAGCAGCTTATTACTAATTTTTTAGAAGGGTATATTCATGTGATTGAAACGTCCTTTGAACAGAGAGAATATTTGTCGGCTAAAGATGTGATGGTGCAAATGGTGCGCGGGATTTTACGATATCAATTTGATAATAGGGAGCTGACACGTTTCTTTTACCGAGAGCTGTCGCTTGATACGACATTAATTCGCGAAGTGATGACCGTTTATTTTTCTAAAGAAAGATATTATATAGAGCAAGTAATTAGGCAAGGACAAATGAAACAAGAGTTTAAGAAGGTATCTTTTACAATGTTTATGACGCAATTAAAAGGCATGATAAATATGCCGTTTTTATATCCGCAATATATATCAGAAGTACTACATTCTTTTCCATCTGAGACCTTTTTCTTAGAAATGTACACGAAAGAAATTGAACAATGGATGGAACAAACATTATGTATAATGAATATGTATCAGGAATGGCCAAGAGCTGTTCATATGTGAGAAATCCCCACCTAACGAACTGAGGTGGGGATTTTTGTGCTTTCTTTTCTTTGCCATAAATTGTTGCATAATAGCGCGATAATTGTTAATGAGGCGCCCACAATTTCAATTTTGTCGACTGTATAACCTCGAAAGATGGAACCGATAAGTGCAAGCACAGGAACTAAATTCATAAATAATATGCCATTAATAGATGAAATATAGCGATTTCCTGCGTTCCAGCAAAATACTGCGATAACGCCTGCAATAATAGACATATATAAGAGTTCAAAACGAACGTTCATAATTGTCGATAGTGAAGGTACAGTAACGACGTTTGTATAAGTTAAAAAAGTGACGATAGCGATGAGTGAAATTGAGCCAAATAAACAAGTTAACGTCGTATACCTAAGTGGCGACCAAGATTGAAAACTAGCACCACCGTTTGTATAAATGACCCAGCAAGTAACGCCGCACAGCATAAGTATATTTGTTGAGAGGTGACTGGCAGCTCCAAATAATAAGTGAATATTTCCTTTTGAAATGACAAGCATAACACCGAATAATGCAACAAACATACAAAGGAATGTATAGTTTTGTGGGCGTTTGTTTTTTGTTAGCCACTGCAATAATAAAGCGATGAGTGGCATAAGAGACTGAATCATCGCGGCATGGATGGCTCCAGACGGTCCGGCAAGTTGTTGTCCGTAGAAAACGAGAAAACCATATCCGGCGAAACCGACTGTTCCGTAAAAGAGTAACGAAAGTGTTTTCTTTTCTAAGCGGAGTGACTTTGTCCCTTCGGTAAGTAATAGCAGAATAAGAAAAATAATAGCTGCTGATCCATAGCGAATCGTTGTGAAGAAGAACGGATCGATAAACTGTAAGGCGTTTGCCATGATAGGAAACATAAATCCCCAAGCCGTTACGGCAAGTAAGCATAGGAGGGATCCGAGTAGCATTTGTTTTTTGTTCAAGAGTATCTTTCCCCTTTACATTTCGTTATAGTAAGTTGATGAAATAAGTATAAAGAATAATTGTTTATAGAAGGAAATATCGATTTTTTATGACAGTTATAACTTTTTGTTAGAGGTGTGTACGATGGATTTAGAGGCAGTACGATCGTTTATTGAAGTGAAGAATACGCGAAGTTTATCAAAGGCGAGTAAGATTTTACATATTTCTCAGCCGGCGCTTAGTAAACAAATTCAAAGGTTAGAAGCGGATTTAGAGGTTACTTTATTAAAACGTTCCGCGCAAGGAGTCGAATTAACAAGTGCTGGAGAGTTATTCATAACAAGAATGTTACCGATTTTGGGACACATACATGAAGTGAAAGCCGAAATGAAGAAGTTTCAAGAGAAGCGGAACATTTCTATAGGGATATTGCCAAGTTTAGCAGCACATTATATATCAAAATGTAAAGATATATTAGATGACGGGTTCGAAATAGAATGGAAAATTGAGCATACGAAAGTACTGATAGGACTTTTTAAAGAACGGAAGATTGAAGCGATGTTCATCGATTCAGTAGTAGAAGGTGCTACGTGTATAAAAGAAATACGAGAAGAAAAAATTGTGTGTGTCGTTTCAAATGATCATCTTTATAAAGAGAAAACAGTAATCCGAATGGAAGATTTGCAAAATGAAAAGTTAATCGTATACCCAGAAATCTGCGATGTAAGGAAAATGATTACGAATATGTTTCAAGGGATAGGTGCGAAACCGATTATTGCATTTGAAACTTCTTATGCAGAACCGATGCTTGCGATGGTCAGTGCTGGACTTGGCATTACGTTACTTCCAGAAATAGCAGTAGAGCAAGCGGTAAGGCAAGGAAATGTGCATGCGATTTCTATTGAACCGCCACTTTTGCGCAAAATTTATTTCGCATCTCATATGGAAGAAGGCCTTGTATTGCATTCATTTGATGATGAGAGGTAATCCAAACAGAATATTGAGAAAGATTACAACTACATTGAAAGAAACATGAAATTTTAAAAAAAACTAGGTCAAAAACAAACCATTACATGGTATGATTAGTACATTGTTAGTTGTTAAATATAGGGGAATTCCCTTTTTATACATAATGCCTTCCATTTCATAAACGGAACGGACAAAAAAAGAGATATAACTAGGAGGCTTTTTTGCATGGATTCTATCCTGACGATCGTTATCATTGTAGTAAGCTCTATTCTAGTGCTGCTCATGATAGAGCTTGTGATAAGAAATCGTTCATATAAAGATATTGAAGCACTTGAGCAGTGGAAACAAGAGATAAAAGATAAACCTGTGGCAGATGAACTAAAACGGGTGAAAGATTTAAATATGACGGGTCAAACAGAAGAACTGTTTGGTAAATGGCGTGAAGAATGGGATGAAATTGTATCAACAACCATTCCGAAAGCTGAAAAAGATTTAGCGCAAGCGCGAAAATTCGCCTCGCAATTCTCCTTCCGAAAAGCAAAGCATGCGATGAATGAATCCATAAGTGGTTTAGATGACGCTGATAATCGTATTACAGACATTTTAAATGAATTACAGCAATTGTTAGAAAGCCATGAAAAAAATAGCTCGGAAATCGAAGGGTTACGTGATACATATCGTAGTATGAAGAAGAGTGTTCTTGCTCATAGACATATGTATGGAGCAGCAGAGCAGAAAATCGAAGAGATGCTAGACGCTGAATCTGAGAAATTTAAAACCTTTGAAGAAGCAACAAATAATGGTGACTATTTAAAAGCGAGAGAAATTGTTATTAGTTTGGAAGAAGGTTTAGCAGATTTAGAAATCATTATTCACCAAATTCCAGATTTATTGGTAGAGTGTCAAGCGACGTTACCGGTTCAGCTGGAAGATTTATTACACGGACATAATGATATGGTAAGACAAGGTTATGTATTAGAGTATTTGGAAATCCCTAAAGAAGTTCGCGATATGAAGAAACAACTACAAATATGTTTAATGGATATACAGGAGCTTCACATAACAGAAGCGGCTGAAAAAGTAGAAAACTTAAAAACAAGTTTAGATAGCTTCTATGATCAACTAGAACAAGAAGTACATGCGAGACATTATGTGGAGCAAAAAACACTTTCTGTTTATGAAGACTTAGAAGAAATTCGCATTGAAACGATTGAAACAAAAGCAGAAACACAGCTCGTGAAACAAAGCTATCAGTTACAAGATAAGGACATTGAGTCTCAAAAAGTAATTGAAAAGCAAATGCACATTTTAATGAAACGTTTTGAAATGTTGCAATTACGGGTTGCGGAACAAGATATTGCCTTCTCTATTATTCGTGAGGAACTAGAAGAGATTTATGAGCAATGTGAAACATTAAAAGTACTTCATGCAGAATATAAAGAAATGCTGCAAACGATGCGCAAAGAAGAATTTGAAGCACGTGAGAAGTTACAAGAAATGCGAAATACTATTTTCGAAACGAAACGCTTTATGCAAAAGTCGAATTTGCCAGGTCTTCCAGAGAGCATTATGGAAGATTTAAAAAGAGGACAAATGGCAATGCAAGCTGTATATGAGCAATTAGAAGTGAAGCCGTTAAATATGAATGCTGTAAATAGCAGTTTAGAAGAAGCTTACACAACTGTTAATGGTGTTGCTGAAATGACAGAAGAGTTAATTGGACAAGCGTATTTAGTTGAAAAATTAATTCAATACGGTAATCGTTACCGCAGTCATGATGAAAACCTTGCAGAGAGCTTAAATTATGCGGAGAAATTATTCCGTGAATATCAATACGATGCAGCTTTAGAACAAGCAGCTTCTGTACTAGAGCAACTTGAGCCTGGCGTTGTTCAAAAAATAGCTGAATATGTAGACAATGAACAAACCCTTTCATAAGGGTTTGTTTTTTTGTGTAATTTTGCAGGCGATGTTGCTATAATGAATAGCGGAATACAGTAAGGTTATTCGTTTTAAAATATAACGGAACCTTTGCGTAGTCTTAGCGTAATGACACGTATTTGTGATATGATTATATGATGTGACAGCGCTGAAAGGGGAAGAACGATGATCTATTTTGATAATAGTGCGACGACAAAGCCATATCCAGAAGCTCTTCAATCGTACGTAACGGTTGCGGGGAAATATTTTGGGAATCCTTCTTCTATTCATTCGCTTGGAGGAGAGGCAGAGCGTCTATTAACACAATCAAGAACAATTGCAGCGCAGCTTCTTCACGTTAAACCTTCTGAAATTATTTTCACATCAGGTGGAACGGAAGGGAATAACCTTGCGATTAAAGGAATAGCGATGAGGAATCGTTCGCGCGGTAAACATATCATTACAACAAATATTGAACACGCGTCTGTGTTTGAAGCATATAAACAATTAGAAGATCTCGGTTTTGATGTAACATATTTACCGGTTAATGAGCATGGTGTTGTATCGGTAGAGGATGTAAAACGAGCGCTTCGTGAAGATACGATTCTTGTGTCAATTATTCACGTGAACAACGAGACTGGAGCAATTCAGCCCGTTGGTGAAATTGGAACGTTATTATCGAATTATCCGAAAATAAGATTCCATGTGGACCATGTACAAGGGATAGGAAAAGTACCGCTTAATTTATACGCTTCTCATATTGATCTTTGCTCAATATCTGGACATAAATTCCACAGTGTAAAAGGAACGGGTCTTCTTTATGTACGTGATGGCGTAAGGTTAGATCCAATTTTATCAGGTGGTCAACAAGAGCTGAAGTATCGCTCTGGTACAGAGAACTTACCTGGCATTGTAGCGATGGTGAAAGCACTTCGCATGACAATGGAGCAAGTGAAAGAAAAGGTAGCTCATTTGCAAAGTTTACAAGCAGAGCTTGTTCGTTTCTTTAAAGAGATGGAAGATGTAACGATTAATACGTCGCTTGCATATGCAGCACCGCACATTTTAAATGTATCATTTGTAGGTTTAAAACCAGAAGTGGTCGTTCATGCTTTAGAAGAGCACGGTGTATATGTATCAACGAAATCTGCTTGTTCTTCAAAAGCAAATGAAGTGAGCAGAGTGTTAGTGTCAATGGGAGTACCGCATGCCGCTGCTGCAAGTGCTATTCGCATTAGTTTGGCACCAGAAAACACGATGGAAGAAGTAAAGCAATTTGAAGGTATTGTGAAAGAGACGATGCCAAAATTATATGAAGTGATGAGGTAAAGGAATATGATGACATATGAATATATTTTAGTTCGTTATGGAGAGATGACGACTAAAGGTAAGAACCGTTCTAAATTTGTAAGCACATTAAAAGATAACGTGAAGTTCAAACTGAAAAAATTCCCAAATATTAAAATCGATGCAACGCATGACCGTATGTACATCCAATTAAATGGCGAAGATCATGAAGCGGTATCTGAAAGATTAAAAGATGTATTTGGTATTCATAAGTTTAACTTAGCGATGAAAGTACCATCAGAATTAGAAGACATTAAAAAAGGTGCATTAGCAGCTTTCTTACAAGTAAAAGGCGATGTGAAAACATTTAAAATTACTGTACACCGTTCTTATAAGCATTTCCCAATGAGAACGATGGAATTATTACCTGAGATTGGTGGACACATTCTAGAAAATACAGAAGATATTACTGTAGATGTTCATAATCCAGATGTAAATGTACGTGTAGAAATTCGCAGTGGTTATAGCTATATTATGTGCGATGAGCGTATGGGAGCTGGCGGTTTACCAGTTGGTGTTGGCGGAAAAGTAATGGTACTTCTTTCTGGTGGTATCGATAGCCCAGTAGCAGCGTACTTAACGATGAAACGCGGCGTATCTGTGGAAGCAGTTCACTTCCATAGCCCACCTTTCACAAGTGAGCGCGCAAAACAAAAAGTAATCGATTTAGCACAAGAGTTAACGAAATACTGTAAACGTGTAACACTTCACCTTGTTCCATTTACAGAAGTGCAAAAAACGATTAATAAAGAAATCCCATCTAGCTATTCAATGACAGTTATGCGCCGTATGATGATGCGTATTACAGAGCGTATCGCAGAGGAGCGTAACGCACTTGCGATCACGACTGGTGAAAGTCTTGGACAAGTAGCAAGCCAAACGTTAGATAGTATGCATACGATTAACGAAGTGACAAACTATCCGGTTATTCGTCCGCTTATTACGATGGACAAATTAGAAATTATTAAAATCGCTGAAGAAATTGGCACATATGATATTTCAATTCGTCCATACGAAGACTGCTGTACAGTATTCACACCAGCAAGCCCAGCGACGAAGCCGAAGCGTGAAAAAGCGAATCGTTTTGAGGCGAAATACGATTTCACACCATTAATCGAAGAAGCTGTAGCGAACAAAGAAACAATGGTATTACAAACAGTTGAAGTAGTGGCGGAAGAAGAAAAGTTTGAAGAACTTTTCTAAAACCATAAATTACCATATATAAACCGTGTATGAAGTCATGTTATTTATCACACTCTATACTCACAAGGAGGTGATATAACATGTCACGTAGCACAAATAAATTAGCGGTTCCTGGTGCTGAATCAGCATTAGACCAAATGAAATACGAAATCGCTCAAGAGTTTGGTGTTCAACTTGGAGCTGATGCAACAGCTCGCGCTAACGGTTCTGTTGGTGGTGAAATCACTAAACGTCTAGTTTCACTAGCTGAGCAACAATTAGGCGGTTTCCAAAAATAATCTCATATAAGATGGCTTAGAAAGAGCGGGTTCTCCCGCTCTTTCTTTTTTATGTTGTGGCACCATTTGTCGGCAAATTGATATATTTAATTTTTTTGTTAATATATTCTAAGTTGTGTTCGATATATTCGACAGAACTGAAAAATTTGTCAAAAGATGAGGGTTCAAAATTAACAGAAAATTCTTTATTATATAAGGGAGGCATAAAGAAAAAGGAGGATGTTTATGAAGAGAGAGGAATTGTTGGCACCGCCGTCTTATAATTTAGTTTCTGAAATAGAGAAATATACGGGTGATAAAGAGAAACTTGCTTTAATTTGGCAAGATGATAAAGGGAATCGACGAGAAGTTACATACGCTGAGTTAATGAAAGGTGCAAATAAAATTGGAAACGCTTTTATAAAGAATGGTCTGCAAAAAGGGGACAAGCTCCTCATTATGATGCCGCGTTTAATTGAAGCGTACATGACGTATATCGCTGCGATTAAAGCAGGATTTGTCGTAATTCCGAGTTCGGAAATGTTGCGCAAAAAGGATATTGAATACCGCATTGGACACGGGGAAGTAAAAGCAATCGTAAGTTATGAGCCGTACATTGGACAGTTTGATGATATAGAAGCGATGGAATCTCTTCAAAAATTCGTTCTGAGCGAGCAGTCAGTAGGTGGATGGATTAATTTAAAAACAGCGTTAGAAACAGAGAGTGACATGTTAGAAATGGCGAAGACGGATAAAGAAGATATGGTCTTTTTATCTTACACGTCAGGAACGACAGGAAATCCGAAAGGTGTTGTTCATACACATGCGTGGGCATACGCTCACTTACGTACGAGCGCTCCGAATTGGCTCGGAATTGAAGAGAATGATGTTGTATGGGCAACAGCTAGTCCAGGCTGGCAAAAGTGGATTTGGAGCCCGTTTTTAGCAACTCTAGGCTCGGGGGCAACAGGATTTGTATACCACGGTAAGTTTGAACCGAAAACGTACCTGAACTTATTAGACGATAATAAGGTGAATGTGCTCTGTTGTACACCGACTGAGTATAGATTAATGGCAAAGGTAGAAGATTTAAGACAGTACAATTTAGAGGCGTTACATAGCGCTGTATCCGCAGGTGAGCCGTTAAATAGAGAAGTCATTGAAACGTTCCAAAAGCACTTTCATATTACAGTAAGAGACGGCTATGGGCAAACGGAAAATACATTGCTTGTTGGTGTAATGAAAGGAATGGATATTAGACCAGGATCAATGGGGAAACCGACGCCAGGTAACCACGTTGATATTGTAGATGAAGAAGGCGTTCCGGTACAGGTAGGAGAGGTTGGTGATATTGCAGTTCACATTGAAACGCCGGCCCTCTTTAAACAATATTACAAAGACGATGAGCGTACAGCGATGCAATTCCGCGGTGATTATTATATTACAGGTGATAAAGCGAAAAAAGATGAAGACGGCTATTTCTGGTTTGAAGGGCGTGGTGATGATATTATTATTAGCTCTGGTTATACAATCGGGCCGTTTGAAGTAGAAGATGCGCTCGTAAAGCACCCTTACGTGAGAGAATGTGCGGTTGTCGCAAGTCCTGATGAAATTCGCGGAAGTGTCGTGAAGGCATTTATCGTATTAAGAGAGAATATAGAAAAGAACGAAGAAACATTAATTCCAATACTCCAACAACACGTCAAAGAACTTACTGCACCATATAAATACCCTCGCAAAATTGAATTTGTAGATGAACTACCAAAAACGATTTCTGGAAAAATCCGCCGTATTGAACTTAGAAAACAAGAGATGGAGATTCCGTCAAAATAAATTTGAAAACAGTGAAGGAAATAGTTGAATGAAATGGCAAACAATGATAATATAAAAACGAACACAAGTTCGATTTTATAAATTAAAAAAAGAGGTGTCCGTATGATTTTAGGTATTAATCCGTACTTAGTTTTAGATGGTAGTGGGCAAGAAGCTGTACAGTTTTATAAAGAGGCGTTAGATGCAAAAGTGGAAGTCATGCAAACTTTTGGTGATATGCCTGAAAATCCAGAATACCCGGTTCCAGCTGAAGCGAAAGAGCGCGTTTTACACGCTACTTTAAAGGTTGGTAGTACGGATCTTATGATTTCCGATACATTCCCAGGTCAAGGGCATGCAATTGGATCTCAAGTAACAATCGCAATTCAAATTAGTAACGCAGAAAAAGCGAAAGAAGTATTCGATAAGTTACAAGAAGGTGGAGAAGTTATTATGCCCCTTCAAGAAACGTTCTGGAGCCCAGCATACGGACAAGTAAAAGATAAATTTAATATTGAATGGCAAGTTACAACGTCTACTACTGAACAAAAGTAATGTTTAGAAAAGCACCATGTTTTGAAATGGTGCTTTTTTTTATACAATAAAAAATAAAGGAGATGAAATATATGGGGGAAATTTGGTATGGCGGCAACATTTACACGATGAGGGAAGAAAAGGAAAAAGTGGACGCTGTGTACGTTGAAAACGGTACGATTGTTGATGGTGGAAGTAAAGAAGAGTTAGAAAACCGATATGCTGTGGTTACATTGCACGATTTAAAAGGCAAAACGATGATCCCAGGCCTCGTTGATAGCCATATGCATCTTATTGGTCACGGGGAGAGATTACTTCGTTTAGATTTATCAAATTGCACATCTTATAGCGAAGTGCTGACTCTCGTTCGGAAGCGAGTAGAAGAAGCGCCGAAAGGTTCTTGGATTATCGGAGAGGGCTGGAATGAAAATAACTTTAAAGATATGAAAGATGTTCACGCAAAAGATTTAGATGCAATTTCAAGAGAACATCCCATTTTATTAAAGCGCGTTTGTCGCCATGTTACATGGGTGAATTCATACATACTGCAAGAAGCGAACATAACAGAAAAGGCAGAAGATCCAAAAGGCGGGAAAGTTGGACGGGACTCGTTCAATAAATTAACAGGACTTTTATATGAACAAGGCCAAGAGTTAATCAAACATGTCCAGCCTGAAATTGATGAAGCCTACTTACAAAGAGCTTTGCAAACAGCAATTAAAGACTGCTGGCAATATGGACTCGTTGGCGGGCATACGGAAGATTTAAATTATTACGGTGGATTTAGAAAAACGCATAATGCGTTTTCTCATGTTATAAAAGAAATGCCATTTAAAGCACATTTACTCGTTCACCATGAAGTAGCACATGAACGAAAAGAATATGAAAATGAGCATTATATTGAGTTTGGGGCAATGAAAATTTTTTCTGACGGTTCTTTTGGCGGAAGAACAGCTTTATTAAGTGAACCGTATGAAGATGCGAGAGAAACAAATGGAGTTGCCATTTTCTCACGTGAAGAACTTGCGGAATTAGTGAAGAAAGCACGAGACTTACATATGCCAGTTGCGATTCATACTATCGGTGACTTATCGCTTGAATATGTCATTGATGCGCTTGAATTGTATCCGCCAGCAAAAGGATTACGCGACCGTATTATTCATTGTCAGCTAGCTCGTGAAGAGTTGATTGAAAGAATGAAAAACTTGCAAGCCATTATTGATATACAACCAGTCTTTGTTTCATCAGATTTTCCATCAGTCATTGAAAAACTAGGCGAGCACCGTCTTCGTTATGCGTATGCTTGGAAGACGTTACTGGAAGCGGGATTACACTGTAACGGGGGATCTGATGCTCCGATCGAGCAAGTAAATCCGTTTCTAGGCATATATAGTGCTGTCACACGTAGAAGTTTTATTGACGGTGTATGCTATATGCCAGAGGAAAGATTAACGGTATATGAGGCTGTCTCGTTATTTACGACAGGAAGTGCTTATGCAATCGGAAAAGAAGCGAAGCGCGGGCAAATTACAAAAGGATATGAGGCAGACTTTACAATATTAGACCGCGATATTTTTGAAATAGAGGCAGAGGAAATAAAAGAAGTACAAGTAGAGATGACCGTAATAGATGGCAAAGTCGTCTATAGAAAAGGTGCGTAAAAATATATGAGCGATTATCGGAATATATCGACCGTAACTCCAAATATATCAGCGATTATTAGAATATATCGACTTACCGACAAAAACTAACAAGAATATCGGCCGGATAGCAAGAGATTGTTGCTCGCGTCAATCGGGGTAAATAAATAACCGCAGAATTATGTACTACCATAATTCTGCGGTTATTTTAATACTATAAAAACGTTCTCTGTACTTTTTCCCAGAAAGAGTTGTTTTTTAATTTAACTGTTTTAATTTGTTTATCGCTTAAGCGTACAACAGCTTTTTCCACTTGTTTAATGCTAAGCGCTTCGTTATCCATGCCGATAACAGGATAATCGTTACCGTCTGGTCTTAGTTTTAAAGTTAATGTACGTTCGTGATTTAAAATGAACGGTGAACCAAGTGTACGATATGTGTTGTTATTTAAAGATGCCAATTCACTTACTTGGAAGCAAGGGATAAGCGGGTCAACAACTGCACCACGTAACGATTTATTGTAAGCTGTACTTCCTGTTGGGGTAGAAACAACTAAACCGTCACCTCTAAAAGTTTCGAAATATAAATCATCAACGTGAACATCTACAACGAACGTTTTAATAATGCTAGAACGTAATGAGAACTCATTTAAACAATGGAAAGATGTGCTACCATCTACATCTACCTCAATTGTTGGATATTTTCGCACTTCAATTTCATTTTTTGTAATTTCTTGAAGGGCTGTATCAACGTGATCAATATGGAAATCGCAGTAGAATGAAATTTCGTCTTTCGTAGAAATCCCTGCGTATAAGCAATCTTCCCTAAAGCCAGTTTTACGAACGGCTTGTAAGAAAGTTGCATCATCTCCAACACTGACGATAGCGTTTGCATTTTTTGGATGATCTAATATGGTGAATCCATTCTCTTCTAAAATACGATAGATTGGTTTCATTTTTTCAACGAGCTTTGCTTTGTCATCACCATAAAAGAAAAATAAATTGCGACGATCTGCCATTATGTATCCCTCCACTGCAGTTAAATTTTCTATGCTTCGTGCTACATATCATTAGAGTCCGTTCTCTGACGATATGTTCAAATAATATATTTCGATATAAATTGTCAAAATACCTTTTTATTTTTAGAAAAATTTTTATATTCAATCTTATGGAACGCTGTTTAATGATGAATAAAGTTGTCGATAATGGGTACGGAGTGAAAGGATGATACGTATGAAGTGGTTCGTAATTGGAATAATAATTCTTCTCCTTTTTATTTTGTTTATACTATTGTCGAAAATAAAGCTTAAAGTGACATTTTTATATTCAGAAATGGAAAAGCAATGTTTGCTTCAAGTGAGAATATGGATGATTCGATATACATTTGATGTGTTGGAAAGAATTGAGAAACAGCAGAAGAAAACAGGACAAAAAATTGAAAAGGCTGAAGAGGACGGCGGACTAGACAATAAAATTATGGCACAACTTGATAGTATGGGGGAACTGATAAAAAAGCTTCAAGAAGTTCATACTATCGTTAAAGATTTTCTCAAACGAGTGAAAATCAATGGTTGGAAATGGCATACACAAATTGGAGCAGGCGACGCAGCTAGTACTGGAATTGTCACAGGATATGCATGGGGGACAAAAGGAATGGCTGCTGGAGTTGTAGGACAATATATGCATATTGTCGACGTACCAGAATTTGAAATTACTCCTGTTTTTCAAGGGAAGGGATTTGCGTCAAGATGTGAGTTAACAGCATCTTTTCGTATATTCCGTACTATAAAAACAGCGGTAAAATTACTCGTGTTTATGAGAAGGCAAAGATCTGGTACGACAGAAAAATCTGTTCAAGCATAGGGGGGATATAGAATGGACCATCCAATTCAAGGTTTAATGACAACTGCAATGCAGCATTTAAAACAAATGACTGATGTAAATACAATTGTCGGCGATCCAATTAAAGCGGCAGATGGAAGTGTAATTCTTACCGTATCGAAAGTTAGCTTCGGATTTGCTGCTGGTGGAAGTGAATTTGGTAAAGTAGAACATTCAGGCCGTCATCCATTTGGCGGGGGAAGCGGTGGAGGAGTTTCTATTAATCCTGTTGCTTTTCTTGTTATAAATGGAGAAGGCGTAAAAGTGTTGCACTTAGATAAGCAAACACACGTCATCGATAAAATAATTGAATTAGCGCCACAAGCTGTTGATAAAGTGAAAGAAATGATGGATAAACGAAAAGAAGACGATCCTGAATTTCAAATTTAACGAATAAAGAAGCTGATCAATAGATTAGCTTCTTTAATTTTTTTGTAAATAAAGCGATTTTATTTGCATTATCGATAGGGACAAACTATCATTTACATTGTACATATTTTGTTTAAATAAGGGAGGATTTTCAAGTGGCAAACGTAACTTTTAAAGGTAACCCAATGACTTTAGTTGGAACAGAAGTTAAAGTTGGCGATCAAGCGCCAAACTTCCAAGTGTTAGCAAATGACTTATCTCCAGTAAGTTTAGAAACATACAAAGGTGAAGTGAAATTAATTAGTGTTGTACCTTCAATCGACACAGGTGTATGTGATGCACAAACACGTCGTTTTAACCAAGATGCAGCAGGTATTGAAAACGCGAAAGTATTAACGATTAGCGCTGACTTACCATTCGCTCAAAAACGCTGGTGTGCAGCAAACGGTTTAGAAAATGTTGTTACACTTTCTGATCACCGTGACCTTTCATTCGGTGAAGCTTACGGCTTAGTAATGAAAGAGCTTCGTTTACTTGCTCGTGCAGTATTCGTAGTAGATAGCAATGACAAAGTAGTTTACGTAGAATACGTAAGCGAAGGTACAAGCCATCCAAACTATGAAGCAGCATTAGAAGCAGCAAAAGCTGCAAAATAATGTGAACGAAGATGACCTCTTTGTAAGAGGTCGTCTTCTCTCATATATTGCTATATGGAATCGATATACGAGAGAAGACGTTACATCATACATCACCAAAAAGGGAGCTCTTAAAAAGAGGTCGCTTTTTCTTTTGGGAAAAAATCAGATTATGGTATGATATAAGTTATGTGTAAAAGAGAGAAGGAGGAATGTACGTGAGTCAGACAGTAGAAACTTTATTTTCTATTTTTGATTCTTCTGCGGTAGTTTTACGTAAAGAATTAGATGTAACATATTTAGAGGCGCTTGTAGAAACAGGGGATAACTTGTTTGAAGGAGCGATTTTACAAGAGGAATTATCAGAATCAGCAATTGAAAGGCTGAATCGTGAATATAGTACGTTTAATGAAGAAACATATAAAGGTGAAGAAATTCGTAAAGCATTTCAGTTAGCCATCTTAAAAGGAATGAAGGAAGGCGTACAAGCGAATCACGAAATGACGCCTGATGCAGTTGGTATGTTCATGAGCTACTTATTCCATAAATTTATGAAGGGTCAAAATGAAATTACTGTGTTAGACCCTGCAATTGGAACAGGTAACTTGATGACGACAGTTTTCAATAGTGCTCAAGAAAACGTTACGATGAGTGGATTTGGTGTAGAAGTGGACGAAGTGCTAATTAAACTTGCTTTAGTAAATGCGAATTTACAAAAGCATGCAATCGAATTCTTCCATCAAGATGGACTAGCACCGCTTTATATCGATCCAGTTGATGCAGTTATTTCAGACTTACCGGTTGGTTACTATCCAAATGAAATCGGTGCAAGTGAATATAAGTTAAAAGCAGATGAAGGAATGTCATATGCCCACCACCTATTTATTGAACAAAGTGTGAAGCATACGAAAGAAGGCGGATACTTATTCTTCCTAGTACCGAACTTCATTTTTGAAAGTGATCAAGCACCGAAATTGCATGCATTTATTAAAGAAACATGCTTTATTCAGGGGTTATTACAGCTACCTGTTTCCATGTTTAAAAACGAGAAAAATGCAAAAAGTATATTTGTTCTCCAAAAGAAAGGTCCTAGTGTAACGATGCCAAAACAGGCGTTATTAGTGGAGTTACCTAAATTCTCCAACATGAAGGCGATGGAGGACATTATGGACCAATTAAATACTTGGTTTGCAACGCATAAATAAGGCTAGGTATATGTAACAGGGCTAGTAATTCATGTAGTACAGTTTTATATGATATGTCATATTTTTAAATATATACAAGATTTAACTGAATTTTTTTGAAATCTGTAATATATTTTTTTTCTTGGTGTTACAATTTTTTCACTTGAAATATATGTCGTACGATGTTTAAATTAAAATCGTGAGTATAAAATTTACTAATGATGAAACGTTTTCATATTTAGTAAATTTGATCAGATAAAATCGAGCGGTTTGTGGAAACATCCACACAACTACCAAGAGAAAAAGGGGCGAAAGACTAGATGTCAAAAATCATCGCGATTAACGCAGGAAGCTCTTCCTTAAAATTCCAATTATTTGAAATGCCAAGTGAAACAGTATTAACAAAAGGTTTAGTAGAACGTATCGGTTTAGAAGATAGTATCTTCACTATTACTGTAGATGGCGAAAAACAAAAAGAAATTACAAACATTCCAGATCACGCAGTAGCAGTTAATATGCTTCTTAAAAAATTAACTGAAAACGGAATCGTTAAATCTCTAGATGAGATTGGCGGTATCGGTCACCGTGTTGTTCACGGCGGCGAAAAATTTGCTGACTCTGTTCTAATTACTGATGAAGTATTAGCTGATATCGAAGAATTAAGCGATTTAGCACCACTTCACAACCCAGCAAACGTTGTTGGTATTAAAGCATTCCAAGAAGTATTACCAAACGTACCAGCAGTAGCAGTATTCGATACAGCATTCCACCAAACAATGCCGGAATCTGCATTCCTATACAGCTTACCATATGAGTACTATGAAAAATTCGGTATCCGTAAATACGGTTTCCACGGAACTTCTCATAAATATGTAACTGAGCGTGCGGCTGAACTATTAGGTCGTCCACTTGAAAGCTTAAGCTTACTTTCTTGTCACTTAGGTAACGGTGCAAGTATCGCAGCAGTAGAAGGCGGTAAATCTATCGATACTTCTATGGGCTTCACTCCACTTGCTGGTGTAACAATGGGTACACGTTCTGGTAACATTGACCCTGCGTTAATTCCATACATCATGGAAAAAACAGGCCAAACAGTAGAAGAAGTAGTTAACGTATTAAACAAGAAGAGTGGTATGTTAGGTCTTACTGGTTACTCTAGTGACCTACGTGACATCATTGCGAAAGAAGAAGAAGGCGATCACCGTGCGAAAGTAGCACTTGATGTATTCGTAAGCCGTATCCACAAATACATCGGTTCTTACACTGCTCGTATGAAAGGTGTAGACGCAATCATCTTCACAGCTGGTGTAGGTGAAAACAGTGCGATTATTCGTGAACGCGTATTAGAAGGCCTTGAGTACATGGGCGTATACTTCGATGCAAAACGCAATAACGTATTCGGTGAGGAAGCATTCATCAACTTCCCACATTCTCCAGTAAAAATTATTGTAATTCCAACTGACGAAGAAGTTATGATCGCTCGTGACGTACTACGTCTTGGAAACATCGGTTAATATATGAAAAGAAAGACGAGATCCTATAGGATTTCGTCTTTTTTCTTTTGGATATAGTTTAAAATTCCATCTGGATATAGTACTTTTTCCTTCTGAATAAAAGCTGTAATGGGAATCCACTTCGCATACGATACTGTTTGTTCATCTTGTATATTCAGTACTTCCATTCCATATAGTGACGTGTCTAATAAGCGTAAAGAATATAACTGAATGATTTCATGAGCAATTTCTCCATCAAGATGAAAGATGTTTTCTAAGCAACCTAAATAAGCAGTGATTTCCACTTCTGTATGAAGCTCTTCTTGAAATTCACGAATAACGGTATGTGCTGATTTTTCACCAATTTCAATTGAACCGCCAAGAGGCCGGTAATATGTTTCATCGTCTGTATGATATTCTTGTACGAGAAGCCGCTCGTGATGTAAAGCAAGACCGAAAGCTTTTGCACGTGGATACATATACAATCACTCCTTATTTATCCCGCTTTAACGGGCAGTAAGACCCCCACCTCAAAATTCAGCGGAAGCAAAGAAGTTAGGTGGGGGTCGGGCTGTCCGTAAAAGTCCGATTGGTGAGGGCTGATAATCAGTGGGGGATGAACAAAAACCTCACTGATTAAAGTGTCACTTTATTTTGTATAAGGATGATTATAATGTATTGCGTAATAAAAGTGTCGTGTATTTAAGAATGTGGTCGAATTACGATGCCATTAAATAAGTCATTCCAAAATGCTTCATTGTACTGAAATACATCCATAATAGGACATTTTATAACGCAAATATTTTGTAATCCCCAATCTTCTTCCGTAACAGTTGGTACATCTTCAGGAATGAGTAATAGGACGGAGAATGTATGTGTAACGATTTGAGATAAAATGTGTTCCAAGGAACGTGCTTCTTCGTATGTTCCTCCAGTTCGAATAAATAATATGGATTGTGCTGTGTCAATTGTTGTTAGAAAACGATTAATTCGGTGCTCATAATTTAACTTAATTTCTGTATAAGAAGGCCAAGAAGTTGGTGTGTTTACATCTGTTTTAAAGTCGTGGCAGGAGTCGATTTCATATAGATTGTCCCGTAGTCTTAATTTCGCATCATCATCCCAAAATGAGATGAAGGATAGGTTTTCTAACTGTAAAAAACGGTCGAATCGATTTTGTAATAATATATTCACCTTTTCTAATGATGGGCTTAGCATAAAATCAATAACGCCAAAAAATGGCGATAATTTGAATTGATATAACGCCCAAGCAGGCCAGCAGTTTTGTCCTAAACTGAATACTGCATGATATTCTTTTTTTATATCGGATAGATTCATGTGATTTATCTCATCCTTTTTGTTAATATTTTATGCTACTCAAAAATGGTATGTGAATAAAGATAGACAAGCATATTTGCAAAGAATAAGCAGAAATATGTTACAATAGAAAAAAATCGAACGAGGTGGTTGTTACGATGCGATCGAAGCGAGAACAAGCCATTTTAGACAATATAAAAGAATGGGAATCGCAATTAGTTGAGCAAGAAGCGACTGATTTTCAAAAACTGTTTGATAAATGGGTACATAATACAATTGCGAAACTACCTGAGAAAAAACGAAAAGATTTCTTTACGAAAGCAGATGGATGGCTCTTTCATTTGCATGCATTGATTCAAAGTTCACAATCACAGTTAGAGGCGCGTAATCGTATTTTAGGAACATCGAGATTATTTGATGAATCGATTGAGCAACTAGAGGATTTAAAAGCATTATCTATTGATCAATTAACATACATAGCAGAGCAGCAAACAGCACGCCATCGCCTATATTCATTCGTACAAGGCGGAGCAACGGGTGCTGGAGGTTTATTATTATTAACAGCTGATTTTCCGGTTATGATTGCGTTAAATGTGAAGGCTGTCCAACTTATTGCAACGTCATTTGGGCATGATGTGAACAAGCCTTATGAAATGATGCTTGCGTTAAAGGTATTTCATGCGTCATTACTACCAGGAAGACTTCAGCAATACGCATGGTACAATTTACTGCAAGAGCTAGAACAAGAAGATTCCTTCTTCTACGAAGGAGATGAAGCGGTGTTACAACCAGCTTCGACTGAAATTATTTTAAAACAAATTTTGAAAACATTTTCGATTTATGCTCTTCGTCGTAAATTATTCCAAGGTATTCCGGTAATTGGAATGGCAATCGGGTCTACAGTGAATTATCGTTTAACAAGAAACGTTACTGAATTTGCAAATAGATTTTATCAAGTGCGCCACATAGTCGAGAAGGAAAAAAGAGCATAAAAAAAGCGAGAGGCCGAAGCCTTTCGCTTTTTTAATTTGTTGCATGCTTTTTGGACATTGGAATAGATACTGGCTGCTTTTCTTCTGCTTTTTCTGTTTTTGGATAATAAATTAAATCCAATGTTTTTGCCTGTACGGCAATCGAAAGAATAGTAAAAGCAATTTCTGTCCAATTTAAATAATATAATGAAAGCGCAAGAACAATCGCGTCAAAGACGAAGAAAATTTGCCCAATTGTAAAACGTGTTTTTTTACTTAATACAATTGTTAAAATATCGTCTCCACCGGTTGCACCGCCAAATCGCAATATAAAACCGAGTCCAATACCAGCTAACGCACCGCCAACTACTGCAGCTATAAATAAATTGTTTGATAAATCGACCGTAAATGGAGAATAATTTTCCATAAGAGAATAAAATACTCCGAATGAAATTGAACCTAAGAATGAATAGCCAACCATTTTTCTACCTAACAATGAAGCGCATAGTAGAATAATTGGGATATCCATCATTACAGTTGAAATAGATGGTGAAATATCATAAAAATTTTGGATGAATAGTGCGATACCTACAAAGCCACCTTCTGTTAAGTGGTTTTGGAAGTGAATGTGATATAGCGCTGCTGCTAAAATAAATGAACCGATTAAAACCATAAAAACTTCTTTAATAATTTGTCGACTTTGGATGTTCCTCATCGTTATTCCTTCTTTCCGTAGTTAGTAGTCCTTTTTGTGTTGTAAACTAACTACGAGCTCACATGTAGCTTTCAGTTAGTTTACGAAAAAACTAACTACGCTATATGTCGCTGAAGAAATAACGAATAATCCTCTCGTCCATCAATTCTCCCTACTTTCGTTTTAGTTTAAGTCTTAAAACGACTAAACAAAACGTGGAGTAGGATTCTTCATTTAGCAATCCTGCTCTTCTTTGTTTTGTTTAGCTAGTAACAATTAAGTCCTAAACAAAACGCTATGTGTAAGAAGAGTCTTTTTTTTGCCAAATTATCCTTCGGGCAATCATAATTTCCCCACTCTCGTATTTTTTTCGCTAGACTAAAGTATCTGAGCTGGAAAATACGCTACGTGTATGATTCGTCAATACGATGCCACATGCTCCTTCGAGCGATCATGATATCAAAATCCCTTCCTTCAAGATTTATATTATTATATCATACTTTCAAAAAATGTATGCGGATGGAAACCGACAATAAACGGAGGAAATCTACAAAAATTGTTATGTTTAAATATTTTTGTAGAAAAGCCTAAGTTATTTTGGAGAATTGGACAGTTTTTAACGGTTTGTCCAATAAGTAAGAAAAAATGGGCTTTATTCAGTTGTATCCTTTTTATCTTTAAAAAACGCATCCCAGCTAATCACACTTAAAAAAGTTAAAGCGATAATAACGAAAGCGCGCATAAGTTTTTAAGGCCTCCTTTTGTACATAGTATATGAATGATTCAATTCAGAATGTGTCATTTTTTTACAAGTCTTAACTATTATGAGAGTATATTAATATAGATAGATGAAAGGGGAAGTGAAGATATGCTAAAAGACATGTTCAAAAGAAAAGAATTAACATGTGTTATATGTCAGAAAAAGATTCAATATGAAGAAGAGCTTGTTGCTTTTGTAAAGTTGCCGAAAGAAAGAAGTATATTAGTTGGTCCATTTGATGTGTGTTTGGCAAAAACAGCACAAGAAATATATTGTAAATCGTGTTACGACAAAAAAGCATGACCCAAAGTAATTGAGGGGCATGCTTTTTTTATTGGTGTGCTTTCCCCTCAGATACATTTTGAGTGAGTCGATACCAAAGCCAAAGGTCATTAATGATGGAAGCGAGATCGGCAATTTCTGAATTCAGTTTGCAAGAAATTTCGAAGTCTTCTTCGTTATTTAAATGATGCTGTTTTGCATTAATATAATGTTCCAGTTCTTTTATACGATCAGGAATCTTTCCGCGAACTTGTTCCCATTTTAATAAAATTGCATGCTGCATTTTTTCGGGGATATCTTCCCAGTCTTCTTGTAAATGCGGAATTTCAATTCCGAGATGTTCATCGTATAAGAAATACTTTTCCATAAGTTCACCCCCGTTTTCCTGCTTATATTGTACAAAAAAACAGAAAGAAGTTCGACGAAATTGTTTGAAAAAATTTGAAAATGGCTCTTGATACATTTTGTAAAAGGTGTTAAAGTGTGAATTATTATAAAAGAAAATGAATATTTATTCTTTAGGGGGATGCAAAATGGAGAAGAAAAAAGTTGTATTAGCATATTCTGGAGGCCTTGATACTTCCGTTGCAATTAAATGGTTACAAGAGAAGAATTATGATATTATCGCGCTTTGTTTAGACTTAGGGGAAGGCAAAGACTTAGCATTTGTAAAAGAAAAGGCACTTTCAGTAGGTGCAATTAAATCATACATGATTGATGTTCAAGAAGAATTTGCAAACGAATATGCATTGATGGCGATGCAAGCACACACGTTATACGAAGGGAAATATCCTCTTGTTTCGGCGTTATCTCGTCCACTTATTGCAAAGAAATTAGTAGAAATTGCAGAACAAGAAGGAGCGACTGCAGTTGCACACGGATGTACAGGGAAAGGAAATGATCAAGTTCGTTTTGAAGTTTCTATTCAAGCGTTAAATCCTTACTTAGAAGTGATTGCGCCTGTACGTGAATGGAAATGGTCACGTGAAGAAGAAATTGCCTATGCAAAAGAAAACGACGTACCGATTCCAATTAATTTAGATAGCCCGTTTTCAATCGATCAAAATTTATGGGGACGAAGCAATGAATGTGGCATTTTAGAAGATCCATGGGCAGCGCCGCCAGAAGATGCATATGAGATGACATTGGCATTAGAAGATACACCGAATAAACCAGAATTTGTAGAAATTGGCTTTGAAGCAGGCGTACCGACTACTTTAAATGGCACTGCCTATCCACTTTCAGAATTAATTAAAACGTTAAATGCACTTGCTGGAAAACATGGCGTTGGACGTATCGATCACGTAGAAAATCGCCTTGTCGGTATTAAATCGCGTGAAGTATACGAATGCCCAGCAGCAATGACATTAATTACGGCGCATAAAGAACTTGAAGATTTAACACTCGTAAAAGAAGTAGCACATTTTAAACCGATGATTGAGCAAAAAATAACAGAGCTTATTTATAACGGTTTATGGTTCTCGCCTTTAAAACAAGCGCTGAATGCTTTCTTACAAGAAACGCAAAAGAATGTAACAGGCATGGTGCGTGTGAAATTATTTAAAGGTCATGCAATTGTAGAAGGACGTAAATCTGAGTACTCTTTATACGATGAAAAATTAGCAACATATACTGCTCAGGATGAATTTAATCATGATGCAGCAGTTGGATTCATTTCATTATTCGGTTTACCGACGAAAGTATACAGCCAAGTGAATCAAAAGAAGGTGGAAGCGTGAGCAAACTTTGGGGCGGACGTTTTACAGAAGAAGCGGAAGCATGGGTTGAAGAGTTCGGAGCATCCATCTCCTTCGATCAACAATTAGTAAATCAAGATATAAACGGAAGTATTGCACACGTAACGATGCTAGCAAAGCAAGGCATCGTTACGAAAGAAGAAGCAGAGAAAATAAAGATAGGTCTTCAATATTTATTAGAAGAAGCGAAACAAAATAAATTGCATTTTTCCGTTGAAGCGGAAGACATTCATTTAAATATCGAAAAGATGTTAATTGAAAAAATCGGTGAAGTAGGAGGAAAACTTCATACTGGCCGAAGTCGTAATGATCAAGTAGCAACAGATATGCACTTATATTTAAAAGAAAAAGTAGAGCATATTATAAAAGCTACAAAACAATTGCAAACGGTTCTTGTTCATCAAGCAGAAAATAATATTGAAACGATTATGCCTGGTTATACGCACTTACAGCGTGCTCAGCCAATTTCATTTGCACATCATATTCTTGCTTACTTTTGGATGTTAGAGCGCGATGTGAATCGTTATGAAGATTCGTTAAAGCGTATTAACATTTCACCATTAGGAGCAGGAGCGTTAGCTGGGACAACATTCCCGATTGACCGAGAATATAGTGCGGAGCTTCTTGGATTTAATGGAATCTATGAAAATAGTTTAGATGCAGTAAGTGATCGTGATTTCATACTGGAGTTCCTCAGTAACTCATCTATGCTTATGATGCATTTATCACGCTTTTGTGAAGAACTTATTTTATGGAGTAGCCAAGAGTTTCAATTTATTGAAATGAGCGATCAATACGCAACGGGAAGCAGCATTATGCCGCAAAAGAAAAATCCAGATATGGCGGAACTTATTCGTGGTAAAACAGGCAGAGTGTACGGTAATTTATTTAGCTTACTTACAGTAATGAAAGGATTGCCGCTCGCTTACAATAAAGACTTGCAAGAAGATAAAGAAGGAATGTTTGATACAGTGAAAACAGTAGAAGGCTGCCTTCATATTATGGCAGGCATGTTAGAGACAATGACTGTAAACAAAGAAAAAATGGGGCAAGCTGTAACGCAAGATTTCTCTAATGCAACAGAAATTGCTGACTACTTAGCAAACAAAGGACTACCATTCCGTCAAGCTCATGAAATTGTTGGAAAGCTAGTGCTGCACTGCACACAAAAAGGAATTTATTTAGTAGATGTACCACTTGAAACGTATAAAGAAATGAGTGCGCTATTTGAAGAAGATTTGTATGAAGTGCTGTCACCATATGCAGCTGTAAAGCGTCGTAACAGTGCTGGCGGGACAGGATTTGAACAGATTGAAAAGGCTTTGGAGAAGGCGAAGGGATTAACGAAAGAAGTTATCAAGAATTGAGTTGAAAAGTACGCCAGTCTGTTAAAGTCTGGCGTACTTTCTTTTTTACTAGCATTTAAGTTATGATATAGTGAAAAATAACAATTTAGGGGAAGTCTATGAAAAAAGTAATATTTATCGTTTTACTGTTAATTAGCTTAAGTGCAAATGTTAAAGTATTTCTCTTGGACAAATATATCTTTGTTGGTGAACAAGTAAAGCGAGAGGAAGCGATTATCGCAACGATGTGGCACTTGCAAGAAAAAGGATATAAAGAAAGTGATATTTCGTACATAAAACCGGCCTTTTATAGTAAAATCGGTTCTTACGGTATGAATGTACAGTTTAAAGATGAACCAAACGAATCGTATACATATAGAGTTTCGAAAGATGCGAAAACAAATAAAGTAACTGTACACCAAGATAGCAATGAGCCAGGTGGTATGGGCGGGAAGCATCAAGGGCTTAAATAAAGAAAGAAAAACGACTGATGGCATTCGCCTGCAGTCGTTTTTCTTTTAATCATACTTATGTCGATCTTCCGTAATTCGAATATACTCAATATCCATTAAATCTCGCAGTAATGCACCATTACTTAGCTCAATTCCATGTGTTTCTCTAAAATGTGCGCGAATTGTATCTAACATTTCGATTTCTTTCCCATTCACATCTAAAATAATACGTTCAGAATCATCCATGTGGCATCCTCCTTTTTTAAACATATATATTTTGTCCGTCTATTTCTAAAAAATGTATGTTAACCTAATGTTAGGAAATAAGAAAGGGATGGAAAATGAGACGTATTTATTTTATAGGGTTAATTTTGTATACGCTAATTGTATTGCACGTTGCATTCCCAAATATCTTTTCATTTGAGGATGTAGAAACAGTACATATCGGGATATTTATCTTTATTCTATTTGTAGTAGACTGCTGTATTTCGATATGGCTTTCGAAAAGAAAACATGTACAAGATAAAAAAGAAATGGAACGAAAAAAGAGAAAACGTTCATTTTGGATAACGACGTATTGTTTTTCTTTAGTGATTGCCGCTGCTTGTTTTAGTGAACATATTCCATTAGAAAGAGTAAATATTGGATTTGGAGCGTTCGTATTTGCATACTATTTTTTCATGCATTTTCTTCCTTATATGAAAGAAGAGCGAGGAGAAGGGGAAGATCCGCTTGTAGAAGAAGCGAGAGAACAAGAGCATAAGAGAATAGAAGAAGATATACAGAAACTTGGAGAACAAAAATGGTATTTGAAATCAAAAATCATATATGTTCTTTGCTTTATTACGCCGCCAATTGGTTATTTGTATGTTTTATGCCTTCGTAAAAAAATGACAGAAGATGCAAAGAAAACATATTTAACCGTCGCTACGATCATGATGGCACTGTGGTCCTTAAAACTTCTTCCGCCTTATGTATTAGCAATTACTGTTGTTATTGTGGCTTGTCTTGTATTTCTAGTAAAATATGTGAAATGAAAAACACCAAGCCCATGTGGACTTGGTGTTTTATTTATAAATTAAAGATCACCTTGCTCCTCATCACCACGAACAACAAGGACATCGCATTTCGCATAGCGAATAATATGTTCAGAGACGCTACCAATTAGGAAACGCTCAACAGCATTTAAACCAGTTGCACCACACATAATTAAATCTACTTTATGATTTGGAGCGATTTCTTTTGAAATTTTTGATTTAGGATTACCAAATTCTAATACAGTTTCAATTTTTTCAAGGCCAGCTTCAAGCGCAGTTTTTTTGTAGTCTTCTAATAAGTCTTCTGCAAATAGATTTGCACGTTCAGCAATTGCACGGCTATAAGCTTCTACTGCTGAGTATGCTTTTACATCAACGATATGAGCAATAGTTAATGTTGCATTGTTGCGTTTTGCGACTTGAATTGCTTTTTTAAAGGCTTTTTCTGCTTCTTTAGAACCATCCACCGCGATTAAAATATTTGTATATGTATTATTCATAGTAAATTCCTCCCAATCATTTTTATTACCGTTTACAACTTTATTATAAAACAAATTTTGGTAATGTGCTTGCCAGAAACGTTACAGAATTTCGAAAACTCTGTTTCAATTCATTTTAGTTGTAATTGGTGCGAGAACTTGTTACATATGAACTATAGCAATTTAAAAGGGGGCCGTTTTGTGAGACACGCGCTCATTACAGCCGGTACGAAAGGTTTAGGAAAGCAAGTAACAGAAAAATTATTGGCTAAAGGCTATTCAGTAACAGTAACATATCATAGCGATATCACGGCTATGGAAAAGATGAAAGAAACATATAAAAATATGGAAGAGCGTCTACAATTCGTGCAAGCGGATGTCACGAAAAAGGAAGATTTACATAAAATAGTAGAAGAAGCGATAAGCCGTTTTGGCAAAATCGATTTCTTAATTAATAATGCTGGTCCATATGTATTTGAACGAAAAAAGTTAGTCGATTATGAAGAAGATGAATGGAATGAAATGATTCAGGGTAATTTAACAGCGGTGTTTCATTTGTTGAAACTTGTCGTTCCGATTATGAGAAAACAGAACTTTGGCCGTATTATTAATTACGGATTTCAAGGGGCGGATAGCGCACCGGGATGGATTTATCGTTCAGCTTTTGCCGCAGCGAAAGTAGGACTTGTTTCATTAACGAAAACAGTGGCTTACGAAGAAGCTGAATATGGTATTACTGCAAACATGGTATGTCCTGGTGATATTATTGGTGAAATGAAAGAAGCGACGATTCAAGAAGCACGTCAGTTGAAAGAACGTAACACACCAGTTGGTAGATCTGGAACAGGTGAAGATATTGCAAGAACGATTGCGTTTTTATGTGAGGACGATTCCGATATGATTACCGGTACAATTATTGAAGTGACTGGTGCAGTTGATGTTATTCATAGACATCGATAGAGAAAAATAAAGAGAAGTTTCGAATAATTGGACAGTTTATCCTTTATGCAAAGAGGTGCGGATAATACTGTCCTTTAATATAAAATTAAATCTATCGGAAAACTTGTATTATTTTTTGTCAAATATTGAGATATTATGTTAAAATATAAGAGCGTAGAAAGCGCTTTAAAAAATGATTCAGGGGTCATTTCATAACTCAAGGGGGAACTAATAATGCGTATCGGTATTCCAACAGAAATTAAAAACAATGAAAACCGCGTGGCAATGACACCAGCGGGAGCAGTACATTTAGTACAAAATGGTCATGAAGTTTTTGTTCAAAAAGGAGCAGGTTTAGGATCTGGCTTTACGGATGAAGAATACGTACAAGCTGGTGCGAAACTTGTTGAAACTGCTGAAGAAGCATGGAATCAAGATATGGTTATGAAGGTAAAAGAGCCAGTAGCAAGTGAATACGGTTATTTCCGTGAAGGTTTAATTTTATTCACATACTTACACTTAGCTCCAGAACCAGAATTAACGAAAGCATTAATTGATAACAAAGTTGTATCAATTGCATACGAAACAGTACAATTAGACAATCGTTCATTACCATTACTTGCACCTATGAGTGAAGTAGCAGGTCGTATGTCTGCACAAATCGGTGCACAATTCCTTGAGAAAAACAAGGGTGGTAAAGGTATTTTACTTGCAGGCGTTCCAGGGGTAAAACGCGGCAAAGTAACAATTATCGGCGGTGGTCAAGCTGGTACAAACGCAGCGAAGATTGCAGTAGGTTTAGGTGCAGATGTAACAATCATCGACTTAAGTGCAGAACGTCTTCGTCAACTAGATGACATTTTCGGTAACCAAGTAAAAACGTTAATGTCTAATCCATACAACATCGCAGAAGCTGTAAAAGAATCTGATCTTGTTATTGGTGCAGTATTAATTCCAGGTGCAAAAGCGCCAAAACTTGTAACAGAAGAAATGATTCAATCAATGGAACCAGGTTCTGTCGTTGTAGATATCGCGATTGACCAAGGTGGTATTTTCGAAACAACTGACCGTATTACAACTCATGACAACCCAACTTACGAAAAACATGGCGTTGTTCATTATGCAGTTGCTAATATGCCAGGTGCGGTTCCACGTACATCAACTCTTGCATTAACAAATGTAACAGTACCATATGCAGTACAAATTGCGAACAAAGGCTACAAAGATGCTTGCTTAGGCAACACTGCATTACTAAAAGGTATTAACACATTAGATGGATACGTAACATTCGAAGCAGTTGCAGAAGCTCACGGTTTACAATACGCTGATGCGAAAGAGCTTCTTGAAAAAGCTCCTGCTTTATCATAATAGAAATACATGTAAGCCCCTCCTTTCGTAAGGAGGGGCTTTTTATTTGAGTTAATTATCTAGTTTCTTTACAATTTTCAATCCGAACATCATTGTAAAGAAAAGAATGCCGAACAAGTAATATAAGGCATACTCAACTCGTATCATCGAGTTTTTGTCAGTGATATATAAAATAAATAGTATCACAGAGCCGACTAAATGAGAGAGACCGAAAATTTGTGCCATAAGCTTTAAACTCATCTTCTCGATTCTTTCATCCATTTCAGGTAATGGATATTTCTCGGAAACGCTCTTTTTTTTCTTAAAGAATATTTTTTTCACTACTAATAGTATTAAATCTAAGAGTATGTATACACCAACGAATAGAAGGACAGAACTAATCTTTTCTTCGTCATTACTATTGAAATAAAGTAAAGATGATCCTAACAATAAAATAGTAAGATGTGAAATGAACTTTTGATTAGAAGTATTTTTCATTCTTTTTCCTCCCCAGTTTTATCTAATTGAAATAAATCTTCTACTTTACAGTTGAAAAACTCACATAATTTCAATGCTAATTCTAAACTTGGGTTGTATTTGTTTTTTTCGATAGCGATGAGGGATTGTCTAGTGATTTGAACAGAGGAAGCTAATTGTTCTTGGGTGATGTCTCTAACGACGCGGAATTGTTTTACCTTATTTTTAATCAAATATACAAAGTCTCCTTTTTGTAAATTTGTTACATTTATTATATCCATTTTTAGGTAATAAGTAAATGAAGCTTTACAAAAAGTAAATAAAACTTTACGTGAAATATAGCTTGTTACAAAGTTAATTTTTGTGATAATTTGGAATTAAATGAAAAAATAAAGTCAAAAGAGGGGGTTCGGTGGGGAGTAAAAAGAGGAAGAAAAAGCAGGCTAAGAGACAAAAGTATATAAAGAAAAAACAAGAACAGAACATACACATACCTATTTCAAAAAAGGTAGTCCTTATGATAGAAAAAACATTTCGGTATATTTGTATGGCCCTGTATGTAATTTTGTGTCTTTATTCAGCTAGGCTGTTTTACAGTTTTGGGATAACCCCCAATATTATTGAGAGTGTTTTTGGATATATCCTTGTTGTAATAGAGTTAGTCTTATTCTTTATATTATTTAATAAAGTATGGCCTAGTCATGAAAGTAAGAAGGATAAGCAAAGAAATATGAGTAAAAAATCTTCATACGCTTCAAGCACATCAAGTGGATTCGGAGATTACAGTAGCAGTGATTGTAGCAGCTCAAGTGATGGTGGAGGAGATTGCGGAGGTGGTGGAGACTAAGTTAATTTTTCAGAAGAACGACTAATGAAAGGATGAGACGAAAGATGGAAACTGTGAACTTAATAGAATTAACAAAGGACATTCAAGATCAACATAAAAACTTCGTCGTTTCAAATGTAAATAGTCATTGTTTACGAATCGCTGTATTTACTGGTGAATATGATTGGCACTATCATTCTAATTCAGATGAATTATTTATTGTGTTAGAGGGAGAATTACTTATTGATTTTGAAGATGGAGAAACAGCGGTATTAAAGCCGAATGATTCTATTTTAATTCCGGCATGTACGATTCATAGAACGAGAGCATTAAAGAGAACGGTAAATCTTTGTTTTGAACATATAGAGGCGGATACGATTAAAGTGGAGCAATTATGAAAAAATTATCTGTAGCTGAGTATAGAAAAATCCTTCCGATTTTAGAAAGCCATACAAAAACGACGACGTTTGCTTATGCGGTATGTGATCAAGTGATAGATGGTGATGTTTTTGTAAACGAGAAGTTAACAGCAGGACTAATTCGTACAGCGAATGGCATTTATTATTTATTTGGTCATACTGATGATCAAAATTACAACGAAGATTTATTTTCTTTTATAAAAAAGGCTATTGAAAAAACAAAGAAGAGATTTACATTGTTCTCTTCGAGTGACGAGTGGGAAATGATGATAGAAGAACGTTTTAGTCATGTACTTCGAAACATCCCGCGAATGAAGTTTCAAAGCGTAATCTTTGAAGAGAGAAAACGAGATTGTAACAAAAATATATATGAAGTGAAGCGTATTGATAGAAGAGATATAGAACGAAGCAGTGAATTTACAGAGAAATATTATAAAGATTATTGGGGATCAATTGAAGCATTTTTGAATGATGGTTTTGGATTTTATATAGAACAAGATGGACTGATTATATCTGAATGTGTTTCGATATTTAGCGGGAATGGATTTGCTGAAATTGATATCGTGACGCATGAAGCGCATCAAGGAAAAGGATTAGCCCAAGCTGTTGCAGCAAGGTTTATTGAACATTGCATACAAAATGATATTATACCGTGCTGGGATTGTTATGTAGACAATATTCCTTCGCAAAAATTAGCTAGTAAATTAAGTTTTTATAATCCAATAGAATATAGATTGTTTGTACGTAAGAAAATGGGGGAATAAAAATGAATGTGGAGTTAACGAGATTTAAAGTGAAACAAGATAAAAGTCATCGTGTAGATGAATGGATGCAGCTTCTGAATGACAATATGAAAGAAGTACTTTTGACATTAAACGACGAAAAGATGTACGTTGAGACAATTTTCCGGGAAATAAGAGATGGAGAAGAGTACTTATATTGGTATTCTGTGCAAGGAGAAGGCGGGGCTCTTGTCGAAAATTCTCATCATGAAATTGATAAAAAGCACTTGGAATTTTGGTATGAGTGTATCGATGAGGAAGTCTCCTCTGTTGATATGAAAACAGAAGTCGTTATGATTCAAGATATTGTGAAGGACGCGATGAAATAATAGATTGGTATTTTATAACCGTAAAATGGTCATCTTTTTAGTTGGAATATACATTATTGGAGATGCTGTAGGATGAGAATTAGTAATAAATATATCACTCTTGATGAAATAGAAGTAATAAGAGAACCTTTAAATAAATTGCATGAATATCATAATAATACATCAAAACATTTTTCTGGTGACTATCCAAGAATGTCATTTGAGGAACGTATTGAAAATTATAAACAAAATTCAAAGTACGGAGAGTATAGAATTGAATTATTAGTTGAGACGGAAACAGATAATATATTAGGATGTTGTATAGCGTATAGCAAAAGTGTAAGCGGAAAGATTGAAGTTTTATTCGTTGATGAAAAACACCGAGGAAACGGATTTGGTTTGAAATTAATGAATAGTGCAGTGGAATGGTTTAAAGCGAAGAAGATAGATGAAATTGAATTAACAGTAGTGTACGGAAATGAAGCTATATCGTTTTATGAAAAGCTGGGGTTTTATCCTCGTTCAATTATTATGGCAACTAAGTCATAGATAGTATGGAGAGAGATGAGTGAGAGTTTTTGTTTCAAAAAATGATTTATATGTTACTAAAGTATATGTGAAGGGCGCATCAAAATAGATGTGCTTTTTATTATGATAAAAATGTAGAAAAGCTGTATTTGGCTATCTTTAAGTGAAAATAAAAGTGGGATATTAAGAATCTTTTAGGACAAACTATAAAGAAATAAAAAACAGAAAACCAAAAGACTTACCAATATACGGTGTAGTTGTAATAGGTAAAACAGAGGATTTACAAAGTTTACAAGGAGCACCATATATTAAGGCTGCTGTTAGAGGTGTAACAGTTGAGAAATATTAATTACAGTCTATTAATGTGAATAATCAGAAAATTTATGTTATATTATATGAAAAGGAGGTTTATATGAGGCAAATACATGGAGCAATTTATATTTACATAACAATGTTTTTCGTGGCGATATCTTATGGATTAGGGCACGTGTATTCGCATCCTATACTAACTTTTTTAAGCGGAGCATGTATGGCGTTTGCGCTTCTTGTCCACCTTTTCTCAGTTTGGATCGTGAAATTTCAATTAAATATTAGTGAAATAGAAGAAGGCACTTTCTAAGTGGCCTTCTTTTTCATTAGTATTTTCTTTTTAGGAAGCTGCTCGATTTGGTATTTTCTTTTTAGGAAGCTGCTCGATTTGGTATTTTACTTTTTCTAGCGAGAGCAAAAGTTGGACGGGACAATATAAAGGCCATATTAAGGATGACAGTGAAGATGGAATGTTTACATTTCGGTATAAGGGCGGAGATGGAAATACAGAATTTAAAAATTTAGAGATTGCTATTAATGGAGCCTTTAGCACAATGACACAAACGTCAGAAAATCATAAAGGAGCAAAGATTGAAATGAAGTCTTCTTGTGTAAGTTGTGCGCCTCTATCTAAAGATGAACCGATAGAGATTGTGATTAAATGGGATGATAAGTATGAAGAGAAGATGGTGTTAAAGCAGAAATAGTGTAGGATAAGGGGTTAGGAATGAATAGGCATATGAAAATTTCTATGTATATATTTTTAAGTGCATTTCTACTCGTAATATCAGCGTGTACCACAAAACAAGTAGCGGTAAAAGCAATAACTAAAGAAGGATATATTATATTAAGAAATGACACGGTGTTTTTTGTCGGTGATAAAACGTTTGAGACAAAAATAGAGTTGCAAAATTATATAGAACAACAAATGAATCAAGATTATCCATCAGATATAGTCCTAATTTTTAAGGATAAAGATGCATATGATCAATTAAAAACAGGGGATAAAATAAAAGTATGGTCTTCTCAAATGCTTGAAAGCTATCCCGCAAAAATGATTGTAGAGAAGTTTGAAATAGTAGAGAAATAAAAAAGGCAGCACTCACGCTGCCTTTTTGTTATTTTACAAATTGTAATTCTTTCGGGAACTTCGTTAAAATTTCTGATCCGTCTTTTGTGATATAAATATCATCTTCAATACGAACGCCACCTACGTTTGGTACGTAAATACCGGGTTCAATTGTGAAGACCATACCTTCTTTTAATGGAGACTCGTTACCAGCTTTTACATCTGGATATTCGTGTACGCTAATTCCAAGTCCGTGACCAAGGCGGTGTGGGAAGAATTCACCGTAACCTGCATCTGCGATAACAGAACGAGCAGCGTTGTCGATTGCGCCAAGTGTAATACCTGGTTTACATGCTTCAACTGCTTGTAGTTGTCCAGCAAGTACAGTGTTGTAAATGCGAGTTTGTTCTTCAGAAATGTCGCCAAATGCCACTGTACGTGTAATGTCAGAGCAATAACCGTCAATGATTACGCCTAAATCAAATAGTACGAAATCGCCGCGTTTCATTTTGTTTGCACCTGGAATACCGTGTGGAAGAGCAGAGTTTGCACCAGCTAATACCATCGTGTCAAATGACATTTTATGTATGCCTTTTGTTTTTAATTCGTGTTCAATAATTGCTAATACTTCTAGTTCGCTACGATCTTCTTTAATTGCATTTACACCAACCTCAACAGCATAGTCTGCCATTTTAGCTGCTTCGCGTAAAATAGAAAGTTCTTTTTCGTCTTTAATTAAACGAAGTTCACGAACTTTTTCCTCAGCTGACGTGAAAGCTGCATTTGGGAATAATTTTGTTAATTCTTCGTAGCGCTCTACGTTTAAATGTTCTTTTTCAATTGCAACTGCATTTGCATGGATACCGCGGTCTTTAATTGCTTTTGCAATCATATCCCATGGTCTGTCAGTATCAGTAAATCCGATAATTTCATGTGCCCAGCCAGCGTTACGTGCTTGGCCTTCTTCCATTTTAGGGCAAATTAAAATAGGTTCTTTTTCTTGGAATACAAACATACCAAGAAGTCTTTCGTGTGGTTCACAGTGGAAGTTTGTCATGTAGAAGACGTTCGGTGTAGAAGTTAAGAACGCAGCTTCAACGTTTTTTTCTTTTAGCCATTGCATTAAATTTTCTAATCTAGCATTCATCGATTGGCACCCCCGAGATATTTAATTACAAATATAACTTTAACTCGGAAGAAAGCGTTATGACAAGTAAATCGATGTTAGAAAAGACAGGGAATTGAAAAATCATGTAGAATAAAAAGTGAGAATGTAATAAGGGGAGGAATGTAATAATGAAAGTATCTTATCACGGGCATTCAGTTGTAAAGATTGAAACGAATGGAAAAGTAATTTTAATTGATCCGTTTTTAACAGGAAATCCAAAAACAGATTTAAAGGCTGAAGATGTAAAAGTAGATGCGATTCTTTTATCACACGGTCATGGTGATCATGTTGGAGATACAGTAGAACTTGCGAAGAAAAATAATGCAGTTGTAGTGGCACCGTTTGAACTAGCGACATTTTTAAGTTGGCAAGGTGTAAAAACACATCCGATGCATATTGGTGGTTCACATGAATTTGACTTCGGAAAAGTGAAGTTTACACAAGCATTCCACGGCTCTAGTTATATTGATGAAGAAAATAAGACGATTACATATACAGGTATGCCAGCGGGTATTTTATTTACAGCAGAAGAGAAGACTTTGTACCATGCAGGGGATACTGCTCTATTCTCTGATATGAAATTAATTGGAGAATTAAATAACATTGATGTAGCATTTTTACCAATTGGTGATAATTTCACAATGGGACCAGAAGATGCTGTTTTAGCAGCAAAATGGGTTCAGGCGAAAACTGTTGTACCGATGCATTACAATACGTTCCCAGTAATTGAACAAGATCCATATCAATTTGTAGAAAAGCTACAAAATTGTATAGGGAAAGTATTAGAAGCTGGAGAAAGTATTACACTATAGAAAAGAAACCCTTCATTTGAAAAGACAGGTGAAGGGTTTTTTACGTGTGTAGGACAGCTTGTAAAGGTTGTACTTGTTTTGATGATTCTTTTCTTTTTGGGAAGTGTCTGTTCAGGTGTTTCATTCAATTCCATTGCAACTTTTTTCCCGTCTACGAAAGCTAACAATACAGCACCTACAACTTCTAATAATTTTTTCATCATGTATCCGCTCCTTTGTTTCATTTCTTGTCTTCATTGTATATGGAAGTGGCTGGACAAACTATCGAACGAGATGACAATACCATTACATTGTTGTAATAGAAGTAGTGGTGTAATGTAAGGCGTATTTTGTTATAAAAAAAATAGTACAGATATATAAAGAGAGAGTGTAACAGTTTTGAAAATATAGTATACTGAAAATACAACACATGAAGAATTTAGGGAAAAGAAAGTATGGTGAAACCATTTGGCTACCAAGCATAACCAAATTTTAGAACATATTAATAGCCTGCCAGTAGGGCATAAAATTTCTGTAAGGCAAATTGCAAAAGATTTGAGTGTAAGTGAAGGTACAGCTTATCGTGCAATTAAAGATGCAGAAAATAAAGGGTATGTTAGTACGATTGAACGTGTCGGAACAATTCGAATTGAACAAAAGAAGAAAGAAAATATTGAAAAGCTGACATATGCAGAAGTCGTTAACATTGTCGATGGTCAAGTACTTGGAGGCAGAGAAGGACTACATAAAACGTTAAATAAATTCGTAATCGGAGCAATGAAATTAGAAGCGATGATGCGCTATACAGAAGCTGGAAACTTACTTATTGTCGGTAATCGTACGAACGCACATCAATTAGCGTTAGAAACCGGAGCTGCGGTGTTAATTACGGGCGGATTTGATACGGAAGATCATGTGAAGAAATTAGCAGATGAATTAAAACTGCCGATTATTTCAAGTAGTTACGATACATTTACAGTTGCAACGTTAATTAACCGTGCGATTTACGATCAGCTTATTAAGAAAGAAATTGTACTCGTTGAAGATATTTTAACGCCAATTGAAGAAACGTTATATTTAAAGCCAGATGATACAGTGCAGCAATGGCATGCGTATAACGAAGAGACGATGCACGGAAGATATCCGATTGTTGATGAAAATAAAAAGGTGTTAGGTATTGTAACTTCAAAAGATATGATCGGTGTAGCGAAAGAAACACCAATTGATAAAGTGATGACAAAGCATCCGATTACGGTAAATGGAAAAATGTCTGTCGCAGCTGCGGCGCGTATGATGGTGTGGGAAGGTATTGAGTTACTTCCAGTTGTTGATGAAGGAAATAAGTTGCAAGGTATTATTAGCCGTCAAGATGTACTTCAGGCGTTGCAAATGATTCAGCGTCAACCGCAAGTCGGTGAAACAATCGATGATATTGTAACGAATCAATTTATGACGCCGAAAGAAGCGAAAAATGAGCATCTATATCAATTTTCAGTGACACCGCAAATGACGAATTCAATCGGAACGCTATCTTACGGTGTATTCGCAACGATTGTGACAGAAGCAACGAATCGCGTTATTCGTGCGCAAAAGAAGAGCGATTTAATTGTTGAGAACTTAACAATTTATTTCGTAAAACCAGTTCAAATTGACAATGTTGTATCGGTTCATCCGAAAGTATTAGAAATTGGACGTAAATTTGGTAAGGTTGATGTAGAAGTACATCATGAAGGTAATGTTGTTGGGAAAGCATTACTTATGGTGCAATTGATCGATAAATAAAAAGATGGAGCAAGCCGCTTTGGTTTGTTCCATTTTTTTTAGAACGCTACATTAGAGGGTTTTAAAATTTAGTTATCGAATGTATTATATTTTGAATTGCAAAAGAGAATGTTAAATTACGTTTTGTTTCATATTCATAAATAGGGCATGCGATAATTTGAAGATGCTGGAGCAATAATTGTGGAGGTGTCGAATGGGAGTAGTACTTTTCTTTTTAGGTTTAATACTTGTAATTACTGTTCATGTGATAACTCATAGAATAATGGATTTAAATAAAAAGAAATTGTATGTAATAAGTTTGATTTTCGCTGTTATTTGTTCCTTTACCCCTACAATTGGAGAAAATAATAGCGATTTTCTTTACTTTGGTATACCAGCTGAAACATTTGTTTATTATGGTGGATGGGAATTTTCGTTTCATCCATTAGGTTTTTTCCTTAATTTTATTTTGTTTTATTGGATTTTGAAGCTATTACTTAAGTTCGGTCAGAGTTTTGGGAGAGAAGTAAAAAAATAGCAGGATATGTATCGGTACGGATAGAAAATTGCTTGTTAGTCAGTAGGAAAGCTTACGTTACTAATCATTACTATGCTTCACTATACGAACTAGGGGGAGAAGAATGGATTTTTACATTAAAGAGCAGTTATGTAAGCAATATAATTTAATTAGTCTTACGAAAGTTTCATTGTTGCATGGGGGAGAAAATCACACATATATGTTCGAATCGGACAAAAATAAATTTGTAGTTAGGCAGTATAGGGAAGGACGTTATACAGCCGAGCAAATAGAAGCTGAAATACATTGGTTAATAGCGATACAAAAACAAATGTTAGTACCAGAAGTAGTTGTAAATAAAGATGGTGACTGGGTCACAGCTGTTATGAAAGATGAGGGAAGTATCCAGTATTTTGTTGTCTTTAGGTTTATAAATGGAAGTGAAATTATAGAACCAAAGGATAAAGATTATGAAAAACTTGGATCATTCATGCGAAAGTTTCATGAAAAAGCAAGCGGAGTACTTAAAAGTGTGCCGCAAACTTGGAGGGGGTATGAAAGACCTATATATAGCGAGCAAAAGATGATTCATGAGCCTTTACAATGTTTATTACATGCTTCTTTTTTATCTTATGAAGATAAAAATAAATGCTTGAGAATTGCAGAAAGAATACAAGAACTTACAAACTCAATTCAATTGGGAGAAAAACAATTTGTTCACGGAGATATGCATTTTGGAAATATTCTTGTAGACAAAGAGGGTTGGTATTTACTCGATTTTGATGAATGTGGATTTGGCTATAAAGAGTTTGATATTGGTGTTCCGAGATTGCATTTAATTGCTTCGGGACAGTTAGAAGAAGTATGGGGGAACTTCATGATGGGATATGGGGAAAATATTTCAGAATCATCCATTCGACTGGGGACCGCTTCAAGAATCTTTTATATGGCAGGAAAAATACCATTAAGACTTGATATTGAACCAATTAAAAAGAATCCAGGTAATTTCATTCGCCGATATATGCAGTATGTCGAAGAAGAATTATGCGGAGAGACAATTGTTTAATGGAAAAACAGAATATTAACTCATTTGGATTCTAGATTATGTTATAATTGAATTGTAAGAAAATGGATTACGGGAAGGTGGTATGCATGATGTCATCAACAGTACTCTTTTTTGGTAGTATCGCACTATTTTACTTCCTTGTGATGATACCGATTCAATATTTATACTTACAAGGTTTACATGAAAAAAAGAAAAAAACAGGATTATCTCAGCGAGAACTATACGAAAAAATGTCTTTTGGGGAAGAACAATTACATCTTCATGTGCAAGGCAACCCATTTAATATACCATCTGCGTTTGTCGCATATATGATTTTGAAAGTTAGAGGACGTAAAAAAGCATCACAATGTTGATGCTTTTTTACGTTGCTTCATAGACTTCGGCTTCTTCAACTGCTAATGGTAAGAAATGTTTGTATTGGCGAAATCCATTAAAGGCACTTGCACTGCCAAATAGAACGAATAAGATACCAACGATAATACGAGCGGTTGAAAGTTCTAAAAAGAATTGGTTTATCCCAAAGAATAAGACGAATGAACCGAGTGCCATTGCGGATTTTCCTGAGAGCCAACCTTTCTCCATTGGGCGGTTTGTACGAAAGTATTTTGTTTTGTAGAAGAGGTACAACATAAATGAGACGATAATACAGAAGACTAATACTGGCATCATGCACACTCCCATCGCTTTATGAAAAAATAGTAGAGAAAAAAGAAATATCTAAACTTTCTAATTTTTATTATAAAGCAATTGTTCGCATGTATGAAATACTTTCCGTTATAATGGAGGATAAAGTGAGACTTTCATTAGTGTGGGGATGTTTCCGCGCTAATGATTAGCCCACATTCATTGGGCTTTTACTGCACGTTAAAGTGAAGAAGTTGAATAAAAAGGAGATTATACATATGCATGAGCAAATTTTAGGAGCAATTAAAGAGTTTGATACAATTATTATTCATCGTCATGTGCGTCCGGATCCAGATGCGTTAGGTTCACAGGGCGGTCTTAGTACAATTCTACAAGAATCGTTTCCAGAGAAAAATATTTATACGGTTGGGTACAATGAACCTTCATTAGCATATTTACGAGTAATGGATGATATTGAAGATAGTGTATACGAAAATGCGCTCGTTATCGTTTGTGATACAGCAAACCAAGAACGTGTTGACGATCAACGCTATACAAAAGGGAAGATGTTAATCAAAATTGATCATCATCCAAATGAAGATCCATACGGAGACATTACGTGGGTAGATACGACAGCAAGTTCTACAAGTGAAATGATTTATGAGTTTTATAATTATGGAAAAGATAAAGGGTTACAAATAACGAAAGAAGCAGCTCGTCTTATTTTAGCGGGTATTGTTGGGGATACAGGTCGTTTCTTATTCCCGAATACAACAGCGAAAACACTTCGTTATGTGAGTGAGCTTGTTGATATGGATGTGAAATTTACAGATTTATACAACGAAATGTATAAGACGAAAGAAAAGATTGCTCGTTTAAACGGCTATATTTTACAAAACTTTACGATGGTAGAAGAAGGAGCAGCTTACATTAAATTAACGAAAGAAGTATTAGAAAAGTTTGATGTACTTCCTTCTGAGGCATCAGGCGTTGTTGGAGCGCTTGGTAATATTGATGGATTAAAGGCGTGGGTTCTATTTTTAGAGGAAGACGATGTGATTCGTGTTCGTCTTCGCTCAAAAGGGCCAGTAATAAATAAATTAGCAATGCAATATAATGGCGGAGGGCATCCGATGGCTTCTGGTGCAAAAGCATCTTCTTGGGAAGAAGCGGATCGTCTTTTTGCTGATTTACGTGAGCTGTGTAGATAAGAGATTATATAGTAGAACAAAAAGAAGGAGCGGCGCTAAAGCCCTCCTTCTTTATTTTTCTTTCTCTATCGTAATACTAATTTCAAGCACTGTATCAAAAGATATCGTATCGACTTTGAAACGGTATAGCCGATCGTAATGTTTGTACGTTTTGTTTTCGATTACCTTTTTGAGTAGGTCTTTATTTTTTGCGATACTTTGTATGTTTTTCGTTAAAAGATGCTGGAGGTCATTATGGATAGAAGTAGTCATGTTTTCAATTGTAAGGTTGTCTAAATCGTATTTTTCTCGATTTATAAGTTTTATTTTAATCTCTTGAATGGTTAAGAGCCGTTTATTTTCAGTATTTAATTTTTCTTGATCTTCGAGAAGGACGTGGAGCTTTGCTTCTTGTTTTTCTATAATTTCTCTTTGTTCTGCTATTTTACTAGCTTGTTCTTCTTGAAAAACACCGTATATGTACAAAAAAATAAACCAGCTCAACACACCTCCAACAGCAGCCCCAGCTAAAACTAAATACCATCTTTTTGCTGTATTGGCACTTGGTACTCTCATACATGCTCCTGCGTTAGCCATTTAATAATAATAAGACCAGTTTGCATACCACCTGTTGCGAAAAAAATAAGGAGAATTTGTTTTACGATATCTTTCATATCCCCGCCAAAGAAACTTCTTTCAAAACTATAAAAAGTATCAAATGTTCCGCCGATCGCTGCAACGAGTGCCCAAATTCTTAAATTTTGGGCGAATTGATTAATGTAAGTGAGAGTTGGTTTTCCGATAAGAAATGCACCAAATCCACCAATTAATGAACCACCAAGTATAACCCCAAAGGCAATAAAATAACTAATAATAAGCAGAGAGAAAAAAGTATGTTCTCTTACATCCATCGTCATTCCCCTTTCTTCTTCATATATATGGACAAAGTATAAGAAGTATGTTTTGATTTCCTCTTTCCTCTTCACCTATAATAAAAGTAGTCAAATAGGTAAAGAGAGGGTACAACAGTGAAGTTTGTGCATTTACAATGTCAAACCGTTTTTAGTTTATTAAAAAGTGCTTGTAAAATTGATGAACTTGTAGTTAGGGCGAAAGAGCTCGGTTATTCATCGTTAGCTATTACGGATGAAAATGTTATGTATGGCGTTATTCCGTTTTATAAAGCATGTAAGAAACATGGTATACATCCTATTATCGGCTTAACAGCTTCTATTTTTAGTGAAGAAGAAGAAAAGTCTTATCCGCTTGTCTTACTTGCTGAAAATGAAATAGGTTATCAAAATTTATTAAAGATCTCTAGTAGCATTATGACAAAGTCAAAAGAAGGTATTCCTAAGAAATGGCTTGCACATTATGCGAAAGGATTAATTGCTATTTCACCAGGTAAAGATGGGGAAATCGAACAATTATTATTAGAAGACAAAGAGAGTCAAGCTGAAGAAGTAGTTCGTATGTATAAAAATATGTTCGGCAATTTTTATATGAGTTTACAGCATCATGCGATTCAAGATGAACTGCTTCTGCAAGAAAAATTACCTGCATTTATGAATAGGATAAATATTCCGGTTGTAGCGACGAACGATGTACGCTACATCAATCAAAGTGACGCACTTGTTCATGAATGTTTATTATCTGTTGAAAGTGGAACGAAAATGACAGATCCAGATAGGCCGAGGCTGAAAACAGATCAATATTATTTAAAATCATCAGATGAAATGGAAGCCCTATTTTCTCACGTAGAAGAAGCGATTTATAACACAGTAGAAATTGCAGAACGTTGCAGAGTAGAAATACCGTTTCATGTAAATCAATTACCGAAATTCCCTGTTCCATCTAACGAGACGAATGATATGTATTTGCGCCGCGTTTGTGAAGAAGGATTACAAAAACGTTATGGTACGCCGAAAGAAGTACATATAAATCGTTTGAATCATGAATTAAACGTGATTTCTAGCATGGGATTTAGTGATTATTTCCTCATTGTCTGGGATTTTATGAAGTACGCGCATGAAAATCATATTTTAACAGGACCAGGTCGTGGATCAGCTGCTGGATCACTCGTTTCTTACGTATTAGAAATTACAGATATTGATCCGATTGAATACGATTTATTATTTGAAAGGTTTTTAAACCCAGAGCGTGTGACACTTCCAGATATTGATATTGATTTTCCGGATATAAGACGTGATGAGATGATTCGATATGTGAAGGATAAATATGGTCAGCTTCGTGTTGCGCAAATTGTAACGTTCGGGACGCTGGCAGCGAAAGCGGCAATTAGAGATATTGCGCGTGTAATGGGGCTTCCGCCGCGAGATATCGACATATTCTCAAAACTTATCCCATCAAAGCTTGGTATAACGTTAAAAGATGCATATGAGGAATCGCAATCACTCCGTGAGTTTATACAAGGAAACCTTTTGCATGAACGTGTGTTTGAAATTGCAAAACGTGTAGAAGGCTTGCCGCGTCATACGTCTATTCACGCAGCTGGCGTTATTATGAGCCAAGAGCCATTAACCGGAAGTGTTGCAATTCAAGAAGGGCATAACGATGTGTATGTTACGCAATACCCAGCTGATGCATTAGAAGAACTTGGGTTGCTCAAGATGGACTTTTTAGGATTACGTAATTTAACGTTACTTGAAAATATTATAAAGTTTATCGTGCAAAAAACAGGAAAAGAAATCGATATAAGAAATTTACCACTTCAAGATGAAAAGACATTCCAATTGTTAGGTAGAGGGGATACAACAGGTGTATTCCAGCTTGAATCAGGTGGTATGCGAAATGTACTTCGCGGGTTAAAGCCGAATGAATTTGAAGATATTGTTGCTGTTAACTCGTTATATAGACCAGGACCGATGGAACAAATTCCAACCTTTATTGAATCAAAACACGGAAAAAGACAAATTGAATATTTACATCCGGACTTAAAGCCGATTTTAGAAAAAACATACGGTGTAATTGTATACCAAGAACAAATTATGCAAATCGCGTCGAAGTTGGCGGGCTTCTCGCTCGGAGAAGCCGATTTATTACGCCGTGCAGTGAGTAAAAAAAATCGTGATATTTTAGATCAGGAACGTAAGCATTTTGTGCAAGGGTGTTTACAAAATGGTTATGACGAGACATCTGCAGAGAAAATTTACGATTTAATTGTAAGATTCGCAAATTACGGTTTTAACCGAAGTCACGCTGTAGCCTACAGTATGATTGGGTATCAGCTTGCCTATTTAAAAGCGAATTATACGCTGGAATTTATGACGGCACTATTATCGAGTGCAATTGGAAATGAAGATAAGATTGTGCAATATATACGGGAAACGAAGCGAAAAGGTTTTCATGTTTTGCCGCCATCTCTTCAGAGAAGTGGTTACAATTTCCAAATAGAAGGAAATGCAATACGGTACAGCTTACTTTCCATTCGAAACATCGGAATGGCTACAGTGACAGCATTAATCGAAGAACGAGAGAAAAAAATGTTTGAAGATTTATTTGAATTTTGTCTGCGCATGCCATCAAAGTTTGTAACAGAGCGAAATTTAGAGGCGTTCGTCTGGTCTGGGTGTTTTGACGATTTTGGTGTTTCGAGAACGAATTTATGGAAAAGTCTTAAAGGAGCGTTAGAGTATGCAAATCTTGCACGTGATTTAGGAGATGCTGTTCCGAAATCAAAATACGTACAAGGAGAAGAGCTCTCTTTTATTGAACAGTTAAATAAAGAGAAGGAAGTACTAGGTTTTTATTTATCAAGCTATCCGACAGCGCAGTATGTGAAGTTAGCGAAAGAATTAGAAATTCCAACTCTCGCTCAGGCGATGCGACATAAGAAAAAAGTACAAAGAGCTATCGTGTACATAACAAGCGTGAGAGTGATTCGTACGAAAAAGTTGCAAAAGATGGCATTTATTACATTTTGTGATCAAAATGATGAAATGGAAGCAGTTCTTTTCCCCGAAACGTATATACATTTCTCAGATAAGTTACAAGAAGGAGCAATTGTTTTAGTTGACGGCACGATTGAGCTTAGAAATCATAAGTTGCAATGGATTGTAAATGGACTATATCCGTTAGAAGAAATGGATGTGTATGAGGAAAAGAAAGATGCGTCTGTTTACGTGAAATTGCCGTCTCAGTATGAGAAAAAGATTTTAAATCAGGTTACTAAAATATTGTTTGACTATTCGGGTTTTGCGAAAGTACTAATTTATTATGAAAAGGAACATAAAATGGTACAATTATCTCGAAGTTTATCGATTCACCCAAGTGAAGAATGTTTAGGAGCACTTCGTGAAATTGTCGGGGAAGAAAATGTGGTTGTGAAAATATAATGGACAATTTCCCTACACTTCGATTATTATAGTAGTAGTGTTCGTGGTCAGACCACTTGGAGAAATTGATATCAGCAAGAATAATTTGAGGAGAGTGGATAGTTTGTCAACACTTCGTGAAGAAGCACTTCACATGCATAAAGTGCATCAAGGAAAATTAGAAACTGTATCAAAAGTAAAAGTAGAAAATGCAAAAGATTTAAGTCTTGCATATTCTCCAGGGGTTGCAGAACCTTGTAAAGAAATTTATGACGATAAAAGTAAGGTATATGAATATACAATGAAGGGAAATATGGTAGCAGTTGTGACAGATGGAACGGCTGTACTTGGTCTTGGTAACATCGGACCTGAAGCATCTCTTCCAGTAATGGAAGGTAAAGCTGTATTATTCAAGAGCTTTGCTGGTGTAGATGCATTCCCAATTGCCTTAAATACAAACGATGTAGATAAAATTGTTGAAACTGTAAAATTAATGGAGCCAACTTTTGGCGGCGTTAACTTAGAGGATATCGCAGCACCAAACTGCTTCATTATTGAAGAACGTTTGAAAAAAGAAACAAATATTCCTATCTTCCATGATGATCAACACGGAACAGCTATCGTAACAGTAGCGGGTCTTGTGAACGCGCTAAAACTAGTTGGAAAGAAAATGTCTGACATTAAAGTTGTCGCAAATGGCGCAGGTGCAGCAGGTATTGCAATTATTAAACTTTTATATCGCTATGGCGTACGCGACATTATTATGTGTGACCGTAAAGGGGCAATCTATGATGGTCGTCCTACAGGTATGAATCCGGTGAAGGATGAAGTGGCAAAATATACAAATAAGAATCGTATCGAAGGTTCTTTAGCTGATGTTGTACAAGGTGCGGACGTATTCATCGGTGTATCTGCAGAAGGTGCATTAACAGAAGAGATGGTTCGTACAATGAATGACGATGCAATTATTTTTGCAATGGCGAATCCAGTTCCAGAAATTATGCCAGAATTGGCAAAAGCAGCGGGCGCAGCTGTTGTTGGAACGGGTCGTTCTGACTTCGCAAACCAAGTAAATAATGTACTAGCGTTCCCTGGTATTTTCCGCGGTGCACTTGACGTACATGCGACACAAATTAACGAAGAAATGAAGATGGCAGCTGTACAAGCTATTGCTGAGCTTGTAGCAGAAGATGAGTTAAATGCAGACTATATCATTCCAGCACCGTTTGACGCGCGTGTAGCGCCTCAAGTAGCAGCTTACGTTGCAAAAGCTGCAATGGAGACAGGAGTAGCTCGCCGTCAAGTAGATCCAAATGAAGTTGCTGAGAAAACAAAACAATTAGCGCTGATTGGTAAAGAATAAGCGAGGAATTTCCATTGACATCATCAAATACAAAAGTATATCTCGAAATTGTAAAAAAAATCCGTTCCATTATGGAAGAGGATGGATTGGTAGCGGGGGATCGTTTGCCGTCTGAGCGTGAGTTAAGTTCACGTTTAAACGTAGGACGTTCCTCTGTAAGAGAAGCGTTGCGTGCTTTAGAACTTGTAGGATTAATTGAAACGAGACGTGGTGAAGGGACGTTTATTCGAAACTTTTACGATAACGGTCTTGTACAATTGATTGCTCCGTTCTTGCTGCAAGATGAGAAAACAATTCGTGATTTATTACAAACAAAACGATTGCTTGAGAAAGATATGATTCGAATTGTATGTAATTTACCGAAAGAAATGTTTTCTAAAGTGCTAAGTAAATTACATCAAGTGCTTGAAGGAAATGAAAACTCAGTTCCAATGCTTCACCAAACGTTCTTTAAAACACTTATTGAACAAGTCGATAATTATTTACTATATCGCATTTGGATGATCGTAAATGATTACGTATCAACGCTTTCTTGTAAAGTTTCAGGAGATTCTATCGATATGTATAGAAAGCTTTACGCTATTTTGGAAGAAAAACAAGAAAATGATGCACTAAAAATTTACGATGAATTAGTAGAGAATATACAGTTTTACTCGTAATGTATAAAATTTGTCGAAATGACCATGACACGTTATGACAAACATTCTATCGCGTAGCGGTTAAAGTTAAACGTAAAGAGTGAGGTTATTAGACAGATTGAGAAGATAAGGCTAACATCAAACTTTGGTGTTAGCCCAATTTTCTTCTTACGCTAACCTTAGCTCTCAACGAAGGGGGTCAAATTGTGCTAAGAGATTTATTCGTGAAAAAGAAAAAGTACGCTGCAATACCTTCAGAACAAGTACGAAAAGATGTACCAGACGGCGTTATGACAAAATGTCCGAAATGTAAAAAAATCATGTATACGAAAGAGCTTCTAAAAAATTTAAAAGTATGTGTGAATTGTGGATATCATCATCCTATGAATGCATGGGAACGTCTTGATAGTATATTGGACGAAGGGTCATTCCGTGAGTATGACAAAGAAATGGTTTCATTAAATCCACTCGAGTTTCCAGATTATGAAGAGAAACTAGAGAGCGATCGTAAGAAGACTGACTTGAACGAAGCGGTTGTAACTGGTGAAGGAACAATTGATGACATGCTTGTTGTTGTTGCAGTAATGGATTCTCGTTTTCGAATGGGGAGCATGGGCTCTGTTGTAGGAGAAAAAATTGCCCGTGCGGTTGAAAAGGCGTACGACTTACAAGTTCCATTTATTATCTTTACTGCTTCGGGTGGTGCCCGTATGCAAGAAGGGATATTAAGTTTAATGCAAATGGCAAAAACAAGCGTAGCTTTGAAAAAGCATAGTAATGCAGGAGGATTATTTATTTCTGTTATGACTCACCCAACGACGGGCGGGGTTTCAGCGAGTTTCGCTTCACTTGGTGATTATAATCTTGCAGAACCAGGGGCGCTGATCGGATTTGCTGGTAGACGTGTAATTGAACAAACGGTGCGTGAGAAACTACCGGAAGATTTCCAAACGGCAGAATTCTTACTAGAACATGGTCAATTAGATGCGGTGGTACATCGTGATGATATGAGAGAATCGCTTCGTAAGATTTTAGAAGTTCATCAAGGAGGGGAAATGGCTGTATGGCAGAGCTAGAATTTGAGAAACCAGTTGTTGAGCTAAGAAATAAGATTCGTGAACTGAAAGACTATACGAAAAACAGCCAGATGGACTTCAGTGAGGAGATTCGTATTTTGGAAGACAAGCTAGAAAATTTAGAGGAAGATATATACGGCAATATGAAAGTATGGGACCGTGTTCAAATTGCTCGTCATGCAGAACGACCGACAACGCTCGATTATATTGAGCACTTATTTACTGATTTTTTTGAATGTCATGGAGATCGTCTATTTGGCGATGATGCAGCGATTGTCGGCGGCATTGCGAAGTATAAAGGGATGCCTGTAACTGTAATCGGGCATCAACGCGGAAAAGATACGAAAGAAAATATTCGCCGTAATTTTGGGATGCCTCACCCAGAAGGATATCGAAAAGCATTGCGTTTAATGAAGCAGGCGGAAAAGTTCAATCGTCCAATTATTTGTTTTATTGATACGAAAGGAGCTTATCCTGGTAAAGCTGCTGAAGAACGTGGTCAAAGTGAAGCAATCGCCCGCAATTTATTTGAAATGGCAGGCTTAACGGTGCCTGTTATTTGTATCGTTATTGGCGAAGGTGGTAGTGGTGGTGCACTAGGTCTTGGAGTAGGAGATTACATTCATATGCTAGAAAATTCCACTTATTCTGTTATTACGCCAGAGGGTGCAGCGGCAATTCTTTGGAAAGATGCAGGAAAAGCAAAGGAAGCTGCAGAGGCGATGAGAATTACAGCAGCAGATTTGAAAGAATTAGGTGTAATTGACGAAATTATTCCAGAGACAAAGGGTGGATCACACCGTAATATTTTGAAACAGTCAGAAAATATAGATTTAATGCTAGGGAAAACTTTTGAACAATTAAACGGAATTTCGAAAGATGAATTAATCGAAAAACGTTATGAAAAATATATGAAAATTGGGCAAGTTTCGTTTTCAAACGCTTCCATTTGGATAAAATAAGAAAAGCGTGCGTTCCACTTCGCGAATGCACGTTTTTATTATGAAAAGACACATCTTCTCCATTGTATTTTTATATTTTTTCGTGTTATTTTATTATAAGGCAAATAATCTTTATGAGGTGAGTACAAATGAAACGTATTGGTGTATTAACAAGTGGTGGAGATTCACCTGGTATGAATGCTGCCATTCGTGCAGTTGTTCGTAAAGCGATTTTCCATGATATTGAAGTATATGGTATTTACCATGGATACGCTGGATTAATTTCTGGTCACATTGAAAAATTAGAACTAGGTTCTGTTGGCGATATTATCCACCGCGGTGGTACGAAATTATATACAGCAAGATGTCCTGAGTTTAAAGACCCAGAAGTACGACTAAAAGGTATCGAGCAATTAAAGAAACACGGTATCGAAGGACTTGTTGTTATTGGTGGAGATGGTTCTTACCAAGGCGCTAAAAAATTAACTGAACAAGGATTCCCATGTGTTGGTGTACCAGGTACAATTGACAATGATATCCCTGGAACAGACTTCACAATTGGTTTCGATACAGCTTTAAACACTGTTATTGATGCAATTGATAAAATTCGTGACACAGCTACATCTCATGAACGTACATATGTTATCGAAGTAATGGGACGTCACGCTGGTGATATCGCATTATGGGCTGGTTTAGCTGATGGTGCGGAAACAATCTTAATTCCAGAAGAAGAGTATGACATGGAAGATGTTATCGCTCGTCTGAAGCGCGGTAGTGAACGTGGTAAAAAACACAGTATTATCGTTGTAGCTGAAGGTGTTGGAAGTGCAATTGACATCGGTAAGCACATTGAAGAAGCAACAAACTTTGATACTCGCGTAACTGTATTAGGTCACGTACAACGTGGTGGATCACCAAGTGCACAAGACCGTGTATTAGCAAGCCGTCTTGGTGCAAGAGCAGTTGAATTATTAATTGCTGGTAAAGGTGGACGTTGTGTAGGTATTCAAGATAACAAACTTGTTGATCATGATATTATCGAAGCGTTAGCTCAAAAGCATACAATCGATAAAGATATGTATCAATTATCTAAAGAATTATCCATCTAATCGGCGTAATGTCGGATATTTGGGAACGGTTTCATAATTTTCGGAGGTGCAATATGCGTAAAACTAAAATTGTATGTACTATAGGTCCTGCTAGTGAAAGTATTGAAAAATTAGAGCAATTAATCGAAGCAGGTATGAACGTTGCTCGTTTAAACTTCTCTCATGGTAGCCATGAAGAACACGGCGCTCGTATTAAAAACATTCGTGAAGCTTCAAAGAAAACTGGTAAAACAGTTGGTATCTTACTTGATACAAAAGGTCCAGAAATCCGTACTCACGACTTCGTAGACGGACAAGCTGAGCTTGTAACAGGTGCAGAAGTAGTTATTTCTACTGAGCAAGTATTAGGTACTGCAGAGAAGTTCTCTGTATCTTATGCTGGTCTTTATGACGATGTAAACCCAGGTTCTCGCATTCTAATCGATGACGGTCTTATCGAGCTAGAAGTAATCGAAAAAGCTGACGGAAACATCCGTACAAAAGTTCTTAACAGCGGAACTGTAAAAAATAAAAAAGGTGTTAACGTACCAAACGTAAGCATTAAGCTTCCTGGTATCACTGAAAAAGACGTAAAAGATATCATCTTCGGTATCGAGCAAAAAGTTGATTTCATCGCAGCTTCATTCGTGCGTAAAGCAGCTGACGTATTAGAAATCCGTGAATTACTAGAAGAGCATAACGCTCAGTACATCCAAATCGTACCAAAAATCGAAAACCAAGAGGGTATCGACAACATCGATTCAATCTTAGAAGTTTCTGACGGTTTAATGGTAGCTCGTGGTGATATGGGTGTAGAAATTCCACCAGAAGAAGTACCATTAGTACAAAAACGTCTAATCAAAAAATGTAACGTGTTAGGTAAACCAGTTATTACTGCAACACAAATGTTAGATTCTATGCAACGTAACCCACGTCCAACTCGTGCGGAAGCAAGTGACGTAGCTAACGCAATCTTTGATGGTACAGATGCAATCATGCTTTCAGGTGAAACAGCTGCTGGACAATACCCAGTAGAAGCAGTAACAATGATGGCTAACATTGCAGTACGTGTTGAAAAATCATTACAATATGAAGATATGTTCAAAAAACGTATTAAAGAGTTCACTCCAACAATTACAGATGCAATTAGCCAATCTGTTGCGCATACAGCACTTGCTCTTGATGTAGCTGCAATTGTAGCTCCAACAGAAAGTGGATATACTGCGAAAATGATCTCTAAATACCGTCCTAAATCTCCAATCGTAGCTGTAACATCTGACGAGCAAGTAGGACGTCGTCTTGCACTTGTTTGGGGTGTACAAGCATTTATGGCTGAGAAGCGTGCAGCTTCTACTGACGAAATGTTAGATACAGCGATTCAAACAGGTATGGATGCAGGTCTAATCGGACTTGGAGACACTGTAGTAATCACTGCTGGTGTTCCAGTTGCTGAAACTGGTACAACAAACTTAATGAAAATCCACGTTGTTGGTGAAGAAGTTGCTAAAGGACAAGGAATCGGTCGTAAAGCTGCAAAAGGTAAAGTAGTTGTAGCGAAAACAGCTGCTGAAGCTGTAGCGAACGTAAACGAAGGTGATATCCTTGTTACAACAAGCACTGATAAAGATATGATTCCTGCAATCGAAAAAGCTGCTGCTCTAGTTGTAGAAGAAGGCGGCCTAACAAGCCATGCGGCTGTTGTAGGTGTATCAATCGGTATTCCTGTTATCGTTGGTGTAAACGGCGTAACAGCAACTTTAAAAAATGGCCAAGAAGTAACAGTTGATGCGGCACGCGGAATTGTTTATAATGGACATGCGGAAGTGCTATAAGTAATACGGAGAGAAGGATCGGAGTCCTTCTCTTTTTTTTACACAAAAATGAGGTAAAACTAGCTTAAAACGTCTGAAATTGCTTTTAAAAGCTGTTTATTATGAAGTTTGATGGGAAAGTGCGTTTAGCTTTTATATGGTGTATATGGACGTTGTGAGAGTGTTTAAAGTGATAGGATATGAAAGGAGTGTAGAACTATGAAGTGGTTACTATTCTTGTTTATATTAATACCGGCTATTGAGATTACAGTCTTAATTGGATCGAGTCATGTAATAGGTTTGTGGTCTACGTTCGCTATGATCGTATTTACAGGCGTTGTAGGTGTGTATTTGGCGAAAAGACAAGGGTTTAAAGTACTTGGAGAGATTCAATATAAGTTGAATAGAGGAGAAATGCCAGGAGCAGCGGTTTTAGATGGTATTTTTATCTTTGTAGGGGGTATTCTTTTAGTGCTTCCTGGATATGTAACGGATATAATAGGTTTCATCTTTGTTGTCCCTATGACGAGGGCTTTATTGAAGCCGTTTGTTATGAAGTGGATGGAATGGAAGTTTAGAAAAAACTCAACTATTATTGTGCAGAAATAGTGCTTAGATTATAGCGATCTAAGCACTGTTTTTTTGTCTGTAAAAGGATGAGAGGGTGGTTAAAGTTCAGTTAATGAAAGATGTGTTTTAATATGCGGCGAATGTGACGGTTGATAATCGATGGGGATAGGACCCTTGTAGATTAAAGTTTTACTTTGTTGTATTTGTTGTGTATTTTTTCGATTGGATATGTGATTTGGGGAGTTATTAGCTCTGAATCAGTGTGTTTAAAGTGGGAATCTGAACTTAAGATTGTTTTTGTATGTAAAAAAGAATGAATTGGAATGAAAAAAGTTAAATAAGAATAGGAAAATGGTCAGTTTAAGTCTCATTCTATGCCGATTTGTATATTTATTCATTTACATAAAAAGTAATAAATGTAAGTAATAAATATAAATTTATTAGAATAAATATGTAAAAATACCACGAAATATGCGTTTTTTATGCGAAAAACAAGAGAATTATCCTGTTTTTAGGGTAATTCTCTTGTTGTGTGTAATGAGTATGAAAAATAAGTACAAGGAATAATCAGTGGGGAATTTCCACTGATTATATGTAAGTTTTTTGTTGTGTATGAATTAGAAACTATTATTTTGAAGGTGAGCCTTTAATATATTTCCACAAATCATGGAATACACGAGCTTTGTGTAATGTATTAAGTAGTACTAAGGTGACTGGACCGATGATTAATCCTAAGAAGCCAAAGAGCTTAAAGCCGACAAATAGAGCAATCAGTGTTGCTAATGGATCAAGGCCGATATTAGATGAAAGTACCTTTGGCTCCATAATTTGCCTTTGGACAATCACGACGATGTATAAAATGAGAAGACCGATGGCGAAAGCAGTGTCGCCAGTGAAAAATACGTATATAACCCAAGGAACGAAGACAGCTCCTGTTCCTAAATACGGGAGTAAATCTACAACCCCTGTAATAATCGCGATAGTAATGGCGTATGGTACGCGTAATATTAAAAGTCCGATTAGTACAATAACAGTTGTCATAGATACGAGTGTAAGTTGTGCTTTAACAAAACCGAATAAAGCTTTTCTTAAATCCACAAAAATAGTTTTTCCATAGCCATGAACACGGTTGGGCAAAAACTTTCTTACTTTCTGAGCAAGACGATGCCAATCGTAACTAATGAAGAAAGTGGCTAATAAAACGAATACAAGTACAGTTAAAGTAGTTGGTAGTGCACTAATAAAATTTGTTAACCCGCTTATAATAGCGGTTAAAAGTTCTTTCATTTGCGTCGTTGCTTCGGTTCCTAAGTTTTGAATGTTTTGTGTAATCGTATAGCGCTGCGGTTCCCCAAGATGATTAAATTTAGAGATTAAATCATCGTAGAGAGGCATAATATGATTAAGTGCAAACTGCTGAGCGAATGCAACGATATCCGGAAATTTTACTGTAACAAGTTGTAGTAAGTATGTTGTGGCAGATATTGCTTCTGTTACAAGATATGTAACGAGTCCGACGATAGCTCCAAATACGAGAATTAAGCTAACGAGTACTGCGAGTGCGCGAGGAAATTGTAGTTTTTGATTCAGGAAATTGACGACAGGATTAATTAAATAAGCAAATGCGAAAGCGATAATAAAAGGATAGATAAGCCCTGACATATATAGTAATGCATAGAACCCGGCTACCGTCGCTATAATGACAAATACGAGTCGCAATATCATATATAGTAAGTTTCGATTCAAAGATGTATACCTCCCATTCCAATTTGGATTATCCTAATTCGTTCAACTTATAACGAGTGTGCCCCACTGATTAAAGTTTCACTTTATGTTATAGTGGAATGATGGATTTTCCTGCTTTTTCGGTACGTGAGTGACTGTGAAAGCTTGGTGTTGATGCTTCTACTATATGGTAAAAACTTCATTTTCTCTTCTTTTTATTTTACCTGTTTCTAATTAGAAAAGAAAGGAGAGACGCCCGTTTTTTAAAATGTATACATGCTTACATTTGGATGGTGAAAGTCTCAGTTTGGCATTTTAAAATGCGTAAAAAAATGAAGTGATTCATGTTGAATAGGCATCGATATAGCATGTATAACGATAGGTTTAAAGGTATTTTTGTTTGGAAATGAGTTCATTATTTTCAGAAAGGAAGTGCAAACATGATTAGTCAGTCAACGTTATTTTTATTCATACTACTTATTATAGGACTTATTGCGAAAAACCAATCGCTTACTGTAGCTATTGGTGTGTTATTTCTATTAAAATTTACATTTCTAGGGGATAAAGTCTTTCCTTATCTACAAACGAAAGGGATTAACCTCGGTGTTACGGTTATTACAATAGCAGTACTCGTACCGATTGCGACGGGGGAAATAGGGTTTAAGCAACTTGGAGAAGCAGCGAAATCGTATTATGCATGGATTGCTTTAGCTTCAGGGGTAGCAGTTGCTTTGTTAGCAAAAGGTGGCGTACAATTATTAACGACAGATCCTCATATTACAACTGCGCTCGTTTTCGGGACAATTATAGCAGTTGCTTTATTTAATGGGGTCGCTGTAGGTCCATTAATTGGGGCTGGAATTGCCTATGCAGTAATGAGTATTATACAGATGTTTAAATAAGGAATTTTATAGTAATATAAAATTTTTGAATTCTTTCTGTTCACAAAAGTCAGATAATTGTTTATAATAGGATTAGAAACTTTGAAAAGTTACATAACAGCAGAGACTTTACACCAGATAAAATAAAAACAACATAAAACAATTTTATAATGATATTGTTTTATGTTGTTTTTATCATAAAACTCTTCGGAATTCATTTTCCTCACTAACTTGTTGTTTTGAGCGTGAGGATTCGGGGAGACATTCACGCTCATGCTTTCCATGTAGACAATGGACAATAAGAGGGGAACATCGCAACAAATTTGCATGATCGTGCATTTTGCTTGCCTAAAGAGTGAACGGGCGTTCATAATTCAAAAGGGGAGCAAATAGATATAAGGAGCAAGGTTGGGAGAATTTTCAGGAAAAGGAGAGAATGTCATGACTGTTATTCGAGGTTTAGAAGGGGTAGTAGCAACAACATCATCTGTGAGCTCTATTATTGATGATACATTAACTTATGTTGGGTATAATATTGATGATTTAGCTGAGAATGCTACATTTGAAGAAGTAGTGTACTTATTATGGCATCGCAAGCTTCCTAACGAGCAAGAACTAGCGAAATTTAATGAGATTGTATCGGAATACTATAAAGTTCCAGGTGAGATTTTAGCATATTTGAAACAAGTAGATTTAAAAATCGCACATCCGATGTCTGTTTTACGAACTGCAATTTCCATGCTATCATTATACGATGAGAGCGCTGAAATTATGGATGAAAAGTCCAATTATTTGAAAGCGGTTAAATTACAGGCTCAAGTGGGTACTTTAGTTGCTGCTTATGCAAGAATCCGTAAAGGTTTAGATGTTGTTGAGCCTAGAAATGATTTATCATTAGCTGCAAACTTCTTGTACATGTTAAATGATCGCGAGCCAAATGAAGTTGAAATTGAAGCTTTTGATAAGGCGCTTGTACTTCACGCAGATCATGAGTTAAACGCTTCTACATTTACTGCACGCGTTTGTGTAGCTACACTTTCAGATGTATATTCTGGCATTACAGCAGCAATCGGTGCGTTAAAAGGTCCTCTTCACGGTGGGGCAAATGAAAATGTAATGAAGATGTTAACTGAAATTGGCGAAGAAGAAAATGTAGAATCATATATTCATAATGCTCTTCAAAATAAAGTGAAAATCATGGGCTTTGGCCACCGTGTATATGAGCAGGGTGATCCGCGTGCAAAACATTTACGCGAAATGTCTAAGAGATTATGCGTGCTTTTAGGAGAAGAGAAATGGTATAATATGTCTATCAAAATTGAAGACATTGTAACAAAAGAAAAAGGTCTTCCACCAAATGTTGATTTCTATTCAGCTTCTGTATACCATTGTTTAGGAATTGACCATGACTTATTTACACCTATTTTTGCAATTAGCCGTATGTCAGGCTGGTTAGCTCATATTCTAGAACAATATGAAAATAACCGTTTAATCCGTCCGCGTGCTGATTATAATGGACCAACACATCAAGTGTATGTTCCAATTGCACAACGATAAGCGAATAACACTATTTTGATAGTGAAAATACGCTTTCAAAAGTCTGATTTTTTCGGAAAGATGTAATGATTAGAATATTTTAATTTGACTAACGGTTTGAACTGAGGGGTTATTCCCTCAGTTTCATACATATGAAATTTCAAACATGGGGGTTATCACATTGACGACAGGTGAAAAAATTACTGTAACTAATGGTGTTATGAATGTACCAAACAATCCGATTATTCCATTTATCGAAGGAGATGGAATTGGTCCTGATATTTGGGCAGCTGCATCTCGTGTACTAGAAGCAGCAGTTGAAAAAGCTTATGATGGTGAGAAGAAAATCGTTTGGAAAGAAGTGCTTGCAGGGGAAAAAGCATTCAACCAAACAGGCGAGTGGTTACCAGAAGAAACTTTAAATTTAATTCGTGAATATTTAATCGCGATTAAAGGTCCACTTACAACTCCAGTTGGCGGTGGTATTCGTTCTCTAAACGTAGCACTTCGTCAAGAATTAGATTTATATGTATGTCTACGTCCAGTTCGTTATTTTGAAGGTGTTCCTTCACCTGTAAAACGTCCGGAAGATACTGATATGGTTATTTTCCGTGAAAATACAGAAGACATTTATGCTGGAATTGAATATGCGCAAGGATCTCCAGAAGCAGAAAAAGTTCTTGCTTTCTTAAAAGAAGCAATGGGTGTTAATAAAATCCGCTTCCCAGAAACATCTGGTATTGGTATTAAACCAATCTCAGAAGAAGGGACAAAGCGTCTTGTTCGTGCTGCAATTCAATATGCAATTAACGAAAAACGCTCTTCTGTTACATTAGTTCATAAAGGAAACATTATGAAATTTACAGAAGGTGCTTTCAAAAACTGGGGTTACGAAGTAGCGGAACAAGAATTCGGCGACAAAGTATTTACTTGGGCTGAATATGATCGTATCGTTGAGAAAGATGGTAAAGATGCAGCGAATAAAGCGATGGCAGACGCTGAAGTGGCTGGAAAAATCATCGTAAAAGATTCTATTGCAGACATCTTCTTACAACAAATTTTAACTCGTCCACGTGAGTTCGATGTTGTTGCAACAATGAACTTAAACGGTGACTACATCTCTGATGCACTTGCTGCACAAGTAGGTGGAATTGGTATTGCACCTGGTGCAAACATTAACTATGTAACTGGACATGCTATCTTTGAAGCTACGCACGGTACAGCTCCAAAATATGCAGGTTTAGATAAAGTAAACCCATCTTCAGTTCTTCTTTCTGGTGTATTATTATTAGAACACTTAGGATGGAACGAAGCTGCGAAATTAGTAACTGCTTCAGTTGAGAAGACAATTGCTTCAAAAGTAGTAACTTATGATTTCGCACGCTTAATGGAAGGTGCAACAGAAGTGAAATGTTCTGAGTTCGCTAATGAACTTATTAAAAACATGGATGTAGCGATAATCAAAAACGCATAATTAAAGTGGGGGGTAAATTATGACAATCAAACGCAAGAAAGTTTCAGTCATCGGTGCAGGATTTACAGGAGCAACAACAGCATTCTTATTAGCACAAAAAGAACTTGCAGATGTTGTATTAGTGGACATTCCACAGCTGGAAAATCCAACAAAAGGGAAAGCGTTAGATATGTTAGAAGCGAGCCCAGTACAAGGTTTTGATGCTAACATTATTGGAACATCTGATTACGCAGATACTGCTGATTCTGACGTTGTTGTGATTACAGCAGGTATTGCGCGTAAGCCTGGTATGAGCCGTGATGATTTAGTAGCAACAAACTCCAAAATTATGAAAAGTATTACGCGCGACATTGCAAAACATTCACCAAATGCAATTATTGTTGTGTTAACAAATCCAGTTGATGCAATGACATATTCTGTATTTAAAGAAGCTGGATTCCCGAAAGAGCGTGTTATCGGTCAATCGGGCGTATTAGATACAGCTCGTTTCCGTACATTCATCGCACAAGAATTAAATCTTTCTGTGAAAGACATTACAGGATTTGTTCTTGGTGGACACGGTGACGATATGGTACCTCTTGTACGTTATTCATATGCAGGTGGCATTCCGTTAGAAACGTTAATTCCGAAAGAGCGTTTAGAAGCAATCGTAGAACGTACCCGTAAAGGTGGCGGCGAGATTGTAGGCTTATTAGGAAACGGTAGTGCATATTATGCACCAGCTGCTTCTTTAGTTGAAATGACAGAAGCAATCTTAAAAGATCAACGCCGTGTATTACCGGCTATTGCGTACCTTGAAGGTGAATACGGTTATAGTGACCTTTACTTAGGGGTACCAGTAATTCTAGGTGGTAACGGAATTGAAAAAATTATTGAATTAGAACTTCTTGCAGATGAAAAAGAAGCGTTAGATCGCTCTGTAGAATCTGTACGTAATGTTATGAAGGTTCTTGTTTAATCATTAAATATAAGTAGAAAAAGATTCGGGGCCCCGAATCTTTTTCTACTATTTATACAAATGTTTTTTTGAAATAACATGAAAACGCTATCATTTGTAATATCCTATAATGAAACTGTAGATTTATACTATACATTGCCCTCATCATAGTAAATGTCGGATCAAGTATCGCTTTTAGTAGGATAATAAGGTGAAAAAATCGGAGGGGGTTGTAACATGTTAAAGAAAAAAGTTCAAATTGGTCGTAAAATGGATGAAATTACAGTAGGAGAGAAATTATCTATCACTGAAAAAATTGAGGATAAAGATTTGTTATTGTACTTAGGGTTAACGAATGATGCCAATCCATTATATATTCAGCATGATTACGCATCCCAAACTCCGTATGAAAAGCCGATTGTACCAAGCATTATGCTAACTGGAATGATTACAACGGCAGTTACGAAATATTTACCAGGTCCAGGTAGTCATATTACGAGAAAGGACCTTACGTTCGTGAAGCATGTTCACCATTATGAAACGTTACAAATCCACTTTGAAGTTGTGGCTGTTTCTGAGGAGGAACATACAATTGATATGCTTGTATTTGCTCATGATGAAAAAGGGGATACTGTTGTGAAAGGCTCATTAACAGTAACGCCACCTTACAAATCAGTCTCTATTATGGAAAAAGCATTAGATAATTTTTAAAACATGAAAATGTGAATAGCGCTAGCATACCTTTCATAAGGGGGCTAGCGCTATTTTTAGTTGAAGAATCCCTCTTTGAACCCTTCAGCAAAATCTGAACACCCCGTTTTAATCGTATCCCAGCTCGGTACGTTAAAAGTAAGGAAACATGTTACTACTAAAGTTAAAATAGGTAGTAATATTCGCATAATAGCTCCTTTATTGCGTTTATTTATATATTAAAATTAATAATATATAAATTAATAATTAAAGTCAATTAAAGGGGTTTTTTAAGATGAAGTGGAAGAGAGAAGACGTTATCTTTGAAACGATAAGAGAAGCTGAAGTATGGGCGGACGGGGTTGCGAATGAAATGCATGGAAGACTATTTGATGGATATGAAACGCTAGATTATAAAATAGCGTATGCTCTTTCTTTTTTTCTAGCGCAAAATCGAGAATTCAATATTCATACGGAAGTAGAATGGAATGAAAATATAGATGTGTATAAAGTATGGATAACAACACGTTAATGGAAGTGAATGAGTAATAACAATGGCACAATCTGAATCCATGAATAGACAATTATATTGAGAGGGACCTTGTTTTCTAGTATGATGAGAATAACGGGGAAAATACTAGGATGAAGAAGGTTTCAAGTCTATAACTTGGAGGAAAAGAATGAACAATCGTATTTTAGTAGTTGATGATGAGGAATTTATCTTAACTTTAATTGAATTTAATTTACAACAAGCTGGGTTTGAAGTGATAACAGCGATGGATGGAGAAATGGCGCTTCAAAAAGCGACAACAGAACGCCCAGATTTAATTATATTAGATTTAATGCTTCCAAAAATGGATGGTATGGAAGTGTGTAAAGAATTACGATTGCAGCGCGTTATGACGCCAATTTTAATGTTAACAGCAAAAGATGATGAGTTTGATAAGGTGCTAGGTCTTGAACTTGGGGCGGATGATTATATGACGAAGCCATTTAGCCCAAGGGAAGTTGTGGCGCGTGTGAAGGCAATTTTACGCCGTACGAAATTACAACAAGAAGAGCAAGTTACAGAATCGTCAGATGAAGAGAGCATTACAATTGCTGAACTTAAAATTTTACCGGAGTTTTATGAGGCTTATTTCCAAGGAAGAAAGCTTGAATTAACACCAAAAGAATTTGAACTACTTGTTTATCTTGCGAAAAATAAAAGTCGCGTATTAACGCGTGATCAATTATTAAGTGCTGTATGGAATTATGATTTCGCTGGTGATACACGAATTGTTGACGTTCATATTAGCCATTTGCGCGATAAAATTGAACAAAATACGAAAAAACCGACGTACATTAAAACGATACGTGGTTTAGGATATAAATTAGAGGAGCCAAAAGGGGATGAATAAATTTCGTTCCAGGCTTCTTTTTACATTTGTTTCTCTTATTGTTTTTATTTTAGTCGGACTCGGTTTATTGCTGGAAACCGTGTTTGAAAACTATTATATAGATCATGCGAAAGAGAGAATGGTAAAAGAGACAGAGTATGTTGCGGTATTAGCAGAAGAACAAGGTTTTGATGATGTTTTAAAAAATCCATATATATTTAAAAAGCTAGAAGAAAAAATTCAGGCTTCTATTGCTTTTGTAGATGAGAAAAAGAAAGTTCAATATAGCGGGGGAGAACCGTCTGCTTTTAGCCAAGGGACAATAAAAGAACTTTCCTCTGAAACAACGAAACAAAGAAATAAAGTCATTACGAAAGAAACAGATCAAAATAATGAATTTTACCATGCGGTGTTCGTGCAAGATGTAGCAGGGAAACAAGGATACATTTTGGTGAAGAGCACAATCGAGCCTTTGAAAGACGTTCATCAAAAAACGTGGGGATTATTAATTATCGGATTTGTTATTGCGTGTCTTGTAGTCGTATTTTTAGGTATGAAAATTACAGGGCAATATATTAGGCCGATTGAGTCCGTTACGAAAGTTGCCATCGAATTAGCGAAGGGTAATTATAAAGCACGCGCTTATGAAAGTCATTCGGATGAAACGGGAATGTTAAGTAAAGCGATTAATATTTTAGCTCGTAATTTACAAGAGATGACACTTGAGCAAGAAATGCAACAAGATCGTCTGCATACGTTAATTGAAAATATGGGAAGCGGAATGATTTTAATTGATAGCCGCGGTTATATCAACCTTGTAAACCGTTCGTATAAGGAAACTTTCCACGTCACAGATGAAGAATATTTAGATCGTTTATATTATGAGTCGTTTCATCATCCGGAAATTATAGAGCTTGTGGAAGAAATCTTTATGACAGAAGTGAAAGTGCGCAAACAAATGTTATTGCCACTTGGAATTGAGCGAAAGCATTTCGAGGTATATGGAGCACCGATTATCGGGACGAACCATGAATGGAAAGGGATTGTCCTTGTATTCCATGACATTACTGAGCTGAAAAAGTTAGAACAAATGAGAAAAGACTTTTTAGCGAATGTTTCTCATGAACTAAAAACGCCGATTACTTCTATTAAAGGTTTTTCAGAAACACTTTTAGACGGTGCTATGGATAATAAAAAATTCTGCGAGCATTTCTTGCATATTATTTTAAAAGAAAGTGAACGTATGCAAGGATTAATTGAAGATTTATTAGATTTATCAAAGATTGAGCAACAAGGATTTAAATTGAATATGGGTACCGTTGATATGAAGGGACTTCTTGAAGATATTCATATGGTACTTGATAATAAAGCGGGAGAAAAAGAAATCTCTTTACAAGTAAATGCATTAAAACGTGTCTCTGTCATTGGAGATCCAAGTCGCTTGCAGCAAATCTTTATTAATTTAATGAATAACGCAATCGTATATACACCGGCTGGAGGCGTTGTTTCTGTAGAATTAGCAGAAGATAAATATAATGCTTATATAAAAGTGTCGGATACTGGAATTGGTATTAGTAAAGATGAAATTCCGCGTATTTTCGAACGCTTTTACCGAGTTGATAAAGCGAGAAGTAGAAATACTGGTGGTACAGGTCTTGGGTTATCAATCGTAAAGCATTTAGTCGAGGCCCATCACGGTACGATTACAGTGGATAGTGAAGTAGGAGAAGGGACAACGTTTACAGTTGTTTTACCAAAATCAGCAACTGAAAAATAGGATGAAGGATGTTTACAATATATTAACAATGGCTTAATTAAATATTAATAAAGCTCTGTTAATATAATACATGAAAACCCCTTCATCCAAGGAGTATTTTTGGACGAGAATAGTTAAGCTGTTCTCGTCACTTCCCTTTATGCCAATATAAGTCTGTTTTATATATGAAAGAAAATAACCGTTATTTTTCTTCTCTCTATTAGTCATGTTAATATAGAGAGAGGAAAGAAACGGTTTTTTTCTGTGAAAAAAATCATTTCAAATTTGTATGGGGAGGTTTCTGATTTGGAAAAAAAGGTCGTATTAGTAGATGGTAATAATATCGCGTATCGTGCTTTCTTTGCACTACCGCTTTTAAATAACGACAAAGGTATACATACGAACGCAATTTACGGTTTTACAATGATGTTAATGAGAATATTAGAGGAAGAAAAACCGACGCATATGTTAGTAGCATTTGATGCTGGGAAAACGACATTCCGTCATAAAACATATAGTGAGTATAAAGGAGGACGTCAAAAGACTCCGCCTGAGTTATCAGAGCAATTTCCATTTATTCGTGAGATGCTTGATGCATTCAATGTACCGCGTTATGAATTAGAAAATTATGAAGCGGATGACATTATGGGAACGCTAGCGAAAGAAGCGAGTGAACAAGGCGCAAGTGTAAAAGTTATTTCAGGAGATAAAGACTTACTTCAACTTGTTTCTGATAACACGCTTGTATGTATTCCTCGAAAAGGGATTACGGAAGTAGACGAATATACGAAAGAAGCTTTATTTGAAAAATACAGCTTATCACCAAAGCAAATTATCGATATGAAAGGTTTAATGGGAGACCAATCAGATAATATTCCAGGTGTACCAGGAGTTGGTGAAAAAACTGCGATTAAATTGTTAACACAGTTTGGAACGGTTGAAGAAGTGTATGAAAATATAGATCAAGTAAGCGGGAAGAAATTAAAGGAAAAGCTGGAAGCAAATAAAGACCAAGCTCTTATGAGTAAAGATCTTGCAACCATTATTACAGACGCACCGATTACTGTGCATGTGGATGATATGGAGTATAAAGGATATGAGCCAAGTGATGTCATTCCAATGTTCGAGAATTTAGGATTTACATCTCTTTTAAACAAATTAGGTGTTACGCCAGAAGAAACGGCTCCAGCTGAATTAGATGATATTACATTTGATATTGTAGAAGAAGTTACAGAAGAAATGCTTCAGCAAGATAGTGCGCTTATCGTTGAAGTACAAGAAGATAATTATCATAAAGCAGACATTCAAGGTTTCGGTATTCAAAATGAAAATGGATGTTACTTTATTCAGACAGACATTGCACTTAAATCAGATGCTTTTAAAGAGTGGCTTGCAGATGGAGAAATGAGAAAGTATACATTTGATGCGAAGCGTGCGATCGTTGCGCTGAAATGGAACGGTATAGATATGCAAGGGATTGACTTTGATCTATTAATCGCTGCTTACTTACTTGACCCGGCTGATACAGATAAAGATTTCCGTACTGTAGCGAAAATGAAAGAAACGCATGCTGTGAAATCTGATGAAGAAGTTTACGGAAAAGGTGCGAAGCGTGCTGTTCCAGAGTTAGAGATAGTAGCGGAGCATGTAGCTCGTAAAGTGCATGTATTATATGATGTAAAGCAAACATTCGTTGAAGAGTTAGAAAAGAATGAGCAATATGAACTGTTTACAGAGTTAGAATTACCACTTGCACGTGTATTAGCTGATATGGAAGTAAAAGGTGTAAAAGTTGATACAGAACGTCTTCGTAATATGGGAGAAGAACTTGCAGGTAGATTAAAGGAAATGGAACAGGAAATTTATAAGCTGGCGGGAACAGAATTTAATATAAATTCACCGAAGCAGCTTGGTGTGATTCTGTTTGAGAATTTAAACTTACCGGTTATTAAGAAGACGAAAACAGGTTATTCTACGTCAGCAGATGTATTAGACAAGCTGATGGATCACCATGAAATTATTCCAAACATTTTACATTACCGTCAATTAGGGAAACTAAATTCAACTTATATTGAAGGTTTATTAAAAGTTGTACATGAAGATTCATCTAAAATCCATACTCGTTTCAATCAAGTATTAACGCAAACGGGCCGATTAAGTTCAACGGATCCTAACTTACAAAATATCCCAATTCGATTAGAAGAAGGAAGAAAGATTCGTCAGGCATTCGTTCCATCAGAAGAAGGATGGATTATGTACGCAGCGGATTATTCACAAATTGAACTTCGTGTATTAGCTCATATTGCAAATGATAAAGGGCTAGTCGACGCGTTCCAACATGACATGGATATTCATACGAAAACAGCTATGGATGTATTTGGCGTTGAAAAAGATGAAGTAACTTCAAATATGAGACGACAAGCGAAAGCTGTTAACTTCGGAATTGTGTATGGTATTAGTGATTATGGTCTTTCACAAAACTTAGGAATTACAAGAAAAGCAGCAGCGGAATTTATTGAAAAGTATTTAGAAAGTTTCCCTGGTGTACAAGAATACATGGATGACATCGTAAAAGATGCGAAACAAAAAGGATATGTAGCTACATTATTAAATCGCCGCCGTTACATTCCGGAAATTACGAGTCGTAATTTCAACTTGCGTAGCTTTGCTGAGCGTACAGCTATGAATACACCAATTCAAGGTACTGCAGCAGATATTATTAAAAAAGCGATGATTATTATGGCAGATCGTTTAGAAGAAGAAGGATTACAAGCGCGTCTTCTATTGCAAGTACACGATGAATTAATATTTGAAGCACCAAAAGAAGAAATTGAAAAATTAGAGAAGCTTGTACCAGAAGTAATGGAGCATGCAATTGAACTTGCAGTTCCGTTGAAAGTTGATTATTCTTACGGTCCAACTTGGTACGACGCAAAATAAGGAAGTGATGAAATGCCTGAATTACCAGAGGTTGAAAACGTCAGACGGACACTTGAAAATCTTGTAACAGGAAAAACGATTGAAGATGTTATTGTTACTTATCCGAAAATAGTGAAACGACCGGATGATGCAGAAATCTTTAAAGAAATGCTAAAAGGCGAGACGATTGAAAATATAAAGCGAAGAGGAAAGTTTTTGCTTTTATATGTAACGAATTATGTCATTGTTTCACATTTGCGTATGGAAGGTAAGTTTTTACTGCATCAAGAGGATGAACCAATTGATAAGCATACGCACGTCCGTTTCTTATTTACAGATGGAACTGAATTACATTATAAAGATGTGAGAAAGTTTGGTACGATGCATCTCTTTAAAAAAGGTGAGGAAATGAATCAAATGCCTCTTGCTGACTTAGGTCCGGAGCCATTTGATGCTGAATTGACACCACAGTATTTACAAGAGAGATTGCGAAAGACAAATCGTAAAATAAAAGTTGTATTGTTAGACCAGCGTCTTTTAGTAGGACTTGGAAATATATATGTAGATGAAGTTTTATTCCGTTCTCAAATTCATCCAGAACGAGAAGCGTCGTCTTTAACAGTAGAAGAAATTGAGCGAATTTATGAGGCGACCGTTACAACGTTAGGTGAAGCGGTGAAGCGTGGCGGAAGTACAATTCGAACGTATATCAACTCACAAGGGCAAATTGGTTCGTTCCAAGAACTGCTAAATGTATATGGAAAAAAAGGAGAACCGTGTGTGACTTGCGGTACGATATTAGAAAAAACAGTTGTTGGCGGAAGAGGAACGCATTATTGCCCGATTTGTCAGCCAAGAATATAGAAAAGAGATAACATCGGATAGGCATTTGTCATATACATACAGCAGAGCTATGTATAAGGGAGGAGCTTACCGATGTACCTTTATTTATCTCTTATTTTATTAGCTTTTACATTAAGCTTAGATAGCTGTAGTGTAGGGCTAACATATGGTTTAAGAAGCGTAAGAATTCCACTAAGATCAATTGTAATTATCGGAATGTGTTCAGCGGCTGTTATGCTTGTTTCAATGGGAATTGGACATATGATCGCGAAAGTATTTTCACCTGTTATCGCAACGCGTATCGGTGGGCTTGTTCTTATTGGAATAGGGATTTGGGTATTATATCAATTTTTTCGAAGTGAGAAAAAAGAAGAACCGAAGCAAGAGGAGAAGGTCTGGAAATTAGAGATTGCCTCGCTTGGGTTAGTCATTCAAATTTTACGGAAACCGACTGTAGCAGATTTCGATAAATCAGGCACCATTTCTGCAGGAGAAGCATTGCTTCTTGGTATCGCTCTTTCTGTAGATTCATTCGGTGCTGGAATTGGTGCGTCTTTATTAGGGTATGCACCTGCTATGATGGCGATATTAGTTGCAGTGATGAGTTCTTTGTTTTTATTTATTGGAATGAAACTTGGAACGGTTTTATCAAATATGAAATGGTTGCAAAAATTTACATTCCTGCCTGGGGTATTACTCATTATTATTGGAATTTGGAAAATGTAAGTACGGGCGTGGAACATTAGTTTCGCGCCTTTTATTATGAGGAGGATTATGATGACAGTAGTAATTGGATTAACGGGAGGTATTGCAAGCGGAAAAAGTACAGTATCTCAAATGTTTCGCGAGCTCAGTATACCAGTTATTGATGCAGATATTATCGCAAGAGAAGTTGTAGAAAAAGGAAAACCAGCATATAACAAAATTGTAGAAGTGTTTGGAACGGAAGTGTTACAAGGAGATGGAGAACTAGATCGGCCGAAATTAGGAAGTGTCGTTTTCTATAATGAAGAGAAACGATTGCAGTTAAACAAAATTGTTCATCCTGCAGTGCGTGAGGAAATGAATAGGCAAAAGGAAATGTACATAAAAGAAGGTATGCAAGCGGTTGTGTTAGATATTCCTCTCTTATTTGAAAGTAAATTAACAAGTCTCGTTGACCGCGTTTTAGTTGTAGCAGTTAAGCCACATACGCAATTAGAACGTTTAATGAAGCGAAATAATTTTTCAGAAGAAGAAGCAACAGCTCGTATTCAATCTCAAATGCCGTTAGAAGAAAAAGTGAAACATGCAGATGAAGTAATAAATAATGATGGCACAATTATGGGAACGAAAACACAATTACAGGGGATTTTAAAGAAATGGAACATTATTGACTAAAAAATTGTGAAATTAATGAAAATGCTTAGTGACATATCCTCTTTTTGTGTTATACTATTATTGGGATTGGAGATAAATAGTATAACGCATTCAAGGGGGATAACATATTATGACTCGTGTGGCAATTAATGGATTTGGACGTATTGGGAGAATGGTATTTCGTCAGGCAATAAAAGAAAGCGCATTCGAAATTGTAGCAATCAATGCAAGCTATCCATCTGAAACGTTAGCACATTTAATTAAATATGATACAGTTCACGGCAAGTTTGACGGAACAGTAGAAGCATTTGAAGATCACTTATTAGTTGATGGGAAAATGATTCGCCTTTTAAACAACCGCGATCCAAAGGAATTGCCTTGGACAGATTTAGGTGTTGAAGTTGTAATTGAAGCAACTGGTAAATTTAATTCAAAAGAAAAAGCAATTCTTCACGTTGAAGCTGGAGCGAAAAAAGTTATTTTAACAGCGCCTGGTAAAAATGAAGATGTAACAATTGTAGTAGGTGTGAACGAAGACCAATTAGATATTACAAAACATACTGTTATTTCAAATGCATCTTGTACAACAAACTGTTTAGCGCCTGTTGTGAAGGTGTTAGATGAGCAGTTTGGAATTGAAAACGGTTTAATGACGACAGTTCACGCTTATACAAATGACCAAAAAAATATTGATAATCCACATAAAGATTTAAGAAGAGCACGTGCTTGCGGACAATCAATTATTCCGACAACGACAGGTGCTGCGAAAGCGCTAGCAAAAGTTCTTCCACATTTAAATGGGAAACTTCATGGTATGGCACTTCGTGTACCAACGCCAAACGTGTCTCTTGTTGACTTAGTAGTAGATGTAAAACGTGATGTGACAGTGGAAGCTATTAACAATGCATTCAAAACTGTTGCAAACGGTGCGTTAAAAGGCATTGTAGAATTCAGCGAAGAGCCTTTAGTATCTATTGACTTTAATACAAATACACACTCAGCTATCATTGATGGTTTATCTACAATGGTAATGGGTGATCGTAAAGTGAAAGTGCTGGCTTGGTATGATAACGAGTGGGGCTACTCTCGTCGTGTTGTAGATCTTGTAACGTTAGTTGTTGACGAATTAGCGAAGCAAGAAAATGTGCAACATATTTAAGTGAATAAGGGAGAGGGCAAGTGGAATATTTGCCCTCTTTTTTTTATTTTTTTCTGAAAAGGAAAAAAATTATAGGAGTATATTTTTGATAGTGGACATACCACGAAACGTTGGGGTTACTGTATTTGTGAATCATTTATTTTTTTTAGGGAAAAGTAAAGAGGAAAATATGACAGAAAATCGAAAAAACTGTTGTTGCAAAATGAAAATAAACAAAGTATACTAACACTCGTAAACTTAAGAGCTGAGGTACGTAGTCACTACTTAAAGGGTTAGGACCTCTCTGGACTAACTTTCCCCCGTGGTAGTGGAGCAAGCCAAATTGCAAATTAGTTTTCAATTCGAACAGTTAGAATAAATTTACAAGGGGGAACTGTAGAATGGATACTATGGATACGATGGGTCGTCACGTGATCGCTGAACTTTGGGATTGCGATTTCGACAAGCTTAATGACATGCCGTATATTGAACAATTATTTGTGGATGCAGCACTAAGAGCTGGTGCTGAAGTGCGTGAGGTTGCTTTCCATAAATTTGCACCACAAGGTGTAAGTGGAGTAGTAATTATCTCGGAATCACATTTAACAATTCATAGCTTTCCGGAGCACGGTTACGCAAGTATTGATGTTTATACTTGTGGGGATCGTATTGATCCAAATGTTGCTGCAGAATATATTGCAGAAGGTTTAAACGCGAAAACGCGTGAGAGCATCGAGCTTCCTCGAGGCACTGGTAGCTTCGAAATTAAGCAGAGAGAAACAAAAGCTCTTTAAAAAAGAACATAATTGATTTAAAATGTAAAGAGGTGTATAATGCACCTCTTTTTTAGTTTATAAAAAAGGAAAAATATGATGTACTCGTTAGTTGAATAAATGGAGCTCTTACGAATAAGTTAACAACGCATCTATCATCGTATTCTTAAAAACGAGATGATAAAATAATGCGCTTAAACTTAAAGTGGTAAGAGAGTTAAAATGAGTTATATAATAATGTATATATATTGTCAGATGAAGTAAGTAGAGAAAAATAAAGAGTATAGTGTAAAGGAGTGAATATATTGCGTTGTCCATCCTGTTCTCATAATGGTACAAGAGTGTTAGATTCGCGTCCGGTAGACGAGGGGCGCTCTATTCGAAGAAGGAGAGAGTGTGAAAGCTGTTTAAGCCGCTTTACGACATTTGAAAGAGTGGAAGAGTCACCTCTTATCGTTGTAAAAAAAGAAGGAACACGAGAAGAGTTTAATAAAGAAAAGATTTTACGTGGCTTAATTAAAGCGTGTGAAAAAAGACCAGTATCTTTAAGACAATTAGAAGAAGTAACTCAAAGTGTGGAACGTGAACTTCGTAATTTAGGTATATCAGAAGTGAAAAGTGATATGATTGGTGAAATTGTTATGGAAGAACTGCGTGATATCGATGATGTTGCTTACGTGCGTTTTGCTTCTGTATATCGCCAATTTAAAGATTTAAATGTATTTATTGAAGAATTAAAAGATATACTGCAAAAAGAAAGAGAGTAGAATCTGTATCGTATTCTCTTTACATACCGTAAGTAATGAGATAAGAGAGCTAGAAGCGAAAGCTAATAGCTCTTTTTCGCTAATAAATTATATAGTGAAGATTGGATGAGAGAAAGGAAAGCAAGAATGGAAAAACAGTCATGGATGGAGCTATTGCCGATTGATCGTTATAAAGTAAGTGCGAAAGGGTTATTGCATAATTACGACCGAAAAGTGTTAACGATGTTATATCAGCCGTTAATAGGTAGTAGAGCTTTTAGCTTGTACATGACGCTATGGGGAGAGTTAGAACAAGATCGTGTATTTGGAAAAGAGAATACGCATCATTCCCTTATGGTGACCATGCAAATGCAGCTTCCCGAAGTATATGAGGAACGAGTAAAGTTAGAGGCAATTGGACTTTTGAAAGTATATATTAAGAAAGAAAAAGATATTCGAATGTTTATATATGAGCTGCAACCACCTTTATCTCCAAAGCAGTTTTTTGATGATATTGTTTTAAGTATCTTTTTATACAATCGATTGAGTCGGACAAAATATAATCAAGTAAAGCATTATTTCTTAGAAGAAGAATTTGATTTTGCATCTTATGAAAATGTTACGCGTTCTTTTAATGATGTGTTTGGTTCGTTTAATCCAGGTCAGCTTGAGCATGCGCAAGAAGACCTTCGTATTCCAAAAACGACAGCTATGCCAAGTAATGAAAAGGGAGACGCTCCGAAAGTTTGGAATGATTTCTTTGATTTCTCCTTATTTGTAGATGGCTTGTCCGCTCTTGTCCCTAAAAAGGCGATTACAGATCAAGTGCGAGAATGTGTCATTACACTTGCTTACGTGTATGATGTAGATGTGTTATCGATGCAAAATATCGTTCTTGGTGCGGTGACAGAGCTGCAGACAATTGATATCGAAAGGCTTAGAAAAGGAGCGCGTGATTGGTATCAGTTCGAAAACGGCCAAGCGTTACCTGTATTAAGTGAAAGAGTACAGCCTCACGCTGCACGTATGATGAAAGAAAAAGAGCCTTCTACGCAAGAAGAGATGTTAATCAAACAGCTAGAGGAAATCTCACCAAAGCAACTATTGAAAGAAATCTCTGGCGGTGCAGAGGCAACGAAGGCTGACTTGCAAATCGTTGAAGATGTAATGATCAATCAAAAATTAACGCCAGGTGTTGTGAATGTACTTATTTATTACGTTATGCTACGCTCAGATATGAAACTTGCGAAAACGTATGTGGAGAAGATTGCTGGACATTGGGCACGTAAAAAGGTCGGCACAGTAGCTGAAGCAATGGCGTTAGCGAAAGAAGAAAACCGTCAATATCAAGAATGGGCTGAGACGAAGAAGAAAGGCCGTACGTCGAAGAAAACGGTACGAAAAGAAATGGTACCAGATTGGCTGAAAGAAGAGCCGAAAGAACAAGAGAAAGAAACTGTGAAAAAAGATGTAAGTGCTGAAAAAGGTGCAAGTACGTTAGAGGACGAACGAAAACGATTAGAAGAAGTGTTAAAAAAATATAAGCGTGATTAATAGAAGAGAATGAACGCTCTTTGAGGTGAGAAAATGGAGCATATTCAAAATTCATTTGCAAAGTTAATGGAAAATGAAAATTTTAAAAATAGATATGAAATATTAAAGGCGGAAGTAATGGCACATCCGCGTGTGAAAGAATTTATAGACGAACATAAAGGGGAAGTAACAACGTCTATGATTGAACGCAGTCTTGTGAAATTATACGAATATATTGGACAAAGTGTAGGTTGCGCGGATTGTCCGGATCTAGGTTCGTGTAAAAACATGCTGCAAGGGTATGAGCCAAAGCTCGTTATCCAAGGGAAGATGATTGATATTCAATACGATCGTTGCGTGAGAAAAGTAGCCTATGACGAAAGAAAGAAATATGAAAAGCTCGTTCAGAGTGTATATATGCCGACTGATATTTTACAAGCAACGATGGAAAACTTAGACCCTTCAGATTTAGATGCGCGTATTGATGCAATTGGTGCAGCCAATGAATTTTTAAGTACATATGAACCTGGTAAAAAAGTACAAGGTTTATATTTGTACGGTAAATTTGGTGTAGGGAAAACGTATTTATTAGGAGCAATTGCGAATGAGCTTGCTCGAAAGAAAATAAGTTCAATGCTCGTATATTTCCCTGAATTTTTACGTGAAATTAAAAGTTCAATTCAAGATAATTCGATTGGGGAAAAGATTGATGCGGTGAAACGCGTACAAGTTTTAATGTTAGATGATATTGGAGCAGAAGCGATGTCAAGCTTTGTGCGTGATGATGTACTCGGTGCAATTTTGCAATTCCGTATGTTAGAAAACTTACCGACGTTCTTTACGTCTAACTTTGATTTTAAACAACTAGAACATCATTTAACATATACGCAGCGCGGTGAAGCGGAAGAAATGAAAGCAGCTCGTATTATGGAACGCATTAAATATTTGGCGAAACCAATTCCGATTGGCGGGAAAAACCGTCGTCATAAGTAAAGAGCAAGCTGAGAAGCTTGCTCTTCTTTTGTAGTTAAACGCTTTTTAAAGTAGCCGAATTATAAAATGAAAAGTTCTTATTGAAAATTCCTAGTAGCTTGTATCATTTTTTTCTCCCTCCCTTAATATATATAAAATTAGCAAGCCATATCGAGTGGATTTTCTAACGATAAGAAATGTAATTCTACTAAGAGTGAACTTTCACGCGGGACGGACTCTTATAGGATTTGTAACGTATAGATACAGTCCTTTAGAGCAGGGATAAAAGGGGGGACAAAAGTGATTGAAATTTGCTTCGAAGAAAAAAATGATGCTATGCACGTATATAGACAACTACTGAAAAGAGCGGAACTGTTATATAAGGAAACGAGTGTGTATTTACAGGAACAAAAAGTGGTGATTCACATACCAGTATGTGAATCAAATTATATTGAAAAGATTTTATTACCAGTCATGGTATATTTCATTGTGAATGTGAAACAAAATGAGTGGATATATACAATCTTAAAAGAGAAGTTTTTTTATGAAGAAGAGGAAGAGTGTCATCAAATATTGCATAGGGCACAAGAGATTTTAAAAGGAAGAAGAAAAGGAATTGCTCGTGAATTAACGCGTCACACATTTGAATCATATATTAAATCTTCTTTAAATAACTGGCTTTGTGATCCGCTTTCATTCTCGTTTTCATCATATGTTCGTTTTCGTCTTCGTACATATAGGGAAATGGTAGCTAAGCTTGCCGAAGTGGCGATTGATGAGTATAAGTTGGAACAAGAATATCAAATGTTTATTGAGTCGCTAAGGCAACAAGTGCGTAGTCGGAAATCACGTTTGTCCTGTGTGCATCTTATTTTTGATGAGAGTTTTATTTTCTACGATGATAAAGGTAGACGTTTAAAACAGGAGAAATTGGTTCAATATATAGATGAGGAATTATTGAAGCAAAAGGATGTATATATTGATACGAAAGTAATTGCGCCACTTCTTTCTATTTCGCCGAAAAAAATTTATTTATATACGAAAGAACAAGACCATAATATGATTATTACTTTGCGAAATGTATTTCAAGAACGGGTACAATTACATGGATTACATGAGTTTGAGCGCAATGTGAAAAATTTAAAAAATAAAGGTAACGCCCTTGATTTTCTAAGTTTTTGAGCATATAATTACCTACATAAATGAAATATATTGAAATGTCATGATGAGGACATGAGTAGTTTTCTACGATTTTCAGAGAGGGAAGCCTTAGGGTGTGAGCTTCCTAGTACGGGATTATTACTTACCACCTCTAAACTTTAGCAGTGAACGATTCTTCTAGTAATTGCTAACGGACAACACCGTTATGTTGAACTTGAGCAATTAACAATAAGGTTAATTGGAACAAGGGTGGAACCACGAATTCAACACTCGTCCCTTTTTACGGGATGAGTGTTTTTTATTTTGAGAAAAAGAGGAGTGACCAGTGATGGCAGATGTAGTTAAAATTACTTTCCCTGATGGAGCTGTGAAGGAGTTTCCAAAAGGCGTAACAACTGAAGAAATCGCAGCTTCTATTAGCCCAGGCTTAAAGAAAAAAGCTGTGGCTGGAAAATTAAACGATGAGATGATTGATCTTGTTACACCAATCGAAGAAGATGGTGCAGTTTCTATCATTACATTAGATTCTGAAGATGGCTTATATATTTTACGCCACTCAACAGCTCACCTTTTAGCACAAGCGTTAAAACGTTTATATAAAGATGTTAAGGTTGAGCTTGGCATTGGTCCGGTAATTGAAAATGGCTTCTACTACGATATTGATATGGAAGAAGCAATTACAGTTGAAGACTTCAAGAAAATCGAAAAAGAAATGCAAAAAATTGTGAACGAGAACTTAGAAATCGTTCGTCATGAAGTACCACGTGCAGAAGCAATTCGTCGTTTTGAAGAAATCGGCGATGAGTTAAAATTAGATTTAATTAACGATCTTCCAGAAGATGCAGTTATTTCAATTTATGAGCAAGGCGAATTCTTCGACCTTTGCCGTGGTGTTCACCTTCCATCTACAGGAAAAATTAAAGTATTCAAATTATTAAGCGTTGCAGGTGCTTACTGGCGCGGCGATAGCAATAATAAAATGCTACAACGTATTTACGGTACTGCATTCGTTAAAAAAGCAGAATTAGATGAGCACTTACGTATGCTTGAAGAAGCGAAAGAGCGCGATCACCGTAAATTAGGTAAAGAATTAAAACTATTTACTAATAGCCAAAAAGTAGGACAAGGTTTACCACTTTGGTTACCAAAGGGTGCAACAATCCGCCGCATTATCGAGCGTTACATCGTTGATAAAGAAGCGAGCTTAGGCTATGATCACGTATACACTCCAGTACTAGGAAGCAGAGAGCTTTATGAAACTTCTGGACACTGGAACCACTACCGTGATGGTATGTTCCCATCAATGGAAATGGATAATGAAGAGTTAGTTCTTCGTCCAATGAACTGCCCTCACCACATGATGGTTTATAAAAACGATATTCACAGCTATCGTGAATTACCAATCCGTATTGCGGAACTTGGAACAATGCACCGTTATGAAATGTCAGGTGCGTTATCTGGCTTACAACGTGTACGCGGAATGACTTTAAACGATGCGCACATTTTCGTTCGCCCAGATCAAATTAAAGAAGAGTTAAAACGTGTTGTAAACTTAACTCTAGAAGTGTACAAAGATTTCGGTTTAGAGAACTATTCATTCCGTCTATCTTATCGTGACCCAGCAGATACTAAAAAGTATTATGCTGATGATGAGATGTGGGAAAAAGCACAAGGTATGTTAAAAGAAGCTATGGATGAAATGGGTCTTGATTACTATGAAGCTGAAGGTGAAGCGGCATTCTACGGTCCAAAACTTGACGTTCAAGTTCGTACTGCTCTTGGAAAAGACGAAACACTTTCAACTGTACAATTAGACTTCTTACTTCCAGAACGCTTTGAACTATCTTACGTTGGTGAAGACGGTAAACAACACCGTCCAGTTGTAATTCACCGTGGTGTTGTATCAACTATGGAACGTTTCGTAGCATTCTTAATTGAAGAATACAAAGGTGCATTCCCAACTTGGTTAGCTCCAGTTCAAGTACAAGTAATTCCAGTTTCTCCGCAAGTACATTTAGACTATGCGAAGAAAGTACAAGACGAATTGCGCCGTGCTGGTATCCGTGTTGAATTAGATACTCGTGAAGAGAAAATTGGTTACAAAATCCGTGAAGCACAAATGCAAAAAATTCCGTACATGCTTGTAGTAGGTGACAATGAAGTAACTGAAAACGGCGTAAACGTACGTAAATACGGTGAACAAAAATCAGAAACAATCGCATTAGATGCTTTTGTTGATATGATTAAAGTAGAAGGAAAACGATAAGAAAAAGCCGCGGTATACCGCGGCTTTTCTATGTAATATAAGTAAGAGAAATTAGAAAAAAAAACCATGTAATACTTATCGTAAAAAAGTATTGCAAGTATGTTAGTTGTTTGTTACAATATTTCTTGTTGTTAGTAAAACACATCGCGTCTTCTTGACAGACGTCATGTCCTATGATAAACTCATCAAGGATAATAGAATATTGTTTTGTGGAACAAGTAGAAGCACCCGCTTCTCACCTGATGGACGCATTCGCAGTTTACAGGTAAATGTATTTCTTACTTAAGATTTTACAAGTGTGGGTGTCGTATGCCCGCACTTTTTTTGTCGGGTTCTATGACTACAAACTATGTTCTGAGAAAACCTTGGAGGTGGCTTACTATTAGCAAGGATATGATGATTAACGAGCAAATTCGTGCACGTGAAGTACGTTTAGTTGGTGCAAATGGCGATCAACTTGGAATCAAGTCTCGTAATGACGCTTTAGACTTAGCTGCAAATCTTAATCTTGATTTAGTATTAGTTGCTCCAAATGCGAAACCGCCAGTATGCCGCATTATGGACTACGGTAAATTCCGCTTTGAGCAACAGAAGAAAGAAAAAGAACAGCGCAAAAATCAAAAAGTAATTAGCATGAAAGAAGTTCGTTTAAGTCCAACAATTGATGAACACGACTTTAACACAAAACTTCGTAATGCTATCAAGTTTTTAGAGAAAGGCGACAAGGTTAAAGCGTCAATTCGCTTTAAAGGACGTGCCATTACTCATAAAGAAATCGGTCAACGTGTTTTAGATCGCTTCTCAGAAGCTTGTGCTGAAGTTAGTACAATCGAATCTAAGCCTAAAATGGAAGGACGCAGTATGTTCTTAGTTTTAGCACCGAAAAACGATAAGTAATAGATAGAGGAGGAAATACCTATGCCTAAACAAAAAACTCATCGCGGCGCTGCAAAGCGTTTCAAAAAGACTGGATCAGGTAAACTGAAACGTTCTCACGCTTACACAAGCCATTTATTCGCTAACAAATCTACAAAAGCTAAACGTAAACTACGTAAAGCTGGTGTAGTAAGCGCTGGTGACTTCAAACGCATTCGTCAAATGCTTGACAACTTAAAATAAGTTCGGCTGATATATAGAACAATTAGGAGGTAATATTATGCCAAGAGTAAAAGGTGGTACAGTTACTCGTCAACGTCGTAAAAAAGTAATTAAATTAGCAAAAGGTTACTACGGTTCAAAAAATACATTATTCAAGGTTGCTAACCAACAGGTTATGAAATCTCTAATGTATGCATTCCGTGACCGCCGTCAAAAGAAACGTGACTTCCGTAAATTATGGATTACACGTATCAACGCAGCAGCTCGTATGAATGGTCTTTCTTACAGCCGCTTAATGCACGGTCTTAAAAATGCTGGCATCGAAGTTAACCGCAAGATGCTTGCTGACTTAGCTGTTCATGACGAAAAAGCTTTCGCTGAATTAGCAACAGTTGCAAAAAACAACATTAACTAATTAATTAGTTGAAACCTTAGAAGATTTTTCTTCTAAGGTTTTTTTATTTGTATGCAAAGAGAAGTATGTCGTTATCGATATGACAAAATCAATATAAAAGTTATAGCAATATAGAAGAATATGCATATGAAGTCAGGAGAATCCTCCTGGCTTCTTTTAATTATCATCCTCTGGAAAGAAGAGTATCTTTCCTACCTGAAACGACACTGCTATAATGGAAAGATGATATGGAACTTTCATCAGATAAAATAATATTTTTAATAGTGGGTAATTCCTGGATAATTATTAACTATCACCAATCGGAGTGAACAATCTAATCGTGATGATTGAAACGTATTTGTAAATTAAGGACAAGCTATTTTGTAAAGAGGTAAATGGCTGACTTATTAATAAGAAACGAAAAATAATAATGAACTTTGAGATGAAACAACATTGTTGCGTAAAATGCGATGTTGGAGGAGGGCAATAGAGTGGACTTACTACAACTATTTAAATTACAAAAAGAATTAGATGACCGTATTGCGAAAGAACATGACTTACAACCGAAAAAATTGTTAAAAGAGAAAATGTTAGCTCTTCTTGTAGAAATTGGAGAACTTGCAAATGAAACACGTTGTTTTAAATATTGGAGCAATAAACCAGCATCAGAACGTGAAGTCATACTAGAAGAATACGTAGATGGTTTGCATTTTATTTTATCAATCGGAATTGATTTAGGTATTGATAAAAACTTCTTATTCTATAAGTGTGCACAGACGAATAAAACACAAGTAGAAATTTTCTTAGACACATATGCGAAGGTGATTCGTTTTACAGATCAACCATCTATTACGAACTATATTGAATTATTTACAAGTTATCTTCGACTTGGACAAGCGCTTGAGTTTGAACAAGAAGAGATTGAAAAGGCATATTTAGATAAAAACGAAGTAAATCATCAGCGTCAAACACAAGGATACTAAGTTGATTTTTGAATATTTCAATTTCCTTTTGTATAATGAAGTGACTGAAGAAAAAGGAGGGTGTTGGCAATGACAAAATTAGACGAGACATTGACAATGCTAAAAGAATTAACAGATGCACGTGGTATTGCGGGTAACGAGCGTGAACCACGCGAAGTAATGAAGAAATATATTGAGCCGTTTGCGGACGAACTTTCTACTGATAATTTAGGAAGTTTAGTTGCGAAAAAAGTAGGGGAAGAAAACGGCCCGAAAATTATGGTTGCAGGTCATTTAGATGAAGTTGGCTTTATGATTACGCAAATTGATGACAAAGGTTTCCTTCGTTTCCAAACAGTTGGTGGCTGGTGGTCACAAGTTATGCTTGCACAGCGCGTAACAATTGTAACGCGTAAAGGAGATGTAACAGGTGTTATCGGTTCAAAACCACCGCATATCTTACCTCCAGAAGCGCGTAAAAAGCCAGTTGAAATTAAAGACATGTTCATCGATATTGGTGCTTCTAGCCAAGAAGAAGCAATGGAGTGGGGCGTACGACCAGGAGATCAAGTTGTACCTTACTTTGAATTCCAAGTGATGAAGAACGAAAAAATGTTACTTGCAAAAGCATGGGATAACCGAATTGGTTGTGCAATTGCAATTGACGTATTAAAACAATTAAAAGATGAAAAGCATCCAAACGTTGTATACGGCGTAGGGACTGTACAAGAAGAAGTTGGTCTTCGTGGTGCAAAAACATCTGCAAACTATATTAAACCAGATATCGCGTTCGCGGTAGATGTTGGTATTGCTGGTGACACACCTGGTGTAACGTCAAAAGAAGCGCAAAGTAAAATGGGTGATGGACCACAGATCATTTTATATGATGCTTCTGTTATCGGTCATACCGGTTTACGTGACTTTGTAGTTGATGTTGCTGATGAATTACAAATTCCATACCAATATGATTCAGTAGCGGGCGGAGGAACGGATGCAGGTGCGATTCATATTGCTGTAAATGGTATTCCGTCTATGGCAATTACGATTGCAACTCGTTACATTCATTCTCACGCGGCAATGTTACACCGTGACGACTATGAAAATGCAGTGAAGTTAATTGTAGAAGTTATTAAACGTCTTGATAAAGAGGCTGTACATAACATTACATTTAATTAATAAAAAAAGCGAAGGAGCCTCTCCTTCGCTTTTTTATGTTTTAAAAAGGTCGTTCTAATCCCGCTGCAGTATGAGCCCCTAAAATGATTAAACGAGTTAATTGCATGGCCATAAAATGCGGGGTATATATCATTCCTCTCTTTAGCCATGACATAATCATGCCGAGGTGGGCACCGGTAACATAACTAATGAGAATATCACGCGGAACCATTAGTTTTTCATCGTTAGGTTGTGAAATAGAGAGGCTTAATGTTAAATGTGTTTGAATGGCTTTCATCATTTTATACGTATAGTTTCCGGCAGCTTTATCACCAAGCATGACGTTATAGAAATTCGCATTTTCTGCAATATGTTCAAACAATGCTAAGAAATTTGGATGTGGTGAATCAAATGCAAGTTGAAAATCTTCTTTATTTCTATTTTTCGGTTTAATAACTTCTGTTAGCTTCTCTAACATTTCTTCAATGCTTTTGTCCAATAAGTCATATTTATCGTGGTAATGGCTATAAAACGTAGCACGATTTACAGGAGCACGTTCTGCAATATGTTGAACAGTTACATTTTCAAACCCTTTTTCGCCTACTAAAGCGACAAAAGCATCCTGTATGAGTTGTCTCGTCCGTTTTACACGTGGATCATTTGTATTTTTAATAGACATTTTTATTTCCCCTCGTTTAATTTTCTGTACTTAAGCAACATATTGGTATTATATTGTTGTTTAAGCGACATTTCATACGTAAATTGTCGGTTGTAGATTTAAAATAATTATTTATAATTATAAACGATAGTCCTTCAGAAATCAGCACCGCTCGCAGGTAGATAAATTTCGATTTACACCGCAGATGGTGTGATTTTTTTGTTTAAAAGTTAATATAATTAACAATTAAACAATCTAAACAATAAGGACGTAAATAGTTTAGAAAAAAATTATATGCGATATAAGGAGAGGAATGCAATGAATCAGTTTCGAAGAATGGTGATTATCAACATTATCACATTAATTGTACTAGTTGGCGGCGGTATTGGCGGTTATTACTATTACAATCAAGCGGAAAATTACTTAAAAACAGACAATGCAAAAATTGATGGAAAGGTAATTCCGATTGCATCACCAGTAGCAGGGAAATTAACTGACTGGAAAGCTGAAGTAGGTAAGAACTACAACGAGAATGATAAATTAGGTGCTGTCACTGTAGCAGCAGCGAATGGAGAACAAACAGTAGATGTAACAATTCCACAAAATGCAACAGTTGTACAATCAAACGCGACAACAAATGCTTTCGTTGGAGCAGGTAGCCCGATTGCTTATGCATTTGATATGAACAATTTATGGGTAACAGCAAACATTGAAGAAACAGATGTTGATGATGTTCAAAAAGGTCAAGATGTAGATGTGTATGTAGATGCATACCCAGATACAACGTTAACAGGAAAAGTAGAACAAGTGGGCTTAACAACAGCGAACACATTCTCTATGTTACCATCAAGCAACGCAACAGCGAACTATACGAAAGTAACACAAGTAGTACCAGTTAAAATTTCTTTAGATCATAGCAAATCAGTAAATATTGTTCCTGGCATGAATGTGACAGTTCGTATTCATAAGTAAGGGGGAGATGAGATGTCCTCAATCGTAATTGCAGGATATGCACTATTTTGTATAATCGTCTTCTTCCTTGTAAATCGTCTTTTACGAAAGAAAAAAACGAAAATGGGAGAAGAACAAGTCCCAGCCGTAAGTAAAATAGAAGTAAGTAAGGTAGAAACAGAAGAGAAAGACATTGAACGAAAGCAAGAACCAGAAATTTCTAATGTAGTTGAGTTGGAAACAGGAAAGCAAGAAGAAGTAAAACAAGAAAAAGAAGTGCCGAAAAAACAAATGTCTATGCCTGTAGAGAATGTGAACGTAAAAGCAGTGGTAGCTGTATTAATTCTCGGCATGTTCGTTTCTATTTTAAACCAAACAATCATTAACGTTGCATTGCCTCCGTTAATGAATGAATTTAACGTATCAACTTCAACAGCACAATGGTTAATTACAGGCTTCATGCTTGTAAATGGTATTTTAGTACCGATTAGTGCCTTTTTAGTTTCACGATTTACGTATCGTAAATTATTCGTAGCCGCAATGTTATTCTTCACGGTAGGATCTATCATTTGTGCTACTTCAGGAAACTTTACAATGATGATGACGGGCCGTGTTATTCAAGCGGTTGGCGCGGGTATTTTAATGCCGGTTGGTATGAATATCTTCATGACACTATTCCCGCCTCATAAGCGCGGAGCAGCGATGGGATTACTAGGTGTAGCAATGATTTTAGCACCAGCTATCGGACCAACTGTAACAGGTTGGGTAATTGAAAATTACAGCTGGAACTTAATGTTCTATGCGATGTTTATTATCGGTTTAATTATTACGTTCCTATCTTTAAAATTCTTTACACTAGCTCAGCCAGTGTCTAAAACAAAATTAGATATATTTGGTGTTGTTAGTTCAAGTATTGGACTAGGAAGCTTATTGTACGGATTTAGTGAAGCTGGAAATAATAGTTGGACTAGTGCAGAAGTTGTTATTTCACTTATTATCGGTGTAATTGGTTTAGCGTTATTTATTTGGAGAGAGTTAACAACGGACAATAAAATGCTTGATTTACAAGTATTTAAATACCCAGTATTTACTTTTACTTTAGTAATTAATGCAATCGTTACGATGGCATTATTCGGAGGTATGTTATTACTTCCGGTATATCTGCAAAACATTCGTGGCTTTACGCCAATTGAATCTGGTTTACTACTTCTTCCAGGATCATTAATTATGGGAATCATGGGGCCAGTAGCGGGTAAATTATTCGATAAATATGGCATTCGTCCATTAGCGATAATTGGATTGGCAATTACGACGTATGCGACATATGAATTTACAAAATTATCGATGGATACACCGTATAGCGTTATTATGACGGATTATATTATACGCTCAATTGGTATGTCATTCATTATGATGCCAATTATGACAGCTGGTATGAACGCGCTACCGATGAAATTAATTTCTCACGGTACAGCAACGCAAAATACGTCAAGACAAGTAGCTGGTTCAATTGGAACAGCGATATTAATCACGCTTATGACGCAACAAACGACTGCGCACGTAGCAGATTATGGAAATATGTTAACAACGTCAAACCCAATTTTAGTTGATAAAGTACACGGCATGGGGCAAAGCTTAGCGGCCTTAGCCGGCTCAGCGCAAGCAGGAGATGCGATGAGCACGCAGCTATTATATGGACAAATTTCAAAGCTATCTGCAATTAACGGTATTAACGATGCCTTCTTAATCGCGACAATACTCGCAGGGATTGCTTGGGTGTTATCGTTCTTCTTACCATCAGGCAATAAACCAAATAGAAAAGCAGGGAATTAATTTCCCTGCTTTTTTGTGCTTTTTATGCAGTTACATATAAAAGATGATAACCAGTTACGGAGCAAAGCCCTGCTATAAACAAAATCGTCCCCATAGAACGAATACTCGATATTTGTCTTCCGCTTATAATAGCTAATAGTCCAGCTAAAGAGAAGAAGCACCAATATAAAGTTCCCGAAATTGGAACCATCCCCTCTAAATCTATTCCAGAACCTATACAAATGATAGGAACAATGATAAGGGATATGCTAATGAAACCAGCTATAGTGGTAAGTGATTTCCGATGTTTCATGCCACCAATAATTAAAAAAATACCGACAATGAATTCGCATAACATCAAAGTAAGAGCTAAAATCATCCAAGTTAATATTCCGAACACTTCTGTACTACCTCCGATTTGTGAGTTTCAAAAAATATTATATATAGTATGAATCACCCACAGTCATGAGTAACCAGAAGATAACCCCTAATATACCAGCGATAAAAATAATGAATCCCATATTACGGATACTTTTAATCTTTGCTTGTAATCCACTTAATCCAGCTAATAATCCAGTTAAAGAAAACAGTACCCAATATAAAGTAGTTGAAATAGGGATGATTGTATTGCTCTCCACTCCCATGCCCCAAAAAACAAAAGGTAGTGTGACAAAGGAAAAGCTAAGTAGCCCCATTAAACCGACAAATAATTTACGGTGTTTCACGCTAGTAACAATTAAAAAAATACCACCGAAGAATCCGCATAAAACAAGAAGTGGCATATAAACAACCCAAAGTAAGCTCAACATATGTAATCTCCTTCTGTGTAATCAGTTATATTTTACTACATGAGGTTTATTTTGGATATTATATAATAAATATGTATAAATTGATAGAAATGAGTAGTACCGATACGAATTAATAGATGTAGAGCATGAGAGAGGGGAGGAGACGTATGAAAATTACAGAAGAAAATGTTGTAAATCAGCTAAGGAAAAGGAATGAAAAAGCATTGTATTTTATTATTGACCAATACGGCGGACTAATAAAAAGTATTATTCAGAAGCATTTAGCTTCGTTTGAAGATGTGCAAGAGGAATGTATGGATGATGTGTTATTGGCAATTTGGAATCATATTGAAAAGTATGATGAAGAGAAAAATACGCTAAAAAATTGGATTGCAGCTATTACAAAATATAAATCTATCGATTATGCGAGAAAATATACGAAGACAGTAAATGAAAAAGGAATAGATCAAATAGATGAAATAGCGGTACATACCGATACTACTAAAAAAGAGATTAGTAATGATATGGAACATATATTAAATCATTTAAAGAAGAACGATAAAGAAATTTTTATGAAGCATTACGTGGAAGAGGATAGTGTAGAAGATATTGCGGAGAAAATGGGGGTGAAAACTTCTTTTATATACAATCGCCTATCAAGAGGTCGAAAGAAGTTAAGGGCATTATTTTTACATAACCGGATGAAATAAATAAGAAAAGAGGTGAAGGAAATGAAAGATCCATATGAAATGTTAAATGATATAAAAATGGATGAGAATGAATATGAAGAGATTAACCTAACGCACATAGAGAAAAAGAAAATAAAAAAGCGAATTCACAAAAAAATAAACAAGAACAAAGCCCATACGAAACAGAATATAGCTATTGTAACAACGGCCGCGGCATTATTTATTATGATGATGACTGTAGATATGAGAAGGATGATTGCAGATATACCGTTAATCGGAAGTAAAATGGAAGACTACGTGAACAGTAGAGGAGAACCTTTAAAAGAATATAAAACGACAATAGGACAAACAGTTTATGATAATGGTGTAGAAGTACGATTAGACGAAGTGATGATAGATGAGGGACAGATTATTGTTAATAGTACGTTTAAGTCTAGTCAGGTCAATTTAGAGGACTCTTATCCTAGCCCTGATATTTATATAAATGGAAAACTGTTAAATGGCAGCGGTAGTGGCGGAGACAAAAAAATAAATGAATACACATATACATTTTTCTCAAATGTAGATTTAAAAGACGATGAAATGAATCCTCTAGAAATTCGTGGAGAATGTGATATACAAGTTGTGTATAGGGATATCTCTTTAAAAGAGGGGAAATCAACATGGAAAGGAGAATGGGGTTTTTCCTTTAAAGCATCTGGGGACAAATTAAAAGCTGAAACGAAAACAATTCCAATTCATAAGCATTTTAAATTAGAAAATGGTCAAAAAATAGAAGTGGAAGATTTGAAAGTGTCTCCTATATCTATAAAGTTGAACTATAAGATGTTGAATGGAACAAAGGTAGATGTAACATTTATTGGAAAAGATCAAGATGGTAAAGAGTTAATACCACATTCAGGTCTTACCTTATCGAAAAATAGTTATTGGCGTTTTGAAAAACTAGAAAATAGTGTAACGAAAATTATACTGACGCCTGTCCTAACTTCTGGTGAAGAGGGAGAAAAGAAAACGAATTATCGAAAAGTGTTAACGGAAGAAGAGTTTGAAGTTGTTATAAAAGAGTAAAGAGAGGTATCGTGATGATACCTCTCTTTATCCTAAAAATGCCAACATATTATTTATAATATGAAGTAATATAGCTGGAATAATGGATTTTGTTTTTTTACATAAAATCGCCATAAATAGACCCATGATGAACATACTAAACATCACACCAGTTGAGTATATATGACCTATTCCGAAGAGGAAACTAGACCCAAGTGCTGCAATCCAAAAGGGGAAGCGCTGTTGTAGGAAGTGAAGAATAATACCGCGGACTATAAGTTCTTCAAAAATAGGTACAAGTATAGCGCCACCTATCAGCAATAACAGTTTGTATTGTTTTAACATTTCTAGGTCTAAGGCGGATGACTGTTCATTTACCGCATCAGGAAAAATATTATTAATTACAAATATATCATTAACGATATGTATCCCGTAAAAAAGGATTATATAGATGTATGTGCTTACTTTTTTTAATGCTGTAAAGTTTAGTGTTGGGACAATTAAATTTCTTAACGGTTTATATGCATAAATTAAAATTAATAAAATGCACAATACAAATAAATGCCTTCCAAAAGTAGTAAGTGATTTTGCTAAAGCAATTTGTTTTGGATCGGTTAAACCTTCTGTATAAATAACGGTAGGAAGACCTATAAAGAGGTCAGCTAGAAATCCTGTTCCCCAAATCGCGAAAACAAGCGAAAATAGAAATTGCGAGAGTGACATAGGATGCTTTTGTGGGTAAGTTAGTTGCGTGGCTTGTATAATAGTGAATCACCTATCCTTTTATATTAAATAATTATATATAAAGATTATAGGATATTTGTACAAAAAAGTCATCATTGTAGTAAAAAAGATATGTTGAAGCTACTATTTACAGACAGTAATAATTTTATATTGATGTTCTGTACAAATGGTTTGTCTAAAAGTGTTAACAGAAGAGTTTATAATTGTGATACCTCTCTCTTAATGTAAAAAAGCGATTATGTTGGTTAAAATGTGTAATAGGATAGCTGGAATAATAGATTTAGTTTGTTTGTATAATAAACAAGCGAAAATTCCAGTAACAAATGCACTAAACATAACTCCCACAGAGTAGGCATGAGCAATACCGAAAATTAAACTTGAGAGGATTACAGCTATCCAAAAGGTAAACTTCTCTTCGAAAAAACGAAGAAGAATCCCTCTGCATACAAGCTCTTCAAAAATAGGGGCAAAAATCCCACTAGCTAGAAGTAAGAGAAGTGGATAGTGCTCTAGTGTTGAAAGTTGTAATGCATCAGACTGTTCTTGTACGGATGAAGGGAATAATTTATCTAGCACAAACATATCTACAAACAAGGTGATTACATAATAAATAAGAACATAGATGTACATCCGAAAAGATTTTAAAACTCGAAAATCGAATGTAGGTAATACTAGTTCTTTCAGTGGTCTATATTTCGTGATAAATGCAATTAGTAAAAGTAAGGCAACTAATTCATAACTTACATTTTTTATAGAATCAAGCAAAAATTTATTTGTATTTGGGTTAATGTATCCGTATAACTCAATAGGTAAAAATGTAAGAATTATATTTATTAATGAGAGACATGGAAAGAGAATGAATAGAACTCCAAGAAATTGTAACCATGACATAGAGTAGTTCTGTTCATTAGAAAGTTGTGTAGCAGATTGTATATGTAAAATCACCTCTTTATATTTGTATATTTAATTATAAAACATCTTGTTTTCGGGTGTAATATTTAAATATTACATATAAAGGTGTATTTTCCATAAAATAATAAAAGAGGTATCACCCTATAGTGATGCCTCTTTCTTATTGGTAACTATGTTCTGCTTTGTTATTTGATTTTGATTGCTCTATTTGTAATTCACGTTCTACCAATCGGTCTAACTGTTGAATTGCTTTTAGTGCTTTTTCATAAGAAATTGTTCGATAATGATGCGCTCCGCCCGGTTCTTCATCTGCTTCGTCTGCCCATTTAATAATGTTTTGCAGAGATGTTCTTTCGATTTCTTGCTGTACTAAGAAAGAATCTGTATGAAGAAGAATGGCGATAGAAATTTCTTTTGCTAGTTTAGGGTGCTCTCCTAATCTAATAAGCAATTTATGAGCTCTTTCTGCTCCTTTAATTGCGTGTATATCATTCTTTTTATATAAATCATAGTCCCATTCGCCGCCTGTGTACCACGTATGATGTCCGATATCATGAAGGAAACCGGCTTTTGTCGCAGCATCGACTGAGGCGTGATGCTTTTTAGCTAAGTGAAACGCATGGTAAGCGACAGCGATCGCGTGGACCATCCCAGAACGATTTACGTATTTTTGTGTAATGTGGTGTTTAAAAATTTGTTCAAGCGTAATACGGTGCATAAAACATTCACTCCTTTTATCTAATGGTGTCTATAAAGAAAATCGATCGGTTTAAATGTATTTTGAACATTGTACTCCATCATAGTTCGTTAGTAAAGTAGAAATGTTTAGGAGAAGAAAAAAATTTCCGCAAAAAAATCACCTTAGCTTATGCAAAGGTGATTTTTAAATTGCTTATTTTTTTAATCCTTGCTCTAGTGTTTCTAACATTTCATGCTTTTCATTTTCATCAGCGTTTTTCCAAATGACTTCGAATAAAACACCAAGACCTGGAAGCATTTTTTCTTCACCGCTTTGAATTGCATCGACAATTGTTTCTTGTAATTGGTCTTGTGTATTACCAGATACATTTGCTAATACAGCACCGCGTAAATTAAAACTCATTGTTTTCACCTCTTCTTCAGAATTGAAACTGACGTTAGTTTTTGTTCTTTTTTATGTAAATATGTATGAAAAATAGGCTATAATGATAAGACAAGAAGAGAGGGAAATACATATTATGAAAAACATTGATTCAGTACAAAATCCGCGTGTGAAGCAGTGGAAAAAGCTGCAGACGAAGAAAGAGCGCGATAAAAAAGGTTTATTTTTTGTAGAAGGATTCCATTTAGTGGAGGAAGCTTTAAAAGCAGGAGTTGTAACAGAACTTATCGTTTCAGATCAGACAGACCTTCCGAAAGATTGGACAGTTAATGATGTAGAAATGTATATCGTACCGGAAGCAATCGTAAAAGTACTTCGTGAAACAGAAACGACGCAAGGTGTATTTGCTGTTTGTGAAAAGCATGAGAAGGAAGTAGCTCTTGCTGATGGGAAGTTTCTTTTATTAGATGGCCTGCAAGACCCAGGTAACTTAGGGACAATTATTCGTACAGCTGATGCAGCTGGTATTCATGCCGTTGTGCTTGGAGAAGGTTGTGTTGATGCATATAATAGTAAAGTACTCCGCTCTACACAAGGCTCTATTTTTCACTTACCAATTGTAAAAGGAAACTTAGAAGAATGGGTAGACAAACTAAAAGAAAATAACGTTCCTGTATATGGAACAGCTCTTGAAAATGGAGTTCCGTACGGGGAAGTAACACCAGCTGGTAGTTTTGCATTAATTGTAGGAAATGAAGGAAACGGCGTACGCCAAGAAATTCTTGCGAAAACGGATCAAAACTTGTATATTCCGATTTACGGCGGGGCAGAATCATTAAATGTTGCAGTTGCAGCAGGGATTTTAACGTATTATTTGCAAAGCCCGGTTGCGAACAAATAAAAAACTTCTTATAATAAGTTGAAGTACATTATATTAAAAGTTAAATAACGAAAAACGTTGATAGAGAAGAGTAGCTTACAAAATCGCCATATAGGGAGAGAATGCCGTAGACTGAAAGCATTCTTATGGTAGACGGAAGTGAATTCACCTCTGGAGTTGACGCCAGGACCATGTATATGTAAAGGCGTTCCGGTCAGAATTGATCGTTATAACTAATGAGTGGGCAGACATGTTCTGTCAATTTAGGGTGGTACCGCGAATTTACCTCGTCCCTTTTTGGGAGCGAGGTTTTTTTATTTTTAAAATTAGGAGGGTTCCAAATGGAAGCACGTTTAAAAGAGCTAAAGCAAAAAGCGTTAGAGCTTATTGAAGAAGCGAAAGAGCTAAAAGGCTTAAACGACGTACGCGTAGCGTATTTAGGAAAAAAAGGTCCAATTACAGAAGTATTACGCGGCATGGGAAAATTATCAGCAGAAGAGCGTCCACGTATGGGAGCATTAGTAAATGAAGTACGTGAAGCGATTCAAACGCGTCTAGACGACAAAATCAGCAACTTAGAAAAAGCAGTAATTGAAGCGAAATTAGCAACTGAAACAATTGATGTTACATTGCCAGGTCGTCCTGTTGAAACAGGTTGTCACCATCCGTTAACAGCTGTTGTTGAACAAATTGAAGATGTATTCATCGGTATGGGTTATGAAGTAGCGGAAGGAACAGAAGTAGAAAAAGACTACTACAACTTCGAAGCATTAAACTTACCGAAAGATCACCCAGCACGCGATATGCAAGATACATTCTACATTACAGAAGAAACGTTACTACGTACACATACATCTTCTGTGCAAGCACGTACGATGGAAAATAATAAAGAAAAAGGCCCAATTAAAATTATTTGTCCTGGTAAAGTGTATCGCCGCGATGACGATGATGCGACTCATTCACACCAGTTCATGCAAATTGAAGGTCTTGTAATTGATAAGAACATTCGCATGAGTGACTTAAAAGGTACACTGCAAGTATTCGTGAAAAAGATGTTCGGTGAAGATCGTGAAATCCGTCTTCGTCCAAGTTTCTTCCCATTCACAGAGCCATCTGTAGAGATGGATATTTCTTGTATGATGTGTCACGGCAAAGGTTGCGGCACTTGTAAAGGAACTGGTTGGATCGAAATTTTAGGCGCAGGTATGGTTCACCCGAACGTACTTGAAATGGCTGGTTATGATTCAAAAGAATATCAAGGTTTCGCATTCGGTATGGGCGCAGAGCGTATCGCAATGTTGAAATACGGCGTAGATGACATTCGTCATTTCTATACAAATGATGTACGTTTCTTACAACAATTCAAACGAGCGTAAGGGAAGGAGAGGATAAGTATGTTCGTATCATATCGTTGGTTACAAGAGTATGTAGATATTAAAGATGTAACAGCACAAGAACTAGCAGACAAAATCACGAAAAGTGGTATTGAAGTAGAAGGCGTTGAAGTATTAAATAAAGGTGTAAAAGGTGTTGTAGTTGGTCACGTATTAGAATGTGAAAAACACCCAGAAGCTGATAAGTTAAGCAAATGTTTAATCGATATCGGTGAAGAAGAACCAGTTCAAATTATTTGTGGTGCTGCTAATATTGCAAAAGGTTTAAAAGTACCAGTTGCAAAAGTTGGCGCTGTACTTCCTGGTAATTTCAAAATTAAAAAAGCAAAACTACGTGGTGAAGCTTCTCACGGTATGGTTTGTGCTCTTCAAGAGCTTGGCATTGATGGAAAGTTAGTTTCAAAAGAATACGCAGATGGTATCTTCATCTTCCCAAGTGACGCTGAAGTTGGTGCAGATGCACTTGAAATTTTAAACTTACATGATGAAGTACTTGAGCTTGGTTTAACACCAAACCGTGCAGATTGCTTAAACATGTTAGGTGTTGCATATGAAGTAGCTGCTATTTACGGCCGCGAAGTAAAACTTCCAGCTATCGACTTACAAGAAACAGCAGAAAAAACTTCTGATTACATTTCTGTAAGTGTAGAAGCGAAAGAAGAAAACCCATTATATATTGCAAAAATGGTGAAGAACGTAAAAATTGGTCCATCACCAATGTGGATGCAAACTCGCCTAATGGCAGCTGGCATTCGTCCGATTAGCAATGTAGTTGATATTACAAACTACATTTTAATGGAATACGGTCAACCGTTACATGTATTCGATTACGATAAATTAGGTTCAAAAGAAATCGTTGTTCGTCTTGCAAAAGAAGGCGAAAAAATTGAAACATTAGATGATCAAGAACGTACGTTACAAAGCCACCACCTTGTTATTACAAACGGCACAAAAGCGTTAGCTGTTGCTGGTGTAATGGGCGGAGCGGATTCAGAAGTTACAAATGAGACAGTAAACGTTCTAATTGAGTCTGCATACTTTGCAGGTCAAACAGTGCGCCGTACATCAAAAGACTTAGGTCTTCGCAGTGAATCAAGTGCACGTTTCGAAAAAGGAATCGATCCAACACGTACATTTGAAGCAATTCAACATGCAGCTGCTTTAATGGCGAAATACGCTGGCGGTGAAGCACTTGAAGGAGTAGTAGAAGCTGACAACTTACAAGTACAAGAGCGTACAGTATCTGTTACTGCTGAAAAAGTAAACCGTGTATTAGGTACAAATATTTCTGCAAGTGAAATGGGTACAATGTTCACAAACTTAAAATTCCCATTTACAGAAGTAGAAGGAACATTCCACGTGAATGTACCAGCACGTCGTCCTGATATTACAATTTCAGAAGACTTAGTAGAAGAAGTGGGCCGTCTATACGGTTATGATCACATTCCAGTTACATTACCATCTGGAACAATGACACGTGGTAAATTAACAGCAGCGCAAACGAAACGTCGTAAAGTACGTCGCTTCTTAGAAGGTGCTGGTTTATATGAAGCAATCACGTATTCATTAACAAGCGCTGACAAAGCGAAACAATATATGGTGGAGCCAAACGAAAAAGCGCCTGTAGCTCTTGCACTTCCAATGAGTGAAGAACGCAGCCAACTTCGTTTAAGCTTAGTGCCACAATTGTTAGAAGCAGTTTCATACAATGTCGCTCGTAAAAACGATAGCGTTGCTTTATACGAAGTAGGTTCTATCTTCTTACCGACAGAAGAAGGAGAACTTCCGAAAGAAGAACAACATCTTGCGGGTGTTATGACAGGTCTTGCTCTTCACCATGCATGGCAAGGTGAGAAAAAAGTAGTAGACTTCTTCGTTGTGAAAGGTGTACTAGAAGGTCTATTTGACGTACTTGGCGTTTCAAACCAAATCACATATGCACCAGCAAAACGTGAAGGTATGCACCCAGGTCGTACAGCTGACATCGTATTAGAAGGCGAAGTAATTGGTTTCATCGGTCAATTGCACCCAGAAGCAGAAAAACAATTAGATGTGAAAAATACATTCGTATTCGAACTATCTCTTGTAAAAGTATTCGGTGCAGACGCTGAAGAAACTTACTACTCAGCAATTCCACGTTTCCCATCTATGACACGTGACATGGCTGTTGTCGTAACGAAAGAAACAAAAGCTGGCGAAATGAAGCAAGTTATTGCTGAAGCTGGTGGAGAACTTCTGAAAGACGTAACACTATTTGACTTATACGAAGGTGAAAAAATGGAAGAAGGCAAGAAATCACTTGCATTCTCTATGAACTACTTCGATCCAGAGCGTACGTTAACAGACGAAGAAGTAACAGAAGCACATAACCGCGTGTTAACAGCGGTAGAAGAGAAATTTGGTGCGGAGTTACGTAAGTAATAAGAAATTGCCGGATTTATTCCGGCAATTTTTTTAGTGGATTGGTTGTCGGAAAATGTCGGTAAGTCGATAAATTATAAAAATCGCCGATATATTTGGAGTTACGTTCGATATATTGTAAAAATCGCTGATATATTTTCTGGCACCTTGCATCTTTCTCACGAATGTAGTACATTAATTTTAGTTTAACAAAATGAAAGACGATGATAAGGAAAAGTAGTATATACTATAATCCAAAGCGAGTCAGGGATGGTGAGAGCCTGATGAGGCGGTATATGTGAAGAACACCTTGGAGTTGCTAACCGAAATTGAATCTTGTATTCAAGAGTAGACTTAGACGGGAATCCGGCCTGTTACAAACCGGGAAGTATGTATTACATACGAGTTAAAGTTGGTCTTTATGACAAATTGGGTGGTACCGCGAAGTTTAACCTTTCGTCCCTTTATGGATGAAAGGTTTTTTTGTATTTAAATATATCAGCAAAGGAGAATTTCACTATGGAAAACACATTAGTAAAAAGTCTGTATAGAGATACAGATAAATACGCAGGTCAAACAGTACAAGTATCAGGGTGGATTCGTAACTTACGTGATTCAAAAGCATTTGGCTTCATCGAATTAAACGACGGTAGCTTCTTCAAAAGCGTTCAAATCGTTTTCGATACAGAATTAGATAACTTCAAAGAAATTGCAAAACTTCCACTTAGCTCTTCAGTTAAAGTAGAAGGTAAAGTAATTGTAACGCCTGGAGCGAAACAACCATTTGAAATTAAAGCAGAAAAAATTGATATTGAGGGCTTATCAGATTCTGATTACCCACTTCAAAAGAAACGTCATACGTTTGAATACTTACGTACAATTGCTCACTTACGTCCAAGAACAAATGCATTCTCTGCAACGTTCCGCGTACGTTCTATCGCAGCATTTGCGATTCACCAATTCTTCCAAGAGCGTGGATTCGTACATGTTCATACACCTATCATCACTGGTAGTGATACAGAAGGTGCGGGCGAAATGTTCCGCGTAACAACGCAAGATTTAAACAACGTACCAAAAGGCGAAGACGGACAAGTTGATGAATCAAAAGACTTCTTCGGCAAAGAAACAAACTTAACAGTAAGTGGACAGCTGAACGCTGAAGCTTATGCATTAGCATTCCGTGATGTATACACATTCGGACCTACATTCCGTGCAGAAAACTCAAACACAACTCGCCACGCTGCTGAGTTCTGGATGGTTGAGCCTGAGATTGCATTCGCTGAACTAGGTGACGTAATGAACCTTACAGAAGATATGCTGAAATATGCAATGAAATACGTATTAGAGCATGCACCAGAAGAAATGGAATTCTTCAACAGCTTCGTTGATAAAACAGTTCTAGAGCGCATGAACAACGTAATTAACTCTGACTTCGGTCGCATCACTTATACAGAAGCAATTAAAGTACTTCAAGAATCAGGTGCTGACTTCAAATACCCAGTAGAATGGGGTATTGACTTACAAACAGAGCATGAAAGATACTTATCAGAAGAAATCTTCAAACGCCCTGTATTCGTAACTGACTATCCGAAAGACATTAAAGCATTCTACATGCGCTTAAATGACGACGGTAAAACAGTAGCTGCTACTGACCTTCTAGTTCCTGGCATCGGCGAATTAATCGGCGGAAGCCAACGTGAAGAAAGAATGGACGTTTTAGTAGACAGAATTAAAGAACTAGGCATGAACGAAGAGGACTACTGGTGGTACTTAGAACTTAGAAAATACGGCGGTACAAAACACGCTGGATTCGGTCTAGGTTTCGAGCGCTTCCTAATGTACATCACTGGCATGGCTAACATCCGTGACGTAATTCCATTCCCAAGAACTCCAGGTTCTTCTGAATTCTAAAATGTGAAAAAAGCGAGAGGATTTCCTCTCGCTTTTTATTTTGCATAGTTTACTACCTCGTAGCAAAAAGTAACGCGAAGGGGTGAATATAAATGAGTAAAAAAGTGAAAAAAGATCATTCAAGATCGGGCCTAGGTTCTCCAGAAGTAGAAGGACAAGGAACGACAACACATGAAACAGGTTCTCATAAAGTATCTTCATCTAATAAGAAGCAGAAACAAAGCTAACATAAAAAGGAGAGTCTTGGCGACTCTCCTTTTTTATGTCTTACATCTTTTTATCATGAATCTCTTTTGTAATGTTATCTACATCTTTGTCTAATCGATCGAAATAGAAAAACCACAGTAAACTTATGAATACGTAATAGATGGCCATAACGCCAAGATTATCAGATATATTTTCGAATGTAGATTTAGTAGTGAAAAAAGCGCCCCAAATGGTAGAAATAGTGAGGTAAGAAAGTGGACCTACGAGGTGTACGAAAGCATATAATACCTTTTTTACTTTTACAGCGTTCATATGAAAAACCCCCTTTTTCTAATCATACATTCAAGTTCCTCACAGAAGTGTTGTAGTTTTGCTGGATTATGTATTAACAAGCGGGCATCGTGTTTTCCGATAAATCTGCGAATCCGCAAGTTTAATAAGAAAGATCGGCCATAACGCTCTATTAAATCGTTGAACTCTCGTTGTTCACTTAGCAGCTGAATGTTTTCTCTAATTTCAAACTGCCTTTCGTGTGGATCACCTAGTAAAATATTTAGAATCATTTGTAGAAGTAGCAATGGGAATCTCCTCCTATGTTAGAATAATCTGTATATTGTAATTATAACAAAACTATAAGGACAATAGTAGGATAAAACAAAAAACAGGAGTTTGTAGGCTCCTGTTTTTGTCGATACTATTTTAGTAAGCGAAACGCCTTTTCCGTATTAGCAAAATGCAGTTTCACAAACTCAGGTAATCGTTCTTTACCAAGCTTTTGAATTAATTTAGCGGCGGCGATATCAACTTGTTTACCTGCACCTTTTGGAAGTGGCATACCAGCTTTTTTGCTTAGTTCGTTAAATTGTTTTACGAATGAGTAACGGGCTAAAATGGAGGCGGCGGCAACAGCTAAATGGACGCTTTCTCCTTTTGTCGCGAAATAAACATTTTCACGCTGTACCTGTTTTTGTTTTGCTAAATATTTGTAGTATGTATCAGGCTGTGTGAATTGGTCGATTAAGACGCCTTCAGGTTTTGTAGGCGCAATTTTAGTTAATAAGTTTGTAATAGCTTTATTATGTAGCAAAGCTTTTAGTTTACCTTGGTTGTTTCCTTTATCAAATAGCTCGTTATATTTTTCGTTATGAAGGACAAGAGAGCTGTAAGGAACGACGTGTAGAAGTTGTTTTGCAATGGCAGTAATTTGATCGTCATTTAAGTTTTTAGAGTCTTTTACACCAAGTTCTTTTAGTAGTGGAATTTGCTTCGCATCCACATATACAGCAACGACTGTCATCGGTCCGAAGAAATCACCAGTACCCACTTCATCTGACCCTACGATCGACATTGTACCGATGGAAGCAGGCGGTGCATAACGGTGTGAATCGACAGCTTTTTTTACAGCTGTTTTTGGAGTTTGGGAGACAGTTTGCCAACGGGCAGCTTCTGCTTCAGCACGTCCACCTTGGAACATTACTTTTCCAGATTTATATGCTGTAATTGTGCAAGATGGCACCTTTGCCATGAAGATCCCGCCTTGCGGAGTTTTCGGGCTAAGCGAATGTTTATATTGTTGTTTCATGTCTTCAATTACTGTAGAATTTGTTTGAATTACGATAGAATTTGACATAATGGTTGCCCCTTTTTTTATATTGTTATTTTTATCATATCGGATTGTTCTTTCTGTTTCCATATTATGAAGGTTCATGGTATGATAAACTTTAGGATTCTGTACGTGATTGGAGGCCGGTGAGTTGTCACAACAAAAGGGAAAGAAAAGTCGAATTAATGTAGAAATCTATGGTCAGCAATATTCAGTTGTTGGCGATGAAAGTACAAGTCATATCCGCATGGTAGCAGCGATTGTGGATGATAAAATGCGCGAACTCAATGCCAAGAATCCTTCGCTTGACACGAGTAGACTAGCGGTATTGACGGCGGTAAACGTCATACACGATTACATAAAATTAAAAGAAGAACATGAGAAATTGAAAGAAAGTATGACAAAAAAAGGAATGGAATAACATGATTGATATTATTATCATTTTACTGCTTGTTATGGGATTTTTCCTCGGCTTACGCAGAGGGTTTATTCTGCAACTTGTAAAGTTAACAAGCTTTATTATCGCATACCTTGTTGCATACTGGTACTGTAAAGATTTAGCGCCAGCACTTGCGAAATTTATTCCGTATCCATTTGATAAAAATGTATCTGTTCCAGAATGGATTGATGCAAATAATATTGAAACAGTATTTTATCAAGCACTTGCGTTTATTATATTGTTTATTATTACAAAAATTGCACTTTCATTACTTGGTAATTTGTTAAATATGTTTGCAGAAATACCGGTTTTAAAGCAAGTAAATGCGTTTGCGGGGGCAATCCTCGGATTTTTAGAAGTATATATTATTTTGTTTGTCTTAATTATCATTGGGAACATTCTTCCGATTGAACAATTACAAACACCATTACAACAATCATCAATTAGCAAAATAATTGTAGACGATACACCGATTCTCTCTGAAAAGGTGAAGGAACTATGGCAGACAGGTAGCAGAGTATAACTTCTCTTTTTTCGGAAAGAGAAGTTTTTTTCTATGAAAGAAAGGCGGGACAATGATGAAAGTAAATAAAAAACAAGTAATTAAATTATTAGAGACAATCGGGCTTTTTATGGAACTAAAGGGCGCGAATCCATTTAAAATATCTGCATTTCGTAAAGCGGCAGCAGCGCTAGAAAGTGACGATCGTAGTCTTTCTGAGATTGAAGATTTCACGAAGATTCCGGGCATTGGAAAAGGAACAGCAGCAGTTATTCAAGAATATATAGAATCGGGAACATCTGAAGTGTTACAAGAGCTTGAAAAAGAGGTTCCAAGTAGCTTATTACCGTTATTAAAATTGCCAGGCCTAGGTGGTAAAAAGGTAGCTAAGTTATATAAAGAACTTGGTGTTGTTGATATGGAGTCGCTAAAAGCGGTTTGTGAGGAAAATAAAGTACAAGCTTTAGCTGGTTTCGGCAAAAAAACAGAAGAGAAAATATTAGAAGCAATCGATCAAGTAGGATCCCGTCCGGAGCGTTTACCAATCGCAATGGTATTGCCTATTGCCGGGGAAATAGAGGAGAAATTGTCGAATATTGCTGAGGTAATTCGTTTCTCTCGCGCTGGTAGTTTGCGCCGTGTTCGTGAAACAGTAAAAGATTTAGACTTTATCATTGCAACGACAGAACCAGCTGCAGTACGTGAGCATTTACTACAATTTGATAATATGATTGAAGTAATCGCGAGCGGAGATACGAAAGTTTCGGTCCGTCTTCAATATGAATATGATATTTCGATTGATTTCCGCCTAGTAAAACCAGAAGAGTTTATTACAACTCTTCACCATTTCACAGGATCCAAAGACCATAACGTAAAAATGCGTCAAATCGCAAAAGATAAAGGCGAGAAAATTAGTGAGTACGGTGTAGAGAACTTGGAAACAGGGGAAGTGAAAACATTTGAGACTGAAGAAGAATTCTTTGCTCATTTCGGTCTTCCATTTATCCCGCCAGAAGTTCGTGAAGATGGAAAAGAAATTGAATTAATTAAAGAGTATCCAAACTTAATTCAGTTCTCTGATATAAAAGGTGATTTACATATGCATACAACATGGAGTGATGGTGCTTTTTCTATTGAAGAGATGGTACAAGCGTGCCGTGCTCGTGGATATAAGTTTATGGCAATTACTGATCACTCACAATACTTGAAAGTAGCGAACGGTTTAACGAAAGAGCGCCTTCGCGAGCAGGCGAAAGAAATTGAACGTATGAACGAAAAGTATCCAGACATTACAATTTTACGCGGAATTGAAATGGACATTTTACCGGATGCCTCGCTTGATTTTGATGATGAAGTATTAGCAGAACTAGATTATGTCATTGGAGCAATTCATTCTAGCTTCTCACAAGACCGTGAAACGATTATGAAACGTCTTCGTGCTGCGCTAGAGAATAAACATGTCACAATGATTGCCCATCCGACAGGACGCCTTCTTGGACGTCGTGAGGGCTACGATGTAGATACAGACTTATTAATCGAACTCGCAAAAGAAACAAATACAGTTTTAGAATTAAATGCGAATCCAAACCGTCTAGATTTAAGCGCGAAATTATTAAAACAAGCACAAGATGCCGGTGTAAAAGTAGCGATTAACACGGATGCTCATACACTTGAAATGTTAGAAGATATGGAAACAGGTGTAGCGGCAGCACGTAAAGGTTGGATTCAAAAAGATAACGTAATTAACACGTGGGATATTGAACGTTTATTAGACTATATTAAACGTAATAAGTAACACAAGGGGGACCTGCAACATGTTAGAAAGAACGTTGCGTGTATTAGAATATAATAAAGTAAAAGAACAATTACTTGAACATACAGCATCTTCACTTGGTCGTGACAAAGTGAAGAACTTAGTGCCGAGCACTGATTTTGAAGAAATTGTAGAAATGCAAGATACAACGGATGAAGCAGCGAAAGTTATTCGTCTAAAGGGTAGTGCACCATTAGGCGGTATTACGGATATTCGCTCCAATGTGAAGCGTGCAAAGATTGGAAGTATGTTAAGTCCGAATGAACTACTTGATATTGCCAATACGATGTATGGTAGTCGCAATATGAAACGTTTCATTGAAGATATGGTTGATAATGGTGTTGAGCTTCCCATTTTAGAAACTCATGTCGCTCAAATTGTATCTTTATATGATTTAGAAAAGAAAATTACAAATTGTATCGGTGATGGCGGGGAAGTAGTCGATAGCGCAAGTGATAAACTGCGCGGTATTCGTACTCAAATTCGTACTGCAGAAAGCCGTATTCGTGAAAAGTTAGAAAACATGACGCGTTCTTCAAACGCGCAAAAGATGCTGTCTGACTCGATTGTAACGATTCGTAACGAACGTTACGTAATCCCAGTAAAACAAGAATACCGCGGTGTATATGGCGGTATTGTTCACGATCAATCGGCTTCTGGACAAACATTATTTATTGAACCGCAAGTCATTGTAGAATTAAATAACGCGCTTCAAGAAGCACGTGTGAAAGAAAAACAAGAAATCGAACGCATCTTATTAATGTTAACAGAAGAAGTGGCAGTAGAAGCGGATATCGTTTTATCAAACGTAGAAGTAGTTGCAAATCTTGACTTCATATTTGCGAAAGCTTTCTATGCGAAGCGTATTAAAGCAACGAAGCCAATCGTAAATAACGAGCGTTATATGGATTTAAGACAGGCACGTCATCCGCTTATTGATCCAGAAGTTATCGTGCCAAATAACATTATGTTAGGTAAAGATTTCACGACAATTGTTATTACGGGACCGAATACAGGTGGTAAAACAGTTACACTGAAAACAGTTGGTATTTGTGTTTTAATGGCGCAATCTGGTCTTCACATTCCAGTAATGGATGAGTCAGAGATTTGTGTATTCAAAAATATCTTTGCTGATATCGGTGATGAGCAATCGATTGAACAAAGTTTAAGTACGTTCTCCTCACATATGGTGAACATTGTTGATATTTTAGAAAAAGCTGATTTTGAAAGCTTAGTTTTATTCGATGAGTTAGGTGCTGGAACAGACCCGCAAGAAGGGGCTGCACTAGCCATTTCAATTTTAGATGAAGTATGTAATCGTGGTGCTCGCGTTGTTGCTACGACGCATTATCCAGAATTAAAAGCATACGGATATAACCGTGAGCAAGTTATTAATGCGAGCGTTGAGTTTGACGTAAACACGTTAAGCCCAACATATAAATTATTAATCGGTGTACCAGGACGTAGTAATGCCTTTGAAATTTCGAAACGTCTTGGATTATCTGATCGTGTCATTGATCAAGCGCGTAACCACATTAGTACAGATACAAACAAAATTGAAAATATGATTGCGAAGTTAGAAGAAAGTCAAAAGAACGCAGAGCGTGACTGGAATGAAGCAGAAGCGCTTCGCAAGCAATCTGAAAAACTGCATCGCGAATTACAACGTCAAATTATTGAATTTAACGAAGAACGTGATGAACGATTATTAAAAGCGCAAAAAGAAGGAGAAGAAAAAGTCGAAGCTGCAAAGAAAGAAGCAGAAGGCATTATTCAAGAACTTCGTCAATTGCGTAAAGCACAGCTTGCAAACGTGAAAGATCACGAGTTAATTGAAGCGAAGAGCCGTCTAGAAGGCGCAGCACCAGAGCTTGTGAAGAAACAAAAAGTAAACGTGAAAAATACTGCGCCGAAACAACAGTTACGCGCAGGTGATGAAGTAAAAGTATTAACGTTCGGTCAAAAAGGTCAATTGCTTGAAAAAGTAAGCGATACAGAGTGGAGCGTACAAATCGGTATTCTGAAGATGAAAGTAAAAGAGTCTAACATGGAATACATTAACACACCGAAGCAAACAGAGAAAAAAGCAGTTGCAACAGTAAAAGGTAGAGACTATCATGTTTCGCTAGAGCTTGATCTTCGTGGTGAACGATTTGAAAATGCAATGGCGCGCGTTGAGAAATACTTAGACGATGCCCAGCTTGCAAGCTATCCTCGCGTATCAATCATTCACGGTAAAGGAACAGGAGCACTTCGCCAAGGTGTTCAAGATTACTTGAAGAAGCACCGCGGTGTAAAAACATTCCGTTACGGTGACATGGGCGAGGGAGGCCTAGGCGTAACAGTTGTCGAATTAAAATAGAAAACAACGAAACAAAGGGGAAACCATTATATGTTTATGGACAAACTTGCAAAAGTATTGTTAGCTTGTTGCGGAATATTTTTGGTGATTGGGGTTATTTATTTAGTTGTTTTTGCGAAGTAAACGAGCGTCAATCGTGGCATAATGATATTGCCATAGATTGACGCTTTTAATATATGTGAAAAGGAATAAAACATGAAAATCAACCAATACATAAGCGAAGCAAAATCCTGTTCAAGACGTGAAACAGATCGCCTTATTAAAGCTGGACGCGTGGCTATTAACGGCGAAATATGTACGCACGGTGCAATTGTAAGTGATGATGTAGTAGTAACGATTGATGGACGGGTTATTGTAAAGGAAGAGAAAGAAAAGGTGTATATAGCCTTTCATAAGCCAGTTGGCATTACTTGTACAGCAGCGGATCATATTGAAGGTAATATTATTGATTATATTAATTACCCAGAGCGTATCTTTCCTGTTGGACGATTAGATAAAGCGTCAGAAGGACTTATTTTATTAACGAATGACGGCGGGATTGCCAATCAAATTTTACACGGTGATCATGAGCACGAGAAAGAATATGTTGTTACAGTTGATAAACCTTTTACAGATTGGTTTATTAATGAGATGTCCAGCGGTGTAAAGATTAAAGATGGAATGACGAAGCCATGTAAAGTGACGAGAGTGGATCAGTCTACATTTCGCATCGTTTTAACGCAAGGAATGAACAGACAAATTCGTAGAATGAGTCGAGCTTTCGGGTTTACTGTAACAAAGTTAAAGCGAGTACGCATTATGAATATAGAGCTAAATGAGCTTGAAGTTGGAAAGTGGCGGAGCGTTACAGCTGAAGAGTTAGAAATTTTAATAGGGCAGTTATAGGGAGGGAAAATTTTCTCCCTATATTTTTTTGTCAGAAAAAATAAAACTATTGATTTTTTAAAAAATAGCCCATATAATAAAAAACAACAAGTTTCGACAAGATATTTTATAAAAGTAATGATGAGGACATGAGTTGTTTTTTACGATTCTCAGAGAGGGAAGCCTTAGGCTGTGAGCTTCCTAATACGAAAAGACAAGCTTACCACCTCTAAACTTCAAGAGTGAACTGCATGTATAATGCATTGTAATTCTTGGCGGATAAAACCGTTATCAATTTACACGAGCTATAAAATGAGCTTATTTCGTTATAAATTCATTTTATTAGAATAAGGGTGGAACCACGATTTCAACACTCGTCCCTTTGTTAGGGACGGGTGTTTTTTGCGTTCTTTTACGGGGAAGTATGCTTGAAAGAGGATATATGACGGATTTTAATTCAGAATATTTTGTTAAATTTAAATTAGGAGGTTAGTAGAAATGAAATCATCTTTAAAGTTTTCTGAGATGTTTGCAATAAGTTTAATGTTATTTGCACTGTTTTTCGGTGCAGGTAATATGATTTTTCCACCAGCATTAGGACAAGGCGCTGGAACAGATGTATGGATTGCGTTGTTTGGTTTTGTCGTAACAGGCGTTGGATTGCCTTTATTAGGAGTTATCGTTATAGCTTTAAAGGGAGATATTAATGAGTTAGCAGGGCGTGTACACCCTATATTCGCACTAGTTTTTATTACTGCAATTTATTTATGTTTAGGTGTATTCGTAAGCGTGCCGCGTACAGGAACAGTTGCTTATGAAATGAGTGTTGCACCGTTCTTACCAAGTGAGATAGCTGGTCAATCGTACCCACTTGTTATCTTTACATTTATTTTCTTTGCTGTAACTTTTTATTTAGCTTTAAACCCATCAAAATTAGTGGGCCGCATCGGTAAAGTATTAACTCCGATTTTATTAGCTGTTATTGCAATTATTGTAGTGAAAGCACTTATTACACCAATGGGTGAATTTGGTGCACCAACAGAAGCATATAGTGCTCCGCTATTTAAAGGTTTTATTGACGGATATTTAACTTTAGATGGACTTGCAGCACTTGTATTCGGAAATGTTGTAATTCATGCGTTAAAAGAAAAAGGTATTACAAATAAAAATAGCATTGCAAAAGTAACAATTTTTGCAGGGTTTATTGCAGCACTTGGTTTACTACTCGTTTACTTAGCGCTTGCTTATCTTGGAGCTTCTAGTGTCTCTCTTGGAATGGGAGCAAACGGCGGAATTATTTTAACAAACGTTGTAAATCATTTATTCGGTAGTTACGGAACTTTATTATTAGGAATCGCAATTTCAGCAGCATGTTTAACAACTTCAGTAGGGATTGTCGCAGCTTGCGGAGAATATTTCTCTTCTTTATTACCGAAGTTTTCTTATCAAAAAGTTGTTTTCATTTTCTGTGTATTAGCATTTATGGTAGCGAATCTTGGTTTAACTCAGTTAAATGCATTAGCATTACCAATCTTAATCGCAATTTACCCAATTGGTATCGTGCTAATTATATTATCACTGGTTGAAAACTATATTCGTCTTCCTTTAGTCATGTATGTAGGTGGTATTGTAGGAGCATTCATGATTAGCTTCTTTGATGGATTACACAATGCAAATCTTGAGATTGCAGCATTAACACCAATTTTAAATAAAATTCCATTATATAGTGTTGGGATTGGTTGGTTCGTTCCTGCTCTAGTAGGTATTGTAATTGGATATGTCATTTCATTGTTTCAAAAGCAAGAAGTTGCTGTAGAAAAATAGAGAAAAGAGGCTTTCTATGAAAGAAAGCCTCTTTTTTTGTAGAAAAAGCCACATATAAGGAAATTCAGATATTTAAAGTTTTATACGTAATATAGTTGACAAAAAAATTATGAGTAGGCTAAGATTGACTTAGTTGTGGAAATATTGGAAGGAAAGTGAGGAGTGAAAGGTATAAGATTTTCTATAACGATATCATTTTGGTAGATAGAGGTGATAGAGTAGAAAAATGGTTAGTTTTATTTTTTTTGAGCTTTATTGAGAATGATAATCAACGAGAAATAGAGACTTATGTTAAAATACGAATCGCTCTTTATAAAGAATAGGGAGGGGTATTATTTTTAACATACAGTGAGAATGATAATCAGTAATATCTACATTACATAAATAAACTACAATTAAATAATGATAGAAGATTATTATTTTTTTCTAACAAAATGAGAATAATTATCATTTTCAAAAAAAGTAGGGATGAAAGATAAACAAGGAGGAAGTAAGCCAAATGAGAAAGATTTCTGTATTACCCGCTTTTATTATAACGTTCGTATGTATGCTAGCTTTTCTTATCATGCCATATGGGAAAGTTTCAGCACAACTAGCTGACGGTACGTATGACATTAACTATGTCATTCAAAAAGCGGAAAATGATTCAGCTTCAATGGCAAATGATTATTTTGAAAAACCAGCTAAGCTAGTTGTGAAAAATGGTGAGATGAAAGTTCAAGTTCCAATGAATCACAGTGCTTGGATTACAGAATTTAAAGCTCCTGAGAACGGGAATTTTGTTGATGCAAAAGTAGTTAGCAAGGACGAGGCTGCTGATAAAAGAACGGTTGAATTTAAAATTGATGATTTATCAAAACCATTAGGAGTAAAAATTCATGTTGTCGTACCAAGTGCAAACTATGACCACCACTACACAATTCGTTTTGCTTTTGATGCAAATGTAAAAGCTGTAGGTGGAGATAACGGCGCGGCTGCTACAACAAAAAACAATGATCAAACGAAAACAGGTACACAAGTCAAAGAAGAGAAAACAAAAGTAGAGAATAAAGAAACAACAAAAGAAGCGAACAAAGAAACAAATAAAGATACAAAAAATGAAAATGGTAAAGCTGAAAAAACAGATAATCCTAAAACAGGCGATGAAGCACGTATCGGATTATTTGCGGTGTTAATTCTTATTTCAGGTGTTTTCTTAATTCGTAACGTGAAGTTTAGTAAATAAATAAAAAGGAGCGTTATTTCATTGAACAGGTATCTTAAGATCGTTGTTACTATGTTTTTAATGATATTTACATTCGTATCAACACTACAACCACTTGCAGTTCAAGCGGCTACTCAATTAGCTGACGGCGAATACTCAATCGATTTTAAAGTTCTTAAAGATGCATCGGATGAAGTATCCATGATGAATGAATACTCTGTAAGTCCAGGAACTTTAAAAGTGAAGGATGGGAAAAAGAAAGTGTCCTTTACATTAAAAAATAGTTCATGGATTACGAAATTTGAAACAGACAAAGCAGGTCAACTTGTTGAGACAAATGTAATTAGTGAAGATAAAGAAAAAGATACAAGAGTAGTAGAATTCGATGTGGAAGATGTAGGGAAGATATTAAAAGCGAAAGTAAAAGTAGATATTGATTTTCTGAACTATCATCATGAATATGATGTTCGTATTGCATTTGATCAAAATAGCATTACACCAATTCATGTAGAAAAACCAGATGAAAAAGAGGATCCAGCTAATAAGCCAGATCCAAATGAAACTACGGATCCAGGTCAGAAGCCCGACCAAAAGCCTGACCCAGATCAACAACCAAATTCTAACACAATTGAAGATGGTGCGTACAGCATTCCTTTCAAAGTGTTAAAAGATCAAACAGATGAAGAATCTAAAATGAATAGTTACATGGAAAATCCAGGAGTATTGAAAGTAGAAAATGGTAAGAAAAAAGCGGTTGTAACGTTAAAAAGTAGCTCATTAATTAAAAATTTCCAAACGGAAAAAGATGGTGCATTTGTTGACGCAAAAGTAGTGAGTGAAAATAAAGAAAAAGATACAAGAGTAGTAGAGTTCGAAGTAGCTGATTTATCAAAAAAACTAAATACAAAAGTATTTATTGAGATGGCATCAAGAAATTATAAACAAACGCATGATGTACAACTTTTATTTGAACAAGATAAACTTGAACAAATTAAAAATGAAGAGAAACAACCAGAAGTAGAAAAACCGGAAGTAGAAAAACCAGATGAAAATAAAAAACCAGATGCTGAAACAATTAAAGATGGTGAATACAGCATCAATTTTAAAGCGTTAAAAGATCAAACAGACGAAATTTCAATGATGAACACATATACAAAAAGTCCAGGTGTGCTAAAAGTAAAAGATGGTAAGAAGTATGTATCATTTACGTTAACGAACAGTTCTTGGATTACAAAATTTGAATTTGAGAAAAATGGTTCGTTTGTTGATGCAAATGTAATAAGTGAAGATAAAAAAGCTGATACACGTGTAGTTGAAGTAGAAGTACCAGATTTATCGAAAAAGTTAAATGCAAAAGTAAAAGTAGATATCGATTCAATGAATTATCACCATTTCTATGACATTCAATTTGCATTTGATAAAGGTAGCATTAAACCGTTAGACAACCAAGGTGGAAACAACAACCAAGGTGGAAACAACAACCAAGGCGGAAACAACAATCAAGGCGAAAATAACGACCAAGATGGAAACGATAACCAAGGCGGAAACGACAACCAAGGTGGAAACAACAACCAAGGTGGAAATAACGACCAAGGCGGAAACGACAGCCAAGACGATAACACAGCAATTGATCCAAACGCTCTTAAAGACGGTGAATACAGTATCGGTTTTAAAGTGTTAAAAGATAAAACAGAAGAAATTTCAATGATGAACACATATACGAAGAATCCAGGTGTATTAAAAGTGAAAGATGGAAAGAAATATGTATCCTTCACATTAACAAATAGCTCATGGATTACGAAGTTTGAGTTTGAAAAGAATGGTGCGTTCGTCGATGCGCAAGTATTAGGTACAAATAAAGAGAAAGATACAAGAGTAGTAGAAGTGGAAGTAGCTGATTTATCGAAAAAGTTAAATGCAAAAGTGAAGGTAGATATCGATGCAATGAATTATCATCATTTCTATGATATTCAATTTGCATTCGATAAAGGAAGTATTAAAGCTTTAGGTAACCAAGGTGGAGATACTAACCAAGATGGTAATGGTAATCAAATCGGAAGCGACAACCAAGGCGGAAACGACAACCAAGGTGGAAGTAACAACCAAGATGGAACGAATAATCTAAATGAAAACCCAACAGTTGATCCGAAAAATTTAAAAGATGGTCAGTACGATATTGCTTTTAAAGTGTTAAAAGATAAGACAGAAGAAATTTCAATGATGAATCAATATGTTGTAAGTCCAGCAAGATTAACAGTGAAAGATGGCAAGAAGTATGTTGCAATGACACTGAAAAATAGTGACTGGATTACGAAGTTCCAAACAGAAAATAATGGTGGATTTGCAGATGCAAAAGTAGTAAGTGAAGATAAGGCTGCCAATACAAGAGTCGTAGAATTTGAAGCTAATGATTTATTTGCAAAATTAAATGCAAAAGTAAAAGTAGATATCGATTCAATGAATTACCATCATTTCTACGACGTACAAATTCAATTTGATACGACGAAGATTGGCGCTGTAGGAACGGTAAAAGAAGAGCCAAAGAATGAACCGAAAAAACCAGTAACTACACCAAAAGTAGATAATGTAAAAACAGTAGGAACTCCTGATTTTAACCGAAATGCAGATGGTAAAAAGAAAAACGGAGCTACAAATAATGATTCGAAAAAAGAGAAAAACTCAAAAACTGCAGATACAGCACAACTTGGTTTATACATGATGTTACTGCTAGGTTCACTTGCTTTACTAGTTCGTAAATATAGAGCAGGTAGATTGTAATTTTTGGAGTCTTGATGCATGTTCGCGTGCATCAAGACTTGTTTCATATTGTTTGGAAAGGAGTGGTGATTGAGAGTGAAGAAAATTGCAAGTGTACTAATGGCTATCATTTTATTAGTGAGTATAGCTGGGTGCTCATCACCTAAAAAAGAAACCGCGAAGCAAGTAAAGAGTGAAAGTAAAGAGCGAATTGTTGCAACGACAGTCGCTGTTACTGAAATTATGGATGCGTTAGAGGTAGATTTAGTTGGTGTTCCAACTAGTTCTAAAACCTTACCGAAGCGATATAAAGGTTTACCTGAAGTCGGGAATCCGATGAGTCCTGATATGGAAAAGGTAAAGTCATTAAAGCCGTCAGAAGTATTATCTGTTACAACACTTGAATATGAATTAAAGCCAGTTTTTGATGGTGTAGGTATGAAAGCAAACTTTGTAGACTTAACTAGTTTAAAAAATATGCAAAATGCCATTAGTAATTTAGGTAAGCAATATGGACGTGAGAAACAAGCTGAAGCAGTTGTAACGAAGTTAGATAAAAAGGTTGCTAGCATTCAAAAAGAAGTAAAGGGAAAGAAAGAACCGACAGTACTTATTTTATTAGGGGTGCCGGGGAGTTATTTAGTAGCAACAGAGCATTCCTATATTGGTGATTTAGTGAAACAACTAGGTGGTAAAAATATTGTACAAGGTGAACAAGTAGAATATTTAGCTTCTAATACAGAGTATTTAAAGAAAGCTGATCCGGATATTATTTTACGAGCAGCTCATGGTATGCCTGATGAAGTTGTAAAAATGTTTGATAAAGAATTTAAAACAAATGATATTTGGAAACACTTCGCTGCAGTTAAAAATAATCGTGTTTACGATTTAGAAGAGCGTTTATTTGGAACGACAGGAAATTTAGCAGCAATCGAAGCGTTAGATGAATTGAAAAAAATGATGTATCCGTGATGCATTTTCATATAAAGGAAGAGTGAAATGAATAAAAAAACTTGGAGTTTCCTCATTGTTACTGCATTACTTATCGTTATGACATCATTGTCAGCGATGAAAGGGAGTTTAGAAGTAGGTATTGTTGAACTTGTACAAGGGATATTTACAGGTGGAAATGAAGATGTTGAGGTCATTAAAGATTTACGTTTCCCGCGTATTATTATTGCGTTATTCACTGGAGCAGCTCTTGCTGTTTCAGGTGTGCTTTTTCAAGCTGTTATGAAAAACCCACTCGCTGATGCTGGGGTAATCGGGATATCTTCAGGAGCAAGTTTTATGACACTTGTTATTATAACGTTGTTCCCGCAATTCTTTTTCTGGACACCAGTATTCGCCTTTTTAGGTGGTGCGTTTGCGTGTTATCTCGTTTATGCCTTTTCATGGAAGTCAGGGTTAAGTCCACTTCGTATTATTTTAGTTGGTATAGCTATTAATGCGATGTTTACTGGATTAAATGAATCGTTCATTACGATTTGTGGATATTTCATTAAGAGTATTAAGCAAACGACGACTTCTAATATAACGATGAAGACGTGGAGCGATGTAGAAATAATGGTTACGTATGGAACAATTGGTTTGGTTCTTGCTCTGTTTGTAGGAGCTTGGTGTAACTTATTATCGCTACAAGATAAGACTGCGAAAAACTTAGGTTTGCACGTGACGAGAGTTCGTCTTATCATCTCTGCTATTGCAGTACTTTTAGCAGCAGTATCAACAGCGATTGCAGGTGTTATTGCTTTTGTAGGATTACTCGTTCCGCATATTTCAAGGCAATTAGTCGGTTCAGATCATAAAGTATTAATTCCATTTTCTGCTCTTGCAGGAGCGTTATTAATTTTGACGGCGGATACGATTGGAAGGTTAATTGTGCCACCTAATGAAATTCCAGCAGCAACAATTATGGCAGTCATTGGTGGCCCATTCTTAATATTCTTGCTTAGAAAGAGTGATAAAGTTCATGGAAATTAAAAATGTAACCTTTTCGTATGATAATGTAACGGATCGATTAAAGTCGGTTAGTAGTGAAATAGAAATTGGTAAAGTGACAACAATTATTGGTCCAAATGGTTGCGGGAAATCGACATTACTTGGCGTGATGTCAAGAAATCATGATCCTCGTAGCGGAGAGGTCATACTAGATGGGAAAGCAATTAGCCAATATAAACCGAAAGAGTTTGCTAGAAAGTTAGCCGTTGTCCATCAACAAAATGAAGCACCAGCAGATATGACGGTAGAGAAATTAACAAGTTTTGGTCGTATGCCTCATAAAAATATTTTTTCCTCGCAAACGGATGAAGATAGAGAAGCGATCGAAAGGGCTTTAGCATGTACGAATTTACTAAGTAAACGTGATAAAGAAATTCATGCTTTATCTGGTGGAGAAAGACAACGTGTTTGGATTGCCATGACGTTAGCTCAGAAAACACCAATACTCTTTTTAGATGAACCGACAACCTATTTAGATATTTATTATCAACTTGAAATATTAGAGTTAGTAAAAGAGTTAAATGAAGTACATGGATTGACGATCGTCATGGTATTACACGATATTAATCAGGCAATTCGCTATAGTGATCACATCATCGTTATGAAAGATGGCGAGATTGTTACGAAAGGTAAGCCGGATGACGTTGTGACAGAAAGTATGATAAAGGCGATATACGGTGTAGATGTCGTTGTAAAGCAAGATGAAGATACAGGATTGTATATGGTCCCAATGGGTATTTAAATATGCGAACAATCCGTTTTGAGGTGATAATTTGAGTAGTCAAAAAGAACGGAAGAAGAATTCTTTTTTTCAACGAATACTTACAGTTGTTTTTTTAGGTACCTTTTTCTATTCAGTATATGAATTAGGTGATATTTTCATGGATTACTATGAAAATCGTAAAGTAATGGCCGAAGCACAAAATATTTATGAAAAAAGTCCGATGGAAGAGCAATCACAAGACGGGGAAGTACGTAAACAGTTCAAAGCTCTGCAGCAAATTAACCAAGAAATAGTTGGCTGGATTACGATGGATGATACACAAATTAATTATCCAATCGTTCAAGCGAAAGACAATGATTACTATTTATTTCGTAATTATAAAGGGGAAGATATGAGAGCAGGAAGCATCTTTATGGACTATCGTAATGATGTGAAATCTCAAAATCGAAATACTATTTTATATGGTCACCGTATGAAAGATGGTTCTATGTTTGGAAGTTTAAAGAAAATGTTAGATGAAGATTTCTTTATGTCACATCGTAAATTATATTACGATACATTATTTGAAGGATATGATCTTGAAGTGTTCTCGGTGTATACAACAACAACTGATTTTTATTACATTGAAACGGATTTTAGCAGTGATACGGAATACACATCATTTTTGGAGAAAATTCAAGAAAAATCGTTGTATAAAACGGATACAACAGTAACAGCAAGTGATCAAATTGTAACACTTTCGACGTGTGACTATGCACTCGATCCGGAAGCAGGAAGGTTAGTCGTACATGCGAAACTAGTAAAAAGACAGTAAAAAAAGTATAGAATAGGAGAAGTGGTAACGCTTCTCCTATTCTATACTTTAAAAAAGAAATATATTTACTGTGCTGCAGCCATTGGCATACGTACAACTTTTACATCATAGTAAGAGATTTTATTATCAAGAATATAATCTGGCATTCCGCCTTGATGGGAGTGAGCAGCTTTAAATGCTGGGCTCTTTGTCCAACCTTGGAAATCTTCTTTTGCATTCCAGCGCGTGCTAATTGTTACCTCGTCATAATCAACTGTATTCTGCGTTAGAAGAACTTCTAATCCTAAAAATCCTGGCATTGTTTCGACTTGACCTACTTTATTAAAACGATCAATTAATTTATGTCCATTTCCCTTTGTAATTTTAGCTGTATTTGTAACAATAATCATGTTTATTCCTCCTATAAGTTGTAGCCTTTATTTTCGAGAATTCATATACATTAAATGATAATGAAAATCATTATCATTGTCAATGGTAATCTTAAATTATGATAATATTTTTAATCCCGCTATTTGTTGGGCAGTAAGCCCCCCATCTCAAAATTTAGCGAAAGCGAAGAAGTTAGGTGGAGGGCGGGCTGATTAAAGTTTCACTTTATGTAGTATAATATCCTCCTGTTGACTATATATTTAACTTAGTTATATATTATGCAAATAGAATCAATCGAAAATATATAGAAGTAAAGTATGGTTTATACTTTGCTGTCGCAATACTATGAACAAGGAGGGCATTATGGTTGAATCACTTTTACTTAGTATCGTTATTATTATTACATTAGGTATTGCTTCACAATGGACTGCATGGCGCTTCCAGCTCCCTGCGATTGTTGTTATGGCAGTTGCTGGATTATTAATTGGTCCGGTTTTCGGTATTATTAATCCAAAAGAGGTGCTTGGAGATGTTTTTAGTCCACTCGTATCACTTTCTGTTGCGATTATATTGTTTGAGGGTAGTTTAAGTTTAGATATACGTGAACTGAGGGGGCTATCAAAACCAGTATTTCGTATCGTTACGTTTGGTGCGTTTATCGCGTGGATTGCTGGCTCACTTGCAGCTCATTACGTCGCTGGATTAGATTGGGCGGTTGCATTTATTATTGGAGGACTTTTTATTGTGACAGGTCCAACGGTAATTATTCCGTTGTTACGCCAAGCGCGATTAAAACCAAGAACAGCAGCAATTTTAAAATGGGAAGGGATTATCGTTGATCCATTTGGAGCTTTACTTGCTGTATTCGCCTTTCAAATTGTAAATTTCTTAACGAAAGAAAATGTACAATTACATACGTTGTTGTATTTCTTTGCAGGTTCATTATTTGCAATGGTACTCGGTTATGTATTTAGTATTTTTATGAGCTATATGATTTTAAAGGGAAAAGTACCAGAATATTTAAAAGCCCCAATTTTGCTAGTTACGGTACTGTTATGCTTTGGCATTGCGGATGAAGTGATGCATGAAACAGGTATGCTAGCTGTAACTGTAATGGGGATTACGCTTGCGCGGATGAAAAAATATATTTCTTCTATCGGTGATATTCGTCATTTTAACGAAAATATTTCTGTGCTACTAACGTCGACTGTTTTTATTATATTAACAGCATCCCTTCCAAGAACAACGATTATGGAGATTTTCAGCTGGCCTATTATAAGCTTCGTACTTATGATGCTATTTGTTGTACGCCCTTTATCGATTTGGATATCGACAATCGGCACAGAGTTAACAAAAGCAGAACGGGCGCTAGTTGGATGGATTGCGCCGCGAGGTATTGTTGCATTAACGGTTTCAAGTTACTTTGCGACGGAGTTATTACAAGAAGGTTATAAAGATGCTTCTATATTAACGGCACTTACATTTGCACTCGTTATTACGACCGTTTGTGCTCATGGATTTTCAATTGGATTTTTAGCGAAAAGATTAGGATTGGCGAATACGGAGCCACCAGGAATTTTAATTTCAGGTGCGAGTACATTCTCATCTGCTTTTGCATTGCATTGTAAAGAGATGGGTATTCCGAGCTTAATTGTAGATGTATCAGAAGAGCATTTGCAATGTGCAAAGGTGAAAGGGCTTAATACATATAATGGTCAAGTACTCTCTGAACAGTTACAATTTGAAGTTGATATGAATCAGTATGAATACTTAATTGCAGTTACAGATACGGATTCTTATAATGTATTAGTCGCAAATACATACGTACCGCAGTTTGGACATCATAATACATTTTTACTTCCAATCCATGATGTGGAAAAGATTGAACAAGAACGCATTTCCCTTTCGAAAAAAGCTCATTTACTGTTTGGTCAAAATGAAATTTATGAAGAATTAAATAGAAAAATTGAAGATGGTTATACGTTTAAAACGATACAAGTTGCAGAAGAACAAAAGATTAATAAAGAAGAAATCGATTCTGAGGATTTAATACTATTTATTCGCCATAGAGATGGTAGTCTTACTTTTTCAACATTGTATAAATATATAGCTGTTATGCCAGGGGATGAGCTAGTTGTACTAGCAAAGCAATAATATGGTATAGTGAAACGAGGCTGTTTTTCAGTCTCGTTTTTTAAGTGCTTCCTATAAAGAAAGCATGCAAATGGAAAGGAAGTTTTTATATGCGATCAGAAGTAACTGTAAAAATAAAACCGAAATTTATAAAAGAAATTAAAAGTGGATACCCGCTTATTTTAAAAGATGCGATTCAAAATCTAAACGATGTTCGTGAAGAAGGGACAATCATCAAAGTAGTAGATGAGAAGAACAACTTTGTCGGAAAAGGTTATTATGGAAAACAAAATAAAGGTTACGGTTGGATTTTAACGAGAAAAGAGAGTGAACAAATTAATCAATCTTTCTTTGAAAGTAAAATAAAATCTGCCTTACATAAACGAAAGCAATTTTACAAATCAAGTGATACGACAGCATTCCGCGCCCTAAACGGTGAAGGTGATGGTCTTGGCGGCTTAATCATCGATTATTATGACGGTTATTATGTAGTGAGCTGGTATAGCGAAGGGATTTATACTTTCAGAGATGAGATTATAGCAGCTCTTCAAAAAGTAGCAAACTTTAAAGGTATTTATGAGAAGAAGCGTTTTGATACGAAAGGGAAATACATTGAAGGCGATGATTTCGTAGCAGGAGAGCGCGGTGAGTTCCCACTTATCGTAAAAGAGAATGGTGTGAACTTCGCTGTTTATTTAAATGACGGAGCGATGGTTGGGGTATTTTTAGATCAACGTAACGTGCGAAAACAAATTCGTGATAAATATGCGAAGGGAAGAACCGTGTTAAATATGTTCTCTTATACAGGTGCTTTTTCTGTATTTGCAGCGCTTGGCGGAGCGAGCAAAACGACGAGTGTCGACCTTGCAAATCGTAGTTTAAGTAAAACGATTGAGCAGTTTAGTGTAAATGAAGTTGATTATGAAGCGCAAGATATCATTGTAGAAGATGTATTTCTTTACTTCAAATATGCAGCGAAGAAAAAAATGAAATTTGATATGGTCGTACTTGACCCTCCAAGCTTTGCGCGTTCAAAAAAATATACATTTAGTGCAGCAAAAGATTATAAAAATTTATTAAAAGAAACAATTGCCATTACAGAAAATAACGGTATTATCGTTGCTTCTACAAATTGTAGTGCATTCGATATGAAAAAGTTTAAAGGCTTTATTGATACGGCCTTTAAAGAAATGAATGGTAAATATAAAATATTAGAAGAACATTCTTTACCAGAAGATTTCCGTACAATTGATCAATTTAAAGAAGGAGACTATTTAAAAGTAGTTTTCATCGAGAAAATTAAAGGGTAATAAAGAAAAGGAGCTCGAGTTTACTTGAGCTCCTTTTCTTATTGAACGATATTTTGTACTCTACCGACTTGCCCGTCCTGCAATCGCACTTTAATGCCATGCGGATGAGAAGAGGAGTTCGTTAAAATATCTTTTACAATTCCACGTGTTAATTTGCCGGTGCGTTGATCTTGTTTTAATACAATATCAACTTCAAGGCCGGGTGCGATATTAGAACGTTTTTGTCCGTTCATTTATACACCTGTACGTCTACGTTGGTTGTTTGTCTTTTTCGTTTGTTGGTTTTGTAATTTTTTTGTTTCTTGGCTTTGGTTTTTGGCATTTTGACCATTACCGTTACCTTGCTTTTTCTTTGCAAGTTGTTCGTGCATTAAATCAGCTAAGCTTACTTTTTTATTTTCTGACATGATAAGTCTCCTTTATATAAAGTTAATTATGAACAATCGTAGTGAGTTTCATCATATCATTGTTAAGGAAGGAAGGGAAGTTGGTTTGAAAATTCATATATTTGTTTCAAGTCTGTAGTAGTTACGATACAATTGAATTGTTAACGTTTGTAAAAAGGGGATAGACATATGTCACATCATATTTTATTAGTTGAAGATGATCTCTCAATTCAAGAGATGGTGGAAAAGTATTTAATAAAAGAGGGCTTTCAAGTTACAATCGCATCTGATGGAGAAGAAGGGGTAAACACATATTTAAAAGGTTCATTTGATTTGATTATCCTCGACATTATGATGCCGAAGTTAGACGGATTAGAAGTTGTACGTATTATTCGTGAAAAAAGTGCAGTACCGATTTTAATGATGTCAGCAAAAGATACAGATGTTGATAAAGCTGTTGGATTAGGACTTGGAGCAGATGATTACATTTGCAAGCCATTTTCTATGATTGAATTGGCGGCGCGTGTAAAAGCAGGTATTCGCAGGTCTACGAAATATTCGGCTACAGAAACAACAGAAAAGACGATTCAAATTGGTGATTTAACGATTGATCCAATTAATTTTACTGTGGAAAAAAACGGGAAGCCTCTGAAACTGACTTTAAAAGAATTTGAGATTTTAAAACTGTTTGTAAAGAATCAAAATCGTGTATTTACAAAAGCGCAAATATATACATTAATTTGGAACGAAGAGTATTACGGTGACGATAACGTTATTAATGTTCATATGAGAAGGTTGCGTGAGAAAATCGAAAGTGATCCATCTAATCCAGAATATATTAAAACGTTATGGGGCATCGGCTATAAGCTGGAAGTGATGTAATATGATTAATTTGTTAATAGGTATTATTTTTATATTGTTATGTGTCATTTATATACAATATAAAATGAGGAAAAATAGTAGCAAAAATTTGCGATACACATATGAAAAGTTAGAAAGTATTGTAAATGAAAAAACAGGCGAGAAGTTACTTGTTATGACAGATGATCTGGAATTGCAAAAATTGTTAGTGGCAATTAATCAATTGTTAGATGCGAAACAGAAAACGAATGCTGATCATGCGAAAGTAGAAATTTCGATGAGAAAAATGCTTTCAAATATTTCACATGACTTGAAAACACCGCTAACAGTTATTCTTGGATATACAGAAATGTTAAATAAGGATAAAACGATGAGTAAAGAAGAACAACAAATATTACTTGAAAAGGTGCATGTGAAAACACTAGAAGTAATGGAACTAATTCATAAGTTTTTTGATTTAGCAAAATTAGAATCTGGTGACAAAGCAATCGAGATGACAAAAGTGAATATGAATGAAGTTTGTCGTGAGAAGATTTTATCTTTTTATGATTTAGTGACGTCGAAAGGTTTTCATGTTCATATTGATATACCAGAAAGAAATATATATGCACTTGGAAATGTAGAAGTATTAGGTAGGGTATTGAACAATTTTATATCAAATGCGATTACATATGGAGACGATGGAAAGACACTTGGTATGACGTTAAGAGATGATGAAACGAATGTGTATATAGACGTATGGGATACAGGAAAAGGAATTGATGAATCGCATATTGATAAAGTGTTCGAGCGTATGTACACACTTGAAGATTCAAGAAATAGATTGTACCAAGGAAGCGGTTTAGGGTTAACGATTACAAAAAGACTTGTGGAAGCGATGGATGGAAAAATTCATCTTTCTAGTAAGCCGTATGAAAAAACAATTTTTACAGTTGCATTAAAAAAGATGCAGTTTTAGCTTGTAGAGAAGTAGATTCTACAAGCTTTTTTTCAGCGTAAGAAATTTGTAAGAAACGGGTAAGAAAAAAGAGATTTCCGTTGTCTATTATAGAAATATAAAGTAGTGCGAAAGGGGAAAGTGGCATGACCTATATATTAAAAACGAATCAGTTAACGAAAGTGTTTAAAGGGAAAGAAGTTATTTCTAGCGTTAACATGCATGTGAAAAAAGGAGAGATATACGGTTTCTTAGGACCGAATGGTGCTGGTAAAACAACGATTATGAAAATGATTACAAATTTAATAAAACCGACGAGCGGTGAGATTGAAATTTTCGGTGAGAAGTTAACAGATACATCTTATGAAGTATTAAAAAGAATGGGGACGATTATTGAATATCCAATCTTTTATGATAAATTAACGGCGAAAGAAAACTTAGAATTACATTGTGAATATATGGGCTATTACGATAAAAATGAAATTGACCATGCTTTACATTTAGTGAAGCTGCAAGGGATAGATAATAAAAAAGTAAAAGATTTTTCATTAGGAATGAAACAACGACTCGGTATTGCAAGGGCAATCGTAACAAAGCCAGAACTGCTCATTTTAGATGAACCCATTAACGGTTTAGATCCAATTGGTATTAAAGAGTTACGAGACTTATTTAAAATGCTTTGCAAAGAATATGGTATTACATTATTAGTTTCTAGTCATATTTTAGGTGAGATGGAATTAATGGCGGATACAATTGGTGTCATTCAAAATGGAAAACTAATAAAAGAAGTTTCAATGAAGAGTATTAACGGAAAACAAACAGAGTACATTGAAATTACTGTTCCTGATGTGAAGCGTGCAGCTTACATTTTAGAAGATAAACTTGGTATAAAAAATTATAAAATAATGAGCGGAAATATGATTCGTGTGTATGATACGGCAGTGTCTCAGCAAGCTATTTCAAAAGCACTTATTATGAACGATGTGGAAATAGAAAGTATGAATAAGAAACATAGTTCCTTAGAGGAATATTTCTTAAATGTAATGGATGGAGAGGGCATTCATGCTTAATGGATTGTTAGTGAATCTAGTAAGTGGATTGGTCGTAATGTTCATAAGCGGGATTTTATATTATAGGAAACCAGAGCGGAAATGGTTGTTAATTTTACTAATGATAGGAATGTTAAGCGTAGTTACTGCTGGAATTAGAATGTTAGCAGTGTAGAGACAGTTATATAAAGAATGGAGGCGTGGTTTGTATGTTTAAATTAATGAAACTCGAATGGAAGAAACATCAATTATCTAGTTACTTTAAAAGTGTAGCAATTTGTATTATAGCAATTTTCACTGTAGTGAGCCTTATGGCATGGGGAATGAAAGCCGAGGAAGACATGCTATTTTCTGACTTCAAACAGAACATGGCTTTAGCAAATATTTTTATTAGAATAACATTCATTATTTTTAGTTCGGTCATTTTATCACGTTTAGTAATTGATGAGTATAAGAATAAAACGATTCAACTATCATTTATGTATCCGCTGCAAAGGAAAATGTTAATGAGTGCGAAATTAACAATTGTTTTTTGTTTTTGTTTTGTGAGCACGATTATCGCTACTTTCATTATTAGTTTGCTCGTATATTTTGTGAGTCCAATGATGGGACTGATTGAAACACCTGCTACGATAGGTGAAATAATAGCTACCGTTCCAGGTACTGTTATAAGTGCATTTATGATATCAGGTATAAGCTTAATTCCTTTATTTTTTGGAATGAGAAAGAAATCGACACCGACAACGATTACTTCAGCAGTAATAATTGGTATGCTGATTAGTGGTAACGTTGGTGCTGGAAACGGTCAAGTAAGTATGTTTGATTTTATAGCTATTCCAATCGTGCTCTGTTTATTAGGAATTTTCATTAGTTATCTATCATTTCGTAAAATCGACAAGATCGATGTGGCGTGAAGTAAGCTTAAAACAAAAACGAACTGGGGTATGAATAATGAAAAAAATGATAGTAATTGCAATATTATTCATTACAATTGCTAGTGTAGTTTTTGGTATTAAGGTATTTCAGTGGAAAGATTTTAAGCAAGAAAAGTCTTTTGAGATCAATAATATAAAAGAAATAGAAGTAGACAATGAAAACTGGAATATTGAATTTAAAAGTACAGACGCTAATAAAATAGTAATTTCTGCTCAAGGTCAACAAGTAGATAAAGAGATAGATCCCGTCAAAATAGAAAATGACGAAAATAAAATTTTGATTAAGCAAAAACAAAAGGTGACCAAATTTTTTAATGGTTTTACGTTTAGGAAGAAAAATAGTATATCTATAGCTATTCCGAAGAAAGAAATAGACAAAATTGTAGTAAATAATAAATCGGGTGATGTGAAAATAAACGATATAGTAGTAAAAAGTATTGTGACAAAAGGCAAGTCTGGAGATGGAATGATTGCAGGGCTATCAGCCGAGAAAGGTGAATTCATATCGCAAAGTGGAGAGTTAGTTGTAAAAGATAGTTCAGTACAAGAATTAAATATAAAGTCTACGACTGGTGATAACTATATAACAAATGTAAGTAACTCAAATATGAACATCACTTCAATATCTGGGGAAGTATTGTTGAAAGATATGACAGAAGGAAAATCATTATTTATAGAAACAAAATCAGGGGATATTGGCGTACGATATAAAGGGGTTCCGACTTCTTTACAACTTACGGCTAAAAGTAAGTTGACTGACGTAATAGTGGATTTAAAAGGATTTAAGAAAGATAAAAATACAGAAAAAATAAAAGTAGGAACGATTGGTGATGCAAAAAATGAAGCGAAGATTTTAAGTGAAACAGGAGTCATTTATATTGATTAAATCTTAGGAGGAAGGAGGACACTATCATGCTACATTTAATGAAGCTAGAATTGAAAAAGTTTAAGCTTGGTTGGTACGTGAAGAGAGCAATTATTGCGAATATTGTTATACTGGCATTAATGATCTTTGTGAGCATCATCGCTCAAGTAGAAGGTGATGCAGAAATAAGGAATCCAGAGACGATATTGTTAATGGCTAGCGCAATAGTAAGAGCAACGTTTATTATTTTTGGTAGTGTGTTAATCGCAAGGTTAATAATTGGTGAATATAAAGATAAAACAATACTACTTATGTTTTCTTATCCTATTAACCGAAAGAAAATGATGGCTAGTAAGTTGGCTATTACAGCGATAGTAACATTTATAACAGTTATTGTATCTAACATTTTAGTAGTAGGAATTTTCTTTGGGATAGATAGTTATTTTTCAATTCTTCCTAATTCATTCACAGTAGATCAATTGATGCAAGAAGGAATAAAACTAGTTCCTTTAGCCATTGCAACTGCGGGAATGAGTTTAATCCCATTATATTTCGGAATGCGTAAACGTTCCGTGCCAACTACAATTGTTTCATCTCTTATCGTTGTCTCAATTGCAATGAATAGCAACCCATCGTTTTCTACAGCAACTTTTCTTCCTCTTCAACTAGCATTGGCAGCAATTGGAGTAGTGATTGCATATTACGGCATTAAAAATATAGAGAGTGAAGATGCATTATAAAGTTTCACATGAAACAAGTTACAGAAAAAGACAAGATGGTAAACACCTTGTCTTTTTTTGTAGTTACATTTTAGGTGCTTCCATTCCAGCGGCAGCCCATTCTTCTTTTGCGGGGCCATATACGCCAGGAACTGTTAAGCCAGCTTGCCGCATTAAAACTGTCATTTGTCCACGGTGATGATTTTGATGATTAATAAGTGTCATTAAAAATATAGAATTTGGCATAGGACGACCAAAGAAGTCATTGATAGTAGCTAAGTCTTTATCCGTCCATTCGCTTTGAAGTGCTTCAACAAAAGCCGTATTCACTTTACGATACCCATCTGCAATTGTTTTTGCTGAAGTTGGTACAGGATAATCTTTCGTTTCTCCTTCAAATTTAAGTCCCGTACCAGATAGTATAACTGGAATTGCCGTCACGATATGCCAAGCAACTCTGCCTAACGTCCAATGTCCAGGTGCAATTTCTTGTGACAAAGATTCATCTGTTAGTACATCGAGCATCTTTTGAGTAGATTCAGCCTCGTATGTCCACGATTGTAAGAAGCCTTCAATAGTTTGGTACATATTTATCCCTCCTAGTTATGTTCATAGGTTACATTCGTGAAAAAAAGATAGTTTCCTTTAGTTAAGTGAACGAATACAAAAAGAGGCTTCTCATATAAGAAGCCTCTTTTTAACTAACCAACCTTCGTCTCGCTCTTCCTCATCAACCATAAGAAATAAGGTGCTCCAAGTACAGCAACGACAAGACCAGAAGGGATTTCTTTCGGGTATGCAATTGTTCGTCCGAGTAAGTCAGCAATGGCAAGAAGGATTGCTCCAAATAGTGCGGAGCAAACGAATAATCTTTGATGATTCATACCAACGACGATTCGTGCTAAGTGAGGTGCAACAAGACCTAGAAAGGCAATCGTACCGACAGCTGCGATATTTACAGATGCAAGTAGTATTGCTAACACAATGAGAGCAAGGCGTGTTTTATTTACTGATTGCCCGAGTGATTCAACTAATAATCTGTGGAGATGAGGCGAAAGTACAAGCAAAAGGAGAGCAAATTGCATGTAATAATTACTAGAATCTATGGAATGTATCTGTGTTTATCCTATTAAGTAAATTATTTCTTTGTTAGTTAGATAGGTGTTTTTTAACTAGATGATTGTACTTAAAAGATCGAAGTAAAGGAAGTGATCAACATGTCTTCATGGAGAAATAATATAAATGGATATTGTGGGTGTAATAATCAAAATGGTGTACATGTTGATTCATGCTGTTTTAGTTGCGATGGGACAGTCCCTAAGCTGGGTCCAACAGGTCCGACGGGAGCAACAGGTCCAACGGGAGCAACAGGAATAACCGGAGCGACAGGAATAACGGGAGCAACAGGTCCAACAGGAGCGACAGGAGCAACGGGAGCAACAGGCCCAACCGGAGTAACGGGTCCAACGGGAGCAACAGGTCCAACGGGAGCAACAGGAATAACCGGAGCGACAGGAATAACCGGAGCGACAGGAATAACGGGATCAACAGGTCCAACGGGCTCAACGGGGGCAACCGGAGCTACAGGTACAAGTATCACGGCGACGTATGCATTTGCAAATAATACGTCGGGAACAGCGATATCGGTACTTCTCGGTGGAACGAATGTCCCGCTTCCGAATAATCAAAATATCGGTCCTGGTATTACTGTTTCCGGGGGAAATACAGTATTTACGGTTGCAAATGCTGGGAATTATTATATTTCATATACGATTAATATAACGGCTTCATTATTAGTCAGTTCTCGTATTACAATTAATGGAGCACCACTTGCTGGAACGATCAATTCTCCTGCGTTAGCAACTACATCATTTAGCGCAACAATTATTACAACTCTTGCAGCAGGAGATGCTATTAGTTTGCAACTATTTGGTTTGTTAGCTGTTGCAACATTATCAACAACTACACCAGGAGCTGTGTTAACGATAATAAGGTTAAGTTGAATAATAACTCTCTTACTCTTTTAAGATTCGGAGAGATTCTACATATAATAAGAAGTTAATGAAGTAAAGCATAGTTATATAAAAGTCAGAATATTATGATTGTAACGTTATGGTGACTATAATATAATGAAAACAACCATCATGAATGAACATTCATTTATTTTTTATGTATTTGAAGGGGGAATGAAGGTGGAAAAACCATGGTTGAAAAGTTATCCAGAGGAAATTCCGAGTACGATTTCTTATGATATTCAGCCGCTTCATAAATATGTAGAACAGATGGCTTCTCGCTATCCAGAAAAGAAAGCGCTTCACTTTTTGGGCAAGGATATTACATTTTCGGTCTTCCATGATAAGGTGAAGAGATTTGCAAATTATCTTCAAAAGCTCGGTGTGGAAAAAGGTGATCGAGTTGCTATTATGTTGCCGAATTGTCCGCAAGCTGTAATCGGTTATTACGGTACATTACTTGCGGGAGGTATCGTAGTCCAAACAAATCCATTATATACAGAAAGAGAATTAGAATATCAACTTCATGACTCGGGAGCAAAAGTCATTCTTTGCCTCGATTTAGTGTTCCCAAGAGTAACGAATGTTCAATCTGCTACAAAAATTGAGCATATTATCGTAACTCGTATTGCGGACTTTTTGCCCTTCCCTAAAAATCTATTGTATCCATTTGTGCAGAAAAAACAGTCAAATTTAGTTGTGAAAGTATCAGAGAGTGAAACGATTCACCTTTGGAACTCAGTAGAAAAAGAAGTGAATACAGGTGTTGAGGTGCCTTGTGATCCTGAAAATGATCTAGCTCTTTTACAGTACACAGGAGGAACAACTGGATTTCCGAAAGGCGTTATGTTAACGCATAAAAACCTCGTTTCTAACACTTTGATGGGAGTTCAATGGTTATATAATTGCAAAGAAGGAGAAGAAGTCGTTCTTGGGGTTCTTCCATTTTTCCACGTGTACGGCATGACGGCTGTTATGAATTTAAGTATTATGCAAGGATACAAAATGGTTCTTATTCCAAAATTTGATATGAAAATGGTTTTTGAAGCGATTAAGAAGCATAAAGTGACATTGTTTCCAGGAGCACCAACTATTTATATCGCTCTTTTAAATAGCCCGCTTTTAAAAGAATACGATATTTCGTCTATTCGTGCTTGTATTAGTGGATCAGCACCACTACCAGTAGAAGTACAGGAAAAGTTCGAAACAGTTACAGGGGGTAAACTAGTAGAGGGATATGGTTTAACAGAATCATCTCCAGTTACACATAGTAATTTTTTATGGGAAAAGCGAGTGCCAGGTAGCATTGGAGTTCCGTGGCCAGATACAGAAGCAATGATTATGTCGCTTGAAACTGGTGAGGCATTACCACCGGGAGAAATCGGTGAAATTGTAGTAAAAGGCCCTCAAATTATGAAAGGGTATTGGAATAAGCCAGAAGAAACAGCAGTTGTACTGCAAGATGGATGGCTCCATACAGGGGATGTTGGCTACATGGATGAAGATGGCTTTTTCTATGTGAAAGATCGTAAGAAAGATATGATTGTTGCGAGCGGATTTAATGTGTATCCTCGTGAAGTAGAAGAGGTATTATATGAGCATGAAAAAGTGCAAGAAGTAGTGACGATTGGAGTTCCTGATCCGTATAGGGGAGAGACAGTTAAAGCGTTTGTTGTGTTAAAAGAAGGTACGGAGTGTTCTGAGGAAGAATTAAATCAGTTTGCTCGTAAATATTTAGCGGCCTATAAAGTTCCGAAAGTATATGAGTTTAGAGATGAACTGCCGAAAACGACAGTTGGGAAAATTTTGCGCCGTGTCCTAATTGAGGAAGAGAAAAGAAAGAATGAGGATGAGCAAACGGGCTAAGGCCCTTTCTTTTTGAAAAAATGGGATTGACACTTTTCTAAATAGTCAGTATTATAAGAATATGAATGACTATTCATTCAGTCATCTTCTTGAAGGGGACAGTAAAGTGAAGAAAAATAGACCGAAATACAATCAAATTATTGATGCGGCAGTCATTGTGATTGCGGAGAATGGGTACCACCAAGCGCAAGTTTCTAAAATAGCAAAGCAAGCTGGGGTAGCTGATGGCACGATTTATTTATATTTTAAAAATAAAGAAGATATATTAATATCCTTATTCCAAGAGAAGATGGGAGAATTTGTCGAAACAATTCGTCAAAAAACAGCAGGAATTGAAAGCGCTGTATCGAAGTTATTCATGTTGGTAGAAACGCACTTCTTGCTGTTGTCGCAAAATGATCCTCTTGCTATCGTTACGCAATTAGAGCTAAGACAGTCCAATCAAGACTTACGCCTAAAAATAAATGAAGTATTAAAAGGCTACTTACAAGTTATTGATGAGATTTTAGAGACAGGTATAAAGCAAGGTGAATTCCAAGCGGATTTAAATGTTCGCGTGGCAAGACAAATGATCTTTGGAACAGTAGATGAAGTTGTGACCAATTGGGTAATGAGCGATCATAAGTATGATCTGGTCGCACTTTCAAAAACGGTACATGGGCTACTTATTGCAGCTTGTGGTTATCGTCAATAATGGGAGGGATCATGTTGAAATTCCTATCTGTAAGAGTTGAAGATCATATCGCGGTGGCTACGTTAAATCATGCGCCAGCTAACGCGATGTCTTCACAAGTTATGCATGACGTTACTGAATTAATTGATCAAGTGGAGAAGGATGATAACATTCGTGTTGTTGTTATTCACGGTGAAGGGCGCTTCTTCTCGGCGGGAGCAGATATTAAAGAATTTACATCTGTTACTGAAGCGAAGCAAGCGACTGAATTAGCGCAGCTTGGACAAGTTACGTTTGAGCGCGTTGAAAAATGTTCAAAACCAGTTATCGCGGCAATTCATGGAGCGGCACTTGGCGGCGGTCTTGAGTTTGCTATGTCTTGCCACATGCGCTTTGCAACTGAAAGTGCAAAACTTGGTTTACCTGAATTAACACTTGGATTAATTCCTGGATTTGCAGGTACACAGCGATTACCACGTTATGTTGGGAAAGCGAAAGCTTGTGAAATGATGTTAACAAGTACACCGATTACTGGTGCAGAAGCATTAAAATGGGGACTAGTTAACGGAGTTTTTGCTGAAGAAACATTTTTAGATGATACGCTTAAAGTTGCAAAACAGATTGCTGGAAAAAGCCCAGCGACGACTCGTGCTGTACTAGAGTTATTGCAAACGACGAAATCGTCTCATTATTATGAAGGTGTACAACGCGAAGCTCAAATCTTTGGTGAAGTATTTACGAGTGAAGATGGAAGAGAAGGTGTCGCAGCATTTTTAGAAAAGCGTAAGCCTTCATTTAGCGGCAGGTAGTTCAATTATTTTTTTAATATAAATTAACAGAAAATTAAAATTGATAGAATCTTTCTGAAAAACAAGGGGGTAAATGGAATGAACATCTACGTACTCATGAAACGAACATTTGATACAGAAGAAAAAATCGTAATTAAAAACGGTGCAATTTACGATGGCGAAGCGGAATTCATCATCAACCCTTACGATGAATATGCAATTGAAGAAGCAATTCAAGTAAGAGACGCACAAGGTGGAGAAGTTACTGTCGTAACAGTTGGTGGCGAAGATAGTGAGAAAGAACTTCGTACGGCGTTAGCGATGGGCTGCGATAAAGCGGTATTAATTAATATTGAAGATGATGTAGAAAATGGTGACCAGTTCACGACAGCAAAAGTGCTTGCTGAATATTTAAAAGATAAAGATGCAGATTTAATTTTAGGCGGAAACGTTGCAATTGATGGTGCATCTGGACAAGTTGGTCCGCGTGTAGCTGAAGCATTAAATATTCCGTACGTAACGACAATTACAAAACTTGAAATTGACGGTACAAACGTGAAGATTGAGCGCGATGTTGAAGGTGATACAGAAGTGATTGAAACTTCATTACCAGTTTTAGTAACAGCACAGCAAGGTTTAAATGAACCTCGTTATCCATCGCTTCCAGGTATTATGAAAGCGAAGAAAAAGCCACTAGAAGAATTAGAATTAGATGATTTAGATTTAGAAGAAGATGATGTGGAAGCAAAGACAAAAACAATTGAAATCTATTTGCCTCCTAAGAAAGATGCAGGAAAAGTGTTACAAGGCGAGCTGCAAGATCAAGTAAAAGAACTTGTATCGTTGCTCCATACAGAAGCGAAAGTAATCTAATAAAATACGAAATTATATATGCAGGAGGGAAAATCTATGGCTCGTAAAGTATTAGTAATGGGTGAAGTTCGTGATGGATCGCTACGTAACGTTTCGTTTGAAGCGGTAGCAGCAGCAAAAACAATTGCAGAAGGCGGTGAAGTAGTAGGTCTTCTAGTTGGAGACAGCGTTGCCTCTTTTGCAAATGAGTTGATTCATTACGGTGCAGATCGCGTTGTGACAGTTGAAAATGATAAATTAAAATCATATACATCTGATGGGTATGCACAAGCATTTTTAGCTGTATATGCTGAAGAAAATCCAGAAGGTATTGTATTTGGACATACAGCACTTGGTAAAGATTTATCACCAAAATTAGCAGCGAAGCTTGAAGCTGGTCTAGTTTCTGACGTAACTGCTTTAGAAGTTGAAGGTGGAAATGTTATCTTTACTCGTCCAATTTACTCTGGTAAAGCGTTTGAGAAGAAGATTGTAACAGACGGCATCTTATTTGCGACAGTGCGTCCAAATAACATCGCAACGCTTGAAAAAGATGAGTCTCGCAGTGGTGACGTGTCTTCTATTACAGTAGATGTGAAAGACTTACGTACAATCATTCAAGATGTCGTCCGTAAGACGGCAGAAGGCGTTGATCTTTCTGAAGCAAAAGTTATTATCGCTGGCGGACGCGGTGTGAAGAGCGAAGAAGGATTCAAACCATTAAAAGAGTTAGCTGACGTATTAGGCGGCGCTGTTGGAGCATCTCGTGGTGCTTGTGACGCTGAGTATTGCGATTACTCATTACAAATTGGTCAAACTGGTAAAGTTGTTACGCCAGACCTATACATTGCATGCGGTATTTCTGGAGCGATTCAGCATTTAGCTGGTATGTCTAACTCAAAAATAATCGTTGCGATTAATAAAGACCCAGAAGCAAGTATATTCAAAGTAGCTGACTACGGTATTGTTGGCGATCTATTTGAAGTCGTACCTCTTTTAACAGAAGAGTTTAAAAAGTTAAAAGTACATTCATGATTTGAGTACCCTTGAGTTCCAAGTGAAGTACCCCTATATATAGAAAAAGGTGAGAGATCCCCTGTCTCTCATCTTTTTAGTATTTAATCCGTATTTTTATATAGTATAAAGGAACACTTTTTTGTTACAATACATAACGATACATATTATTCGCCACGTATATAAGTTAATGATATACTCTTGGTAGAATATACTTGAAGGAGGAAATAAAATGGCAATTGTAAACGCAAATGACCAAAGCTTCGCAGCAGAAACTAGCGAAGGTGTTGTATTATTAGATTTCTGGGCACCTTGGTGTGGACCTTGTAAAATGATCGCTCCTGTATTAGAGGAAATTGATGCAGAACTAGGCGAAAAAGTAAAAGTAGTAAAAGTAGACGTGGATGAAAATCAAGAAACTGCTCGTCAATTCGAAGTAATGAGCATTCCAGCTCTTTTCGTATTAAAAGACGGTAAAGTAGTTGATCAAGCGTTAGGTTACAAACCGAAAGAAGCGTTAGTAGAATTAGTTTCTAAACACTTCTAAAATAAAAAGGCTACCATTTGGTAGCCTTTTTTATTTTCCTTTTTTACACCTTTCCGTTACAATGAAAGAACGTATGTTGGGTATTTTGGCATAGTATGTTTTCATGTGAAAATAAAAATGCTAAGCATGTAGAAATGGAGGGTAACGAGTGCACGAACATTTAAAAGAGAAGTTGGCTATTTTACCAGATCAACCTGGTTGTTATTTAATGAAAGATAAGCAAGGAACGGTTATATATGTCGGAAAGGCAAAAGTGCTTAAAAATCGTGTGCGCTCGTACTTTACTGGTTCGCATGATGGGAAAACACTTCGGTTAGTAGGAGAAATTGTAGATTTTGAATATATTGTAACCTCCTCAAATCTAGAGGCGCTCATTTTGGAGTTAAACTTAATAAAAAAACATGACCCAAAATATAATATTCAATTAAAAGATGATAAAACATATCCTTTTATTAAAATTACAGCTGAGAAACAACCGCGATTACTTATTACGCGAAATGTAAAAAAGGATAAGGGAAAGTATTTTGGTCCTTATCCGAATGCACAATCAGCTCATGAAACGAAAAAACTGCTAGATCGTATGTATCCGCTTCGTAAGTGCTCAAATATGCCCGATAAAGTTTGTTTATATTATCATATGGGTCAATGTTTAGCACCTTGTGTGAAAGAAGTTACGGAAGAACAAAATAAAGAAATTGTAGATGAAATTATTAAGTTTTTAAATGGTGGACATAAAGAAGTTCGTTCAGAATTAGAAACAAAAATGTATGAAGCTTCAGAGAAACTAGAGTTTGAACGTGCAAAAGAGTTACGTGATCAAATCGCTCATATCGATGCGATTATGGAAAAACAAAAGATGATTATGAGTGATTTAGTGGACCGTGATGTGTTTGGCTATGCAGTTGATAAAGGGTGGATGTGTGTTCAAGTTTTCTTCGTTCGAAAAGGAAAGCTAATTGAACGTGATGTTTCTATGTTTCCAATATATGATGAACCAGAAGAGGGATTCTTAACGTTTATCGGTCAATTTTATGAAAACAGCAGTCATTTTAAGCCGAAAGAAATAGTTGTTCCAGGAAGTATAGACTCAGAATTAGTAGAACGCTTTTTAGAAGTGGAAGCGACACAGCCGAAACGCGGTAAGAAAAAAGATCTTGTAGAACTGGCAAATAAAAATGCGAAGATTGCCTTGGAAGAGAAATTCTATTTAATTGAGCGTGATGAAGAGCGAACGATTAAAGCGGTAGAGAATTTAGGGAAGCAGCTCGGAATTGAAACGCCTTATCGTATTGAAGCATTTGATAACTCAAATATTCAAGGGACAAATCCTGTTTCGGCAATGATTGCTTTTATTGATGGGAAACCAGCTAAGAAAGAATACAGGAAATATAAAATTAAAACAGTTCAAGGACCAGATGATTATGAGTCTATGAGAGAAGTTGTGAGACGCCGTTATACAAGGGCGCTGAAAGAGGGGTTACCTTTACCAGATTTAATCATTATTGATGGCGGAAAAGGCCATCTGGCGGCTGCAAGTGATGTTTTAGAAAATGAGCTCGGTTTATATATTCCGATGGCAGGTCTTGTAAAAGATGATAAACATAAAACATCTCATTTAATTATTGGAGATCCACCTGAACCTGTGATGCTTGAGAGAAATAGCCAAGAATTTTATTTATTGCAGCGCATTCAAGATGAGGTGCATCGATTTGCAATTACATTCCATCGTCAATTACACGGGAAATCTGTCATTCAATCGGCACTCGATGATATTCCTGGAATTGGAGATAAACGAAAAAAGATATTGTTAAAACATTTCGGATCGCTAAAAAAGATGAAAGAGGCTTCTGTAACAGAATTTGTCGAAGCGGGTATGCCGAAAAATGTCGCAGAGACGATTTATAGTTATTTAGCGGATAAGAAGACGTTGTAGTTTACAACGTCTTCTATTTTTTGGTATAATTTCTGAAGATTTAAAATAAATTCAAATGAATGAAAATGCAAAAAAGTCAACTAAACTGATATGTCTAGTTGACTGTGGGTAATGCTACACTTCAATGAGATCTTTTATATCCCATTTTACGAGAAATGTAATAGAGTCTGAACGTTTTTTCTTTTCTTCGTAGGACTCTGCAACGACGTTTCGTTGCTTTTGAATTTGTTCAGCGATGAACCCAGCTTCTAATTGATAAGAAGAATGTCTTTTTTGTTTTTGACGTTCAGCGATGAGTGTGCCTTTAAGTTGGAACTGCATTTCACGACGCTTATGTTCAATAATGCTTAAAGTGCCCCAGCCAGCTTTTTCAAAGAACTGAATGACTTCTTCAATTGTGTCTAGTGGATATTTTCTTGCAAGGTTTCTACCGGACCAGTATAAAATACCATCTAGATCGTTACCGATTAAATCAGGTAGTAATTCTTCACGTAGCAATTCGTAAGCGAAGGCGTTCAATGAAACATCTTCTAAAGATGTTGTATCGATTGTATTTTTACTCACAATATTCCCCTCTTTCTATAGGGATTATTATATAACATTTCTCATTTATAAAAACAGATTTTTCTTTAGGAAAATCTGAATATATAAGAAGAAAAAAAGAAATGGCAAATTATATGCAAATTATGTATACGTTTTCTTGACGCTTCGACAAAAATAGGAGTAAAATGAACTTGGTATCAAATTATGCTGAAATATTTCGAATAATTTTTTCAGTTTTTCTTATGCCAATAGTGAAAAAACATTATTGCCATAAACTAATCTGAAAACAGCAGTCAATCACTCAAGGGGGGTAATGGGGACATGAAAGGCCGCGAGTATACGTTTCGTAAGTGGCACTCATTAATGGGGGTCATCCCGGTTGGTGTCTTTTTGACGCAACATTTAATTGTAAACAACTTTGCAACACGAGGAGCAGAGGCTTTTAACAAAGCTGCAGGCTTTATGGAGCTCCTTCCATTCCGGTATGCGCTAGAAATTTTCATTATCTTTTTACCAATACTGTACCATGCTATATATGGCTTATATATTGCATTTACAGCTAAGAACAATGCGGTTTCTTACGGTTATTTCCGTAATTGGATGTTCGTCTTCCAAAGAATTTCAGGTATCGTTACGCTGATTTTCATTTCTTGGCACGTCTGGGAAACTCGTATTCAAGCAATGTTAGGTAAAGAGGTAAACTATGATATGATGGCTGATATTTTAAACAATCCAGCTATGTTCGCATTCTACTTAGTTGGTGTTGTTTCAACAATTTTCCACTTTGCAAATGGACTATGGACATTCTGCATTAGCTGGGGAATTACAGTATCACCACGTTCACAAAGAATCTCTACTTATGTAACATTAGCTATTTTCTTAGGTCTATCTTATGTAGGTGTGAGTGCATTATTAGCGTTCATCGATCCACAGCTAGCAAACCAGTAAGGAGTGGGAGAGCATGAAAGGGAAACTTATAGTAGTCGGCGGTGGCTTGGCTGGCTTAATGGCAACGATTAAAGCGGCGGAAGCAGGAGTAAATGTTGAACTGTTCTCTTTAGTACCAGTAAAACGTTCGCATTCTGTATGTGCCCAAGGTGGAATTAACGGTGCCGTAAATACGAAAGGTGAAGGGGATTCTCCATGGATCCACTTTGACGATACAATTTATGGTGGGGACTTCTTAGCGAACCAACCACCAGTTAAAGCAATGTGTGAAGCAGCACCTGGTATCATTCATTTAATGGACCGTATGGGTGTTATGTTCAACCGTACGGAAGAAGGACTTCTTGATTTCCGTCGTTTTGGTGGAACTCAACATCACCGTACAGCATTTGCTGGTGCAACAACTGGACAGCAATTACTATACGCATTAGATGAGCAAGTACGTCGTCACGAAGTAGCAGGACTTGTAACGAAATATGAAGGTTGGGATTTCTTACGTGCTGTTATTGATGATGAAGGTGTGTGCCGAGGAATCGTTGCACAAGACTTACAAACTATGGAGATTAGAAGTTTCCGAGCTGATGCCGTGATTATGGCAACAGGGGGCCCTGGTATCATCTTCGGAAAATCAACAAACTCCATTATCAATACAGGTACAGCAGCTTCTGCTGTATATCAACAAGGCGCATATTATGCAAACGGTGAGTTCATTCAAATTCACCCAACGGCAATTCCTGGAGACGATAAATTACGTCTGATGAGTGAATCTGCACGTGGTGAAGGTGGACGTGTTTGGACATATAAAGATGGTAAACCATGGTACTTCTTAGAAGAAAAATATCCGGCTTACGGAAACCTTGTACCTCGTGATATCGCAACGCGTGAAATCTTTGATGTTTGCGTAGAGCAAAAACTAGGTATTAACGGTGAAAACATGGTGTACTTAGATCTTTCTCATAAAGATCCGAAAGAACTAGATATTAAACTTGGTGGAATTATTGAAATCTATGAGAAATTTACAGGTGACGATCCTCGTAAACTACCAATGAAAATCTTCCCGGCTGTTCACTATTCAATGGGCGGGCTATGGGTTGATTATAAGCAGATGACAAGCATTCCAGGTTTATTTGCAGCAGGTGAGTGTGATTATTCTATGCACGGTGGTAACCGTCTTGGCGCGAACTCACTATTATCAGCAATTTACGGTGGTATGGTAGCAGGACCAAATGCAATTGAATATATGAAAGGTCTTTCTAAATCATCAGATGCTGTTTCATCTACTGTGTATGAACAAAATGAATTAATCGAAACAGAGAAATTTAACAATATTTTAACGCTCGATGGTAACGAAAATGCGTATGTTCTTCATAAAGAGCTAGGAGAATGGATGACAGATAACGTTACAGTAGTTCGTGAAAATAAAAAATTATTAGAAACAGATGCAAAAATTGAAGAGTTAATGGCTCGCTACAAACGTATTAACATTAACGATACAGCGAGATGGAGCAACCAAGGTGCTTCATTTACACGCCAACTTGCAAATATGTTTGAATTAGCACGTGTTATTACAATTGGCGCATATAACCGTAATGAGAGTCGTGGGGCGCATTACAAACCTGAATTCCCAAATCGTGATGATGCAAACTTCTTAAAAACTACGATGGCGAAATTTGAAGGAGAAGGAAATGCACCGGCATTCCATTACGAAGACGTGGATATTTCATTAATTAAACCACGTAAACGTGATTATTCTTCAAAACACGATGTAGCTGCTAAGAGTGAAGAGAAGGGGGATAAACAACATGTCTGAGAAAACAATCCGCCTCATCATTACGAGACAAGACGGACCAGATGCGCAAGCGTTTGACCAAGAGTTTGAAATTCCGTATCGTCCGAATATGAATATTATTTCGGCGCTTATGGAAATTCGTCGTAATCCTGTTGATTCAAAAGGAAACAAAACAACTCCGATTGCATGGGATATGAACTGTTTAGAGGAAGTATGTGGTGCATGTTCGATGGTGATTAACGGAAAACCACGTCAATCATGTACAGCGCTTATCGATCAATTAGAACAACCAATTCGCTTAAAACCGATGAAGACATTCCCGGTTGTTCGTGACTTACAAGTTGATCGTAGTCGCATGTTTAATGCTCTAAAACGTGTTAAAGCTTGGATTCCAATTGATGGTACGTATGACTTAGGACCAGGACCAAGAATGCCAGAGAAGAAACGTCAATGGGCTTATGAGCTTTCAAAATGTATGACATGTGGTGTTTGCTTAGAATCATGTCCAAACGTAAATAGTAAATCGGACTTTATTGGACCAGCACCGTTATCACAAGCTCGTTTATTTAACTCACATCCAACGGGTGAAATGCATAAAGCAGATCGCTTACGTGCAATTATGGGTGATGGAGGACTTGCAAACTGTGGTAACTCTCAAAACTGTGTGCAATCATGTCCAAAGGGTATTCCATTAACAACTTCAATTGCGGCGTTAAACCGTGATACAACAATTCAATCGTTCAAAGATTTCTTTGGTAGCGACAATAACTATTAAAAAATATTGCCTCTTCATTTCGAAGGGGCAATATTTATAACTGTATTTTTCTGTTTATTCTGTTTATTTTAAAATGAAAAGGAGAGGGAACAATGAAGAGGATTTCTTATATTGAAGACTTTGAGCAATGGGAAAGTGGTTTTTCGTTTTACAATCCTGTAAAGGTTCGTTTTGGTGAAGTAGATATGTTTGGACATGTAAATAATGTCGTTGCCTTCACCTATTTTGAAGAAGCGCGTATCGCATTGTTTAAAGAACTTGGATTTATGCAAGAATGGACGCATGAATCTTCAGAAACGATGATTGTTGTTGCGGATTTACAATGTAATTTTATTAAACAAATATATTTTGATGAACAGTTGAAGGTGTATGTAAAAGCGGGATCAGTTGGAAATTCTTCATTAGATTTGCATTATATGGTGAAGAATGCAGAAGGAGAGGTTTGTTTAGTTGGTCGTGGAATGATGGTCCAAGCGTCGAAAAAAACAGGAAGAGGCGAACCGTGGCCTGAAGAGTGGAAGAAAAAATTACTACAATAATAGAGTGAAAGAAAAATAAGAGAGCAACATGCTCTCTTATTTTTTGTCTTCCATCGCTTCTTCTAATGTTAAATGATGTTTATATATGTATGTAGCGTATGGATTTCCAACGTAGCGCAAATGCCACGGTTCATATGAGTATTCTGTTGTTTCTGTTTTATCTTCTAAATAACGAATGACAAAGCCAAATTCATGAGCATGTTTTGCAACCCATTTACCTTCGGCTGTCTCTCCAAAAATAGGCTCTAATTGGAATTTAGCAGATTTTGAACTAATATCCATTGCTAAACCAGTTTGATGTTCACTCGTACCAGGAATGGCGCTTACTGAATCTGCCTCAGCTTTTCCTTGACGTCTAACGTATGTATCATGTAATGATTTTTGGCGTTTGTATGAACGATAACCAGATACAGCTGTAAGTTCAAGTCCTTCTTTTTTTGCTGCTTCAAACATATTTTCAAGCGCATCTGCAGCATCTTTGCGTAGCAATGTTTTTTCTTTATCTTTTGGACTAGTAAATGGTACATTTGGTCTTGTTAAGTCTTCAGGTGTGTATCCATCTGGTAGTTTTCGATGTTTATTAACTAATACAAGGTTAGAATCTGGATTTGTTACAACGGAAAAATCATTGTCTAGCTTCTTGGCGTTATGATCAGCTTTTGGAAAAGCAGGAATCTCTTCTTTTTGGTGATTATTATGCTGTTGACTTTCGACAGCTTTCGCCTCATTTTGTAGTGGCGATTTAGAATCAAAGTAAGCGAAAGAAGTGATACCGATTACAATAGTAGCGGCAGAAATAAGGATTATTTTTTTCATGATGCCTTGTAATCACAATCCTTTCTTAATAAAATATGTATCGTTTTTTATTATAAGTCTAGTTTACTGAAAAAGAAATATAAGAGTCGTAACGTAATAGAAATGCAAAGAAAATGTCAGAAAATGTGTGGAATTGTAGTATTTTTTTATATAATTCATTTCTTATCTTTCATGAAATTCATTTTTTATGTAATATATATATACATAAGAAGATGTAGCGATTATCGAGAATAAAGAACTTCTTGTATAGACTAGGAGTGAATGGGAATGGATTTTGCAACACTTATTGGAATCATTTTAGGAGTAGTGGCGGTAGTTGTAGGGATGGTCGTCAAGGGCGCTGACGTAATGGCCTTAGTTAATCCTGCTGCAGCATTAATTATTTTTGTTGGTACATTTGCTGCAGTATGTATCGCATTTCCGATGGAGCAATTAAAAAAGATTCCAAAATTATTTAAAGTTCTTTTTGGTTCTAATAAAAAAGATTTAAGTTATGAACAGTTGCTAGAATTGTTTGTTCATTGGACATCTGAAAGTAGAAAATACGGTATTTTGTCTTTAGAGCAGCAATTAGACAAAATTCAAGATGAATTTCTTTTGCGTGGTATGAAGTTTGTGATTGATGGCGTATCTGCAGAAGATTTAGAGCAGATTTTAGAAGCTGAATTAGAAGCAATTGAAGAAAGGCATGCAAAGGGGGCAGCAATTTTTTCTCAAGCTGGTACATATGCACCAACATTAGGGGTTTTAGGTGCTGTTATTGGTCTTGTAGCTGCACTTGGTAATTTAACTGATATTGAAAAGTTAGGTCACGCTATTTCGGGTGCATTTATTGCAACGATTTTTGGTATTTTCTCAGGTTATATACTATGGCATCCATTTGCAAATAAATTAAAGCAAAAATCTGCAGCTGAATTAGAGAAAAAACGTTTAATTATTGATTGTTTATTAATGTTACAAGAAGGTACATATCCGTTTATTATGAAGAACCGCATTTTAGGTGCACTTTCTGCAACTGAGCGCAAAAAGCTTGAAAAAGGGGCAGAAAAAAATGCGGAGTAAAAAAAATAGAAGAAGTAAAAAGAAAAAACACGAAGAACATATCGATGAAACTTGGCTAATCCCTTATTCTGATATGTTAACGTTGTTGTTTGCATTGTTCATCGTTTTATTCGCAATGAGCAGTATAGATGCTGCTAAGTTTAAACAGATGGCTGTTGCTTTTCGAAGTGAATTAGCTGGTGGAACAGGTAACAAAGAATTTTTAAGTGATCAGAAGCCAAATGATGAAAAGGAATTATCAGCAAGTAGTTTAGAGTCTGAGAAGATTAAAAAGAATGCTGAAGCTGAAGTAAAGCAACAAGAAATGAACGAATTAAAAGCGGTACAAAAAGGTATTGATAAGTATATTGAGGAAAATCGATTATCTTCTTCTTTTAAAACTGATTTAACAGAAAAGGGATTGAAGGTAACGATATTAGAAAATGTACTATTTGATTCTGGGAAAGCGGACGTAAAATTAGAATCGTTAAGTATTGCGAAAGAAATGTCTAATTTACTTGTTTCAGCATCACCTCGTGAAATCACAGTATCTGGACATACAGATAATGTTCCTATTGCAAATGCGCAATTTGCATCGAACTGGGAATTAAGTACGCAGCGGGCAGTTAATTTTATGCAAGTATTACTGCAAAATAAAGAATTACAACCAGGAAAATTTAGTGCAGTTGGTTACGGAGAATACCGGTCAATTGCTCCAAATGATACGCAAGAAGGAAAAGCGAAAAATAGACGTGTAGAAGTGTTTATTTTACCTTTAACGAGAAATATGCAATAAAAGAGGAGGGCACATGCCATCCTCTTTTATTTTGCATCAAATGATTTTAAGTTGTCATGGCGGATTTTATCTTTTTCTGCATCTGATTTTTTGAAATCATAATCATATAAAGCGCCTTCCCAATCGCCATACATCGGATTAGGGAAAATAATAAATTTCTCACCAAATTGTGCTTTTGAATCTGTTACTGCTTGATTGCGATCTTTTACAGACTTTCCATCAAAACCAGTGAAGTCAGATAAGTTATCACCGAAGAATAAGACGATATCATGTGTTTGAGAAACGAGTTCACGTCGTTTTTCTTTTCCTTTTTCTTTCGGGTCTTGTAGTAATATATGTTCTTTTGTTGCTTGAGGAGCACCTACACGCTCAAGATTTTTAATTGTTGCATCTAGTTGGTTCGTTTTACGATTTGAGATGTAGTAAATATCTACACCTTTAGACTCTGTATATTTTAAGAAATCAATTGCACCTGGGAGGGCTTCAGCTTCAGCCTTATTAATCCAATCATCCCATTTATATGGATAGCCTTTGCCTGTTTTTACGCTCATTGCTTGATGAGGACTGTTGTCTAAAACAGTTTCATCTAAATCAAGTACGATAGCAGTTTTTTTTTCTGTCCCTTTTGCAAGAACTGCATCAAGCTTCAATTGACCGATATTGTATCCTTGGTAGTACAGTGCTTTCATTTCACCGGCTGTTTGATACCATAAATCAGCCATTAATTGCTGGTCTGTTAATTTTACTTTCTCTTCTTTCGCCACTGTTTTCTCTGTTATTCCTGAACATGCTACAAGCGATGTAGATAGAACCGCTACAGATAATAAAGTGGTAATGCCCCTTTTCATCTTCATATGTACCCTCCTTGATGTTAGAAAACCAGTTAATATTATATATCGAAAAATAATATTTTTTGTATGAACATTTGCATATTGTCTTTTGTATATATAGTAGTATGTCCTATATTAGAAAGATGAGAAAAAATGATGGGAATTATTTTGTCAATTATAATTGTCGAAATGACAATTATAATTGACGAATCACGTAATTTTATTTACAATTTTAACTAAATGAAACAAATGATGGATTAGAGAGATGCTACATAATAAGAGGATGGAGTGTAGTGCTATATTTTATCCTGAATAAACATAGTCTTTGAAAGAGAGTATGAATGATACTAAAGGGGAGGCTTTATACTTTGAGTTTACAAATTCAAAACTTAACGAAACAATTTGGGGAATCAAAAGCTGTTAACAGCTTGCAAATTTCATTACCAAAAGGTGAAGTGTTAGGATTGCTTGGACGAAACGGTGCAGGAAAAACAACGACAATCAAAATGCTTCTCGGACTATTAACGCCTAATGAAGGCTCTATTACATGGGATGGAAAACCATTTGGGACTAGTGGGGTAACGATAGGATACTTACCAGAAGAAAGAGGTTTATATACAAAAAGTAGAGTAATAGACCAGTTGCGATATTTTGGTAGATTAGAAGGAATGACGAAAAAAGAAGTAGATCTTGCTATTGATCACTGGTTAGATCGATTAGCAATACCAGAATATAAATTTAAAACAGCAGGAGAGCTTTCAAAAGGGAACCAGCAAAAAATTCAATTAATTGCTGCTCTTCTTCATAATCCAGAACTTCTCATTTTAGATGAGCCATTTAGCGGACTGGATCCAGTGAATGCTGGAATGTTAGCTAGCATTATTGAAGAACAAGTACAGAGCGGAAAGACAATTATTTTATCTAGTCATCGTATGGAACAAGTAGAGGCTTTTTGCCAACATGTATGTATTTTGAAAAAAGGCGAAGCAGTCGTAAAAGGCCAATTAAGTGATATTAAAAAACAATATGGTTTCCGTAATTTAACGATTGAAGATACAGAAGTGAATGAGAAGGGACTAGAAGCTATACATGTATCGTATGAAAAACAACAAGGCCTTCTTTATGTGCGAGTACAAGATGATGCAGAAGCTCTAAACATTTTACAACAATTACAAGAACAAGGCGTTACCTTACGACAATTTAAGATGTTAGAGCCGACGTTAAACGAAATCTTTGTAGAGAGGGCGAAATAACGATGCGTAAATTTTCTCACGTATTTTCATTTTATTTTAGAGAAGCATTTTTATCTAAAAAATCATTAATTACGAGTGCGATTTTATTTTTAGTTGTGTTTGGGCTTTTTGCTTTTAATCATTTCACAGCTGATAACGATAAAGGAAAAGATAAATTTGCTGTAGTAACAGAAAGCGATACGTATAAAGTGCAAGAAAGTGATGTAACAAAGTTACTCCCGTCTGCTAAAGTAACGGTAGAAAATAAGGATAAGTTTAATGAGTTACGTAAGCAAGTAGAAGATGGGGATTTAGACGGTTTATTCCGTATTACAGAAAAGAATGGTATTCCAGAAGTGACGTATATGTATAGTGGTTTTCCAAGTCAATCAACTGCTACACTTATGGCGAGTTATTTAAAAGAACAATATACAGCGGTAATGATCGAAAAAAATAATGTATCTGCAGAAGTAGCCAAACAGTTACAGATGGAAATTCCGTTAAAGCAAGAGGCAGTAAAGGATCATGCATCTTCCTTTGGAATTGGTTATGTTTTCTCGTTTGCTTTATATATGTTTATTGTTATCTTTGGTGCTGCAATTGGAACAACTGTGGCATCTGAAAAATCATCCCGTGTTATGGAGTTAATGCTTCCGAAAGTAAAACCATTAACAATGCTACATGCCAAAATTTTAGCAATTGTTTCTAGTGCTTTACTATTACTTGTTATTGCTTCTTTCGGTTTTCTTGTACCAAATTTATTAGGGTGGGTGGATTTAGATAATGCATCTTTAATAGGACTCACACTAGATTTTTCTAAATTGGATGCTGTAGTAATTAGTATGTTCTTTGTGTATTTTGTTACGGGTTACTTACTATACGCAATGCTATATGCAGCGGTTGGTGCTGTTGTATCAAAAATTGAGGATGTGCAATCTCTTTCGTTCCCAATTACAATGTTAGGTATGGCGGCATTTTTTATTAGTCTTAAATCATTATTTGATCCAAATAGTACATTAGCTATAGTTAGTTCATATATTCCATTCTTTACACCTATGGTTACTTTTTCAAGACTTGTATCTGGTGAAGCGGGCACTGTAGAAATTATTGTGACGTTAGTCATTTTATTGGTGACTATTGTTATCGTCAATATGCTAACAAGCCGCATTTACGTAAATGGTGTAATGAATTACTCAGACAAAGTGAAATTTAAAGACTTAGCGAAATTTATAAAGCGTCAATAATGAGAGAAAAGCATGATTTCCTAATGAAATCATGCTTTTTCTTTATGTATAAATTAAAAATAGTATATAATAATAAGAGTCGTCTTTTAATAGAATGAATAAAAAGGAGGGTGTGCAGATGGGAATTAGTAGTCGTTTTACAGTAGGTGTTCATATGCTGACATTACTTGCGATAGATCGAAACTCTCGCTGTACCTCTGAATGGATTGCCGGTAGTGTGAATACAAATCCAGTTGTGATTCGTCGCATTACAGGAATGTTGAAGAGAGCAGGACTTGTTGATGTACAAGCTGGTAAAGGTGGTACGACACTTGCTCGTGATTTAGAAGAAATTACATTACTTGATGTATATAAAGCAGTGGAAGTTGTAGAAGAAGGACAGCTATTTTCCTTCCATGAAAATCCCAACATTGAATGTCCAGTAGGAGCTAATATTCAATCAGTATTAGAAATTATTTTAATGCAAGCACAAGAAGCGATGGAAAATGTACTTGCAAATGTAACGGTAGATCAACTAGTTACAAATTTAAAGTCTAAAATGAAAGAGTAAAAAAGCGAGCATCCTCATAATGAGGGCTCGCCTTTTTTTATTCAGAAATATTGAAAATTCTATTTTTCAGTATTTAAAATGAATTTACCTACGATAGCTGCTACGATACCACCAAGAATTGGTGCAACGATGAATACCCATAGTTGAGAAAGGGCTTCTCCGCCAGCGAATAAAGCTGGGGCGATACTACGAGCTGGGTTAACAGAAGTTCCAGTTAACGGAATACCTAATAAGTGAACTAAAACTAATGTGAAACCAATTACTAATCCTGCTAGAGAAGAACTTCCTTTTTTACCTGTTACAGCAACGATCACTAAAATGAATACGAAAGTTAAAATAAATTCAACTAGAAATGCTCCAGATAAACCAAGAGTTCCAAAACCATTTTGTCCTAAATTATCTAAAGGTGTTTTAGCAGATTTTAAAGTTGTTACTAACGTTGCAGTTCCTAATAAACCACCTAAAATTTGAGCTAATACATAATAACAAAGTTCCATAGCGTTCATTCTTTTATTGATGAACATAGCTACTGATACTGCTGGGTTAATGTGACATCCAGAAATTGTTCCGATGCTATATGCCATAGCCACAATAGATAGACCGAAAGCCATAGCGATTCCTAATGTTCCAATTCCTTCAATTCCGCCGCCAATGACAGCTACTCCAGTTCCGAATAATACTAGTACAAATGTACCAATAAATTCAGCGATTGCTTTTTTTAACATAATTTACCTCCTATTGTTGCGCATGAACCGTATTATAACATAGGTTTTAGTATAAACCGTTAATGAAATACTATTCTGATAAGGCGCAATAGGGGGACAATAAAAAAGAGTATAGTTCTTTGTCACAGAACCATACTCTTTTTTTATGCTGTTTTTTTCTGTTTAACGACTGGAACAGAACGGTTTAAAATGCTATTTGCAACCATTCCTAACATAATAATAATCATTCCAAGTAGGGAAAGCCCGCCAGGAAATGAACCATTTAAGAAAACAATTTCGCCAAGCACGGTAAAGACCATCGTTCCAGCTTGCGTTGCTTCAACAGCTCCAAGTAGAGCGAGATTATCTTTGGCTAAGTCAGTAGCGAAGAAAAATGTCATTGTCGCTATAACGCCAGAACATAATGCTAACAAAAATCCTTGTAGCATTTGGCTTGATGTTGGAATACCAGTAGTAGAAAATCCGTATATACCAAGTAAAATTGTTATAGGAAGACTACCTATTGCCATTCCTAATACACGTTGGAATGTATCAAGACGCCCGCCAACAAGTTCCATCATTTTTCGGTTACCGAACGGATATAAGAAAGCAGCTAACACGACAGGTAAAAACCCTGAAATGAACTGAGTTATTGTAATGTGACCTGCTGCGGTTGCTTGCATACAAATTACACCAAGTAAAATAAATAAGGCGACATATAAACTACGAAGTGGAATTTTTCCGCGTACAAGTTTTGTACCTGATTTCGATTCTATTTTAACGAAAAATAGTGGTGATAGTAGTAAACCTGCTAATATCGTAACTTGCCAAGTTCCAGCAACGAGCCAAGCTGGAGAAAAGACAGCTGCAAAACTTAATAAAGAATAGAAACCAATACCAGCAACAGAACCCCACCCGATCCACGCCAATGGATGTTTCTTTAATTCTTCCCATAACTCCCTTAAGTTTTTGCGAAATAAAACGATAAGGAATAAAATAGGGAGAGCAAATAAAAAACGGAAGGAAGCTGTCCAAGCCCAGCTCGTTCCAGATACATTCATCGCTCTATTAATAATAAAGGTTGCAGAAAAAAAGGCCGATGATAAAAGTCCTAATAATATTGCGCGCATGAAGTATAACACTCCTTTTGGAATTAAATGATTATGTATAGTATAATATACTTTAATGTTTTAAAAGTAAACTATTTTATACTTTAAGGTGGTTTTATAGATGAAAGAACATGAAGATATGCAAACGAAAGAAGTCATTCAGCAAGTAGGTCAGCTATTAAGACAAATTCGAAATGAACAAAAATTAAGTTTAGAAGAATTAGCTCAAAAAACAGGAGTTAGTAAATTAACGTTAGGAAAGATTGAAAGGGGTGAAACGAATCCGACGTTAGCCGTCATTTGGAAAATAACGAAAGGATTATCGATTCCTTTATCGAGATTGATGGTTGTTGGAGAACCTGTAGCGGTTGCGCGCTGCGGAGAAGGATTTGCAGTAGACGTAGGACAAGCATGGCATCTAGAAACGATGTTCCGTTATACGAAAGAAACGGGGATGGAAATGCACCGTGCTTGTTTAAGGGCGAATAGTATATATGAACCAGAAGCTCATCATGAAGGTGCTATTGAGCTTGTAACAGTAATGAAAGGAAAAGTATCGATTCAAGTAGAAGGCGACGTATACGAATTAAATGAGTTTGACTCCATTCAATTTGAAGCGAATAAGAAACATAGTTATAAGAATGAAGAAGATGAAGTGGCAGTATTACATTTAACGATGAAATATTCTTCATGACAAAATCCCCTATAGAAAAATTTATAGGGGATTTTGTATACGCTATGCTCAAATGTATGAAAGAAGGTTATTAGTAAGAGCGTGGCATAAGTAATAGACAAATAAAATAAACTAAAAATCCCGTCCCAAAACATAAAACAGCAATGACCCAAAGTATGCGAATGAGAGTAGAGCTAATATCAAAATATTCTCCTAAACCACCGCATATACCAAATAGCATTTTATCAGTTTCGGATTTACATAACCTTTTTGACATCTTCCAATCCACTCCTTTTTATAGCAAACTCTATACTTTTATTCTATATGGAAATCTATGAGGAGACTATGAGGTTGTATTACATTTTTTTAGGGGACAGTCATATTAATTGTCTTAATTTTCAGTTGATATTAAAATTATAGTAAGACGTAACTTTTAATAAAGGGTGGGGAAATAGAGATGACAGCATATTGGTTGACTAATGTAACGCTTGAATCGGGGTATACATATGAAGAGGGGAGAATTTCAAAAACAGAAACAGAGTTATGTAGTTTACTTATTGAAGAGGGACGAATTAAAAACATCATAGCAGGGACTGTTCAAGAGGAAGGGTTACTCATTCTTGATGCCAATCGCTTATTAATTTTACCGGCTTTTGAAGAGATGCATATTCATATTGATAAAACCTATTATAGTGGCCCGTGGAAAGCTTGTATGCCAGCAGAAAGTATCTTTACACGTTTTAAAGAAGAAGAAAAGATTTTGCCAAAGCAACTAGCAACTGCTCAAGATAGAGCGGAAAATATGCTAGCGTTATTGCTTCGAAACGGTGCGACGAATATAAGAACGCATTGTAATGTTGATCCGATTATTGGACTTGGTAATTTGGAGGCGACGTTAGCGGCGTTGGAAACATATAAAGATCAGGTTTCTAGTAGAATCGTTGCGTTTCCGCAACATGGATTATTGCGCAGTAATTCTGTGCAACTCGTGAAAGATGCGATGCGTATGGGTGCGCAACTAGTTGGTGGAGTGGATCCAGCTACAGTGGATAATGATATTGAAAAATCATTACATACCATTATGGATATCGCGGTAGAATTTAATGCGGACGTTGATATTCATCTGCATGATGCGAACAATCTTGGAACGTTTACGATGAAAAGATTGGCAAGTTTAACAGAGGAAGCGGGATGGCAAGGGCGCGTAACGGTTAGTCATGCGCTTGGACTTGGTGGTGTTACGGATAAAGAAGCTGAAGAAGTGGCAGAAAGACTAGCTGCTTTAAACATTGATATTACTTCAACGGTTCCAATTGGGAAACAAGTAATTCCAATTCCGTTATTAGATAAAAAAGGTGTGAAAGTTTCATTAGGAAACGATAGTATTACAGATCATTGGTCACCGTTTGGAACGGGTGATATGCTGCAAAAGGCAAATCGATTAGCGGAACGTTTTGGATGGAGTGATGAAAGATCTTTAGGAAAAGCACTTCGCTTTATTACGGGAGGAAAAGAAACGTTAAACGATGATGGGAAGCGAGTTTGGCCGAATGTAGGAGATGAAGCGAGTTTTGTTTTGACGAATGCAACATGTACTGCTGAAGCGGTAGCGCGTCAAACAGAGAAGCGTTTAGTCGTGCATAAAGGAAATATTGTTGTTGGAAGTTTAAATGAGGTGGAATTAAATAATCTTGTGTAAAGGAATCGTTTAAATGTTTTGGAAGGGTTCTAATTGTGTGTGTAGAACCCTTCTTTTTTATGCTTACAATATATTTTTTATAAGGAAGCTAGAAGGGATGAAAAATTTGGACAATCAACATAATCAAAATCATATTATGGGAACTTTGCAATGGTTTATATTTTTATTAGCGAATTCAATCGCATTACCAATTGTCGTTGGCGGATTATTTCATCTTACGACGGAAGAAATATTTTATTTAATGCAGCGTACATTTTTTGTAGTTGGTATATCATCTTTTTTACAAGGGTGGCTTGGACATAGACTTCCAATTGCGGATGGACCAGCTGGATCTTGGGTTGGCGTATTTACCGTACTTGCTTACGCAACGGTCGGGCAAGGTCAATTACATAGTACGTTGCAAATTTTAGAATTGGGAATGATTATTTCTGGTGTTATTTTAATAGGATTAGGCGTAACTGGTTTTATCGGACGTATTTTATTTTTATTTACACCGCTTGTGACAGGGACGTTTTTACTTTTATTATGTTTACAATTAAGCGGTGTATTCCTAAAAGGGATGTTAGGAATTACTGCTACTGCTTCTCAAATTGATGGATTTACAGCGATAATTGCGTTTAGTATATTTCTTTTCGTTATTATACTATCTAATTTTGGGAAAGGTTTTGTCAAAAGTTATGCGGTTTTAATAGGATTAATTAGTGGGTGGATTCTTTTTCTAATTGCAGGAAAAGTGACGATTCCATCTCAAGTAACTCATTTTGTGCAACTTCCGCAAATATTTACTTGGGGACTTCCAAAATGGAATACAGGTATGGCAGTATCAAGTTTCGTTATGGTATGTATTTTAGTTTCAAATACAGTGGCAGCTATTATAGCGATTAATCAAGCTACCATTCAAAAAGCGACTATTGAACAGAAACAGTTGAAGGATGGAACGTGGGTTGGAGGCATTTCACACATCATTTCTTCCATATTTTCAACTGTAGGTGTCGTACCGTTACCGGCAACGGCAGGATTTATACGTTTAACGAAACAAAAATATATACGTTCGTTCTTACTAGCATGTATGTTACTAGTCGTAATGTCGCTGTTTCCAAGTATTATTCGTTATTTAGCATCTTTACCATCCGCTGTTGCATCTGCGGTTTTAATGGCTTCTTTCGTACAGTTAATTGGAATTGGGTTCAATAATATAAAACAAGTGGAGCTTAATGAAAGGAATGTAACAATTTTAGGCGTTGCAGTATTATTTGGTAGCGGCGTTATGTTTTTACCGTCTGGAGCACTCCAATCATTGCCGTCTGTTATACAATATATATTCGGAAATGGTTTGTTTGTAGGTACTGTTGTCAGCGTATTACTAGAACAAATATGGCGTATTGAAAAGTAAGTGGATAAAAAGAGTGTACGCACTGTATAAAAGTCTAAAATAACATGTGAAATAAAGCCCATTTTCATTCACCACCCGCACATTTCGTTCATACAATATCTTGACTAAATAAACACCCAACTTACACATACACAGCTCTGGCTTAAGCAAGGAGGGTTATACCAGTTGAAGGAAAAAGCGTATCAATCTAAACCTTTACTCACAAAGAGAGAGAGAGAAGTATTTGAATTACTGGTTCAAGATAAAACAACGAAAGAAATTGCAGGTGAACTTTTTATCAGTGAAAAGACAGTTCGCAACCACATCTCAAACGCAATGCAAAAGCTAGGGGTTAAAGGACGTTCACAAGCAGTTGTTGAGCTTCTTCGTATGGGAGAGCTCGAGTTATAAAAAGAAAGCCGACTTTTATAAGAGAGTCGGCTATTTTTTTGTTTGTTTCATACGCAATATTTAAGAACACTCCATATATAAATAGGTAGTAAGGAGGGGATATGTTGAAAAGGATATTGTTAGTTTCAACAAGCGCTCATGATATGAATGGACACCCGACTGGTTTGTGGTTGGAAGAGCTCGCAGCTCCTTATAATGTATTTAAAAAGGCTAAGTTCGATGTTGATATTGTGTCGATAAAGGGCGGTAAAGTACCGATTGATAGAGTGTCTATTCCGAACGGGATACCTCGTGAATTTAAGCATGTCGCTTCTTTATTGCAAAATACGAATCCGATCTCAACGGTTCATTTTTCGGATTATGATGCGGTTTTATTTGGTGGTGGGCACGGAGCGATTGTAGATTTTCCAGGTAATCCATATGTTGCAAGTTTAATTGAGAATATGTACAACAATAACCGGATTGTGGCGGCTGTTTGTCACGGAGTAAGTTCTTTAGTCGGTGTGAAAAATAAAGATGGCTCGTTTTTTGTTGCCGGTAAGCGTATAACAGGTTATACAAATGATGAGGAAAAAGCTGTGCATTTAGAAAAGCGAGTGCCGTTTTTACTAGAAAGTAAATTGAAAGAAGAAGGAGCTTTGTTTTATGTGGCTCCAAATTTCACGCCGCATGTTGTAGTAGATGGGCGTTTAATTACAGGGCAAAATCCACAGTCTAGCATGGAAATAGGGAAAGCGATAAGAAGAGCTGTAAATAAAGTATAGAAAAAGTGCTCGTTACTAATAAAGGTAGCGGGCATTTTTCTATAGTATAAATGACCCCTTAAACTAAAAAGATGTATTGAGTATAGTGACTTCATTTATAATTAATCGTGAATTTGCTATACTATTTTGTATGGACAAAAGGGGAGGCTCTTTTAATGAGAAAAGTTGCGTGTGCAAACACTTATATTAATAAAATAAAGCCTGTTATTAGAAAAACGAGTTTTAGTCAATTGAAAATAGATGAAATTGCGAAGTATATGGATATTAGTAAAGCTACTTTATATAAACGTTTTTCTTCAAAAGATGAGATTATTGAAGCTGTGGTAGAAGATTTTATGAACTATCTTCTTGAAGGAGATGCGTATAATCAAGATGAAAGTATGTCTTTTGCAGAACGTTTCCAAAAGACGTTTATTCACTCTTTAAAATGTGTGACGTATATTTCAGATGTCTTTTTACAAGATTTGAAAGAGGCATATCCGCACTTATCTGATCAGTTAGTCGCTGCACAACAAAATCGTAATCATAATTTGCAAATCTTTTTTGAAGCTGGTATGGAACAAGGCTACTTTAATAAAATGAACGCACAATTATTTATGGTGCAAGATGATGTGATGTTAAGACGTATTATAGATCATTCTTTTTGTATTCAGTACGATATTACGTTAAAGAAAGCGATACTTGATTTTTATCAACTAAAGAAGTATCAACTTTTTAAACCAGAGTATATAGAAGCAATTGATGATTCGGAAATTGAAAAAGAAGTTATTGCTATTTTGCAAATGATTTCGTAAAAAAGCAGGTTTTCCTATAGTAATGGAAAACCTGCTTTTTTATTACATGTTATTTTTTGCGTGTTGTAATACTAATTCAGCTACTGCACCACCTGAAGCTGGGTTTTGACCAGTGATAACACGATTATCTTCTACAGCGAAAGCTTCCCAAGGCTCTGCAGCTTTTTCGTAAAGTCCTCCATTTTTAATGAGTTCATCTTCTGTTAAAAATGGAACAAATTGATCTAATTCAGCTAGTTTTTCTTCTTCATTTGAGAATCCTGTTACTTTTTTACCACTAATTAAACGTTCCCCATTACTCAATGTGATATAAAATAAACCAGCAGCTCCGTGACAAACAGAGGAAACGATTCCGCCATTTTCATAAATGTTACGGCTAATCATTTGTAGTTCTTTATTTTCTGGGAAGTCCCAAATCACACCGTGACCACCTGCGTAATAAATAACAGCATAGTCTTCTGGATTCACCTCACTCGGTTTCATTGTAGAACCGAGACGATTCATAAATTCTTTCTTTTGATACCATTCCCAATCGATGCTCTCCGCCATTGCTAAACTATGCGGATCAATCGGTGTATAACCACCTTGTGGGCTAACATAATCTACTTCGTAACCAGCTTCTTCAACTTTTTTAACGAAATGGACAGCTTCGCCAAGCCAAAGGCCAGTAGCTCGATTTAAATTTGGATATTTTTCTACGCTCGTTAATACAACTAACATTTTTTTCTTCATCATAATCCTCCTGTAATGTTTCTTCTATATAAAAGTTTATTATTTTATTAAGTTAGAAATTGTGAATTTGAATAACCATGTCAGCCCTCCTTATATCGGATTCGAAATTAGTGTATAACAATTTTTAAACAAAGTAAACTAAAAACACTAAATTAGTTTACTTTGTATATTTTTCGTTGACAAACTGGAATGCCGAAACTATGATAGTTCCATGAATATCGAACAACGTACATGTTTCGTTTCGAATTCAATTTGTCGCGCGATAAATGTATACATTTGATGAAGTTGTTTAGCGGCGATAGAAGCGCTAACAACTTTATTTTCATTAACAGTTACTACAATCAGGAGAGGTGTTACACATGGGGAAAGATATAAGTAACCATTCAAAATGGTTTGTTTTCACATTATGTTTTATCGTTTTATTAGGACCGATGAATGCGGTTTTATTTAATGTTGCGTTAGAGGATATGGCTCATGATTTCTCCATTAGTCAATCGAAAGTAAGTTGGGTTGTAGTAGGTTATTCCTTATTTGTCGGTATTGGTTCGATGATATATGGGAAGCTTGCTGATCGTTATAGTGTAAAAAAACTATTGATTATTTCAATCATCATATTTGTAGCTGGGTCCATTATTGGATTTGTAAATCAATCATATGCGATTGTCATTTTTGCAAGATTAGTGCAGGCGAGTGGGGGCGCGGCGTTTATTGCGCTTAGTATGATTGCGGTAGCAAAATTAGTCGTTCCTGCTAAGAAGCCTGGTGCTTTAGCGATGATTAGTTCTTCTATTGCATTAGCGGTTGGTATTGGTCCTTTAGTTGGTGGGGCTATTACAAATACACTAGGGTGGCCATATTTATTTTTATTTATGGTTATTTCAGTATTGGGGATTTTCTTGCTTATAAAATTTATGCCAGAAGAAGCGCGTCATACGGAAGAAGCGTTTCATTTTGATTACATTGGAGCGGCGTTACTATTTGTATTGATTACGACTGTTTTGTTAGGTGTCAATATGAATAGTTGGCTGTTTGTGTTATCGATAATTTCCTTATTTTTATTCACGGTTCGTATGAAGAAAGCGGAGCATCCATTTATCGATATTGAGTTATTTTCGAACAAAGCATTTCTTCGTTTAATAACAGTTGGATTTATAATTAATGTGGCGCTATGTGCTAATTTATTATTATTGCCATTACTGTTAGGAAGAGTACACGGATTGTCGCCATTTGTTATCGGAATTGTATTATTTGTTGCATCACTTTTCGGTATTGTGTCTAGTTTTATTACTGGAAAGATTATCCCTTCGTTTGGAAATGTGAATATGATTAATGTGGCGTCTGTCATTATGATTGTTGGTTTTTTAATTTTTGGGTTTATTCCGAATGGAAGTATAGTCGTTATTGTATTGGCGATTATTTTAACGTTTATGAGTTATTCTGCCATTCAAGTATCATTGAACACATTTATACCGAAAACATTACATGTAGCTAAAGTTGGAGTCGGTCTTGGTTTATATAATTTGATTAACTTTTTCGGTATGGCATTTGGACCAGCTGTAGCGAGCAGAATTATGGAATCCACAAATAGTTATCGTTTGAATTTTATTTTAATCGTTCTGTTAATTTCTGCCCATTTCTTCTTATTAATAGGAATGTCTTCTTTCCAAAAAAAGATGGAGCATTAAATATGCGCTTTATATAGAAGAAACCGACTTTCCTATAGAAGGTCGGTTATTTTTCTGTCTTGCAAATTATGAAAAAAAGGAGCAAAATAAAAAAGGTCCTAGTCTATACAGGTACAAATGAAAATTTTCATACAGAAGCAGTTTAAGTGCGCGAACTTAAAGTGTGTAAAATATAATGATAAAATAAGATGATGAATGAGAAAACGGGTGATGAAGTTGAATAGAGCAATCGGTGTTATCGATTCAGGAGTTGGTGGCTTAACAGTAGCGAAGGAATTAATTCGTCAGTTGCCGAAAGAGCGCATTATATATTTAGGGGATACAGCACGTTGCCCTTATGGTCCACGTTCTCGAGAAGAAGTGCGCCAATTCACGTGGGAAATGACGGAGCATTTACTAGATTTAAATATCAAAATGTTAGTTATTGCATGCAATACAGCAACTGCGGTTGTATTAGAAGAGATGCAGAAGCAATTACCAATTCCAGTGGTAGGAGTTATTCACCCAGGATCACGTACAGCTTTAAAAGTGACAAACACATACCATGTTGGGATTATTGGAACCATTGGAACGGTGAAAAGTGGTGCATACGAAGAGGCGTTAAAGTCTATTAATAACCGTGTTATGGTAGAAAGTTTAGCGTGTCCACCTTTTGTTGAGCTTGTAGAGAGCGGTAATTTCGAAAGTGAAATGGCGTATGAAGTTGTAAGAGAAACGTTGCAACCGCTGAAAAGCACTGATATTGATACGCTTATTTTAGGCTGTACACATTATCCAATTTTAGGTCCTGTTATTAAACAAGTAATGGGAGATAAAGTGCAACTCATTAGTTCTGGTGATGAAACGGCGCGTGAAGTAAGTACCATTTTATACCATAGTAAAATGTTGAATGAGGGAGAGGAACAAAGTGATCATCTCTTCTTAACAACAGGGAAAATAGGTCTATTTAAAGAAATTGCATCAAAATGGTTCGGTCAACCGATTGAAAATGTGAAACATATTTATTTAGAAAAAGAATAATAATAGAATCCATATAAGTGAGCTCCTGAGAAATCAGGAGTTTTTTTTGTTTATAGGGAGCACAGCTTGTTCTAAAAAGAGAAACAGCTCGTATACATAATAGTACAAACTTAGATTTTAGGGGGGAATGGCATGCCTAAATCCACTTTTAAATGGGTTGTTGGTGCTACTGTGAGCGCTGTTTTACTAACAGGGTGTGGCTTTATAAATCAAGAGAAAGCAACGGAGCAAATTGATCCGCCAAAACAAGTTACGTATACAGAGGGTGGAAAGAAAGAAGTATCTAAGAAAGATAAGCAAGGACAAACGGTGAATAGAGAACTATACCTTGTTGATAAAAATGGCTATGTTGTACCGCAAACGTTAGCTATACCTACTCCGAAAGCAAATGAGGTTATTCAGCAAACGTTAGAGTACCTTGTGAAAGATGGACCGGTAACGAATTTGTTACCGAATGGGTTCCGTGCAGTCATTCCGGCGAATACATCGATGACCCTAAACTTGAAAAAAGATGGGACGGCAGTCATTGATTTTTCTAAAGAAATGAAAAACTATGCAAAAGAGGAAGAACGTCAAATCGTTGAATCTATTGCATGGACGTTGACGCAATTTAAAGAAATAAAACAAGTGCAGTTCCAAATAAATGGTGAAAAATTAGCGAAGATGCCTGTTGGTGGTACACCGCTCGGTGAAGGGGTGAGCCGTGCGAACGGTATTAACTTCGATGATGAGCAAGTAGCGGATGTAACAAATACAAAACCAGTAACACTTTATTTTATGGCACAAAATAATAATAAACAGCAATACTACGTACCAGTAACACGTCGCGTTGTAGAAGGGAAAGAAAATGATTATGCAGCCATTGTAGATGAACTTGTAAAAGGACCGATTCATCAATCGCTCTTAAATGATTTTAATCCAGGAGTTAAGCTGATTACGAATCCGAAATTACAAGACGGAAATCTTACATTAAACTTTAATGAAAATATATTTATAAACCCAGATAAAAATATGATTTCAAATTACGTATTGAAGTCGTTAGTTTTATCTTTAACAGAAAAGAAAGGCGTGAAAAGTGTTTCTATTGAAGTAAATGGCAAAGCAAATCTTATAGATGAAAAGGGCGGAAAGTTAATAAAACCTGTAGATCGTCCAGAAAACGTGAATACAGGTAGTTTTTAATCGCTAATAATTTGATATACTTAAGTAAGAAAGAGGAATTGCTTTTTGGGTTCCTCTTCTTTTATTGTATACATATCATACATTTAAATTTGGCTATACTAACAAGTAGTTATGAGGAGGTTATTTTTATGCGAGTAGATGGTAGAGAGAAAACAGAGTTACGCCATATACATATTCATACTAATTATTTAAAACATCCAGAAGGATCAGTATTAATTGAGGTTGGGGATACAAAGGTAATTTGCTCAGCGACAATTGAAGAGCGCGTCCCGCCATTTATGCGTGGAGAAGGAAAGGGATGGGTAACAGCTGAATATGCGATGATTCCACGTGCGACAGAACAACGTACAATTAGAGAGTCAAGTAAAGGAAAAGTAACAGGACGTACAATGGAAATCCAGCGCTTAATTGGACGAGCGTTACGTGCGGTAGTTGACTTAGAAGCGCTTGGCGAGAGAACGGTTTGGATTGATTGTGATGTTATTCAAGCGGATGGTGGAACGCGAACTGCTTCTATTACAGGTGCATATGTAGCGATGGTATTAGCTTTTGAGAAATTATTACAAGCAGAAAAAGTATCTAAAATTCCAGTAAAAGATTATTTAGCAGCAACGTCAGTAGGAATTGTTGAAGAGCAAGGCGTTGTTTTAGATTTAAACTACGCAGAAGATTCTAAAGCAGACGTTGATATGAACGTGATTATGACTGGAAAAGGCCAGTTTGTTGAAGTGCAAGGAACTGGAGAAGAAGCGACGTTTAGCAGAGCACAGTTAAATGAATTACTTGATGCTGCGGAACAAGGCGTTTTCCAACTGATTGATATGCAAAAAGAAGCATTAGGTGACATCGTATCTCATATAGAGTAGAGGTGGAAAATATGAAACAAGTTGTTGTAGCGACAAAAAATATGGGGAAAGTACGTGAATTTGCTGAGTTATTTGAGCAATTTGATTTAGAGGTAAAATCATTACACGATTTCCCTCATATTGAAGAAGTCGAAGAAACTGGTGAAACATTTGAAGAAAATGCGATTTTAAAAGCGGATAGTTTGAGTAGACAGTTGAATGCAATCGTAATTGCGGATGATTCAGGTCTTATTGTAGATGCTTTAAACGGAAAACCAGGCGTGTATTCAGCTCGTTTTGCTGGAGAGCCGAAAGATGATCAAGCGAATATTGATAAAGTTTTACAAGAATTAAATGAAGTAGCGTTTGAAAAGCGTAAAGCTCGTTTCTACTGTGCATTAGCAGTGGCTTTCCCTGAAGGGGATAAAAAGCCTGTCATTGTAAACGGGACATGTGAAGGATTTATTTTAGAACAACGCCGCGGGGAAAACGGCTTTGGATATGATCCAATCTTTTATGTGGAAGAATATAAAAAAGCGATGGCGGAACTAAGTTCAGATGAAAAAAATGCTATTAGTCACCGCGGACGTGCTCTACGTAAACTAGAAGAAAAAATCCCTGAATGGTTTTTAGGAGAATAAGGGAGAGAGATTGATGAAAGCTTTAATCGTAAGCGATAGTCATAGCTCTGTGAAGGAATTACAGCAGTTAAAAGAGAAATATGAAGGGAAAGTAGATATCATGATTCATTGTGGTGATTCAGAGCTAACGCCTGCTCATGAAGAATTGCAAGGTTTCCATGTTGTAAAAGGGAATTGTGATTATGCTAACTTTCAAGACGAAATTGTAACTGATGTAGATGGTATTCGTTTCATAGTTGTGCACGGACATCGTCATAACGTGAAAATGACGTTACAAACATTAGCGTACCATGCTGAAGAGGTAGGGGCGCAAGTTGCATGCTTCGGACACTCTCACGTATTAGGTGCGGAATTAATCGACGGCGTTTTATTTATTAATCCAGGCAGTATTTTATTACCGCGTCAGCGTGTAGAAAAGACATTTGCTTTATTAGAAATGGATGAAAATCAAATGGAAGTTCGTTTTGAAACACTAGACGGACAGCTAGTTGAACAAGCAGTTTTTAAAAGAGGATAAGAAAAATTATCCTCTTTTAAAAAAGGTGTTGACTTTATGTATGGTTATACATATAATAAATATTGTCGATAGGGCAACGGCGCTAACGAATGAAAATAAAATAACGTATGCGGGTGTAGTTTAGTGGTAAAACAAGAGCCTTCCAAGCTCTGGTCGAGAGTTCGATTCTCTTCACCCGCTCCATGTCCCAGTAGCTCAGCAGGATAGAGCAACGGCCTTCAAGAAAAATAGGAGCCTTTATAGGGAAACAAGAACCTATAAAGTGGACGACACTATATCGGTGAAGCCTTAACAGTTCGGCTGATGGTAATACCGAGGAAACTTACGATCTTGAAAAAGATTAAGGAGTTTTGAATGATTAAGTGAAACTTAATGGTAAAGACTCTGAAGTATGATGAAAATCATCGTGAGGTTCCGTAGAGACTACACGTGTCGCACCTGAAATGGTGAAGATATAGTCCAGACTACAAACAGTAATTGCTGGTAGCGAAAGCTATGGTGGTAAGCTAAGCCGTCGGTCGGGAGTTCGAATCTCTCCTGGGACGCTAACAAAACCTTGTTATCTTTTGATAACAAGGTTTTTTGTTTGTCTACAAATTGATATATGTGCAAAAGGTGTAAAAAAATAACGTAATATATGGTAATTATTATGTGTAACGGATTAAAGTGTATGAAGAAAAGAGCACCATTTATGCACCCTGTTCCTCATATTTAATTTTAAAAATCAATAGGCTTATAATGGAACTCAAATCCATATCCGTATTAACTTAATTTTTTACTTAGAATGTTATAAAACTCTTTACCATTCTAGTACGATTGAGCAACCGTTATCGAAACTTATCCCTGTTAGTGTGTTACAATGAATAGAAGCGGAAAACGAGAATCTCCAATTGACTAGACCTGTGATTGGTTAGACAGTTTAAGAAGGTTGTATAAAAAAGGGAGATGGCGCAAAGATGGCGAGATCAAATGAGAACGATTTAACGGAGAAATTGGCAGAAGGTCACCGAAAATATGGTGATGGCAACTTTACAGTACAGAACATCGGTGATGAAACCAACCCGGATTGGACTATCGTAAAAAATGTGAGGAAAGGATCGGCAGGTATTCGAGAAGAGGAAGATATATTAAGACTGCGATCAAAATATATAAAATAGTACGGAAATGGGCGGGCGGAGAGTTCGAACCTCTCCTAGGGCGCTAACAAAACCTTGTTATCTTTTGATAACAAGGTTTTCTGTTTGTTTAAAAATTGATTTTTGTTTAAAAATGGAAGATTATCACAATGGAATATGTGATAATAATTATATAGAAAAAATAAAATCGTATTACATATTGCTGATTAAATGGAGTAGTCGACTATTTCTGTAGAATAAGATACGTGATTAAGTTACTTGTTTGATTCGGCTAGAGGTATGGTGCGAGGATCTAGGCCAGAGGATACGAAAAAGAAGTAAGAGAAAAGTTGGTGTAGCAAAATTACAATGAAAAAGGGAAAGAAGGATACTATCAATCTAATGACGATTGCATTGCTGATGCTAATAGTTACAGGTATTATAGGAAATTCAATATTAGGTGGGCTTGCGGTAGTGTTAGCAATGGCTGTAGTCGCTGCGGTTATTACTGCACGGATTGGCAATTTTATACGAAAGAGGAAAGAAGACTCTTGAAGTTCGATTCAAAGAAGGTAAAGAGGGGAATTATACTGTGATGTTTAATAAGAAAGCATTTAAAAAGTTGTTTTTACTAGGTGCCATGTCTCTATTAACTCTTAGTGCTTGCTCCGCGAAAGAAAAAGCGAACTATGAGCCATATAAGAAACATGAATCTGTTGAAAATGCGCAGGGGGAAGAGGGCACATCTAATTCGGATAAGGGCGAGAAGATTGACGAAGAACCTGCTAAGGACGAGGAGTTACAACAAGTGGAGGAAACGACAAAAGAAGATAAGGAGATTAACGACAGGCGTCCATATTATAAAGATGCGAATAATGATGCACCAACCGTGTCGTTAGAACAGTACGAAGGAATTAAGGTTGGAATGTCTGCGAATAAAGTTAAAGAAATAGCGGGTGCGCCTAGATTTATCGAGAAATATAAGTCGTTTTCTATTTACGGGTATTTAGGTCATGGTGGAGAAGGCACCATGACTATAACGTTTAATCCTGATGGTAGTGTAACGAAGAAAGAGCAAGATGGCCTTAGAAATACTAGGATTCAAGATGCGAAAGCTAACGGAGGAAACGAAGGTCGAGTTACAAGCAACCATGAGCGTGATTCTAAACCAGCTACGAAATCTAATGCTAAAATTCCGAACGATTATTGTGGACACGGACATGATGAAACGAAGGAGTTAGCACACGGCTGCGACAAGATTATTGATAGGGAAGCTCATAGAAGGCATATAGAACAGCAGGAAAGAGAATATGAGGAACAACAACGTAAAGAAATGGAACAATATGAACTATCTGAAGAAGACAAGATGAGAATCAAAAGACAGGAAAAACGTTGGAATACGCCTAGCGGTGGTATCGGTGGTACGTGGCAAGATGAAATGAAAGAGATGGAAAGTCAGGAATAAAGTAACGTATATTTCATTTGTATATATAATAAGAAATTTAATTTTATTATATATCACTAATCTGAGTAGAAGATTAGTGCGGAAGGAAAGAAATTTTTGCTGGATTGTAATAGAACATAGGTAATAGATGGATCAGGAATTTAACTTTCTCCTGAGATAAAAACCTTGTTATCTTTTGGTAACAAGGTTTTTTGTGTATTTTAAATTAGTTATTAATAAACTTCTCAAATACAAAACCATAATCTTTCACATTATATTGTTTCTTCGTATCAACGAGCCAGTTAAAGGCGATTTCGTTCATTTCTTTAAATTGCTCTGCTAAATTTACTTGTGCATTTGAAATACGGCTAAAAGCGTTAGATGCCATATCTAAACTTTTATGTGCATACTGCAATGTAATATCGTTGTCGTATGAAATTTCTTCGATTTTAAGTAAAGCTTTATATAAATCTTTTAATTCCTCGATATGTTTTTTATGAACATCAATTGAATAATGTTCATCTCCCATTTGAAATTTAATTTCTACATCTAAATCAATCGTTCCCGCAGTTTCAAGCGCTACGTTTTTAATTTGATATTTACTATAGCTAAAGCGGCGTAGTGTACGTTTTTTGCTTGTCGCACTTGTACCATCTAGGTGAAGTAATCCTTTGTTTGTGAAGCAATATTCATCTGATTTCGATTTAATTAGAAAATAAATTTTCTCTCCATCTTCATGCATTACGTAATCATCAGCATCGACCTTGTCATAATCTTTCGGTGTAATGACAGAACCTACATCACTCAACCCTAAAACATCAGCAGCTACTTTTTTGAACATATATAATCCCCCTTATAAATTAAATTCTTAATTATACAAAAATATATTAACATGGTTTTAACAAAGAGTTTTCTTTTAATGAGAAAATGTTGGGAGGTAAGTTAAGAAAAGGAACGAATATTATTTTGAAAATATGTAAAAAGGTGCTGAGAAAAAGTGTACCATCATACAAAAACAAAAGGAGATTTAGCTGTTTTAAAGGCACAAGTTGATTTGTATGAAAAAGGATATATGATTTTAATACCACAAACAGAGCATTCGCCCTTTGATCTTGTAGTATATAAGGGCGGGGTATTTAAAAGGGTGCAAGTGAAATATAGAGAGTTGAATGCAAGAGGGATACTGGAAGTAAGATTCCGATCTAGTTATTCTACAGCAAGCGGAGTTGCTACAAAAGAAGTGAATAAAGAAGAAATAGATGTGTATTGTGTATATTGTCCTCAAACGGATTGTTGTTATTATTTCAATCCGAAATTATTTAGTAAATCTATTAGTTTAAGAGTGGATTCTCCGAAAAATAAACAAGAGAAAAAAGTTAATTTTGCAAGTGATTATAGAGAAATTCCGTGAAAGCACCTCAAGCGATATGGGGTGTTTTTTCAATCTCTCTTTGAAATCTTACAATTCTGTAAGGTAACTGTAAGGTAGTTCGATGGTAACAAATTGCTAATCCTCTATAATGAAGGTAACAACGATAAAACGAGGAGGAAGAAGTGATGAAAGGATTAATCGTAACGGGTTTAACAGTTGCTTTTGGATTTGTAGCGTATGAGAAATTAACGTATGTAGTTGATGTTGTAAAACATTTAATCGCGTAGAGGAAACTACCATGAGAGGGAAAGGGAATGAGTGAATGAATGGAATGGTTATTTGGAATTATAGGTACTTGTAGTGTTGTGTTATTGTTCTTTGTCCCAAGTGGTATACTTAGTTCGACAACGAGTTTGTTCTTCTTAAGTTTGTTTGCTTGTACAATGCTCATCATTATGTTTTTAATGAAGCGAAGTAAACCAATCTTCTACTTTAGCATGATTGTTATGGCAATTATTGTTCTCCAAATTATTACCCTTGTTATATACCCCACTATTATAAAAGCTTTCCATTAATGATGAATCCTCTGCTTGAATTGCTGAGGGTTTTTATTTGCATATTTTTAATTTTGAGTAAGAATTCACTTGTATTGAAATGTAAAAATTAAATATTTCTATATTTCAAACAAAGGGTTTCGGGATGTTGTGTTCTCATTACTCATTTGATATATTTACTTTAAAGATAATTAAAATCTAGAAAAAGAGGCGGACGTATGGATAAAAAAGAAAATACGGTCGTATTGTTTCCGCAACTATCAGAGCGCTATATTGATGAAGGTTTTTTAGCGCTGAAAGAGCGGAAATTCGAAGATGCATTGCGCTGCTTTGAAATATTACGTCAGTATAATGCAGAAACGGAACAAACGGAACTAGCTTCGGTTATTTGTTTGTTAGAATTAAAACATATGGAAGAAGCGAAAGAGAAATGTGAACAGTTACTGGAAACAGGAGCGGTCTTATTTGGTGATATTCTTGAAACGTATGTGACAATTTTAGTTCAAACAAATGATTATGAAGGCGTTATTGAAACTGTTGAAAAAGTTTTGCAAACGAAAGATGTAATGCCTGAGCAAAAGGACAAATTAGCACAGCTCGCTTTATTTGCAGAAGGTATGTTAAATGAAGTAGATACATCACGAGTTGATTCGAATTTCGAGTTAGATGAATTTACTAATGAAATATTTGGAGAAAACTTTGGGCAAAAGCTAAGAGCGATTCAGCAACTTTCGTTAAAAGACTTGGATCTTGCATTACCTATTTTAAAGAAATTTTTAATAGACGAAAAACAGCACCCTTATTTGAAAACTTCTATTTTATATAAAATGATAGAAAATCAAATAGAAGAAGAGATAGAGGTAGAAAAGTTTGGGAATACGATCAAGGTAATTCCGGCATTTACAGGTCATAATGAGGAGCAATCCGATAACATTATACATAGATTATCAAGTCGATTAGAGCAAAATTATCCTGATATATTTGATGCGATGGTTACATATTGGAAAGAATTACAAATTAGCATTTTCCCATTCGCTCTATTAATGGATAAAGTGGAGATTTGGGCTGCTGTTTTAGAGAGAATTGGTAGAAAGCGTTTCGGGTTGACTATTGATGAAGAAGAGCTTATGACAGCGTATAATATTGAATTAGAAGAGTTTCATATTGCCTATCAATGGTTATTACGTGTCGAAAGAGAAGGATATTTGCCCGTATAATTACGAAAAAGAATCGTTCGGTTCTTGAAACGAGCATATTCTATGTTATAATGTAAGGGTTGCAAAAGGCAGAAATCTGCCTGTTTGTAAGAGAAGAGAAGTGTAATTCTCTTACTTAATATGTTTCATATTATTCTCGAACAAAATATACCGTAGTTGTCTTTTAGGCAATTAGTAGATTGGAACATTATATCTGAAAGCTTTTGCTAGAGGATTATTTGTACTTTTGTTATTTCAAAAAAGAGATAATGAAGATCTTAATCTATAGAGGTATGTGCATACATTATTATAGTTGGAGGGAAAGAATAAATGGCTGCAAAATGGGAAAAATTAGAAGGTAACGTAGGCGTTTTAACAATCGAAGTTGATGCTAAAGAAGTAAACAACTCTATCGACGCTGCGTTCAAAAAAGTAGTAAAAACAATCAACGTACCAGGTTTCCGTAAAGGGAAAATGCCTCGTCCGTTATTCGAACAACGCTTTGGTGTTGAATCTTTATACCAAGATGCTTTAGATATCATCTTACCAAAAGCATACGGTGAAGCAATCGATGAAGCTGGTATCTTCCCAGTTGCTCATCCTGAAATCGACATTGAGAAGTTCGAAAAAAATGCTAACCTTATCTTCACTGCAAAAGTTACAGTGAAACCTGAAGTTAAATTAGGTGAGTACAAAGGTTTAGCAGTAGAAAAAGTTGAAACAACTGTAACTGACGAAGATGTAGAGAACGAATTAAAATCTTTACAAGAGCGTCAAGCTGAGCTAGTTGTTAAAGAAGAAGGAACTGTTGAAAACGGTGATACAGCTGTAATCGACTTCGAAGGTTTCGTTGATGGCGAAGCATTTGAAGGCGGAAAAGGCGAAAACTACTCTCTAGCAATCGGTTCTGGTACATTCATCCCAGGTTTCGAAGAGCAATTAATTGGTCTTAAATCTGGTGAGTCTAAAGACGTTGAAGTATCATTCCCAGAAGAGTACCATGCTGCTGAATTAGCTGGCAAACCAGCAACATTCAAAGTAACAGTTCATGAAATCAAAACAAAAGAACTTCCTGAGTTAAACGACGAGTTCGCTAAAGAAGCTGACGAAGCGGTTGCAACTCTTGATGAATTAAAAGCAAAACTTCGCACAAACTTAGAAGAAGGCAAAAAGCACGAAGCTGAGCACAAAGTACGTGACGAAGTAGTAGAATTAGCTGCTGCTAACGCTGAAATCGACATTCCAGAAGCTATGATCGACACTGAGTTAGATCGTATGGTTCGTGAATTCGAGCAACGTTTAAGCCAACAAGGTATGAACCTTGAGCTTTACTACCAATTCACAGGTACTGATGCTGACAAGTTAAAAGAGCAAATGAAAGAAGACGCTCAAAAACGCGTAAGAATCAACCTTGTTCTTGAAGCTATCATTGAAGCTGAAAACATCGAAGTTACTGAAGAAGAAGTAACTGCAGAAGTTGAAAAAATGGCTGAAATGTACGGTATGCCAGTAGACGCTATCAAGCAAGCTCTTGGAAGCGTAGACGCTTTAGCTGAAGATCTTAAAGTTCGTAAAGCTGTAGACTTCTTAGTAGAAAACGCTGCATAATAAAATAACAAGGCGCGATTTTAATCGTGCCTTGTTTTATAAATATAGAAATATATTTATAAAACTTTTCGATGAAGAAGGAAAACTTCCTTAATAAGTCGAATATACATATTTCAAAAGTTTTAAAAACTTTTTATTTGTACATAACTAGTCATATTATTTGTATTTCTCGCCACGTAGTGACATAATATGTATTTACATACGATACATTTATCGTGTACATACGAAGGCAAGAGGTTAGCACTTTGTAAGGGGTGTGAAAATATGTTTAAATTTAATGATGAAAAAGGGCAATTAAAATGTTCTTTCTGTGGTAAAACACAAACGCAAGTCCGAAAGTTAGTTGCAGGTCCAGGTGTTTACATTTGTGACGAGTGTATCGAACTTTGTACTGAAATTGTACAAGAGGAGCTTGCGAAAGACGAAGAAGTAGAATTCAAAGATGTACCGAAACCGGTAGAAATTCGTGAAATTTTAGATGAGTATGTCATCGGACAAGATAACGCGAAAAAAGCACTAGCGGTAGCGGTATATAACCATTACAAACGCATTAATTCTAACAGCAAAATTGATGATGTAGAATTAGCGAAGAGTAATATCGCACTTATCGGGCCAACAGGTAGTGGTAAAACATTACTGGCACAAACGTTAGCGCGTATTTTAAATGTTCCATTTGCAATCGCGGACGCAACATCTTTAACTGAAGCTGGGTACGTTGGGGAAGATGTAGAAAACATCTTACTTAAATTAATCCAAGCAGCTGATTATGATGTAGAGAAAGCGGAAAAAGGAATCATTTATATTGATGAGATTGATAAAGTGGCACGTAAGTCCGAAAATCCATCAATTACACGTGATGTATCTGGTGAAGGTGTGCAGCAGGCACTTCTGAAAATTTTAGAAGGTACTGTAGCAAGCGTTCCACCTCAAGGTGGCCGTAAGCATCCGCATCAAGAGTTTATTCAAATTGATACAACGAATATCTTATTCATCTGTGGTGGAGCGTTTGATGGCATCGAGCCAATTATTAAACGTCGTCTTGGTGAAAAAGTAATTGGATTTGGTTCTGAGAAGAAAAATGCTGATGTAAATGAGAAGCATGTTTTATCTCACGTATTACCAGAGGACCTTTTAAGATTTGGTTTAATTCCAGAGTTTATCGGTCGTCTTCCAGTTATTGCGAACCTAGAGCCGCTTGATGAAGATGCTCTTGTTGATATTTTAACGAAACCGAAAAATGCACTTGTTAAGCAATTCCAAAAACTATTGGAGCTTGACGATGTTGAGTTAGAGTTTGAAGAAGGCGCACTAATTGAGATTGCGAAAAAAGCAATTGAACGTAAAACAGGTGCTCGTGGACTTCGTTCTATTATTGAAGGCTTAATGCTTGAGGTAATGTTCGAGCTACCATCTCGCAAAGATATCGAGAAGTGTATTCTTACAAAAGAAACAGTAGCTGATAATGCAGCACCAAAATTGGTGTTACAAGACGGTACTGTACTTGATACAAAAACATCTGCATAATGCGAAGGAGAAACAGCAATTTTTATAATTGCTGTTTTTCTTTATGTTTAGCTATGTTCCTCCGCGGAAATACTAAGAGATAAAACATTGCGGGAGGAAATAAATGATGAGCTGGACAAATATATTTTTACTTGTTCAACTTGTTTTTGGTGTAATTGTCGGATTGTATTTTTGGCATTTACTTCGAAATCAGCGAACACAAAAAGTTTCAATTGATCGAGAATCGAAAAAAGAATTAGAACAGCTTCGTAAAATGCGCGAGATTTCTTTAACAGAGCCGCTTGCGGAAAAGGTGCGTCCTACATCCTTTTTAGATATTGTAGGGCAAGAGGACGGGATTAAGTCGTTAAAAGCGGCTCTTTGTGGTCCAAACCCGCAACATGTAATTATATATGGTCCGCCAGGTGTCGGAAAGACAGCGGCAGCGCGTCTCGTATTAGAAGAAGCAAAACGAAATCCAAAATCTCCATTTCGCACAAATGCAACATTTATTGAACTGGATGCGACGACAGCTCGGTTTGATGAACGTGGTATTGCAGACCCTTTAATCGGTTCGGTGCATGATCCAATTTATCAAGGTGCTGGTGCGATGGGGCAAGCAGGTATTCCGCAACCGAAAAAAGGTGCGGTAACAGATGCTCACGGTGGTATTTTGTTTATTGATGAGATAGGTGAATTACATCCGATTCAAATGAACAAAATGTTAAAGGTGCTAGAAGATCGAAAAGTGTTTTTGGAAAGTGCATACTATAGTGAAGAAAATACGATGATTCCAACGTATATACATGATATTTTTCAAAAAGGTTTACCAGCCGATTTTCGCTTAGTTGGGGCGACGACACGTTCGCCAGATGAGATACCTCCTGCTATTCGGTCGCGCTGTTTAGAAGTGTTCTTCCGTGAGTTAGATACAGAAGAAATTCAAAAAGTAGCGAAGAATGCGGCTGACAAAGTGGAAATGCAAATCGGTGAAAATGGTATTGAAATGATTGGGATGTATGCGAGAAATGGGCGAGAAGCGATTAATCTTGTACAAATTTCTGCTGGAATGGCAATAAATGAAGAACGTCCTTTCATTAAAGATGAAGATATAGAGTGGGTTGTTCACTCTAGTCAGCTCACACCGAAGTATGAAAAACGCATTTACCCTATTCCGAGAATCGGTCTTGTAAATGGACTTGCTGTATACGGACCAAATACAGGCGCGTTATTAGAAATTGAAGTAACAGCAATCAAGGCGAAAGATAAAGGATCGGTAAATGTTACCGGAATTGTTGAAGAGGAAAGTATTGGTAGTCAAACGAAATCCATTCGTCGTAAAAGTATGGCGAAAGGTTCTGTAGATAATGTATTAACAGTACTTCGATCTCTAGATGTATTGCCAGAAGGGTACGATATACATATTAATTTTCCAGGTGGTATCCCGATTGATGGGCCTTCGGCGGGAATTGCTATGGCAACAGGTGTGTATTCAGCAGTGCATCATACGTATGTGAATAATGAAGTAGCGATGACTGGAGAGATAAGTATACACGGGGAAGTGAAACCTATCGGTGGTGTGTACGCAAAAATAAAAGCTGCGAAAAAGGCAGGAGCTAAGAAAGTTATCATTCCTGCTGAAAACATGCAACCATTTTTGTATACAATAAAAGGAATTGAAATTATTCCTGTTCGGAAGTTGAAGGAAGTATTTGAGCTAACGTTTATACAGGAAAATATACATCGAGAGCTTGATGTACATACTACGATAGACGAAACAGATGCACAATCAATGTGAGAATGAACGATAATAGTATTTGCCAGACTTCGTTTAAGTTTGTATGCTTAAGCGGAGTCTTTTTTCTTTTATAAGGGAGAAAAAACGAGGGATTTACAGTTGCGGAGAATCTCTGCAATTGCATCTAGATGTATTGTAATATAAAATAGTTGAACAGGAGTTTAATTTATTATGGAGGTGCTATGTCTAGTATGAATACGAATGAAAGAATCGTGCCCCTCCTACCATTAAGAGGCGTTCTCGTATATCCAACGATGGTTCTGCATCTTGATGTAGGACGTGATAAATCGATACAAGCACTAGAGCAGGCGGCAATGGATGAAAATATCATCTTTTTAGCAATGCAAAAAGAAATGAATATCGATGATCCGAAAGAAGATGACATATATAGTGTAGGTACAGTGGCGAAAGTGAAGCAAATGTTAAAATTGCCGAACGGTACGCTTCGTGTCCTTGTAGAAGGTTTACATAGAGCAGAAGTAGTAGAGTTTATCGAAGAAGAAAATGTAGTGCAAGTTTCTATTAAAACGATAACGGAAGAAGTGGAAGCTGATTTAGAAGAGAAAGCCCTTATGCGTACATTACTGGAGCATTTTGAACAATATATTAAAGTTTCGAAAAAAGTTTCAAATGAAACATTTGCAACGGTAGCTGATGTAGAAGAGCCAGGAAGATTAGCTGATTTACTTGCTTCTCACTTGCCAATTAAAACGAAGCAGAAACAAGAGATTTTAGAGATCATATCTGTGAAAGAACGATTACATACACTTATTTCAATTATTCAAGATGAACAAGAATTACTTAGTTTAGAAAAGAAAATTGGACAAAAAGTGAAACGTTCAATGGAGCGCACGCAAAAAGAATATTTCTTACGTGAGCAAATGAAGGCGATTCAAACTGAACTTGGCGATAAAGAAGGTAAGGGCGGGGAAGTTGAAGAACTTCGTGAGAAAATTGAACAGTCAGGAATGCCTGAAGAAACAATGAAGGCTGCGCTGAAAGAATTAGATCGTTATGAAAAGTTACCAGCAAGTTCTGCGGAGAGCGGTGTTATTCGAAATTATATCGATTGGTTATTAGCGCTTCCGTGGACAGAAGCAACAGAGGATATGATTGATCTTGCTCATTCTGAAGAGATTTTAAACAAAGATCATTACGGTCTTGAGAAAGTGAAAGAGCGCGTACTGGAATATTTAGCGGTACAGAAGTTAACGAATTCATTAAAAGGGCCTATCCTTTGTTTAGTAGGACCACCTGGGGTCGGAAAAACTTCGTTAGCGCGTTCTATTGCAACATCATTAAATCGTAATTTTGTCCGTGTATCCCTTGGGGGTGTGCGTGATGAATCTGAAATTCGTGGTCACCGTCGTACGTATGTTGGAGCAATGCCAGGACGTATTATTCAAGGTATGAAAAAGGCGAAATCAGTTAATCCAGTTTTCTTATTAGATGAGATTGATAAAATGTCTAACGATTTCCGTGGAGATCCTTCAGCAGCATTACTTGAAGTGTTAGATCCAGAACAAAACCATAACTTCAGTGATCATTATATTGAAGAACCATATGATCTATCGAAAGTTATGTTTGTAGCAACTGCGAATACACTTTCCAGTATTCCAGGTCCGTTACTTGACCGTATGGAAATTATTTCGATTGCTGGCTATACAGAACTTGAAAAAGTTCATATTGCTCGTGAACATTTATTACCGAAACAATTACAAGAGCATGGCTTACGAAAAGGTAATTTACAAGTACGTGATGAAGCGCTTCTTGAAATGATTCGCTATTATACACGTGAGGCTGGTGTTCGTACACTAGAGCGCCAAATTGCAAAGGTTTGTCGTAAAGCAGCAAAAATTATCGTTACAGCAGAACGTAAGCGTATTGTAGTAACAGAGAAAAACGTTGTTGATTTACTTGGTAAGCACATATTCCGTTATGGGCAAGCTGAAAAAACAGACCAAGTTGGTATGGCGACAGGTTTAGCGTATACGGCAGCAGGCGGCGATACACTGGCGATTGAAGTGTCCGTAGCGCCAGGTAAAGGGAAATTAATTTTAACAGGGAAACTTGGGGATGTTATGAAAGAATCCGCACAAGCGGCGTTTAGTTATATTCGTTCTCGTGCAGAAGAGCTTCAGATTGATCCTGATTTCCATGAAAAAAATGATATTCATATTCATGTTCCAGAAGGAGCAGTTCCAAAAGATGGACCGTCAGCAGGTATTACGATGGCAACGGCACTTATTTCTGCGCTAACAGGTATTCCTGTAAGTAAAGAAGTGGGGATGACAGGTGAAATTACACTTCGTGGTCGTGTATTACCGATTGGTGGTTTAAAAGAAAAAACATTAAGTGCTCACCGCGCAGGTTTAACAAAAATTATTTTACCGGCGGAAAATGAGAAAGATTTAGATGATATTCCAGAGAGCGTAAAAGAAAACCTTACGTTTGTGCTTGCATCTCATTTAGATGAAGTATTGGAGCACGCATTAGTAGGAGTGAAACAATGAAAGTAACAAAAGCAGACATTGTAATTAGTGCTGTTAAACCAGAACAATATCCAGACGGTGACTTACCAGAAATCGCATTAGCAGGTCGTTCAAATGTCGGGAAGTCTTCCTTTATTAATAAAATTTTAAATCGTAAAAAGTTAGTACGTATTTCTTCTAAACCAGGAAAAACACAAACATTAAACTTCTTCTTAATTAATGAGATGATGCACTTTGTGGACGTTCCAGGTTACGGATATGCGAAAGTATCTAAAACGGAGCGCGCAGCTTGGGGTAAAATGATTGAAACGTATTTTACAACACGTGAGCAATTAGATGCAGCTGTACTAGTAGTTGATTTACGTCACAAACCAACAAATGATGATGTAATGATGTATGATTTCTTAAAGCATTATGACATTCCAACCATTATTATTGCAACGAAAGCCGATAAAATTCCGAAAGGGAAATGGCAAAAGCATTTAAAAGTTGTAAAAGAAACGCTTGATATTGAAAGTGGCGATGAAGTCGTTCTATTCTCTTCTGAAACAGGACTTGGGAAAGAAGAAGCATGGAAAGCAATTCATAAATTTACAAAAACAAAAAACGCGTGACGAATGTCGCGCGTTTTTTTCTTTATACACTTTTAGCGTACGTTTAATGTAACCTCAATATTTCCTCGTGTTGCTTTCGAATAAGGACATACGCCGTGAGCGGCTTCTATAAGTTCTTGTGCTTCGCTATGTGAAACGCCAGCGACATGTACATCAAGCACAGCGGATAGGCCGAAACCACCATCTGTATCTTTTCCGATAGAAACGTGAGCAGTTACTTCTGTACTTTCTACTTTCACACGTTTCGTACGAATGACAAGTTGTAACGCACTATCAAAACAAGCAGCATAACCAGCTGCAAATAGTTGTTCTGGATTTGTTGCCTCTCCGCCTGCACCACCTAGTGCTTTCGGCATTTTTACATCAAGATTTAATATGCCATCATCTGATACTACTTTTCCATTTCTTCCACCTGTAGCAGTTACTGAAGCAGTATATAATTTATCCATGTTTATTCCCCTTTTCTATCATTAATTGTTTTCATTGTTTCAATTAGTTTATTTAATTGAATTAATAAAGAACGATATTCTTGTTCTGTAATTCCTAAATTTGTTGCCATCGTTGTTGGCAATGAACAAGCCTTATCTTGTAAATCTTTTCCTTGTTCTGTTAATTCAATACACACTTTTCGCTCATCTTCTTTGGAACGAACGCGTTTTACAAGGTTTAATGATTCCATTCGTTTTAACATAGGTGTTAACGTACCGGAATCTAAAAATAGACGTTCTCCAATTTCTTTTACTGTTAGTCCATCTTGCTCCCATAGTACGAGTAAAGTAATGTACTGTGGATACGTAATGCCCATTTCTTCTAAATATGGTCGGTAAAAGCGTGTAACCTCTCTAGAACAAGCATAAATAGAAAAACAAAGTTGATTATCTAGATGCAAAGAATCTTCTGTCATGAATGACTCCTTTCTAATTAAGTTGTGCACAATTTAATTTTGTAAAATCAATATAACGAAAAATAAATACAATGTCAAATACATTGTATTGAGAAAGTTTGTGCTACAATTTGGAACAATCATACATATTTTCCTTCATGATGAAAGAAGATAGGAAAGATGATGTTATAATTCATATGGAATAGTTTCCATCACTTGATTATGAGGGCTTTTTTTGGTAACGTACAAATAGAGTTATTAATTTATAATCATTATAAAGTAGAAAGTTTTTATTCGTTTTACTGAATCTCCTTTCTTACATATGGAGAATAAATAAAAAAATAATCGGTTGTTCACACGATTGTCAGATTCATAAGAGGAAAGTTGTATTATGATAGTAGATAAAGTGATAAAACGGGTGAAGGGGGACATGCTGCGTGCATATTCTTGTTGTTAGTGTAAATTATCGAACAGCCCCTGTAGAATTTCGTGAGAAACTCACATTTCAGGCAGCAGAGCTAGAGCAAGCAATGACGACATTACAAAATCAAAAGAGCGTGTTAGAGAATGTCATTGTATCAACTTGTAATCGCACTGAGATTTATGCTGTTGTCGATCAATTACACACGGGACGGTATTATATTAAGAAGTTTTTAGCTGATTGGTTTCAGCTTGAAATAGAAGAAGTCGCACCATATTTAACTATATTTGAACAAGATGGTGCAATCGATCATTTATTCCGCGTAACGTGCGGTTTAGATTCTATGGTAGTTGGAGAGACGCAAATTTTAGGTCAAATAAAAGATAGCTTTTTAGAAGCGCAGCAAGTAAAAGCAACAGGGACAATTTTTAATGAATTGTTTAAGCAAGTCATTACATTAGCGAAACGTGCTCACTCAGAAACGACAATTGGTGAAAGTGCGATGTCTGTTAGTTATGCTGCTGTTGAGCTAGGAAAGAAAATATTCGGCGAGTTAACAGATTGTCACGTGCTTATTCTCGGTGCTGGTAAAATGGGTGAACTTGCACTACAAAACTTATATGGAAGTGGTGCTCGTAAAGTAACAGTCATGAATAGAACGCTTTCAAAAGCAGAAATAATGGCTGAGAAATATATGGGACACGCAAAACCTTTAAGTGAATTACAATGTGCATTATTAGAAGCTGATATTTTAATTAGTTCAACTGGTGCATCGGATTATGTCATTACGAAAGAGATGATGACAAAGGTAGAGAAAATGCGCTCTGGTCGTCCATTATTTATGGTTGATATTGCAGTGCCGCGTGATATTGATCCAGCAATTGATGAGCTAGAAGGTTCTTTCTTGTATGACATTGATGATTTGCAAGGAGTAGTAGAAGCGAACCGTGCTGAGCGTTTGAAAGAAGCAGAGAAAATTCAATTTATGATTGAAGAGGAAATTGTTGTATTTAAAACGTGGTTAAGTACACTTGGTGTCGTTCCGTTAATATCAGCTCTTCGTGATAAGGCACTTGCTATTCAAAGTGAAACGATGGAAAGTTTGGAACGAAAAATACCAACTCTTAGTGATCGTGAGAGAAAAGTAATTAGTAAGCATACGAAAAGTATTATTAATCAATTATTAAAAGACCCAATTTTAGTAGCGAAAGAAATAGCTGCTGAAGAGGGAGCAGACGAAAAATTAGCGTTATTTGCAAAGATTTTTGATTTAGAAATGGAAGACGTAGAGAGTCGTGCGGAAGAAGTAGAACATAAAAGAGCGTGGACACCATCCGTTCCATCTTTATAATTTGGAAGGATGATCGGATGAGTTTTTTAAATAACAGTATTATTTATCATATTGCAATTATTTTATATGCTTGTAGCATTAGTTTATATTTTATAGATTATTTCCAAAGTAACCGAAAGGCGAACCGATTTGCTTTTTGGTTACTTTCGATTGTATGGGTTCTGCATTCTATTTTTATGTTGCTTAGAGCTACAGATTCAGAAACGAACCCCCTTTTAACCTTATTATCAGGTATTTATTTTTATGTTTGGCTATTGATTACGATGTCGTTAGTCATTAATCGATTTATGAGAATCGATTTTTTAGTCTTTTTTACAAATGTTGTTGCATTTGGCGTAAGCGCTTTTTCTATTTTTACGCCGCTTGGAAAGATGTCGCCGGTACTTGCAGAGCAATTAGTTTCGGAGCTTGTATATGTACATGTCGGTATGGCTATTATTTCTTATGCAACTTTTACTGTATCGTTCATTTTTTCTATTATGTATTTATTGCAATATCGCCTATTAAAAAAGAAAAAATGGAATGCGAGATTAAGAAGGTTAGGGAATTTACCGAAGTTAGAATCGATGTCTTACGGATTAAATTTATTTTCTGTTCCATTTTTCTTACTAGCTATTTTATTAGGATGCATATGGGGATATACAAAATTGGACAATTTCCATTGGTATGATACGAAAGTAATCGGGTCTTTTGTCGTTTTATTTGTATATTGTGCGGGTCTTTATTTACGAGCGGCAGATGTATTGCTAGGGAAGAAAATCGTGCAGTGGAACATCGGAGCATTTCTCGTAATGCTAATTAACATTTTTCTATTAAGCAGTTTATCCAACTTCCACTTTTGGTATTTATAATGAGGAGAGAAAATTATGCGCAAAATTATTGTAGGGTCACGAAAGAGTAAATTAGCATTAACGCAAACAAACTGGTTTATTGATCAGTTAAAAGCGCTAGGTTTACCATATGAATTTGAAGTGAAAGAAATCGTCACAAAAGGTGATGTTATTTTAGATGTTACTCTTTCAAAAGTAGGTGGCAAAGGCTTGTTTGTGAAAGAGATTGAACATGCGCTACTTACGAAAGAAATTGATATGGCTGTACATAGTATGAAAGATATGCCGGCCGTACTTCCAGAAGGATTAATGATTGGTTGTACACCAAAGCGTGTTGACCCTCGTGATGCTTTTATCTCAAAAAACGGAGCGTCGTTTAAAGAGTTAGCAGAAGGCGCTATTTTAGGTACGAGTAGTTTAAGACGTAGTGCACAGCTACTCGCTGCGAGACCAGACTTACAAGTGAAGTGGATTCGCGGAAATATCGATACACGTTTACGCAAATTAAAAGAAGAAGATTACGATGCAATTATTTTAGCGACAGCAGGATTACAAAGAATGGGTTGGGATAATGAAGTTATTACAGAACATTTAGATGAGACGTTATGTGTACCTGCTGTAGGACAAGGTGCATTAGCGATTGAGTGTCGTGAGGATGATAAAGATTTACTGCAGTTGTTAGCTCATATGAATGATGGAGTAACAGAAAAAACAGTGGCAGCAGAACGCGTATTTCTTCATAAACTTGAAGGGGGATGCCAAGTTCCGATCGCTGGATATGCAACTCTTACGGAAAACGATGCAATCGAATTAACAGCTCTTGTCGGGTCTATGGACGGTTCTGTTTTATTGAAAGAGACAGTAGTAGGAACTGATCCAGAGAAAGTAGGATTAGAGGCTGCGGACCGTTTAATTAAACAAGGCGCAAAAGAACTCATTCTTGCTGCAAATAAGGGGCAACGATAAATATGAACGCTCTCGCTGGCAAAACGGTATTGGTTACGCGTGCCCAGCATCAAGCAAAACAAATGAGTGTAGCGGTGAAAGAAAAGAGCGGAATTCCATTGGAAATTCCGCTTTTGCGTATGGAAGGTATGTCTCATAGGCAAATTCAACATATAGCAGGGCAGTTACATTCGTATGACTGGGTTATTTTTACGAGTAAAAATGGGGTAGCTTTTTTTCTAGATCGTTTGAGACAGAAGCTACCTGTAACGACTAAAATTGCTGCAGTAGGTGTGAAAACAAAGTTAGAGTTAGAAAAGCGAGGCTATCGAGTGGATTTTGTTCCAACTTCATTTGTTGCAGAAGTATTTGCAGAAGAGTTTGTAAAAAGATTAAGTGGAAACGAACGTATTTTATTTCCGAAAGGGAATTTAGCAAGAGACGTAATTCCGGTTGCACTTCGCGAAATGGGTGTTTCTCTAGATGAGCTTATCGTATATGGTACGAAAGAAAATGTAGAGAAAAAGCAAGAGCTTATAGAAGCGTTAGAAGTAGGGAAAGTAGACATTATTACATTTACGAGCCCTTCCACTGTTACTAGTTTTGTTCGTTTACTTGAGGATACAAACTGGAGAGAATGGACAAAAAAATGTACAATTGCTTGTATAGGGCCTATTACGGAAAAAGAGGCGAGCCTTTATTTTCCGCATATTATTATGCCGAAAGAGTACACTGTAGAAGCATTACTACAATGTGTTTGTGAATCTATAAAATAAAAGAATGGGGATAGAAATCTATGAACTCTTTACAATTTAATCGTCATCGTCGCTTAAGACAAAGCGGGGGCATGCGTGCGCTTGTGCGTGAAACGTTTTTACATACGGAAGATTTTATTTACCCTATTTTTGTATTAGAAGGAGAGAATGTTCGTAATGAAGTGCCTTCTATGCCAGGCGTATATCAAATATCTTTAGATTTATTGCAAGCTGAAATGCAAGAAGTTGTTGATTTAGGTATTCGTTCTGTTATTGTATTTGGTTTACCTGCTGAAAAAGATGAAGTTGGATCATCAGCATATTGTGATCATGGAATTGTGCAACGTGCGATTCAGCAAATTAAAGGTGAATTCCCTGATCTAGTAGTAGTTGCGGATACATGTTTATGTCAATTCACAAGCCATGGTCATTGCGGTGTAATTGAAGATGGTATTATTTTAAATGACGAGTCTCTTGCAGTTCTTGCAAAAACAGCTGTAAGCCAAGCGAAAGCAGGAGCGGACATTATTGCGCCATCAAACATGATGGACGGATTCGTAACAGCAATTCGCCACGCATTAGATGAAAATGGTTTTGGACATGTACCAGTTATGTCGTACGCTGTTAAATATTCATCAGCATTTTACGGGCCATTCCGTGATGCGGCGCACGGTGCACCGCAATTTGGTGATCGTAAAACATATCAAATGGACCCAGCGAACCGCATGGAAGCATTCCGTGAAGCAGAATCAGATGTAATGGAAGGGGCAGATTTCTTAATTGTAAAGCCAGCTCTTTCTTACTTAGATATCGTTCGTGATGTGAAAAATAACTTTAATTTACCAGTCGTTGCTTATAACGTAAGCGGTGAATATTCAATGATTAAAGCGGCAGCGCAAAATGGCTGGATTAATGAAAAAGAAGTTGTACTTGAAAAATTAATTAGTATGAAACGCGCAGGAGCAGATTTAATTATTACGTATCATGCGAAAGATGCAGCGAGATGGTTACAAGAAGGAGGCGCTAAATAATGAAAAAGTTTGATAAGTCGATTGCAGCGTTTGAAGAGGCTCAAGATTTAATGCCTGGTGGCGTAAATAGCCCAGTTCGTGCTTTTAAGTCTGTCGGTATGAATCCGTTGTTTATGGAGCGTGGAAAAGGCTCTAAAGTATATGATATCGATGGAAATGAATACATCGATTACGTATTATCATGGGGTCCATTAATTCATGGTCATGCAAATGATCGTGTTGTTGAGGCTTTAAAAGCTGTTGCTGAAAGAGGTACGAGCTTCGGTGCTCCAACGGAAATTGAAAATAAATTAGCGAAACTTGTTATTGAGCGTGTTCCATCAATTGAGATTGTGCGTATGGTTAACTCTGGAACAGAAGCGACAATGAGTGCGCTACGTTTAGCTCGTGGTTATACAGGGCGTAACAAAATTTTGAAATTTATCGGTTGTTATCACGGTCATGGTGACTCGTTATTAATTAAAGCGGGTTCTGGTGTAGCAACGCTAGGTTTACCAGATAGCCCTGGTGTACCAGAAGGTGTAGCGAAAAATACGATTACAGTAGCGTATAACGATTTAGAAAGTGTGAAATACGCTTTCGAACAATTCGGTGATGATATTGCTTGTGTCATTGTAGAACCAGTAGCAGGGAATATGGGTGTTGTTCCTCCGCAACCAGGATTTTTAGAAGGTCTTCGTGAAGTAACAGAGCAAAATGGCGCATTGCTTATTTTTGATGAAGTAATGACAGGATTCCGTGTTGCTTATAATTGTGGACAAGGTTATTACGGTGTAACACCTGATTTAACTTGTTTAGGTAAAGTAATCGGTGGTGGATTACCGGTAGGAGCATACGGTGGTAAAGCAGAAATTATGCGCCAAGTTGCACCGAGCGGACCGATTTATCAAGCAGGTACTTTATCAGGTAACCCACTAGCAATGGCAGCAGGTTATGAAACGTTAGTACAGTTAACGCCAGAATCGTATGTAGAATTTGAGCGTAAAGCTGAAATGTTAGAAGCTGGCTTACGTAAAGCGGCTGAAAAACATGGCATTCCACATCATATCAATCGTGCGGGTTCTATGATTGGTATCTTCTTTACAGATGAACCAGTTATTAATTACGATGCAGCAAAATCTTCAAACTTAGAGTTCTTTGCGGCTTACTATCGTGAAATGGTAGAACAAGGTGTATTTTTACCGCCATCTCAATTCGAAGGTTTATTCTTATCGACAGCACATAGTGATGCAGATATTGAAGCGACGATTGCAGCGGCTGAAATTGCAATGTCAAAATTAAAAGCTTAATTGAATAAAAAAATCGCTCTCCGTAAGGGGAGCGATTTTTTTTATTCATAAAGTCAGCTTTCCGTACATAAATCTGTAATGACATATAGTTTGGGAGGGGGAAAAGAAGTGGCAACAGATCATTCATTACGTTTTTCATTAAAAGAATCTGTTTGGTTCCAAAAAGGACAGGAAGTCGAAGAACTTTTGTCAATTTCGTTAGATCCAGACGTTGAGATAGAAGAGCTTGATCATGAGGTAATTGTGAGAGGGCAATTAGATTTAACGGGAGAGTATGTTGCAAGGCAAGATGATTCAGCTTATTCATTAAGAGATCTATCGCCAGCGAAGTCCATTGATTATGTAGAAACGAGAGAAGATGGGGTTAATGAACTTGTTCATTCCTTCCCGCTTGAAATATCAATCCCAAGAAACCGTGTGAAAGTAATTGAAGAACTATATGTATCCATCGAGGAATTTGATTATGAATTAAAGGAAAATGGTTGCTTACAATTATTAGCGGATATATCTATTACAGGATTATGTGATGAAGAACGCATCGAGGATGAAGAGGAAGAGGAAGAAACGGCGTATGCTGAGTTGGAAGTTGATTCAGCGCAAGAGGAGGAAAATAGACCAACACCGCACGTAGAAGAACCAGCTTATAAGGAATCAGATGAGTGGGAAGATTACGCATTTGAACCGTTCCAACTAGAAGAAAGAAAAGAGCAGGAAGTAGAGGAAGAGGAAATAGAAGAACATGAATTTGTAGAGCGTGAAGAGGATATAGAAACAACGCCACAATTTGAATTGTTCGGACGAAAAGATTTCAAGAAAGAACACGCGAAAAAACAAGAAGAACAAGAAGAGGAAACGTATTCACAGCGAGATGAAAATGCACTTTATTTAACGAAATTATTTACGAAAGAACCGGAAGAAGAATTTACAAAGTTAAGAATGTATTTCGTGCAAGAAGGAGATACGATTGAATCGGTTGCAGAACGGTATGAAACATCTGTACAAAACTTATACCGCGTCAATCAAACAGAAGATATATATTTAACTACAGGACAAATTATTTATATTCCTGTTTCAAGAGCAAAAGCGAAATAAGTGAGTGTTTTCACTCACTTATTTTTCTAAAGGCTATGTTTTGAATAGAAAGGGTTATTCGTATGGATATGGAATTACGAAATCGCTATGAACCCATTGTAAGGCAATATAGATTGGATACGCAGCATATGGAAGAGCACGGAAGCGTAACGAAAATTTATACGAATCAAGGTCCATATGCGCTCAAGAAAATAGAAGGCAGGAAGTTAGAGCGGAATAATTTTCTGCACCATATTCAATATTTGAAGGAGAAAGGTTTTTCAAATTATGTACCTATATACCATGCGACGGACGGAAATTATATTTTAAGTGACGGTACGTATAATTATTATTTAATGCCTTGGTTAGAGCGTGCGGAAGGAAACGGTGAGGATAATGATCAATACCATAAAATGTTTCAGACTCTTGGAATGTTGCATCAAAAAACGGTAAAAGAAGAAACGTATACAGAAGAGGATTTAGAAAAACATTATACAAATATATCCGAGCGCTGGGAAAATGATGGCGAGATGCTAGAAGAGTTTCTTGTAGAATCGGAATCGAAGTGGTATATGTCTCCGTTTGAACTGCAATATTGTACGTATTATCATCATGTAATGAGGGCGCGTGAGTTTGCAACGAAGCAATTAAATGAGTGGAACGATGCGATGAAAGAAAAAGAGACAACACGCATTACTTTTGTACATGGTAATGTATCATTGAATCATTTTTTATTTGATTATGAACGGAACGGCTATTTTATTAGTTTAGAAAAATCGAAGTTTGCAACACCTGTGCAAGATATTGTAGGGTTTTATTCTCGGTCGTTAAACACATATCCAATTGCGCGAAGCGATCGGTTTGAATGGTATCAAATGTATCAAAAAAACTTCCCTTTTACGAAAGAAGAGCAACTACTCATGTTTGCGTATATGACGTATCCATCGCAATTTATTCGGCAAATCCAGTCTTATAAGAAAAGAAGAGAGCGTCGTAATGAGCAAAATGAACTTCTCGGAGTAAAGAGTTTGCAACAAGCGCATTGGCTCGTTAGTAATATAGAATATTTCCTTTCGCAATTACAAGCTGCCCAGCAAGGGAACGGATAAAAAGATAAGTAGAGGGTGCTACTTATCTTCTTTTTTTTACTCAAAAAGCTGTAGTATTAAATTTATCTTGACGAATAAGGTTTCGTTTTTTACACTATTGTATATAATAATTAACAATCATATAAATGCCTTGAAGGGGAAGAGTATAACAAGAAACGTCTTCAGAGAGGAGGATCATTAGCTGGGAGATTCTCTAGATAGTTATGTTAGAAGGTAGCCCTGGAGCATCTTTTCTGAACGGAATAGTTCTCATTAGGAAAAGACGGATTTGTCCGTTATCAAGTTAAGAGTATAAGCAAATTCCTGAATTTGTTTGTAAATAAAGGTGGTACCGCGATGTCCCTCGTCCTTTTTTGGATGAGGGGCATTTTTTATTTTAAGGAGGGAAAATAATGTCAAACACGGAAAAGAATTTACCAACTAAATATGATCATATGTCCGTTGAAGAAGGCCTTTATCAGTGGTGGCTAGAAGGCAAATATTTTGAAGCAACAGGAGACGAGAAGAAACAACCGTATACAATTGTAATTCCACCTCCGAACGTAACTGGTAAGTTACACTTAGGTCATGCATGGGATACAACACTTCAAGATATTTTAACTCGTACGAAGCGTATGCAAGGTTACGATGTATTGTGGCTTCCAGGAATGGACCATGCGGGTATCGCAACACAAGCGAAAGTAGAAGGAAAACTTCGTGAAGAAGGTATTTCACGTTACGATCTTGGCCGTGAGAAATTCCTTGAAAAAGCTTGGGAATGGAAAGAAGAATACGCTTCTCACATTCGTCAACAATGGGGGAAAGTTGGTTTAGGACTAGACTATTCTCGCGAACGTTTCACATTAGACGAAGGTTTATCTGATGCGGTTAATAAAGTATTCGTTCAATTATACGAAAAAGGCTTAATTTACCGCGGTGAATATATTATCAACTGGGACCCGGCAACACGCACAGCTCTTTCTGATATCGAAGTAATTCATAAAGAAGTTCAAGGTGCATTCTACCATATGAACTATCCGTTAACAGATGGATCTGGTCATATTCGTCTTGCAACAACTCGTCCAGAAACGATGCTTGGTGATACAGCGGTAGCGGTTCATCCAGAAGACGATCGTTACAAGCATTTAATTGGAAAAACAGTTACACTTCCAATCGTAGGCCGTGAGATTCCGATTATTGCTGATGAGTATGTAGAAAAAGATTTCGGAACAGGTGTTGTAAAAATTACACCAGCTCATGACCCGAATGACTTTGAAGTAGGTAACCGTCATGACTTACCACGTATCTTAGTAATGAACGAAGATGGAACGATGAACGAAAAAGCTGGTAAGTATAACGGTATGGATCGTTTCGAGTGCCGTAAAGCGTTAGTAAAAGATTTACAAGAAGCGGGCGTATTAGTAGAAATCGAGCCTCATATGCATTCAGTAGGTCATAGTGAGCGTAGTGGTGCAGTTGTTGAGCCTTACTTATCAACACAATGGTTCGTAAAAATGGCTCCACTTGCTGAGAAGGCAGTAGCGCTTCAGCAAAAAGAAGAAGAGAAAGTAACGTTCGTACCAGATCGTTTCGAAAACACATATTTACGTTGGATGGAAAACATTCACGACTGGTGTATTTCTCGTCAATTATGGTGGGGACACCGCATTCCAGCTTGGTATCATAAAGAAACTGGTGAAGTATACGTAGGTACAGAAGCACCAGCAGATATTGAAAATTGGAATCAAGATAACGACGTACTTGATACATGGTTCAGTTCAGCACTATGGCCATTCTCAACACTTGGTTGGCCAAATGAAGATGCAGCAGACTTCAAGCGTTACTATTCAACAGATGCACTAGTAACTGGTTATGACATCATCTTCTTCTGGGTATCTCGTATGATTTTCCAAGGTTTAGAGTTTACAGGCGAGCGTCCATTTAAAGATGTATTAATTCACGGTTTAGTTCGTGATGAGCAAGGACGTAAAATGAGTAAATCTCTTGGTAACGGTATTGACCCAATGGAAGTTATCGAGAAGTACGGTGCAGATGCAATGCGTTTCTTCTTATCAACGGGAAGTGCACCAGGTCAAGACTTACGTTTCAGCATGGAAAAAGTAGAATCTACTTGGAACTTCATTAATAAAATTTGGAATGCATCACGTTTCGTATTAATGAATATGGATGACATGAAGTATGAAGAAATCGATTTAACTGGTGAAAAATCAGTTGCAGATAAGTGGATTTTAACTCGCTTAAATGAAACAATCGAAAGCGTAACACGTAACATGGATAAATATGAGTTCGGTGAAGCGGGCCGTTCATTATACAACTTCATCTGGGATGATTTCTGTGACTGGTACATCGAAATGGCGAAACTTCCTCTATACGGTGAAGATGAAGCAGCTAAGAAAACAACTCGTTCTATTTTAGCTTACGTATTAGATCAAACAATGCGTCTGTTACACCCATTCATGCCATTCGTAACAGAGAAGATTTGGCAACATTTACCGCACGAAGGCGAATCTATTACAGTAGCAGCGTGGCCAACAGTTCGCGAAGATTTACAAGATACAGAAGCTGCAGCAGAAATGCACCTTCTAGTTGATATCATTCGCTCTGTTCGTAACATTCGTGCAGAAGTTAATACGCCAATGAGCAAAAAAGTTCAAATGCAAATTAAAGCAAAAGATGAGGCTGTACTTGCTCAACTTACGAAAAACAGTTCTTACATTGAGCGTTTCTGTAACCCAAGTGAATTAACAATTCAAACGGATTTACAAGCGCCAGAAAAAGCAATGACTGCAATCGTAACGGGTGCAGAGTTATTCTTACCGTTAGCTGATCTTATCAATCTTGATGAAGAGAGAGCACGTCTTGAGAAAGAGCTTGAGAAGTTCGACAAAGAAGTAGAACGTGTACAGAAGAAACTTTCAAACCAAGGTTTCGTAGCGAAAGCTCCTGCAGCAGTTATTGAAGGAGAGCGTGCGAAAGAGCAAGATTACCTAGAAAAACGCGAAGCAGTTCGCCAACGTCTAGCAGATCTTGAGAAATAAAATGCTTTTTAGAGACTCACTATATTGGTGAGTCTCTTTTCTTTGCGTATAATAGGGTTATGAAGGTTGTTTTTTGAAAGGGGAAAGCATACGTGATACATACATACGAAGAAGCGATAGGGTGGATTCATAGCCGATTGAAGTTTGGTATTAAACCAGGATTAGAAAGAATGAGATGGATGCTAGAAGAACTCGGAAATCCAGAACGTCACATAAAATGTGTTCATCTTGCTGGTACAAATGGAAAAGGTTCAACGTTAACATATATGCGCTACATGTTAGAAAATGCAAAATATAAGGTAGGAACATTTACCTCCCCTTATATTGAAACATTTAACGAGCGTATTAGTGTGAATGGAACACCAATTGCAGATGAAGAGATTACTGAACTTGTAAAGATGGTAAAGCCAGTCGTTGAAAAACTAGATGAGACGGATTTAGGGGAAGCGACTGAGTTTGAAATTATTACTGTTATGGCAATTTGTTACTTCGGTAAAGTTAATTTCTGTGATGTTGTTTTATTTGAAACAGGGCTTGGAGGGCGCTTTGATTCTACGAATGTGATTCACCCAGTTCTCACGATTATTACGAATATCGGTCACGATCATATGCATATTTTAGGTAATACACTAGGGGAAATTGCATATGAAAAGGCGGGAATTATTAAGTCTGGTGTTCCGGTTATTACTGGTGTGCAAGATGAGGAAGCACTGCAAGTCATTCAAAAAGTTGCAAAGGAAAATCATGCAAATGTATACGAGATGGGCAACCATTTTACATCGTTACATAAACAGTCTAGCGAAGATGGAGAACATTTCGATTTCACTTGCCCTTTCGCCTCTTTTGAAGATGTGCGAATTTCAATGAAAGGCAGCCATCAAGTAGGAAACGCAGCGCTTGCGCTTATGGCAGTCATGTATGTAAAAACATACTTATCATTTTTAATTGAGGAAGAAGAAATAAGAAGGGGATTACAGGAAGCGTATTGGGTGGGGCGCTTTGAAAAACTGCAAAGTAATCCGGATATTATTATAGATGGTGCTCATAACCCAGAAGGTATTGAAAGTCTTGTGAAAACGGTAGAATCACATTACAAAGATAAAAATGTAATAGTTTTATTTACTGCCCTTGGTGACAAACAATTGCACAATATGGTAGATCAATTAGAAACCATCGCCGATGAAATTATTTTTACAACATTCGCCTTTGATCGTGCTATTTCAGCAGGCGAGCTTGCATCGTATGCAAAGAAAGAGTCAAAATTAGTTTTTGAAAATTGGAAAGAGGCAATTGATACGAAGGTTGAAATGCTTGGAGAAAATGATGTTTTTATCATAACAGGTTCTCTTTATTTCATTTCGGAAGTTCGAAAATATATTCGCGAAAAAAACTAGATAGTCTTTGCTATCTAGTTTTTTTGTTCTACAAATGAAGTCAAATGCATACATATAAGATAAATATATAGGGTTATTTGGCGAATTCCTCTGACAAATATCTCGTTTTTTTGTGAAATGAATATGATATGATGCGGACAACGATAAGAGGTGAGGTGTGAGTGTATGGACAAGCAATCACGAACGATCTCAGTGAAAGTGAATGGAACAGAAGCGAAGTATGAGGAGAAGAAGAAAGATGAATTTGACTGGATGGTAGTAGAAAGTGAAAGGCCAAAAAACGTTGTTCCGTTTCAAAAATCGAAAGTAGCGTCTACGGAAAAAAATCGAAAGAAGTGGAGCAATACGTTAATTGCAATCGTTGCAACTGCAATTATTATTGGTACGGCGTTTGGGATGGGGATGCTACAGTTACTGAAAGGACAAGGTGCGACAGGAGGAAGCGAAGTAACAGCTTCGAAGCAGATGCGAAAGGAAGAATCAAAGGTGGGTGGAACGGCAGAACAAACACAAGCACCAAAAGAGGAAAAAACAAAAGCACAGACAGGAACGTCATTAGATCCAATGAAATTATTTTTTGTTCAAGGGGGAATGTATTCTTCTGAAGAAAAGGGACAGGCCGCTCTTGAAGAGTGGAAAGGTAATGGAGGTGTAGCAGCCTTAAAACCGAGCGGTGATAAGTATGCATTAGTTGTTGGTATTGCTAGCGATGAACAAGGCATAAACCAATTAATGACGCAGTATAAAAAAGATAATGTCTCCGTATTGAAAAAGGACTGGGATATAACAGATAAAGCGTTACTTAAAGATGATAAAGAAGTTGGAGCGTTTTTAACAAAAGTACAGCCATTATATACTCATTTAGCAAAATATGCTTCTAGCGTACAAGCTAGTGAAAAAAGTAATGCAAAAGATATAAGTGCAATCGAAAAAGAGTGGAAAGCGATTGAAAAAGAAGGGAAAAGTATGAAGCAGGAAGAAGCGAAGAAATTGTATATGTATACGTCGGTAGCTGTGCAAACAGTGAAGGACGGAAAAGATGATAAGGAATCTTTAGCGAAATTAAATCAAGTTATCATTGATGGTATACTTTCATACGAAAAAATTGTTTCACAAAAGGTGAAATAATAGGATAATGAAATGACGAAGGAAGAAGTATAGATGCTTCTTTCTTTTCTTTTGAATTTAGAGTAAAGTGCTTTCTTTATGACAGAAATATAATCGTGTTTTAGTAAGGAAGTATTATTTTGTTTAGAGAAAATAATATTTCTTTTATTTGTGGACAAACTATTCCTTTGATACGATTGATGTAAATGATTCTGTTTCATGTGAGAAAGGAAGGAGAAAATATGAGAAAAATTATTTTAGCTTCAGGATCACCTCGCAGGAAGGAATTGCTTGAGTTAGCGGGTGTGCCATTTGAAATTATTGTAAGTGAAGTAGAAGAAACGATTGGTGCGTATTCATCACCTTCTGATATTGTTATGTCCCTTGCCCTGCAAAAAGCATCTGCGGTAGCAGAAAATAACAGTGATCATATTGTGTTAGGTGCAGACACAATTGTTACATATGAATCGCGTATTCTTGGAAAGCCATCTAATGAGGCTGAGGCGAAAGAAATGTTGCAATTATTATCAGGAAAAACACATGAAGTGTATACTGGTGTTGCAATTATAGAAAAAGACAAAACAGTCACTTTTTACGAACGTACAGAAGTTACGTTTTGGGAATTAACAGAAGAGGAAATTGACGCATACATTGCATCAAAAGAGCCTTTGGATAAAGCCGGAAGTTATGGAATTCAAGGTAAAGGATCTATTTTTGTTCAACATATTCAAGGGGACTACTATAGTGTAGTTGGATTACCAATTTCACGTCTTGTTCGGGAATTAAAACAATTTAATATTGATGTAACCCATGCGTAAAATTGCATGGGATTTTCTTTGAGAGAACAAATAAAGGGGTGGAGAAATGAACGGTATTCGTGATGTTGTCAAAGAAGAACAGCCACGGGAGCGTTTATTGTTAGAGGGAGCTGGAAGTTTATCTAATCGGGAGCTTCTTGCAGTGTTACTGAGAACAGGTTCTAAAGAAGAATCAGTTTTGAAGTTATCAGATAAAATTTTACATCACTTTGATGGTTTACGTATGCTGAAAGATGCAACGTTAGAAGAGCTTGTCAGTATACATGGTGTCGGGGTTGCAAAGGCAACTCAGCTTATAGCCGCTTTTGAACTCGGTAGAAGAATGGTGCGTTTAGAATATCAAAATAGATACAGCATTCGAAGCCCGGAAGATTGCGCCACATACATGATGGAAGAAATGCGCTTCTTGCAGCAGGAGCATTTTGTATGTCTCTATTTGAACACAAAGAATCAAGTCATACATAGGCAAACGATTTTTATCGGAAGTTTAAATACTTCAATTGTACATCCAAGAGAAGTTTTTAAAGAAGCGTTTCGCCGTGCAGCAGCCTCTATCATATGTCTTCATAACCATCGGATTATGTGTAAGTTCGACACTTAATTTACCTTATGATATTATGGTAATACCTAAAAAAATTAGGTATTACCTAAATATAGGGGTGACTTATGAATAAATTTAAAATAGTAAATAATAATACATGTTCAAAAATAAATGTATTAGACCTAGATTTAGAGAAGTTCCAATATAAATTGATTGAAGATTGGGAAAGGCAGCAAGTGGTTAAGGGGTTTACTAAAGAGACGGTTGCTCTAAATTTAAGGAATATAGATGAATTTATTAAGTTTAATAAAAAGTATGTTTGGGAAATTTCAGCAGAAGATGTAGAAAAATTTTATTACAGTTTGGTTGGGAAGGGGTTATCTCATAGCACTAGAAGGAAATATCAGTCTAACATATCAACATTTTATTCATTTTTAAAAAGTCGTAAAAGTTTAGAGCTTTATAATTCGATTGGGGTTTTAGTTCCTGAAGTTATAGATGAGTTTAATAAATTTTTTCATAGGAAAGATGATGATGATGTCAGAGTGATACCACCTAAGAAGGAGATACTAGATATGTTTTTTAACGAACTTAAAAGTAGGATATTAACCAGTAGAAAATATTATACAGTTGCAAGAGATTATGTTTTCTTTAAAACTTTATCATTGAGTGGTTTAAGAATAAACGAGTTAGTAATGCTTGATATAAATGATTTAAGGTTTGATTTGGGGCATAATGGGAAAATTCATGTTCGTTATGGAAAAGGTAGTAGAGGGACTGGGCATAAACCTAGATGGGTACCTATGCTTTCTGGATTAGACAAACTATTAGAATGGTATCTGGAAGAAATTTTACCAGGTTTAAAAAATAATCAAGTTAATGCAGCTCTTTTCTTATCAGAGGCTGGAGAACGAGTTGGCAGAGACACCATGAGGAGCAACCTTATTAGAAGGCAAAAAGAAATAGGAATTCCAAAATCTGAGCAGTTTAGTGCTCATCAATTAAGACATGCATTCGCTACAAATTATGTGGAATTAGGAGTAGATATCTTAACAATGAGCAAACTGTTAGGACACTCTAATGTTTCAACTACAGCAGGATATTTAGAACCTAGCAGTAATTTTATAGAAAATAGAATTAGATTAGCTCAAAACAAATGGAAATCGCAATTAGAAGAGGTATTAAGGGAGGAGAAAAATGAGTGTTGAATGGAAATTGAGGCAAGTGATGGCTAAAAATGAAATATGGTCTGGTACAGAATTAGCGAGATTGATGTATGAAAAGACAGGTTATAAAATGTCAGCCCCATCAATATCAGCTTTAATTAATGAATCTCCTAAGCAAATGAAAATGACAACTTTGGATGCTCTTTGTACGACTTTAAATTGTAAGCCAGATGAATTATTAGTTCATACTCCAACTTTATTAGTTTCTAAAACTACAGTGCAAAATGAAGGAACAAATGAGGGGAAAGTTGTTAACGGAACTAATAGGAAGTTGCCTCCTGTATAAGATGGGTTACACAAGTTGCCCAAATTGTTCAAATAGAGTATCAGAAAATACAATTAAACTTTCTGGGGTATGTAATAATTGTTATTGTCATAGGACTTTGCAACGGTATAAAGATGATTATGAATTCTTAAAAAGTAGACTTAAAGATCCTTCATATGCAAGCCATGTTTTAAATGTAATTAATTTTGTGAGTAAAAGTAAATTTTCTAATGTGATTAAGTATCGAACAGTTGTTAATTTCATAAAAGTTCTTAATCAAATAAATGACTTGAAGTTAATAAAAGAACACTTGATTGAAAAAATATACTTTGAGAAATGTGCAGTAAAATCACCAAAAATATTGGAAATAATTAAGATATATTTTTATTCATTAGATTTAATAAAGTTTGATGAAGTATCAAATCCTTTTCCTAATATAGATATTAGACATACCTCAAGATATAGAGCTGATATATTAGATTATTTTTTTGATGATAATAGGTGTTCAGATTGTGGAGAGCAATTAACTGTAAAAAGTAAATATAGTTTTTGTTATAGTTGTGTGGATTATAGGTCCTTATATGTGTGTACTACTGAAAATTTCATCAATGAAGAGTTTAGTAAAGATCTAGCTAAAAATATGTATAGAGATTATTTGGAATATCTAAACCAATTGATCGTAAGTCCTTGTACATTTAACGAGGCACTCAGAGAAGCTGTGAAATTTATTAATTTTACAGTAGATTATTTACCTAATAATTTTAGTTTAAATAATCATATGAAAAATAATAATCAGTTATTATTAGTACATAATAGCGATAAACTATTTGAGTTTCATTTATCAGAGAAGTGGCTGGAAATTTTTAATGGGAAGTTTAAATCTTATAAGAAAAAGCACTTTATACAGTATCTAATAACTCTTGGATTAATAATAGAAAATGAAGATAAACCTAAAGAAAAAATATTAATAAAAATAAAGAAATTACCTATTAAATTTCAAAAATCACTATGTGCTTTTGTAGAAAAAAATGAACAAGAAATTGATAATTATCGAAAGAAAAATGCTTCTAAGGAAAAAAAGTGGGTCACAGTTAATCAGTATATTGATAATCTAATCTTATTTGTAAAATGGTTAATTGAGAATTATGAAATTGATAATTGGAGTCAAGTAACTGATAAAGAAGTTAATATATATTTACTTACTTTCCCAGAGAAAAGAAGAACTATCTTAAAAAGGTTACTATTTAATTTTTTTGAATTTTCTTTGAAAAAAAGGTGGATTTTTAATAATCCTATTGAAGAGTTTGTAGCAAGGGATTTTAAAGTAGATTCAAAACCTTTATCCTTAAAAGAACACGCAGAAATATATAATTCAATATTAAAGTATAAATCAGAGTTTGTTATAGAGGTCTTTATTACTTGTTTAGTTTATTTCCATTCACTTACTCCAAAACAAATTAGTGCAATAAAATTATCTGATATCAAATCATCATCTAAATTAATTGAAATACCTAATAGAACAGCAGTTTATTTATCAGATTTAGAGTTACTATTACTTACAAAGATTTTAATCTTAAGAGAAGAACAATTAAAAAACAGACCTAGTGAATATTTATTTTGTTCATTTAATTACTCGGTACAAAAAAGTGTGAGTAGAGTAGTGATAAAGAGATATGTAAAAAAAATTACAGGATATACAGCTAAAGATCTAAGAACAGCAAGTATACAGTACTGTACGCAATACTTTGGGATTGAATATGTTCATCAGTGTATAGGTTTGTCTTTAACACAAGCTAGCAGATATGGTGATATAGAAGACTATTTGATTGATGAAATAGTTGAAGAAAGTATAAATAAATTAAAGTAATTAAAAACCAATAAATACTATTTTAGATTTCTATGAAAAGACACCGATTAAAGAAAGAATGGGAAACTTATATTCAAGACTATAAAATAGCGGATTATCAAAGGTTTCCTGGTGTCAAAAACAGAACCTACCGGTTCATCGGCTATATTACTGGCTACACAAATTATCATCTGAAACGGAAAATCAAAATAAAATTGAACATTTTGGAGTTACTTTACGTTTATTTATAAACTGACCATCGGTATTATGGTGTAAAAGAAACCCCTGAGAAATCAGGGGGGTTCTTTTTTATGTGGAAAATTTGTAGAAAAACTTTTAATTTCAAAAAATAAAGATCTTATTTTAGCTGAGATATATTTATACTGTATAATATTAACTGTGAAAAACAATATCTATTCCTTTTGGGATATGAAGGAGGACTAGGAAATGCAGGGTTTGCTTTTTGATAGATACATTTTAAATAATAAAATTGATAATATTAAAATTGATGATATAGATAATAAACTAAAAATTTTAAAGGGGTGGGTAAATAAATTTGAAATCTTGAGTCAAAAAAATGAGAAAAATTTACAACCAATATTCTTTGAAACAATTTTTAAAAAGGTTTTAGACTATACGGATTTAATTACAGATGAAGATGTTTGGTCGATTCAATTTGAAGAAAAAACAGAAGTAGATTCTACAAAACCAGATGGGATCTTAGGAGTTTATACTAATTCAACAGCTGCTACATATGCAGTAATAGAATTGAAAGGCTTTGATGTAGATTTAGATAAAAAGCAAATGCGTGAAGGGAAAAATTATGGAACTCCTGTAGATCAAGCATATTCATATGCCCATAAATTTGATGATTGTGAATGGATAATTGTTTCTAATATGCTGGAGATTCGATTATATAAAAACGGTACTTCTCAAAACTTTTATGAAAGTTTCTATCTAAATGATATTCTCAATGAAGCTGACTTTAAAAAATTTTACTTTTTATTGACTAAAAACTCTATTGTTCAACCTGCAAAAAAATCACCTTTGCTAAATTTAGTTGAGAAAACTAATACTCAAAAACAAAAAATTACAAAGGAATTCTATACATACTACTCTCAAACACGTAGTTCATTATGGGAAACTTTGAAGAAAAATAATTCTGGATATGATGATGAAATCTTATTAGAAAAATCTCAAAAAATACTAAATAGAATTACATTCATTCGATTTTGTGAAGCGAATAATTTATTAAAGGCTAATACATTAAAATCTTTTTATGAGGAGGGAAAAAACTCTAAGTTATCATCTTGGGAATTTTTAGAAACTCTATTTAATTACATTGATAAAGGTAATACCAAAAATGATATAAACAGGTATAATGGTGGGTTATTTAAAGAAGATACTGTGTTAAACAATATCGTAATTCCAGATAAAGATTTTGAAGTTATAGAAAAGTTTTTTGATTATAATTTTAAAGATGAATTAACAATTGATATATTAGGGCATATTTTTGAACAATCTATTTCTGATATTGAAGCTCTGAAAGGAATTAAAAAAGAAGAAATTGGTTCTCGTAAGGCCAATGGGGTTTTTTATACTCCTGAATACATTACTTCTTATATAGTAAAAGACGCAATTGATGATTGGATTGAAAATGAAAAAGTGAGATTGGATTTTAATTCACTAACTGATTGGAAAAATGCTAAAAGTAAAAGTGCGGAGTCAAGAAGTATAAATCGACACATTGAAAAATTGAAAGAACTCAAAGACGCACTTAATAATATAAAAATATTAGATGCTGCTTGTGGTAGTGGAGCATTTTTAATAAAAGTATTTGAATATCTAGTTCAAAAGCATAAAGAAATTCAAAAAGAAATAGCAGATTTAAATGCTTTACATACAGGTGGGATAGAAAATAATTTAGCTTTAGATTTGGATATGGATAGAGAAATTCTAAAAAATAATATTTATGGAATTGATTTAAATAAAGAATCTGTTGAAATTACTAAGTTATCTTTATGGCTACAAACAGCTAATAATAAAAAACCTTTAACTACTTTAGATGACAATATTATTGTTGGTAATTCGATAGTCAATGATGAAGAAATAGCTCCAGCACGAGTAATCAACTGGGAAAAAGAATTTACCAGTGTACAAGAAAAAGGCGGATTCGATATTATAGTGGGGAACCCACCATATGTACCTATAGATTTTCTTGATAGCGATACTTCGGAATATTTCCAAGAAGAATACCAAGATATTCTCAAAAATAAATGGGATATTTCAGTTATTTTTATGCATAAGTGCGTAAGCTTTTTAAATTCTTCAGGAGTTTTGTCTATGATTGTTCCTAGGACTTGGTTAACAGGAGCAAACTATACTAAATTTAGAGAAGTATTTTCAAGTGAATTGAATCTAAATAAAATTATTAGTTTACCAAAAGATGTATTTCCAGATGCGAATGTAGATACCTGCATTTTTATTGGAACTAAAGATAATCCAGGTAACAAGATTGAAAAAAATTATTTAGCTTATAAGTATGACATAAAAGCTAAAATTTCAGTACTTAATGTTATCGATGATGATATGGATTCTATTCCCATCGATTTTATTAAACAACATCATATGAATAAAATCTTTACAGATATTAATTCTTATAAACTATATAACAAAATACAAGTATTATTAAAAGACGAAAGTAACTATACTCAATTAGGAAGTATTACAGATTCTACACAGGGACCTGTAGAAAGTAAATTTGAATATTCAACAAGACCTATTACTAAATATCACATTCCATATTTAAAAGATGGACAGGGATACCGTTACCGTTTAAATGTGGAAAGTTCTAATTATATTAATTTATCTGAAAAACAAACGCTGATATCTTATTATGTTAAACAACCTAGATTATACTGTCGGCGCATTGTTAATAGACAAGATAGATTAATGGTTTCCTATTGTGAAAATGACTTAGTTACAAAAAAAGAATTGAATCCATTTATTGTTACTGACAATAGATTTCATATTAAATATATATATGCACTGTTTAATAGCAAATTGTTGTCATATATTTATATTAATTTTTCGACGCTAGCACTAAAAGATGATTATCGTCAAACTACTTTAAAAGAATTACGGGAATTGCCAATCAAAATTATAAATAGTGATAAGCAAATACAGGTAGTGAAAAAGGTTGAAGAATTAGAACATAACATTTATCAATTTGATAAATTATATGAACAAGCATGTGCACAATTATCTGCTATATTGAATATAAAGCTTAATCAAGCATTGAAGAATTTTTATCGACTTAATTTTGCAGACTTCTTAAAGGCAGTAAAAAAAGTGACTAAGTTAAACAAAAATCTCATTCAAGAACTTGACGAACTACGAGATGTATATTCTATGGAATTATTAGAGTTAGAGAATAGTATTTTGGAAATTGATAATGAAATAGAGAACATTGTATATAAACTATATGAACTTACTGATGAAGAAATACAAAAAATAGAAGAACATTATTCTACTTTTACAAATAGTTCATCTTTATTCTCTTTAAAATAAGTTAAAAATCTGGCGTTTACATCTTTACAGTAGAATAAGTGATTAATAAAAAAATCAGATAGAGCCTATAAAAGTATAGGGCTTTATCTGATTTTTTTTATTTACTAACAGATAATATTTCAATTGCACTTTTTAAAATCTTAATTTCTTTTTTTAACTTGCGATTTTCAATGAGGATATCATTTAATTTAGTAATGTTATTTTTGTTGGTTTGATTTTTTACTTTAATTTCTTTAGTCCACCTATATATAGTACTTTTGGAAATTGAATATTTTTCAGTTAGTTCATTAATAGATGAGCCATTAATGTAATTACTGACTATCTCATCTTGCACTTTTTTGTTATATCTAATTTTGCTCATCGATATCGTTGCCTCCTTTAATTAAACTATATAAACAATATTCATTATGATGACTATAGTCTGTAGAGTCAATGGTGCTTCTTCTTAGTTAATTAGTTAAGAGGTGAGTACATGGATATTGTTAATGCATTTGGAACGGTATTAAAAAAACATAGAAAGTTAAATGGGCTATCACAAGAACAGCTAGCATTTTTATGTGATCTTGATAGGACGTATATTGGGTTACTAGAGAGGTCACAAAGACAGCCTTCATTAAAAACGATATTTAGAATTGCAAATGAATTAAATATATCAGCTTCGGACTTAATAAGAGAAGTAGAGGAACTAATTAACTGATTTAGATTAAACATCTATAAACGAACATACACATTTCCATCCCTCAGGAGACCCAGCGCCGAGCCGAGAAGATATTGAAGTAACAAAACGCTTAGTAGAATGCGGCCGAATTATCGGAATTGAAGTGCTTGACCATATTATAATAGGTGACCATAAATTCGTGAGTTTAAAGGAAAAAGGTCATATTTAAGACTATGCTTTTTACTTATTTTGTTTTATAATGTGATTTATGAGTTTTTTGTAGAAAATTATCTACAAAAAGGATAAAGATATAAAAAACGTACTGTTTTTATAATATAAAGTAAGAAAAAATGAGTCCGTGAAAACAAGAAAGGAAGATAAATAATATGTTTGGATTTGGTGGCTTTACTCGCGATCTTGGAATAGACTTAGGAACTGCGAACACGCTTGTATATGTAAAAGGAAAAGGTGTAGTGTTACGTGAACCTTCAGTAGTAGCGTTACAAACTGATACGAAACAAATCGTTGCTGTAGGTAGCGATGCAAAACAAATGATTGGTCGTACACCAGGAAACGTTGTGGCACTTCGCCCGATGAAAGACGGTGTAATTGCTGATTACGAAACGACAGCAACAATGATGAAATATTACATTCAACAAGCTCAAAAATCAAATGGATTCTTCTCACGTAAACCATACGTAATGGTATGTGTACCATCTGGTATTACAGCTGTAGAAAGACGTGCAGTAATCGATGCGACTCGTCAAGCTGGTGCTCGTGATGCTTATCCTATCGAAGAACCATTTGCAGCAGCAATTGGTGCAAACTTACCTGTTTGGGAACCAACTGGTAGCATGGTTGTTGATATTGGTGGCGGTACAACAGAAGTTGCAATCATTTCTTTAGGTGGTATTGTAACAAGTCAATCAGTTCGTGTTGCTGGTGATGATATGGACGATTCAATCATTCAGTACATTAAGAAAAGCTACAACTTAATGATCGGTGAAAGAACAGCTGAAGCATTAAAATTAGAAATCGGTTCTGCAGGCGAGCCAGAAGGTATCGAGCCTATGGAAATTCGCGGTCGTGATTTAGTAAGTGGTTTACCAAAAACAGTACTAATTCAACCAGAAGAAATTGCAGATGCATTAAAAGATACAGTAGATGCCATTGTAGAATCTGTTAAAAATACGTTAGAGAAAACTCCACCAGAATTAGCGGCAGACATTATGGACCGTGGCATCGTATTAACAGGTGGCGGAGCATTACTACGTAATTTAGATAAAGTAATTAGTGAAGAAACAAATATGCCAGTTCTTGTTGCAGAAGATCCATTAGATTGCGTAGCAATTGGAACGGGTAAAGCATTAGACAATATCGATCTTTTCAAAACTGCTGCTCGATAATATTGCAAAATAAAAATCAATGAAATTAAGAGGGTGTGAACGTGCCACAGTTTTTCTTAAACAAAAGATTAATTGTTTTGTTAGTTAGTATTATTCTTCTCGTGGCATTGATTGGAATCTCATTGAAAGAACGGAACAGTTTAACATGGCCAGAGCAGTTTGTTAAAGACACTGTCGGTGTTGTAGAACGTGTATTCCAAAAGCCAGCGAAATACGTAGCTGGATTCTTCGAAAATGTAGAGGATGTAAAGCGCACGTATGAAGAGAATAAAGAATTAAAAGCAAAATTAGACAATTATGCAGGTCTATCAGGGAAAGTAAAACAATTAGAAGATGATAACAAGAAGTTACAAGAGTTAACGGGTAAAGATAAGTTAAATAGCGGTTATACTGAAATTCCAGCGACTGTTGTTTCTCGTAATCCAGATAAATGGTACGATTTAGTTGGACTTGATAAAGGGGCACAGCAAGGAATAAAAAAAGATATGGCTGTATTAACTCCACAAGGTTTAGTGGGACGAGTGAAAAGTGTATCTCAGTTTACATCATCAGTAGAATTGTTAAGTTCTATGAGCCGAACAAATCGTGTTTCTGCTATCGTACAAGGGAATGAGAAAATCTTTGGATTGATTGAAGGTTACGATAAAGAAAAGCACTTACTTCTTTTCACAAAGATTGGTTCTGATGCACCGGTAGATAAGGATCAACTAGTTGTAACATCTGGGCTCGGTGATATTTTCCCGAAAGGTCTTGTAATTGGAAAAATCGTTGAAGTTCAGCAGGATCCATACGGTTTAACAAAAACAGCTTATGTAAAGCCAGCCGCTGATTTAAATGACGTAGAGCATGTTGTAGTTGCGAAACGTGAAACGCCTTCAGCGCCATTAGAATAGGAGGGGGAGAAGAGATGATGAAGATTTTAAAAAGAGCAGCTCTTCCTCTTTTGCTCCTTTTTGCTTTTTTATTTGAAAATATGTTTGCTACTATTGTTCCAACAGAGGTTTTTTGGAAAGACAGTATAGCATCACCTCATTTCTTTATCATTGTGTTATGTTTTATTACTGTGTACTATAGTCCGGTCCAAGGGATTTATTACGGACTATTATTTGGTTTCTTATTTGATACCGTATACACGGAACTTGTTGGTATATATATTTTTGCGTATCCGATTTTAGTTTATTTAGTTTATAGTGTGATGAAGGTACTACAATTGAATTTATTTATTGTTACTTCTATCGTACTAGCTAGCATAGTAGCATTAGAGTATTATGTGTATGGATTTTTAACTTTGTTAGGACGTACTCATATGTCGGCGTATGTCTTTTTCACAGATCGTCTCCTGTCTACTTTATTGCTAAATGCAATTTTCTTATTGATAGTTTGTTTCCCACTGAGACGATATTTAGTGCGTCTTTCAAAAGCGATGGAAGAAAAAGAAAAAAGGATTTTCTAATTTTATGTCGAATTGAATCGGTGGGGTGAACTTTAGTGGAAGAAAAAAAGCAACAAAATGTAACAATAAAAGGGACAAAAGACGGAATAACCCTTCATTTAGATGATTGTTGTTCATTCTCTGAATTATTGAAGGAATTGGATGAAAAGCTTTCTACACATTACTATGATGGTGATGGACGCTCTTTAATTGAAGTGCATGTGAAAGTAGGAAACCGTTATTTAACAGAAGTCCAACAAGAAGAGATTCGTACGTTAATTCGTAATAAAAAGAATCTCGTTGTGGATTCGATTGAAAGTGATGTTATAACGAAAGAGGAAGCAATAGCTTGGAAAGAAGAAACAGAAATCGTCCCTATTTCCAAAATTGTTCGCTCTGGACAAGTTTTACATGTAAAAGGAAATTTATTGTTAATTGGTGATGTTAATCCAGGCGGAACGGTTATCGCTGGGGGGAATATTTTTGTCGTAGGATCATTAAGAGGAATTGCACATGCGGGGTATTATGGGGATTCAGATGCTGTAATCGCTGCATCTGTTATGAACCCGATGCAACTTCGAATTAGTGATGTGGCAATGCGGGCTCCGGAAGAGAAAGAAGACGGAGCGGAGGCGGCAGAATGTGCATATATTAATGAGAACAATCACATTGTTGTCGATCGACTGCAACTTCTCACTCATCTTAGACCTAATTTAACAAAGTTAGAAAGGGGAATTGTATAGCTGTGGGAGAGGCAATAGTAATTACATCTGGAAAAGGCGGTGTAGGTAAAACTACAACGTCTGCGAACATTGGGACAGCCCTAGCGTTATCTGGAAAGAAAGTGTGCTTAATTGACACAGATATCGGTCTTCGAAACTTAGACGTAGTAATGGGGCTGGAAAATCGTATTGTATTTGATCTTGTTGATGTCGTTGAAGGGCGTTGCCGTTTACCTCAGGCTCTTATTAAAGATAAACGTTTTGATGATCTTTATTTATTACCTGCAGCACAAACGAGTGATAAATCAGCGGTAACACCTGAACAAATGGATGAATTAATACAAGTATTACGTCAAGATTATGATTACATATTAATTGATTGTCCTGCGGGGATTGAGCAGGGATTTAAAAACGCGGTAGCTGGTGCGGATAAAGCAATTGTTGTTACGACGCCAGAAGTATCCTCAATGCGCGATGCGGATCGTATTATCGGGCTTTTAGAAAAAGAGGATATTGAACCACCGAAACTTGTTATTAATCGTGTGCGTAGTCATATGCTTCATGAACAGGATATGTTAGATGTTGATGAAATCGTACGTACATTGTCAATCGAGCTTCTTGGTGTTGTCGAAGATGATGATGAAGTTATTCGTGCTACAAATACAGGTGAGCCTGTAGCGTTGCAACCGAGCGGAAAAGCAGCGTTAGCTTATCGTAATATTGCAAGACGTTTGTTGGGTGAGAATGTCCCATTACAAGCATTTGAACAAGAAAAGGTATCGGTATTTACAAAGATGAAAAACTTCTTTGGAATCCGTTAAAAGCACTTCGCATATTTGCGGAGTGCTTTCTTTTTTCTTCACACGAATATCTTTCTTTCCTAGCTCATACATATGTACAAACTGTATACAACTGTTTCTATGTAAATTAGCTGAACGAAAGAAGGGAGACAGTATGAAGAATAGACGTGTAGAAGAAATTAAAAAACGGATTGCGAAAAGGAAGGCAGAGCAAGAAAGGATGGAGGAAGAGCAGTATTTTGCTGGAGAGAATTTTGATAGTGAAACAGTATTTATTGAAGATGGAGAAAAGGAAATTCATCCTTTATTTCGAAAAGAAGTATTTTTCTTCAAAGTATTGTTATCAGCAATATTAGTTCTTTCTGTCGCTATTTTATATAAGAATGCACCTTCTTCTTTTGACGGTGCGAAAGTTGTTACAGAAAAAGTGATGAAAGAAGAATTTCAATTTGCTACTGTAGCGAAATGGTACGAAAAACAGTTTGGAAAACCTCTCGTGTTCTATTCGCCTAATGAGAAAAAAGAAGGGACCATTCAGCAAAAAGATTATGCAATTCCTGCTTCCGGAAAGGTGATGCAAGGGTTTCAAAAAAATGGCCAAGGTGTATTTGTTCAAACAGCTACAAATGCAACTGTTGAGTCAGTGAATGAGGGGCTAGTTGTTTTTGCAGGAAAGAAAGAGGAACTTGGTAATACAGTTCAAATTCAGCATGCAGATGGCACGGAGTCATGGTATGCAAATTTAAATGATATGTCAGTGAAATTATATGATTACGTTTCAAAGAAACAAAAAATTGGAACGGTGAGTAATGATACAAACGACAAAAATGGTAAGTTTTATTTCGCAATAAAAAAGGATGAAAAATTTATTGACCCGATTCAGGTGATTTCATTTGATTAAATATAGAGAGGTTTTAACGAAAATTTCAGTGCATCCGTTGTTTTGGGTTATTATTGTCATTGGTATTTTTACGGCACGTTTTAAAGAGTTACTATTGTTATTTTGTATCGTTCTTATCCATGAACTCGGGCATGCTTTTGCAGCAGCACACTATAATTGGCGCATCAAAAAAATTCAACTTTTACCGTTTGGTGGTGTAGCTGAGCTTGAGGAGCATGGGAATAAGTCATTGAAAGAGGAGCTTGTTGTCGTAATTGCAGGACCTAGTCAACATATTTGGATGATGGCGATAGGCTATATGTTGTTTGAAGCTGGTTGGCTTCATGCGGAATTATATTATTTCTTTATGTGGAATAATATAATTATTTTAGCATTTAATTTACTACCTATTTGGCCGCTTGATGGTGGAAAAGTATTGTTTAACGTCTTATCATATCGTTTTCCTTATTTACAAGCACATGAAAAGATGATGAAATTATCATGTGTTTTTTTTAGTGTCATACTAGTGTGGCAGTTACTTTGGAATAGTAATAATATTATGATGTGGGTACTGCTTATATTTTTAGCGGTGTCGTTATATCAAGAATGGAAACAAAGACGATATGCCTTTATGCGTTTTTTATTAGAACGTTATTATGGGAACAAAAGAGGAATTGAAAAGATTGCACCAATTGAAGTGAAAACAGAAGATCGTTTATATACAATCTTCACAAAATTTCGTAGAGGATATAAGCACTCTATTATCGTCCATGGGAAATATAAAGAACATTACACATTGGATGAAAATGAATTGCTTTATGCGTATTTTACTGAAAAACGAACAACTTCATCTGTTGAAGAATTAATCGGTTAGTGTTGACGTTAGCACTAACCTTTTATTATTGTAAAAGCAAAGAAGATTATAAAGTGAGGAAAGAATTTTGAAAACGTTATATATAAACTATACTGGATCGGAAAAACGCGTTGCAATTGAAGAGAAGAAGAAAATTGTTGAGTTTTTATGGAAACGAAATGAAGAACAAGAGATTGTTGGGCATATTTATGTTGGACGTATCGTAAGAACGATTGCTGGAATGAACGCAGCTTTTGTAAATATCGGTTTAGAAAAACATGCGTATCTTTCGTACGATGATGTACCATCTTCTTATCGAATACATGAAGGACAAGCGGTACTCGTACAAGTTGTAAAAGAGGCAATTGATACGAAAGGGCCGAAATTGACAGCAAATATAGAATTTACCGGGAAATATGTCGTTTATATGCCCTATGATGAAATGCGTGCGGTTTCTCGGAAAATAAAAAACAATAAAAGAAGGCAACAACTACTCCAAATTGAAGTAGAAGGGACAGGAGGTTATATTTTTCGCTCTGCTTCTGAAAAAGGAGAAATTGAAGAAATACAAGCTGAAATGCAAAGATTACAGCAGTTATATGAAGAGTTAAAAAGAAAAGAGGGCCAAGGAAAGGCACCGTTACTACTTCATCGACCGGCAACTTTTTTAGATCGTGTATTTCAAGAAAATCCAATTGAAACGATTGAAAAAGTAGTTGTAGATACAAGGAGTATAGTAAAAGAATTAGAAGAAAAGGTCGGTAAAGAGAAAGTATCTTTTTATAACGAAAAATCTTCCCTGTTTAACCATTTTGGAATAGAACGTGAAATTGAGAAAGCACTTCAAAAAATTGTTTGGCTTCCAAATGGTGCTTATTTAATTGTGGAGCAAATGGAGACGATGACTGTAATTGATGTGAATACAGGTAAGTTTACTGGAAAACAGAATTTACAAGATACAGTTCTTCGTACAAATGAAGTAGCGGCTGAAGAGATAGCGCGTCAATTAAGACTGCGTGATATCGGTGGTATGATATTAATTGATTTTATTAATATGAAAAGAAGAGAAGATAAAGAAAAGGTAAGAGAATGTCTCGTGGCTGCTATGCAAAATGATCGCACATATACAAGAGTACTCGGGTTTACAGAGTTAGGGATTTTAGAGATGACACGTAAACGTAAGAAACATTCTTTACGCGACGTACTACTTGAAGAGTGTACACCGTGCAAAGCGACAGGGTATGTGATGTCATATGAAACGGTTGCGTATGAGCTAGAGAGAGAGCTAATTACATATGGCAATATAGAAGATGAGGCAGTATTAATCTCTGCACCTAAAGAACTGCAAAAACAATTTTTGCAAAAAGAATTACAAAAAAATATTCCATTTGAAATTTATTTCAAAGATGATATGATCGAAAAGTACGCTATTATCCGTTTTGGAAGTAAAAAAGAAATTATAGAACGGAAAAAATAGTTAGTAGAACTTTCATTGACAACCGTCTATGATTCATGATAACATCTTTATGTTATAGTTTATAGCACCTAAACGGCTATATGCTACAACCGCACAAGACAGGTTCCTTAAAGGCATTTATGTCTACCTCGTTTTTGGCGAGTCTTAGTAATTAAGAGGAGGTGCAAGTATGTACGCAATTATCGAAACAGGTGGAAAACAAATCAAAGTTGAAGCTGGTCAAGAAATCTACATTGAAAAATTAGATGTTGAAGCTGGTGAAACTGTTACTTTTGACAAAGTTCTTTTCGTTGGTGGCGAAAACGTGAAAGTTGGTAGCCCAGTTGTAGAAGGTGCAACAGTTACTGCGAAAGTTGAGAAACACGGTCGCGCTAAGAAAATCATCGTTTTCAAATACAAAGCGAAAAAGAACAATCGTAAGAAACAAGGTCATCGTCAACCTTACACTAAGCTAGTTGTTGAAGCTATCAACGCTTAATTCTGGTTAACATGATTAAAATTACGATAAGTCGCACGAAATTAGGACGTATCCAATCATTTAAAATGACTGGACATGCCGATTATGCGCCGCATGGACAAGACCTTGTCTGTGCTGGAACTACAGCGGTTGTGTTTGGTTCTATAAATGCAGTGGAAGAACTTTGTAATGTGCAGGCAACTATTGAACTCGGAAGTGATGGCGGATTCTTAACGTATGAATTGCCTAATGATTTAGACGTTCATGCAGCAGAAAAAGCACAGATACTTTTAGAAGGATTGGTTGTTTCGCTTAAGACGATCGAACTTGATTACGGAAAGTATATCCGTTTAATAGAAAAAGTGCAGGAGGTGTAACGTATGTTAAGATTAGATCTTCAGTTTTTCGCATCTAAGAAAGGTGTAGGTAGTACAAAGAACGGTCGTGACTCTCAGTCAAAACGTCTTGGTGCTAAACGCGCAGATGGTCAAACGGTTACAGGTGGTTCAATTCTTTACCGTCAACGCGGTACAAAAATTTATCCAGGTGTTAACGTTGGTCGTGGTGGCGATGACACTTTATACGCGAAAGTTGACGGCGTAGTACGCTTTGAGCGTCTTGGCCGTGACCGCAAACAAGTGAGCGTATATCCTGTTGCTCAAGAAGCATAAGAACTCACGGAAAACTCTAACCTGAGTGCAGGTTAGAGTTTTTCTATATTAAGGGGTATCTAAATGAATAAAAAATGGACAATTATAGATGCATTGCGCCATTCAAGACATGATTGGCTCAATCGTATGCAGATGGTGAAAGGAAACCTTTCCCTTGGAAAAGTGGAAGAAATTCATAGTCTCATCGATCGTTTTGTCCAAGAAGCGAGACAAGAATCCAATCTGATGGGGCTATCAATGCCTTTATTTTCAGAGTGGATTTTAACATATAATTGGAAACAGCAGCCGTGCTTATTGGAGTACGAAGTATTAGGGAATTTACATAACTTATCTCACTTAGATGAGACTGTATGTACATGGACGAATCAATTTTTCTCAATGCTTCAGCATAGTTTAGACGTATATGTTGAAAATTATGTTTGTATCACAATTGAATGTGACGCGGAGAATGCTCGTTTCTTTTTTGATTTTCGTGGTAAGCTAACGAGTGTAGAAGAACTACAGAATTGGCTTGCGAACCAAAACCATAAATGGTATTCCATTTCTTATACAGTAAGAGACGAAGAAGTCTCAGTTATATTACAACCAATTGAAAAAAGTGTGGTGAAATAATGTTTGTAGATCAGGTCAAGATATATGTAAAAGGCGGCGACGGTGGTAACGGAATGGTTGCGTATCGTCGTGAGAAGTATGTTCCAAAAGGTGGTCCAGCAGGTGGCGACGGTGGTAAAGGTGCAGATGTTGTTTTCGTTGTTGAAGAAGGCTTACGTACATTAATGGACTTCCGCTACCAACGTCATTTCAAAGCTGATCGCGGTCAGCACGGAATGAGTAAAGGGCAGCACGGCCGTAAATCTGAAGATTTAATCGTTAAAGTTCCGCCAGGAACAGTAGTAAAAGATGAAAAAACTGGTCAAATTCTTGCCGATTTAGTAACGCATGGACAAACAGCTGTAATTGCAAAAGGTGGCCGCGGTGGTCGTGGTAACTCACGTTTCGCAACAGCTACGAATCCAGCGCCAGAAATCGCTGAGAACGGGGAACCAGGTCAAGAGCGTGATGTCATTCTAGAACTGAAAGTACTAGCAGACGTTGGACTTGTTGGATTCCCAAGTGTAGGTAAATCTACATTATTATCTGTCGTATCATCAGCACGTCCGAAAATTGCAGAGTATCACTTCACAACAATCGTTCCAAACCTTGGTGTTGTTGAAACAGGTGATAACCGCAGCTTCGTTATGGCTGACCTTCCTGGATTAATTGAAGGGGCACATGCCGGCGTTGGACTTGGTCATCAATTCCTGCGTCATATTGAGCGTACACGTGTAATCGTGCATGTTATTGATATGTCTGGTTTAGAAGGCCGTGATCCATATGAAGATTACGTAACGATTAATAATGAATTAAAAGAATACAATCTTCGCTTAACGGAGCGTCCACAAGTTGTTGTTGCAAACAAAATGGATATGCCAGATGCAGAAGAAAACTTACAAGCATTTAAAGAGAAAGTGGGAGACGAAGTAAAAATCTTCCCAATCTCAGCTGTAACGAAACAAGGTGTTCGTGATTTACTATTTGAAGTAGCGAACTTATTAGAAACAACACCTGAATTCCCAATACATGAAGTTGCGGATGAGTCTGATACAAGTGTAATGTACAAACTTGAGACTGAAGGTGTTAAATTTGACATTACACGTGAAAGTGATGGCACGTTTGTTATCTCTGGTTACGATATCGAGAAAACATTCAAGATGACAGACTTCTCACGTGATGAATCTGTACGTCGTTTCGCTCGCCAAATGCGCGGAATGGGTATTGATGAAGCGCTTCGTGCACGTGGTGCAAAAGACGGAGATATTGTAAAAATTCTTGAATATGAATTTGAATTTATCGACTAAGACTGCCGAAATATGGCAGTCTTTTTTTATATCGCAAAAGTCTGATTTATACAGGAAAAAATCCCCACTAATTAAATTTTCAATTTATAATAGAAAAAGAAGTGGTTTTATAAGAACTTTTTATGGGGAGAAAGTGAACATGTATAAAATATTAATTGTAGAAGACGATGAAAAAATCGCGGGAATATTAGAAGAGCATTTAGAAAGATATGGCTATCAGTCATTTCGAGCGAGTGATTTACGACATATAAAAGATGAGTTTGTAAATGTAAATCCACATCTTGTGTTACTTGATATTAATTTACCGTATTTTGATGGTTTCTATTGGTGTCGTCAAATCCGCACTGTCTCGAATGCACCAATTATTTTTGTTTCTGCAAGAACGGGGGAAATGGATCAAGTAATGGCAATTGAAAATGGAGGAGATGATTACATTACGAAGCCATTCCATTTAGACATTGTAATGGCTAAGGTGAAAAGTGCACTTCGTCGTGGGTATGGTGAGTATGCTTCTGCGGCAGAAAGCGATTGTTTAGGTGTAAATGGACTGTTGTTATTCCCATCTCAGCACGTTGTTGAGTGGCAAGGGCAACAAACAGAACTGACAAAAAATGAATTTTACTTATTAGAGTGTTTAATGAAACAAGCAAATCAATATGTAACGCGCGAAGAACTGTTAGAAGCTCTGTGGGATGAAGTAGCCTTTGTTGATGATAATACATTAACCGTGAATGTGAAACGTGTAAGAAAGAAACTAGAGGAGCTAGGTATTAAAAATGCAATTGTAACGAAACGTGGATACGGTTATGCGCTTCTTACAGAGTGGGGAGAAGGGCATGAAGGTTAAAAATTACCTCATGGACCGCTTTTCTTTAATTCTTTGTTATATTGTTAGCCTTTGTTTATTTGGGCTTGTTTTGCAGTTGCAAAGTCTTTTAGAAAAGCGATCCATTGATTGGAATACATGGTTATACGGACTTTTATTAGGGACAGTTGTTTTTACTGTATATCTTATTTACGATTACCGAAAACGGAGTGTGTTTTTAAAGAGGGTTGAAAAGTATGTTACTGGCGGAAATACATTACATGATTCCTTACTTATTGATACTTCTTATACGGCAGAGCAAGAGATGATCGTTGAATCGTTTACGTTGTTAAGACAGCAATATATGAATGAAGTTCATAAACAACATGCAAAAGAACAACAGCAAATGATATTTATGAATCAATGGATTCATCAAATGAAAACACCAGTATCTGTTATTGAATTACTATTACAGAAGTTTGGTAAAGAGCATCGTGAAGCAAGAGCAACAGTTGAAAGTATTCGTGAAGAAAATAACCGTATATTAAATGGTTTAGATTTAGCGTTACACATGGCAAGGTTAGAGCAGTTTGCGAAAGACTATAAAGTAGAAGTAGTAAATGTGATAGATATTATTAGAGGTATTATTAATGAAAATAGAAAGTCTTTCATTCAATCGTCTGTATTTCCGAAAGTGATGTTTGAGGAAGATACTTGTATGGTTGCCTCTGATAGAAAATGGCTCAGTATTGCTATAGGACAAATTGTTGTAAATGCAATTAAGTATACAAAAATTTCGGAAGCAGAGAAAAAGGAAATTCAATTTCAAATTGAAGAGAAAGATCAAAAGGTGTTATTACATATTAAGGACAATGGAATCGGTATTCCAGAGCAAGATGTAAAGCGTATATTTGATCCATTCTTTACAGGGGTAAATGGCCGGAAAACGAGAGAAGCGACTGGAATGGGTTTATATATTACGAAGGAAATTTGTGATAATTTACATCACGGTATGTATGTGCAATCGGCTGAAGGGGAAGGGACAACATTCACGTTCCAATTTGCAAAAGATGAAGAATATCATACATTAATGAGAAAAATGACAAAACTGTAAGATAACAAAACGTTTTGTAAGGGAAATCACTCGTTTCTTTTTCTTATTTTTCTTATAGTAAATGTAAGAAGAAAACACATAGGGGGATTAGAAATGAGTGTTCTTGAAGTAAAAGGATTAACGAAGGTGTACCAATCGAAAGGTTCAGTAGCAACGACTGCTTTAAATGATATAAATTTTAAAATAGAAGAAGGCGAATTTGTAGGGATTATGGGTCCTTCAGGGAGCGGAAAAACAACGCTTTTAAATTTATTAGCAACAATTGATAAGCAAACTTCAGGTCATGTGCTTGTAAATGGGGAAGAAATTAATCAAATGCGTGCTGCAAAATTAGCGGAGTTTCGCCGTACACATTTAGGATTCATTTTCCAAGATTTTAACTTACTTGATACGTTATCGATTAAAGAAAATATCATTTTACCACTTGTAATGGCGAAGAAATCTGTAAATGAAATCGATGTAAAAGTGCTTGAGATTGCAAAGTTTTTAAATATCGAGGGCATTTTAAATAAAAAGGTATATGAAGTATCAGGTGGCCAACAACAACGTGCAGCAGCTGCGAGAGCGATCATTCATGAACCGACGCTAATTTTAGCAGATGAGCCAACTGGAAACTTAGATTCCAAGTCGGCAAAATCATTAATGAGCGCGTTGCAAGATTTGCATGAACAAAAGAAAGTAACAATTGCAATGGTAACGCATGATCCAGTAGCGGCGAGTTATTGCGAACGTATTCTTTTCATTCGCGATGGAGAGATTTTCTCAGAAATTCATAAAGGAAGAACGAAGCAAGCCTTTTTCCAAGAAATTCTGGACGTACTTGCGATGCTAGGAGGGGAATATCATGAACTTTCGCCAGCTCGCGCTTAATAATGTAAAAGGAAATTGGCGTAACTATAAAGCGTTTCTTATAAGTAGTTGTTTATCGATTGTCGTATTTTTCATGTATGCTTCCTTCATTTATCATCCAGATGTTGTAGGCGGTAATATTAGTATGAGGGAGATGATTTCAAAAGGGTTAGAATCAATGAATTATATTGTAGTCATCTTCTCAGCACTCTTTATTTTATATGCAAATTCAACGTTTTTACGAGCAAGGAAAAAAGAGTTTGGTCTATTAACATTAATAGGCGGAACAAAATCGCAGCTCGGCCGAATGATTATATTAGAGCAGCTTATGTTAGGTAGTATTGCAATTGTAGTAGGTATTGGGGTCGGAATGCTTTGCTCAAAACTATTTTTCCAAGCACTGAGTGTATTACTAAAAATTGATAAAACACTACCGCTCGTATGGAATAGTAAAGCAGTTCTTATTACAGCTGGTGTGTACTTTATTCTCTTTTTAATCCTATCATTGTTTAGTGTTTGGACAGTAGGGCGCTTGCAAATTATTGATTTATTAAGAGAAGCAAGAAAACAAAAAGTAGAGCCTTTTGCATTTACATGGTTATGCATAGTTGGTATAGGATGTATTATTGTTGCATATGTTCTTTGTTTCCAAGTAACCATTATGAATTTTATTATATATTTCTTACCAATTGTAGGATTGACCATTGGCGGAACGTATTTACTATTTACACAAGGAAGTACAGTTGTATTAAAAGCATTGCAAAAACGAAAACAATCTTTTTATACATACCCAAATATGTTCGTACTTAGCAATCTTATTTATAAAATGAAGGATAATGCTCGTTTTTTATTTGTAATTTCTATCATTACGGCGGTAGTATCTTCAGCAGTAGGTACACTGTACGTATATTTTGAAAATATGAGTGCGAAAACGATAGAGCTTACGCCACATGCTATTTCATATGAGGAAAAGGGATTAAATACGCATAGCCTTATTAATGAAGAAAAAGTACAAGAGATTGTAAAAAGAAATGGGTTTGAAGATGCACGAAAAGTAACCTATGTAAAACTACCTGCAACACAGAAAATAATGTTGTTTAACAGTGAACGTGAAGTACCGATGACGATTATTTCAGAAAAAGAATATAACGCGGAAGTGCGTAAACAAAAGAAAGAGCAAATTACAGAGGTTCATAATGCACCAGGTAGCGCGACGATGGTTATGGTTGATGCAGCAAATGAACTTATGAAAATAGATCGTACGAAACCGTATGAATTTAAGATTAACGGACAAAAGCAGTCTGTTCAATTAAACGAGCCAACGTCATATTCTGTTTTTAACGATAGCGAATATCTTATTGTGAATGATCAAGACTTTGAGAAATATGCAAAGCTTGTACCAGATGAAGAAAAGACGAAATATTATGGTTATTATATTGAAGATTGGAAAAGTACCGAAGATCTTGTGCTAGATTTGAAAAAGGAAATTGCACCAGAAAAGCAAGGGGAATTGAGAAATTCAGTGTTTGCGTATAAGGCTATAAGAGAAGGTGGTGCAATTACAATGTTTATCGGTTTCTTCGTAGCAGTACTATTCTTCTTCTTCGCTTGTAGTATGACATACTTTAAATGGTTTAACGATAAAGAACAAGATCGTATTCAATTTAAATCGTTAAAGAGAATCGGTATGACAGATAAAGAAATTCGCAAAATTGCGATTCGACAAATGGGCGTTATCTTCTTTATCCCAATTGTCATCGGTGCTATTCATAGTGGATTTGCTCTTCATACGTTAGGAAAAATGCTTTATCTCGATTTATGGAAATCAGGTGCGCTTGTAATTGGAGCATACATTTTAGCTTCTGCGATTTACTTTATGATCGCGCAAAGAGGATATTTAAAACACGTAAAAAGCTAGGGGAACCTCTAGCTTTTTGCCTATGTAGTAAGTTACAGGAGGACGATAGATGAACATTCGGCAACTAGCGCTGCAAAATATAAAAGGAAATTGGCGTAATTATAAAGTGTTTTTCTTAAGTAGTTGTTTTGCGATATTTGCGTCTTTTGCATACATGTCCGTCATTGTACATCCGTATATGCAAGAGACGATGTGGTATCAAAACGTACGCTGGGGACTGATCATATGTAATGTTATTATCATTTCTTTTTTCGTCATATTTATTTTGTATTCTACTTCTATTTTCATAGAGGCACGTAAGAAAGAATTAGGATTATATATGTTAATGGGAGCAACGAAATCTAACGTAATTGGCGTAATTATGACCGAGCAAATGTTGATCGGGGTATTTGCTAATATTTTTGGTATTGGGCTTGGCATGATTTTTTTAAAACTCTTCTTTATGGTGTTTAGTATGTTACTGGGGCTTCCGAAAGAACTCCCTGTCATATTTGACTTGAGAGCAATTGGGGGAACATTTATTGCGTATATGGTCGTATTTGTTGTCTTATCATTCATAAGTGCTTTACGTATATGGAATATAAAAATCATTCGGTTATTGAAAGAATTTCGAGCAGATAAAAAAGAGAAGAAAACATCAATGTGGCTTTGTATATTCGGATTTATTTGTTTAGGTATAGGATATGCGTTAGCGTTACAAGCGACCATACTAACGATAGCGGTCTATTTTTTCCCTGTGTCTATACTTGTCTCTTTCGGAACGTATTTTTCTTTTACACATGGTACTGCTCAAATATTAGAAATGATAAAACGAAATAAAAAGATTATGTATACATATCCGTATTTATTTATAGTGAATCAATTGTCACATCGAATGAAGGAAAATGGTCGCTTTTTCTTTCTGATGTCTATGGCAACGACGTTTGTAGTTACAGCAACAGGTACGGTGTTCTTATATTTTTCTGGTATGCAAGATATGTGGCGGGGCGGAGGAGTGCACTCATTTTCTTACATAGAAAAAGGTACTTCTTCTCATGAAGTCTTTGCGGAAGGAACGGTTGAACAATTATTGCACCAATATGGGTATGATGATTTTCAATATATGAGTTTTGTTGGAGTGTATGCATCTTTTCAGTCCAATAAGGGAGAAACAACAATAGTACCGCTTATAAAAGGAAGTGAATATAACCAAGAAGCGAGGAAACAAAAACAGAAAACGTATTATCCTAAAAAAGGTACAGTGACACTCGTTTATTATAATAAATACAATAATTCGAATGTATATAATCAAAAAGAGATTCAATTGCAAGTAATGAATCAACCATATCAATTTGTATTTAACGGCCAGAAAGAAGGGATTCAATTTAACTATCATCCTTCTTACATTAATGGTCTGTTCTTCGTTATGAATGATGAAGATTTTGATAGTATAGCAAATCAGGTTCCTGATTCTGAAAAAATGATATATAGAGGCTACACATTACCAAATATCGAAAATACGAAAAAATTAAATGAAGATTTACGGAAACATATGAAACAAGATAATAATAATGCATTTCGAAGCAATATGGAGTTGTATGTAAATATGAAAGAAGGCGGCAATATTACTCTATTTGTAGGCTCATTTATTAGTATATTATTCTTTCTTACTTCATGTAGTATCGTGTATTTTAAATGGTTCCATAATATTGCATCGGACCGAAAGCAGTATGGTGCACTCTCTAAACTTGGAATGACGAAGGAAGAAGTATGGAAAATTTCTCGCTGGCAATTATGTATGCTATTTTTTGCGCCAATTATAGTAGGGAGTATGCATAGTGCAGTTGCGTTATATACGTTTCATAATACGATGTTTATGGATGGTTCATTACGAAAAGTAGGCTTGTTTATTCTATTTTATATCGCCGCATGCATCATGTATTTCTTTTTCGCGCAAAGAGAATATAAGAAACATTTAGACTAGCGAATGCTAGTCTTTTTTTAATATTCGAAATTTACATAGAAGAATATAAAAAAGTATGGTATAACAGTAAGAAAACGAAAAAGAGGGGAAAAGACGATGATTCGAGTAGGATATTTAGGACCAGAAGCAACATTTACAAATATGGCGGTGAGTCGTTTTTTTCCGGAAGCAGAGCATGTACCGTATCGAACGATCCCAGATTGTATGGATGCAGCTGCAAATGGAAATGTAGATTATGCAGTGGTACCACTAGAAAACGCTATAGAAGGTTCAGTGAATATAACAGTTGATTACCTCGTGCATGAGCAACCACTTTCTATTGTAGGAGAAATTACAGTACCAATTCAGCAACATTTACTTGTGCATCCGCAGTATGCAGAAGTGTGGGAAGAAGTATATGCAGTGCATTCTCATCCGCACGCTATTGCCCAATGTCATAAGTTTCTAAATGAAGAATTAAAAGGGATAACTGCTCGAGATATGACATCAACAAGTGCCGCTGCACAATATGTGAAAGAACATCCTGAAGAAAAAATTGCTGCCATTGCAAATGAAGCAGCTGCAGAGAAATACGGATTGACGATTGTAAGACGAAGTATTCATACACATAAAAATAATCATACACGTTTCCTCGTGCTCCATAAGAAAAAGAAAGCAATACTCTCAAATAATGGAGAAAACCGCGGAGAGAAAACGACGCTTATGATAACGTTACCTGCTGATTATGCAGGAGCACTATATCAAGTGTTATCAGCTTTCGCATGGAGAAAATTAAACTTATCAAAAATCGAATCGCGTCCGATGAAAACAGGACTTGGAAATTACTTTTTCTTAATCGATGTCGACAAAGCATACGATGACGTATTATTGCCAGGTGTAACGATGGAACTTGAAGCACTCGGTTTTTCTGTTACGGTGCTGGGGAGTTATTCTTCTTATTGGTTATAAGGGGGAGTTAGGTTATACCGTGTGATAGATCAATAAAATCCCACCTATAAATGGTGGGATTCTTTATTTTAACTTCGCAAGACGCTCTTCTAATTGACCGCGCCAAACGTCAGCTAGTTCTGGAACAGCAAGAATCTTTTCGATGCCATCTCTATCTTTTCTATTCTGAAAATAAATTTCGTTAGAGAACAAGACAGAAACATTGCTCGGTTGACGTTTTAGTAATGTGATTTTTGAATCTTTACGTACAGTACCTTCTTGAAGAACGCGGCATAGATAGCCAGTAAAGCCAGTTGCTACAATGCGCGGCAGTATGCCAGGGATGCCAAGACGTTTTGAAATTGTGCTACAAGGTACTCTTGCTTGTGTTACTTGAATGATTGCTTCGCCTAGTTGATATGTATCTCCGATGCAAACATCACGCTCTAACATATTTGTTACGGTAATGTTTTCGCCAAATGCGGAAGCTGGAAGTGTTGTTTGGAATTCTTTTTCCCATAGCGCGTAATGTTCGTGTGAGTACACACAAACTGCGCGATTAGGTCCACCGTGGTGTTTTAAATCTGCTACATCATCACCAAGGAAGCCATCTTTTGATAGGAAAGCTTCTTCGGTAAGTTCTTTACATATACCAGTAATCATTTCTTTATCTTCGCTATATTTCATTTGTTTCGGTTTGCCAATGCTAAAGTGAACGAGTTCAATTCCCATATGTAATCTCCTTTACGATTGATTACAATATTATACCACTTACAAAATAAAAGCACAGAGAATTATAAAAACTCTGTGCTTTACATTAATAAACGAGAAATCCTGCTTTATCTAAAGCTTCGCAAGCAGCATCTAACTTCTCTTTAGAATCTGCTTCAATTGTATGTAAGTGAATACCATCTGTTAATTGCGATAGATAGGAAGCATTTGTGTTTTCTATTTTTTGTAAATATTGCTCTACATCAAAGCGATTACTTACCATGATGGATGCTGTTAAGTCACCGTATACAGGATGCTCAACTTTTACATCTTTAATCGTAACGCCGTGGTCAACAAGCATTGTAAGTTCTTGACGTACTTCTGCTGGCTTATGTTGGCATACAATTACGCGTTCGAAAGCTTGTTGTTTTTCTTGTGGTTTTAAATATAAATAGCCTTGAGCAGTCGCAATGATCGGTTCGTTTCGTGCTTTAAGCAAGGAAATATCTTGCACGATAACTTGTCTACTTACGTTTGTCTTTTTCGATAGCTCATTTCCGGATAACGGTTCATTTGCAGCGAGAAGCCACTGAAGGATAAGCTGTCGTCTTTCTTCACCTAAAATCTTTTTTTGTTCATTTTGTTTCATTATCATTTAACACCTCTATAAAATTGATTTCCAATTGTGTGTAGTGCATGAATAGTAGTATCAATTTGATCTTTCGTTGTTTGTTGTCCGAAAGAGAAGCGGACATATTGTTTTGCCTCTTCATACGTTTTTCCAATTGCAAGCATTGTTTTCGAAGGTTCTTGTTTACCAACTTGGCAAGCACTTCCGGTAGAAATGGCAATACCGCGGCGATTACATTCTAGCATTGTATATTGGCCTTCTATTCCTTTTATTGTAACCCCAATAATATGTGGTAAACAAGAAGTAGAATGACCTTCTACTTCAATTTTTAGCGGAAGTGTTCGTATTTGCTCTAAAAAGTAAGATCGTAACCCTTTAAAACGTAAACTTTCTTCTTGTTGATTTTTTAATATATTCTCAGCAGCTGTTAAAAAAGCTGCGATGCCAGGAACGTTCACTGTACCTGGACGAAATCCTTTTTCGTGAGAAGTCCCCGGAAATACTTGTGTCCAGCGAACTTGCGGATTGATATAGCAAGCGCCAACACCCTTCGGTCCGTATATCTTATGTGCTGAAACAGAAAGACTATCAATTCCCATCTCAAAAACATGGATAGGAAGTTTACCAAAGGTTTGTACACAATCTGAATGAAATAAAACGTTATATTTTTTTAAAAGTGCCCCAATCTCTGCGATATTTTGAACGGTTCCGATTTCAGAGTTTCCGTGCTGTATACTTGCTAGAACAGTATCTTCTGAAATAGCTGCTTCTAAATCTATTAAACGAATGAGTCCATTTTTATCAACAGGAATTTCAGTAATTGTATACCCTTTTGATTGTAAGGATTGAAAATAACTTCGAATGGATGCATGTTCCATAGGTGTCGTAATAATATGCTTCTTATTTTGGGCATTGAGAAGGGACTGAATCGCAAGGTAGTTCGATTCTGACCCACCGCTCGTGAAGAATATCCCTTGTTCCTTTCCACCGATCATGTCGGCAAATGTTTTTCTACAAACTTGTAATAAAGAAGAGGCCGTTCCTCCAATATCGTGTAAACTTTGTTCATTTCCGAAGTATTGCGATGCTGCTTTCGTATATGTTTGTAATGCTTCCGCGCTCATAGGTGTAGTAGCTGCATAGTCAAGATATATCATCATGTAAGTTCCTCTCTCTAGTAAGAGTTACATTTCTTTTATTTTTTAAATGGTAGTGAAAATAAGAATTATAAAAAAACTCTTGTCATTATTTTAAAACTATGTAAATATAGGTGTCAAGACAGTTGAAAAGTGTAAAGTAGGAGGCAACAATTATGCCAAGTGCAGATGTCTTAATTATTGGAAGTGGTATTGCGGCACTTCGTGTTGCAAAAGAGATTTGTCACGAAAAGAATGTGATTATTATCACAAAGGAAACGGATCGTAATAATAATACACATTTAGCGCAAGGTGGAATTGCCGCAGCGGTTGCTACATATGACAATCCGAATGATCATTTTGAAGATACGTTAGTAGCAGGATGTCATTATAACAATGAGGATGTGGTCCGTTATTTAGTTGAAGAAGGACCGAAAGAAATGAAGAATCTCATTGAAAATGGAATGAAATTTGATGGAGATGAAACGGGTCCCCATCTTGGAAAAGAAGGTGCACATCGAAAGCGTCGTATTTTACATGCAGGTGGCGATGCAACAGGAAAGAATTTATTAGAGCATTTCATTCAAGAAGTAGTTCCGCATGTTACGGTAGTGGAACAGGAAATGGTGCTTGATTTTATTATAGAAAGTGAAAAATGTGTTGGAGTTTTAACGCGAGATAGTGAATGGAAGTTGAAGCGTTATGATGCAGATTATACTGTGCTAGCCTCAGGCGGGGTTGGTGGTTTATACGCCTTTACTTCTAATGATAAAACAATTACGGGTGATGGACTTGCGATGGTATACCGCGCAGGCGGCGAGCTTGTAGATTTAGAGTTTGTACAATTTCATCCAACAATGTTATATACGGGCGGGCGATGCTGTGGTCTCGTTTCTGAAGCTGTCCGTGGTGAAGGAGCTGTCCTTATAAATGGAAAAGGGCAGCGTTTTATGATGGATATACACGATGATTACGATCTCGCACCGCGTGATGTGGTGGCAAGAGCGATTCACGAACAGCTTTTGTCGGGTGAAAAAGTGTATTTGAATATCGAGTCTATTCAAAATTTCGAAGAACGTTTTCCAACTGTATCAGCATTATGTAAAAAGAATGGTGTTGATATTACTAAAAAACGCATTCCGGTCGTACCTGGTGCTCATTTTCATATGGGTGGCGTGAAAACAAACATTGATGGGGAGACGTCCATTCCAAATTTATATGCAGTCGGTGAAGTAGCTTGTAACGGTGTTCATGGAGCAAATAGATTAGCGAGTAATTCGTTATTAGAAGGTCTCGTGTTTGGAAAAAGAATAGGACAACATATTTTAACGAAAGCGACACAAGACAGATTGAGCGACTTCGCTGAGAAGGAAAAGAAATTTATCGTTCTAAATCATTTGCCGACGAAAGAAGAAATACAAGAATGCATGATGAAATATGTTGGGATTGTACGAACAGAGCAAAGTTTATCTTATGCGAAGAGATGGCTTAATAAATACGGTGTTCGAAATATGATATTACAACATGATGCTCTTACAAATGAAGAGATAACGCTTATTAATATGTTAACAGTTTGTGAGCTTATCGTCGTATCAGCTTTACAAAGAGAAGAAAGCATTGGTGGTCATTATCGAAGTGATTATCCACATAGAAATAGCGCACAAAAAGAGATCATTCGAGTGAAAAGAAAACTACAACTTGTGTAATGAGGGGAAGAGGGGTTTTATGAATACGATAAAGGTTAAAGAAGCATTAAATCGATTTTTTCTAGAAGATATAGGAGAAAGAGATGTAACATCTCAGCTTATTTTTCCAGACAATTTATTTTCAAAAGGAACGTTTCTTGCGAAGGATACAGGGGTCTTTGCGGGACGTTTAGTCATTGAAGAAGGGTTTAAATTAATTGATGAGAGAATTAAAGTGGAGCTTCATAAAAAAGATGGAGATCTTGTAGAAAAAGGCGAAATAATTGCAACTGTCCAAGGGCCAATCGCATCGTTATTAACGGCAGAGCGCGTTATATTAAATGTTATCCAGCGTATGAGCGGAATAGCGACGATGACGCGTAAAGCGGTTCTCGCTTTAGATAGCAGCCATACACGCATTTGTGATACGCGAAAAACGATGCCAGGGCTACGTATGTTTGATAAGTATGCAGTTGTATGCGGAGGCGGATTTAATCACCGCTTCGGCCTATATGACGGTGTCATGATCAAAGATAATCATATTGCTTTTGCTGGTTCTATTACGAAAGCTGTTACATCGGTAAAAGAAAAATTAGGGCATATGGTGAAAGTAGAAGTGGAAACAGAAACGGAGGAGCAAGTAAGAGAAGCTGTAGCTGCTGGTGCGGATATTATTATGTTTGATAACCGTACGCCAGATGAGATTCGGGAGTTTTCAAAGATTGTGCCAAGCGCTATCGTGACGGAAGCTTCAGGGGGCATTACAATTGAAGATTTATCGAAATACGGAAAAACAGGGGTAGATTATATTTCACTTGGAGCGTTAACACATTCAGTGAAAGCACTTGATATTAGTTTCAATATTGAGGCGTAAGGAAAGTGGCTTAGAGGGGGAGAAAGAAATATGAGTATTTTAGAAAAAGTACAACCGATTGAAACGATGTTACCAGAGCGTTATTACACGATGTCAACAGAAGATATGGAAAAGCGGGTTCGTGAAATTAAAGAAAAAATGGGGGAAACGCTATTTATTCCAGGACATCATTACCAAAAAGATGAAGTGGTACAATTTTCTGATGCGGCAGGAGATTCACTTCAGCTTGCGCAAGTTGCAGCGAGCAATAAAGACGCAAAATATATTGTATTTTGTGGTGTACACTTTATGGCAGAAACAGCAGATATGTTAACGACAGATGATCAAATTGTTATTTTGCCAGATATGCGTGCAGGGTGTTCGATGGCAGATATGGCAGATATAGAACAAACAGAAAGAGCGTGGAAAGAGCTCAAAAAATTATTTGGAGATACGATGATTCCGTTAACGTATGTGAACTCTACAGCTGCCATTAAAGCGTTTTGTGGTCGTAATGGCGGAGCAACAGTAACGTCTTCTAATGCAAAACAAATGGTATCTTGGGCTTTTACGCAAAAAGAGCGTCTCGTCTTTTTACCGGATCAACATTTAGGGAGAAATACAGCGTACGACTTAGGTATCCCGTTAGATAAAATGGCAGTATGGGATCCACATACTGATTCATTAGAGTACGATGGAGATATAGAAGAAATTCAAGTGATTTTATGGAAAGGGCATTGTTCAGTTCACCAAAACTTTACAGTGAAAAATATAGAGAATGTACGGAAAAATCATCCGGATATGAAAATTATTGTACATCCGGAATGTTGCTATGAAGTTGTAGCTGCTTCGGATTATGCAGGTTCAACGAAATACATTATTGATATGATTGAATCGGCTCCATCCGGAAGTAAATGGGCGATTGGTACAGAAATGAATTTAGTGAACCGAATTATTCAACAACATCCAGATAAAGAAATTGTTTCACTTAATCCATTTATGTGTCCATGTTTAACGATGAACCGAATTGATTTGCCGCACTTATTATGGGCACTTGAAACGATAGAAAGAGGAGAAGAAATTAACGTTATTAGCGTAGATAAACAAGTAACTGAAGAAGCGGTTCTTGCATTAAATCGTATGTTAGAGCGTGTGTGAAGCAGCGGGATTCCCGTTGCTTTTTTTCATACATGTAATCATAACGAGAACGAAATGGGCATACATTGTTTTGAAGAAATCATTGTGATTTTTTTATCCCGCGTTAACGGGCAGTAAATCTCATACTTCAAAGTTGGATTGGAACAAAGAAGTTAGGCGGAGATCAACTGCCCGTAAACGTCCGATTGGTTCAACTAATAATCAGTGGGGGATGAATCTCCCCACTGATTAAAGTTTCACTTTATGCTTATTCCACTTCAAATGATATTAAAAATCGAAGAAGTGATGAAAGTGAAAACAAGTTAACGTTATGTAGAAAGAGTTACTTCATGAGATTTGTTACTTATAGATAAGTTATACAGGAGGGGGAAAATTTGAAAATTCATATCGTGCAAAAAGGGGATACCCTTTGGAAAATTGCGAAAAAGTACGGAGTGGATTTTGATACGCTGAAACAAACAAATACACAACTTAGTAATCCGGATCTCATCATGCCAGGTATGAAAATTAAAGTACCATCAAACGGCGTTCAGGTGAAACAACATGCTGGTGCAGGCTCAGCACCTCCAAAACAATACGTAAAAGAAGTGCAACAAAAAGAATTTGCAGCAACTCCAACTCCACTTGGAATAGAAGATGAAGAAGAAGTTACGTATCAATCAGCGCCAATTACACAGCAGCCTGCTATGCAACAAACACAAAAAGAAGTGCAAGTAAAACCACAGAAGGAAATGCAAGTGAAACCACAAAAAGAAGTACAGGTAAAACCGCAGAAGGAAATGCAGGTGAAACCGCAAAAAGAAGTACAGGTAAAACCGCAGAAGGAAATGCAGGTGAAACCGCAAAAAGAAGTGCAGGTAAAACCACAAAAAGAAGTGCAAAAAGAAAAGCCAATTCAAATAGAAAAACCAGTTGAAAAACCGTCTGTTATCCAAAAACCACCTGTTATAGAAAAGCAAAAACCAGCAGAGAAAGAAAACACGAAGTTTTCGGTAAATGTGTTACCACAGCCACCGCAACCACCAATAAAAGCGAAAAAAGAATATAAAATTTCAGATGTAATTAAAAAAGGAAGCGAATTAATTGCTCCTCAAATTACTAAAATGAAACCTAATAACATCATTTCTCCGCAAACGAAAAAAGATAATATAGTATCACCGCAAGTAAAGAAAGAAAATGTAGGGAATATCGTATCACCACAAGTGAAGAAAGAAAATGTAGGAAACATAGTATCACCACAAGTGAAGAAAGAAAATGTAGGAAACATAGTATCACCGCAAGTAAAGAAAGAAAATGTAGGGAATATAGTATCACCGCAAGTGAAGAAAGAAAATGTAGGGAATATAGTATCACCGCAAGTGAAGAAAGAAAATGTAGGGAATATAGTATCACCGCAAGTGAAGAAAGAAAATGTAGGAAATATAGTGTCGCCAAATGTATCGAAAGAAAATGTAGTGATTCCGCAAGTAATACCGCCAAATATTCAAGTGCCAAACATTATGCCAATCATGGACAATAATCAACCACCAAACATTATGCCAATCATGGACAATAATCAACCACCAAACATCATGCCAATCATGGATAACAATCAACCACCAAACATTATGCCAATCATGGATAACAATCAACCACCAAACATCATGCCAATCATGGATAATAATCAACCACCAAACATCATGCCAATCATGGATAATAATCAACCACCAAACATCATGCCAATTATGGATAATAATCAAATGCCAAATATGATGCCAATTATGGATAATAATCAACCACCAAACATCATGCCAATTATGGATAATAATCAAATGCCAAATATGATGCCAATTATGGATAATAATCAAATGCCAAATATGATGCCGATTATGGATAATAACCAAATGCCGAATATGATGCCATATCAAATGCCGTATCAACAGCCTATGATGCCGCCGAATCCGTATTATCAACAACAAAATCCATATCAAATGCCATATCAGCAAGGAGCACCGTTTGGACCGCAATATACGTCTATGCCAAATCCAAATATGATGCCGATAGATAATAATATGCCGCCGCTCGTGCAAGGAGAGGAAGATTGTGGATGCGGAGGAGAGAGTAGGCTATATAGTCCGCAACCTGGAGGGCCACAATACGCGAATCCTTTATATTATCAACCAACCCAATCCGCATATGCACCACAGCCAGGAACGATGTACTATCAACCAGATCCGCCAAATGTATTTGGGGAACCAGTTTCAGAAGAAGAGGATGAAGAAGAAGTTTAAAAAAGGTGGGATGATTCCCACCTTTTTTTGTGTGTAGATTCGTTCTGGAAACGGAAGATTTACACCAAATGTTAGAAAATCCCCAGTGAAATATTAACAGTGTAAAAACCTTCTCTGTTACTCATCATAAGAGGGAGCTTTTCAGAAGAGAAGCTCATTCTAACAGAGGGGGTTTTTGTATTGAATACGAAATTAAAAGTGATTGCTGCTTCTTTGTTAGTTACTAGTGCATTAGCTGCATGTGGTACACCAAAAAACAATGCAATGGATGGACGTAACTACAATTACGAGCGTACATCTTATAATGATACACATCAGTATCGTGATAATGTGACGCGTAACGATCGTTATACAGACTATGTAACATATAGAAATGGTCGTAACGATACAGGATATAACTATTACCGTGATGTAAATTATAACGGTCAAATTGCTAATCCGCATCCAACACGTAATATTACAATGAACAATTCATACATCAACAATGATGGTAAAACTGCAGAAAGAATTACAAATCGTGTGAAACGTATGAATAACGTAGACCGTGTGTCTACAGTTGTATATGGAAATGATGTAGCGATTGCGGTAAAACCACGTAACACAGTGACAAATGAAACGGCAATGGCGAACGAAATTCGTCAAGCTGTTGCAAATGAAGTTGGAAACAGAAATGTATATGTTTCTGTAAGAAATGACATGTTTACTCGTGTCGATGCAATGAGTACACGCTTACGTAACGGTACAGTTACAAACGATTTTAATCGTGACATAGTGAATATGTTCCGAGACATTCGTTACGGTTTAACTGGTACTGTGCGATAACAAAACAAAAGAGGAAGGGTGAGCCCTTCCTCTTTATTCATCGTCGTCTTGTAAACGATGCTTTTTAATAAAATAACTAATGGAATAAGAAACTAAAAAGCATATGAAGAGAATACTACCTGTTAAAATAGCTTCCAATAGAGGTCTTTCTGGACTGAAAATGATATAAATAATAGCCATAACGATTCCTACAATAAGAGAGCGTAAAACAAGTTTGTAATAAGGAGTTAACTTTATTTCCTTTTCGCCTTCTTCTACATCGATTGAAACACTTAACTGTAAATAAGCAAGTAAAATACTCGTAAGCATAAATAATAGCCACAATGGAGTTTTCGTAATTTGATCCATTCCTTCAGTGAATCCAATATAGCCTAAAATTCCAACTACGCCAATGTATTGAAAAAGAAAGACAATACGTATATTTTTCAATGTTTGCAGAATAAGACGTTCATCCTTAATTTTTTTCATAATATCCATCTCCTGTTTATTATGATTTCGCTGTTATATTAATTGTAACATATATATTACAATTATCAATTTATAATTTACATATAATTCATTTGGATGAAAGAGGAAATAAAATATTTTTTATAAACATGTTGCACTTATACTTTATTAATGTTATATTAGCAAAGCGATGAGCTAATTTACGTAAGACGAGAGATATGCTTAAGTGCTAAACACGCGAATGTGGTCGCCTGGTCTCTCGCCGTAAACGCATCAAGACGCCTGCTTTGCAGGCGTCTTTCATTTTATATGAATGTAAAGGGAAGAATGGAGGAATCCAATCTTCCCTTTTTTATTTGAATAAAAGTCGGAATATAAATAGGAATAATTGAACTCTATAATTCTTGATGTGAGCAATCTATGAATTAGGGATAAAACCCCCATTTCCGGAAAAACTACTAATGAAAGTATGATCTTGCCTAAAAGAGGTGAACGGAAATGAAATGGATACTGATTGCGATGCAAGCTTTCGTTATGATGTTTTGTTTCGTTTATGGAACGAATGCGAAGGCGGAAGGGCCGGTACCAGAAGTAACAGAAAAAGAACCGGAAGTTACAATTTTATTAGAGCGAATGTATGTTGATGGCGAAGTAAGTGAGGAAATCTTTACAGAAAAAGTGGCGGATTTAGAAAAATTTTTACAGCAGTATAAAGAATGGCAACTCGTTGATCGTGATGATGTGCAAATTGTATTACAAAAGAAAGTTGATGATATTTCTCCGTTATTAAAAACTAGCGGTTATTTTGGAGTATCAGAGGAAGGGATATTACAAATTTTCAAAGGTGTACCGAAAAGTGATAATGCGATTCATTCCTTCTTTCAAATTGATATGAAAAAGTTGGAGAGTTATGAGCGTGCGAAATTGAAGCGTGGTATTCGCATTAAATCAAAAGAAGGTTTTGTGAAGACGATTGAAAAAATGAAACAATACGCAGTGCAAAATAAGAAAAAAAGCAGCTCATGGTGAGCTGCTTTTTTCTTATTTATTCTTAGCTAAAATTTCTTTTGCGATTTCATCAATTAGCATATCTTTTCCGATTGGATTGAAAGCTTTCGTATTGAAGACTTCGTTTGATGCTTCATATACATGATTGTTTTTCACAGCTTTATTGTCTTTCCAGACGGCACTGTTTTTGTAGTCTTCGTAAACTTTATCAGCTTCGCCGCCAAAGTTTACAATAAACATTTGGTCAGGTTGGAATGCAACAAGACCTTCTAGCGATACTTGCGCCATCGTTTGTTTTAAATCTGTACCTTTTGTTGCTGGAAGTTTTAAGTCGTTAAAGATGATGTCACCGTACCCGAAGCTACCGTATACACGGAAGTTTTGTGGTGTAACTGCGACGAACATAAAGCTGTCATCTTTTGTTTTCTCTTTAATCTTTTTAGATAAAGAGTCGGCTTTTTTATTGTAGTCTGCAATCCATTTGTCTGCTTTTTTCTCTTCGTCAAATAGTTTACCTACTTCTTTAAACTTACCGCGCCAGTCTTCTAAGTTTGTTTCTAGAACAACTGTCGGTGCAACCTTTTCTAGTTGATCATAAATTTTTAATTGACGATTGTTCAAAATAATTAAGTCTGGTTTCAAAGCAGTAACAGCTTCTAAATCAACTTTAGGTGCCCAGTACCAACCTACTGCCTTTACTCCATCTAGCTTTTCTGTCAAATGCTTTTGGATTTTATCTTTATATGTATTTGCTGTACCAACAGGTTTGTGTCCAAGAAGTAATAATTCTTCTGTTGATCCAGATAAGTCAACAATTCTCTTTGGATTTACTGGAATTGTAGCTTCCCCTTTAGCGTGTTTTACAACTTTTGTTTTCGGTTGTTCTTTTGCTTTTGATTCTTCTTTTTGAGAAGAACATCCAACGATAGAAAGAACAACTAGCATAATAGTAAATAAAATAAATAGCTTACGTTTCATCCTAATGTAACCCCTTTAATTAGTATTGATAATCATTATCGACTTCTGTATATTAATGTGCTTTAACCTTTCTGTCAATGGAAAATCACAGAAGTTTCAAATAGAGAACATTTGTTGGGGTAGTCTCGCTTTTCTATCATTAAATATGTTAAAATGGAATACATGATTTAAGAGGGAGAGATCGTATTTTGTTTGAATATGTTACAGGTTACGTGGAGTATGTAGGACCGGAATATGTCGTAATTGATCATAATGGAATTGGTTATCAAATTTTCACACCGAATCCGTATGTATTTCAAAGAAGTAAGCAAGAAATCCGTGTCTATACATATCATTATGTGAGAGAAGATATTATGGCACTTTACGGGTTTAAAACACGTGAAGAGCGTTTATTATTTACAAAGTTGTTAGGGGTGTCTGGTATTGGACCAAAAGGTGCTCTTGCAATTTTAGCTTCTGGTCAAACAGGACAGGTCGTTCAAGCGATTGAACATGAAGACGAGAAGTTTTTAGTGAAGTTCCCGGGCGTCGGAAAGAAAACAGCACGCCAAATGATTTTAGATTTAAAAGGAAAACTAGCAGACGTTGTACCAGATGCATTTGTTGATTTATTCTCAGACGAAGAACGTTTTGATGAGAAGAAAGGTTCGTCAGCTGAGCTTGATGAGGCGCTGGAAGCTCTGCGCGCACTTGGATACGCAGAACGAGAAGTTTCTCGCGTTGTACCAGAGTTATTAAAAGAATCATTAACGACGGATCAGTATATTAAAAAGGCACTTAGTCTTTTACTAAATGGTAAGAGGTGAGTATAATGGACGAACGTCTCCTTTCAGGGGAATCTGCATATGAAGATGCGGATTTAGAATATTCATTACGGCCACAGACGCTCCGTCAGTATATTGGCCAAGATAAAGCGAAACATAATTTAGAAGTGTTTATTGAAGCGGCGAAAATGCGTGAAGAAACGTTAGATCACGTGCTTTTATATGGACCACCAGGACTTGGTAAAACGACGCTTGCGAATATTATTGCCAATGAAATGGGCGTAAATGTTAGAACAACTTCAGGTCCAGCAATCGAAAGGCCAGGAGATTTAGCAGCTGTATTAACATCGCTTCAACCAGGGGATGTATTATTTATTGATGAAATTCATCGTTTGCATAGATCAATTGAAGAAGTACTATATCCTGCGATGGAAGATTTTTGCCTTGATATTGTCATTGGAAAAGGACCGTCAGCGCGATCTGTACGTTTAGATTTACCGCCATTTACATTAGTTGGAGCAACGACACGTGCGGGAGCATTATCAGCGCCATTACGTGACCGTTTCGGTGTACTTTCAAGATTAGAGTATTACACAGTAGATCAGCTTTCTGCGATTGTGGAACGTACAGGAGAAGTATTTGAAGTTGAAATTGATTCGTTAGCTGCACTAGAAATTGCAAGACGTGCTCGTGGCACACCTCGTATTGCGAATCGTTTATTACGACGTGTACGAGATTTCGCACAAGTTCGTGGTAACGGAACAGTTACGATGGAAATTACGCAAATGGCGTTAGAATTGCTGCAAGTAGATAAATTAGGTCTAGATCATATTGATCATAAATTATTGCTTGGTATTATTGAGAAATTCCGCGGTGGCCCAGTTGGACTAGAAACCGTTTCGGCAACGATTGGAGAAGAATCTCATACGATTGAAGATGTGTATGAGCCGTATTTATTACAAATTGGCTTTTTACAACGAACGCCAAGGGGCCGAATTGTAACGCCGCTTGCATATGAGCATTTTGGAATGGAGATGCCAAAAGTATGACGGAGATGCCGAAATTGCTTATTACAGCAGGTATCTTACTTGTCGTTGTTGGATTAGCTTGGAAGTTCATTGGAAGGCTTCCAGGCGATATTTTTGTGAAAAAAGGAAACGTTACCTTTTATTTTCCTATCATTACATGTATTGTGTTAAGTATTGTATTATCTTTTATTATGTATATAATAAATCGATTCAAATAAGAAATAGGTGGATATAGTTATGGATATTAATCTGTTTGATTTTCATTTACCAGAAGAACTTATTGCACAAGTCCCATTAGAAGAGCGTGAAACATCAAGATTAATGGTGTTAGACCGCGAAACAGGTGATATTGAGCATAAACATTTTACGGACATTCTTTCTTACTTACATGAGGGGGATTGCTTAGTTTTAAATGAAACGAAAGTAATGCCAGCTCGTTTGCACGGTGTGAAAGAAGATACAGGCGCACATATTGAAGTACTTCTTTTAAAACAAGAAGAAGGCGATAAGTGGGAGACACTTGTTAAGCCAGCGAAACGTGTAAAAGAAGGAACTGTTATCTCTTTTGGCGAAGGGAAATTAAAAGCAACTTGCACAGGAACTGCAGATCAAGGTGGACGTCAGCTTGAATTTTCATATGACGGCATCTTCTATGAAATTTTAGATGAACTTGGAGAAATGCCACTTCCTCCATATATTAAAGAGACGCTAGAAGATCGCGATCGCTATCAAACAGTATATGCGAAAGAAATCGGTTCAGCAGCAGCGCCTACTGCAGGACTGCATTTTACAGAAGAGTTACTGGAGAAGTTAAAACAAAAAGGCGTTGAGTTAGCATTTATTACACTTCACGTAGGGCTTGGAACATTTAGACCAGTTTCTGCTGATACAATTGAAGAACACCATATGCACGCAGAATATTACCATATGTCTGAAGAGACAGCGGCATTATTAAACCGTGTAAAAGAGAATGGTGGACGTATTATTACGGTAGGTACGACTTCAACTCGTACGTTAGAAACAATTGCGACAGATCATAATGGCAAGCTTTGTGCTGCTTCTGGCTGGACAGACATTTTTATGTACCCAGGTTATGAATTTAAAGCAATTGATGGTTTAATTACAAACTTCCATTTACCGAAATCAACATTAATTATGCTTGTAAGTGCATTTGCAAACAGAGATAATGTACTTCATGCTTATAATGAAGCAGTAAAAGAAAAATATCGTTTCTTTAGCTTCGGTGATGCAATGTTCGTTGCATCTCACGCTAAAATGGGAAACAAATAAAAGGAGTAAATTATGACAGCAATTCGTTATGAATTTATTAAAACTTGTAAACAAACAGGTGCTCGTTTAGGACGTGTACATACGCCGCACGGTTCATTTGATACACCAACATTTATGCCAGTTGGTACACTTGCAACAGTTAAGACAATGTCACCAGAAGAATTAAAAGCAATGGATTCTGGCATTATTTTAAGTAATACGTATCATTTATGGCTACGTCCAGGTCACGAAATTATTCGTGAAGCAGGCGGTTTGCATAAATTTATGAACTGGGATCGTGCAATCTTAACGGACTCTGGTGGTTTCCAAGTATTCAGTTTAAGTGACTTCCGTCGCATTGAAGAGGAAGGCGTTCACTTCCGTAACCACTTAAATGGAGATAAATTATTCTTATCGCCAGAAAAAGCGATGGAAATTCAAAATGCATTAGGTTCAGATATTATGATGGCATTTGATGAGTGTCCACCATTCCCAGCTACTTTTGAATATATGAAGAAGTCTGTAGAGCGTACAAGTCGCTGGGCAGAGCGTTGCTTAAAAGCGCATGAACGTCCACAAGATCAAGGTTTATTCGGTATTGTACAGGGCGGAGAATTTGAAGAGCTTCGCCGTCAAAGTGCAAAAGACCTTGTTTCAATGGACTTCCCTGGTTACGCGGTAGGTGGTTTATCTGTAGGTGAGCCGAAAGATATTATGAACCGTGTACTTGAGTTTACAACACCACTTCTTCCAGATAATAAGCCACGTTACTTAATGGGAGTAGGTTCTCCGGACTCATTAATCGATGGTGCAATTCGTGGTATTGATATGTTTGACTGCGTACTGCCAACTCGTATCGCTCGAAATGGTACATGTATGACAAGTGAAGGCCGCCTTGTTGTCAAAAATGCGAAATTCGCAAGAGACTTCGGTCCGCTTGATCCAAATTGTGATTGCTACACATGTAAAAATTATTCTCGTGCGTACATTCGTCACTTAATGAAATGTGATGAAACGTTCGGAATTCGTTTAACGTCTTATCACAACCTTCATTTTCTGTTAAACTTAATGGAGCAGGTGAGACAAGCTATTCGTGAAGACCGTCTTGGCGATTTCCGCGAAGAATTCTTTGAACAGTATGGCTTTAATAAACCGAATGCTAAAAACTTCTAATACATAATTTAAAAGGAGGAATAAAAGATGAATCCAGGTATGATGAATATCGTTATGATCGTTGCGATGTTTGCGATTTTCTATTTCTTATTAATTCGCCCGCAACAAAAACGTCAAAAAGCAGTTGCTCAAATGCAAAGTGAGTTAAAAAAAGGTGATGCTATCGTAACAATCGGTGGTTTACACGGTACAATCGAATCAGTAGATGAGACGAAAATCGTTATTAAATCTGGTGGTTCACACTTAACTTTCGATCGTAATGCGATTCGTGAAGTTGTGAAAAACTAATGAGGAAGGCCCTGCATGAAATGTGCAGGGCCTTTTTTAGTTATTTTGTTTGGACATATTTACACCGAAAATGCCACCAAGTGTACTCGCGCCCATTAATGCTAATTGATAAAGTAACTGTGAGTTCGATAAAGTTTGAGAGAAACCTAAATAGTTAACTAGAAAAACAAGTATAGTGAATGTAAGTCCTGTTGTGAAGCCTACTAGCCAACCTTTTCCTTGTGCTTTTTTGCCGGCAGAAAACCCGGATATAAGCATAGATAAAAGTGCTAGTATAAAAATAGTAACAGCTAATGTTCCTTCATTCATATCTGTAAATTTTAATAAAAGAGCCATAATCATGCTAGTAACTGTTGCGAGAATTAATAGGATAACGATACCGAAGCCGATTGCAGTTGATAATTTTTTCGTTCCATCCATTTATACATTCCCCCTTTTTAATACAAGCATATTTTCCTTTTGCCTAAGTTAGACTATTTTCTTTTTTATAGGGGAGTCTATACGTAAAAAGGAGATGTAGAAATGGAATGGGTATCAATCATTGGCCGGACGATGCTGTTGTATATTATCATCTTAATTATCTTTCGTCTTATGGGTAAACGTGAGATAGGAGAATTAAGTGTATTAGATTTAGTCGTATTCATTATGCTTGGTGAAATGGCTGTAGTCGCAATTGAAAATACGGATAAATCACTTTGGCATCAATTAGTCCCGATGGTCTTTCTTATGTGTATACAGATCATTTTGTCTGTCATTTCTTTAAAGTTTCAACGATTTCGGCATTTAATAGAAGGAGAACCAGCAATCATTATTAATGCTGGAAAAATTGATGAAAAAAAGATGAGAAACCAGCGATATAATATAGATGATTTAATGATGCAATTAAGAGAGCAGGGAGTCGGAGATATTAGGGATGTAGAATACGCTATTTTAGAACCATCTGGGAAGTTATCTGTCTTTCAAAAACAAAAAGGCGGGCAGGGTGCATTGCAGTTTACGCTTCCCCTTATTATCGATGGAGAAATTCAATCGAATCATTTAAAAATGATTGAACATACAGACGAGTGGCTTGTTGAAAAATTAAAAAACTTAGGCTATAACGATGTAACACAAATTTTATACTGTAGTTTTCAAAATGGAAAATTTTTTGTTGATTTGAAAGAAAACTAGAGGCTTACTATACGACGTAGTAAGCCTATTTACTTCAAAAATGAAAGTTTTCGAATGATAGGGAGACGACTTAACTCTTCTTTTCGAATGAGCTTGAAAATGAAGAGGAGCACAATATAAACGAGTGTTGTTAAAGTGATTTCCCATAATGTTTGTACGCCAAGTGAATGAGAGAAAACTATATACTTATGAAGATAAAAACCGAAGGAGCCTGCGATACCGATGGCAAGTCCGCCAAAAATATAGTCTTTTGCGTAAATGGTAAATGTAATTTTCTTTAAAACAGTAGCGTAATGAAGAAATGTTACTGTTACGATATTTGCTGCAATTGCAAGGGCAACCCCCATCATTTGAAACTCTGGCCTTGAAGCTAGTACAAAAATAACGATTAATTTCACGATTGCACCAATAAATGTATTCATCATGGCCGCACGTGCTAAGTTTAAAGCTTGTAAAACAGAGGTAAGTGGACTTTGAAAATAGTGAAATAAAAAGCAAGGTGCAAGAAGCTGGATGAATGCTGTTGCACTATCCGATCCATACATAAGAGTTAAAACAGGAGAAGCAAATACGTATAATATAACGACTGACCATCCACCAGTAATCAATGAGATCCGAAGAGCTTGTTGTAAACGGTGTTCTACTAATTTATGCTGCCTCTTTGCCATTGCCTCGCTAATAGATGGAACGAGTGCTGTAGAGAGAGCGTATGTAATAAAGGCTGGCAGTGAAAGGAGCGGGAATGCATACCCGTTTAATATACCGTATTGCTGGGTTGCGACGGAGGCAGCAACGCCGGCAATCGCTAAGCTTTGCATAACGACGATAGGTTCAAAAAAATAGGAAACGGAACCGATTAAACGACTTCCTGTAGTTGGAAGTGCAATATCCATAAGAGAATAAAATGTTCCTTTGCTCTCCTTTACAGTAGTGAAAAATCCAGAGCGTATAGATAAATGTTTTTCGCGCTGGAATAAAGTAAGTAAAAATAATAACGATGCTACTTCACCGAGAACGGCTGATAACATAGCGCCAGCTGCAGCATATTCTACGCCGTAAGGTAAAAATAATTGAATACATATAGCGATAATTGTAATACGGACAATTTGTTCAATAACTTGGGCGTAAGCGCTAGGTTTCATATTTTGTTTCCCTTGGAAATAACCGCGTAAAACAGAAGAAACAGCAATAACAGGAACGACAGGTAGAATAGCCATTAATGGATAATATGTTCGTTCATCAGTTAATAATGTTTTTGCTAAAATAGGTGTGAGGAGCATAATTCCAATTGTTAAAATGATGCTAATAACAGATGTAACAGCTAATGATACGGTTAATATTTTTTTTACTTTTTGTTTATCATTCACAGCTTCCGCTTCTGCTACAAATTTTGCGATTGCGACAGGAAGACCGATTTGTGTTAATGTAATTGCTAGAATAAATGTAGGGACGGCCATCATATAAAGGCCAACGCCTTCTTCTCCTAAAATACGAGCCATTACAATACGATTAATAAATCCTAGAATTTTGGTAATAAAGCCGGCGATCATTAAAATAAATGCGCCTTTTAAAAAGCTTTGTCTCGTCATGGTCTTCTCCTACCTTCTCAAAATCAGTGGAATGATTTACAATAATTTATATGCACGTACGAGACAAGAATGACAAGCATTTGAGAGAGTGAAGTATGATAGTGCTCTTGAAAGTAGTTATTGCTGTCCATTAGAGCGGGATTAAAGGCGACTTTTCGTGCTGAAATAAGAAGGAGATGTTATGTATGTTAGATAGAGAGGCTTTGGTAGAATCGTACCGCGGACAGTTACAAGTCGTTTTAGAAAGTAAAGTAGAAGAGTTCCAAATGTTCGGTTACGACCGAGTGACAGATGATGACATTTGGAAGTTTCTTAAAGTGAAAAAGTGGAAGAAGATAGACAGCGATGTTAGATTGTATGAATTAGTTAATGACGTATTAACAGTAAGTGCTAATGAATATATGACTTATTTAACTGTTGAAGCATATCAAGCGCCGCTTTGGTCATTTGATGAATATGAAAATAAATAACCGACTGCAATTGGTTTGTTCTTCCTTTTGCAGTATAATGATAGGTATTGATAATGAGGAAATAATTATGTCTAAGATTATATATAAAGGGGGTAGTGAAGAGAGAAAATAAATAATGAAAGTGTAGGTAATGTGAAAAACTTATCGACACAGCTGGTGATGAACTAGCAAAATTATAGAAAGGAAGTCTACTAACTAGGCGTATGCACACGTGTAAAAGTGAATCGTAAAAGATTTATTTGAAGTGTTAGTAGCGGAAAGAGGGTACATATGGCAAAGCGTGGTACGAGAATTGCCGCCTTTTTCCTCATCGTTTTATTAATCGGTGGAGTAATTGGTGCGGCAGGAAAAGACATAGCAAAAGGAATTAGTCTAGGACTAGACCTTCGCGGTGGTTTTGAAATTCTGTATGAAGTAAAACCAGCCAAAAAAGGTGATAAAATCGATCGAGATGTACTTGTAAGTACAGTAGGTGCTCTTGAAAATCGTGTCAATGTTCTCGGTGTAAGTGAGCCGAACATTCAAATCGAAGGGCAAGATCGAATTCGTGTACAGCTTGCTGGTGTACAAGATCAGCAAAAAGCACGTGAAATGTTATCAACACAAGCGAAATTAACATTCCGTGATGTAGATGACAACCTTCTTATGGATGGAACGGATTTAAAAGGTGGCGGAGCGAAGCAAACATTTGATGAGCAAGGCCGTGCGAGTGTAGGTCTTACACTAAAAAGCGCTGAAAAATTCCGTGAAGTAACTGAGAAAATTTCAAAAATGCCACCACCAACGAATTTAATGGTAATTTGGCTTGATTTTGAAGAAGGAAAAGATTCGTACAAAGCAGAATCTGCAAAACCGAATCCGAAATTCTTATCAGCAGCAACAGTAAGTCAAGTATTTAACCAAGCTGAAGTATCTATCGTAGGTGGAAACTTCACAGTTGAAAGTGCAAAACAACTTTCATCTTTATTAAACGCAGGTGCACTTCCGGTTGATTTAAAAGAAATGTATTCAACATCTGTTGGAGCGAAATTTGGTCAACAAGCGTTAGAGCAAACGATTTTCGCTAGTGCGATTGGTATCGCTCTTATTTTCTTATTTATGCTTGTATTCTACCGTTTACCAGGACTTGTAGCGGTTATTATGTTAGGTTTATACATTTTCGTTACATTACTTGTCTTTAACTGGATGCATGCAGTTCTGACGTTGCCAGGTATTGCGGCGTTAGTGCTCGGGGTAGGTATCGCAGTTGATGCGAATATTATTACGTACGAGAGACTAAAAGAAGAACTGAAAATTGGTAAGTCAATGATGTCAGCATTCCGTGCTGGTAACCATCGTTCATTAGCAACAATTTTAGATGCGAACATTACAACACTTGCAGCAGCTGGTGTATTATTCGTTTACGGTAATAGCTCTGTAAAAGGATTCGCAACAAGTTTAATTGTAAGTATTTTAGTTGGTTTTATTACGAACGTATTCGGTACTCGTTTCTTACTAAGTTTACTTGTAAAGAGCCGTTACTTTGATAAAAAACCAGGATACTTTGGTGTGAAACAAAAGGATATTATTCCGTTAACAAAAGGTGTAGTACATCCACCAACGAAATTTGATCGTATTAACTTTGTAAATGTCGGTCATAAATTCCTTATCTTCTCGATTGTAGTTGTAATTGCAGGTGCAATTATTTTACCAATTTTCAAAATGAATCTTGGTATTGACTTTGCGAGTGGTACACGTATCGACTTGCAATCAAAACAATCAGTTACTGTGTCTGACGTTCATAAAGATTTTAAAGAATTGAACATTGATGTGAAAGAAGAAAATATTGTACCGACTGGAGATGACAATAAAGGATTCGCAGTTCGTACATTAGGTGTTCTATCAAAAGATGAAATTGCGAAAACAAAAACATTCTTCCACGATAAATATGGTACAGATCCAAATGTAAGTACAGTTTCACCGACAATCGGTAAAGAAATTGCACGAAATGCATTTATCGCAGTATTAATTGCTTCTGCAGTTATCATTTTATACGTAAGTATTCGATTCCGATTTACGTACGCATTATCTGCAGTACTTGCATTACTACATGATGCATTCGTTATGATTGTTATATTTAGTATTTTACAATTAGAGGTAGACTTAACGTTTATCGCTGCGGTATTAACAATCATCGGTTATTCTATTAATGACTCGATTGTTACGTTTGATAGAAACCGTGAATTATACAAACAGAAAAAACGAGTTCGTGATATAAAAGACTTAGAAGAAATCGTAAATGCAAGTATTCGCCAAACGCTTGGTCGTTCGATTAACACTGTATTAACAGTGTTATTCCCAGTAATTGCGTTACTTATCTTCGGTAGTGAGTCACTACGTAACTTCTCGTTTGCGTTACTAGTTGGATTAATTGTAGGTACGTATTCTTCTGTTTTCGTTGCCTCTCAAATTTGGTTAATGCTTGAAAACCGTCGTTTGAAAAAGGGTAAAAACAAGAAGAAGGTTGAGAAAGTAGAATCTGAACCGCAAGTATAAAAAAGATGATGTCTCTTTAGGAGGCATCTCTTTTTTCGTTTGTGGATACAATAAGATAGCAACTTTGAAATGATAAAATGGAAGAAAGTGGTGATGTTATCGCTGTTTTTGTTACAATAAAAAGATAGGTTAAGAAAAGAAGGGATTTTAATTATGGAAAAAGATGAACGTTTTAAACAGGCCGAGTTTGGTGCTATTGTCGGGATCGTTGGTAATATTATATTAGCGATTATAAAGGCGGTAATTGGTTATATTGGGAACAGTAAAGCGCTATTAGCGGATGCCGTGCATTCTGCATCGGATGTAATTGGTTCGCTAGCTGTACTGTTTGGATTGCGAGCGGCGAAGCAACCGCCCGATGAAGATCATCCGTATGGTCATGGTAAAGCGGAATCGATTTCAGCGATTATTGTTGCAGTATTATTATTTATTGTGGGAATTGAGATAGCGATTTCGTCTATAAAAGCTTTTTCGCAAGAACTAGAACCACCGAAAGGGATTACGATTTTTGCTGTCGTTCTTTCGATTGTTGTAAAAGAAGGGATGTTTCAATATAAATTCCGATTAGGGAAAAGGGTAAATAGTGATGCAATTATTGCAAATGCATATGAGCACCGTTCAGATGTATTTTCTTCAATTGCAGCCTTAATCGGTATTTGTGCAGCGATTATCGGTGGTAAGTTCGGATTAGATTGGCTTGTATATGCTGATCCAATTGCAGGATTATTTGTTTCACTTCTTGTTGCAAAAATGGCATGGAGTATTGGGGCAGAAGCGATTCATGCAACGCTTGATCATGTTCTTCATGAGGAAGATGTTATTCCGCTTAGAGAAGCCGTACTTCAAATAGATGGTGTGAAAAAAATCGGCTCGTTATACGCAAGGGAACATGGTCATTACGTTATTGTTGATATTAAAGTTTCTGTAGATCCATATATTACTGTAGAAGAAGGACATCGCATTGGAAAGCATGTGAAAGAAACGCTTATGAAACAAGATAACGTACAAAATGTGTTTGTACATATAAATCCGTATTCTCCAAATTAAACATTATTAACATTTTAGTATATAGATATTGCATCGTAGTTTGCATTATATTGTCACCCCTTAATCTGTCTTGTATAATGAACAGGTTAAGGGGTGATTTCGTGTTACAACCGAAGACGCGTTGGAAAGAAAAAGAATATAATGGCGAGCGAGTGAGTGAATTAGCAAGTAAATTACAATTATCACCACTTGTCGTTTCGTTATTCCTCGGTAGAGGACTAGATACAGAAGATAAGATTTTAGATTTTTTAAATACAGAAAATCAAGAATTTCATGATCCATTTTTATTAGAAGGAATGGATAGAACGGTAGAACGTGTAAATAAGGCGATTCAAAATGGAGAGCAAATATTAATATTTGGTGACTACGATGCGGACGGAGTAAGTAGTACGACTGTATTATATCTTGCCTTACAAGAATTAGGTGCAGACGTAGAATTTTATATCCCAAACCGTTTTACAGAAGGTTATGGACCAAACGAAGAAGCATTCCGTTGGGCGCATAGCGCGGGATTCTCACTTATTATTACTGTTGATACTGGTATCGCAGCTGTACATGAAGCGAAAGTAGCGAAGGAGCTTGGGATAGATCTTATTATTACAGATCACCATGAGCCGCCACCAGAATTGCCAGAAGCACTTGCGATTATTCATCCGAAATTAGATGGCGGTGTGTATCCGTTTCACTATTTAGCGGGCGTTGGTGTTGCGTTTAAAGTTGCGCATGCACTACTTGGCCGTGTACCAGAACATTTATTAGAAATTGCAGTAATTGGTACAGTAGCCGATTTAGTATCACTTCACGGTGAAAATAGATTGCTAGTGAAGCGCGGTTTAAAACATATGCGCATGACGAAAAATATTGGACTAAAGGCGCTATTTAAAGTAGCTAATGTTTCGCAAAGTGAAATTACAGAAGAGAGTATTGGCTTCTCAATCGCACCTCGTATTAATGCAGTTGGACGTTTAGAAGATGCTACGCCGGCTGTACATCTTTTATTATCAGAGGATCCGGAAGAAGCGAAAGAGCTGGCTGAAGAAATTGATGAACTGAACAAACTGCGAAAAGATATTGTAAAGCAAATTACAGAAGAAGCTATCGCTGAGGTGGAAAATAATTTCCCGCCTGAAGACAATAAAGTATTAGTGCTTGCAAAAGAAGGATGGAATCCAGGTGTAATTGGAATTGTCGCTTCTAAATTAGTTGAACGTTTTTATCGTCCAACGATTGTATTATGCATTGATCCTGTAAAAGAAACTGCAAAAGGTTCAGCGCGTAGTATTGCAGGATTTGATTTGTTTGCAAACTTGTCAGATTGTAGAGAGTTATTGCCACACTTCGGAGGACATCCGATGGCAGCGGGAATGACGCTACATATGAATGATGTAGATGAATTACGCCGCCGTTTAAATGAACAGGCAGATACAATTTTAACGGAAGAAGATTTTATTCCAATTACAGCTGTCGATGCTTTTTGCAAAGTGGAGGACGTAACACTTGCAGCAATTGAAGATATGCAAAAGTTAGCGCCATTTGGTGTTGGAAATCCAAAGCCACGTATTGCAGTGAAAGATGCGGAGTTAGAAAGTATTCGTGCAATCGGATCAGATGGTTCTCATTTAAAGATGTCTCTTCGTGATGGACAGGCAACACTGGATACAATCGGGTTTGGATTTGGAGCGTATGCGAAAGAAATTTCTCCAGTTGCAAAAGTATCTGTAATAGGAGAAGCGTCTATCAATGAATGGAATAATTTTAAGAAGCCGCAATTAATGGTGCAAGATATTGCTGTAGAGGCATGGCAATTATTTGATTGGCGTAGTATGCGTAACGTAGAAGCAAATTTAGCAGAACTTCCGAAAGAAAAAATCACGATGTTGTATTTTTCTAAAGAGGTATTGAATAAATTTTCTTTAGAAGACTATAAAGAGCATATGATGCATGCATCAGAAGTAACCGAGTTAGATGAGCAATACATCGTGTTACTTGATTTACCAAAAGGAACAGATGAATTACGAGATCTATTTAAAGTTGGGTTCCCATCGCGAATCTATACGCTATTTTATCAAGAGAATAATCATTTATTTAGCACTGTTCCAACGAGGGATCACTTTAAATGGTACTATTCATTCTTGAGCCAAAAATCACCATTTTCTTTAAGACAATATGGAGAACAACTATGTCAACATAAAGGTTGGTCAAAAGATACAGTAAATTTCATGACACAGGTGTTTTTTGAGTTAGAATTTGTTACAATAAAAGATGGCGTCATTTTTATGGCAGACAAAAAACAAAAGCGTGATTTAATTGAATCGAACACATATCGTGAGAAAATGAACCACTTACAATTAGAAAAAGAATTGGTTTATAGCACATATCAGCAACTATATACATGGTTTGAAACGATTCGTAATCATAAAGAAGTAGAACAGTTAGGGTAAAGGATTTGTATTTACAAACCTTTTAGATCTGAGGAGGATTCAGAAATATGGATTTCAAGCAACATATCGCAATTGTACCGGACTATCCAAAAGAAGGTATTGTGTTTAAAGACATTACACCGTTAATGAACGACGGTAAAGCATACAAAGCAGCAACAGATGCGATCGTTGAGTATGCAAAAGAGAGAGACATCGACCTTGTAGTAGGTCCAGAAGCTCGTGGCTTTATTATTGGTTGCCCAGTTTCTTACGCATTAGAAGTAGGATTTGCGCCAGTTCGTAAATTAGGAAAATTACCACGTGAAGTAATTACAGTTGACTACGGTAAAGAATATGGTAAAGATGTTTTAACAATCCATAAAGATGCAATTAAGCCAGGCCAACGCGTATTAATTACAGATGATCTATTAGCTACAGGTGGAACAATCGAAGCGACAATTAAGCTAGTTGAAGAGCTAGGCGGAGTTGTAGCAGGAATTGCATTCTTAGTAGAACTTACTTACTTAGATGGTCGTAAAATGTTAGATGGTTACGATGTATTAGTATTAGAAAAATACTAATCGCTATATAGGTAAAACTACGGTGATAAGAAGTACCCGTGAATCTCTTGGAGAGGAGCGGGTACTTTTGTATAATTGAACAAAAAATTATGGTGAAATGTCAGTAAAATCTTTTCCTTTTCACAATTCACAATCATTGGGTTATAATGATAGAATATAATTTATTCTATTTAATAAAGATAAAGTCAATTTTCAATAAAAGGTGATTCGATGGCAAATGAGCAGGTACTAACAGCTGAACAGGTACTCGAGAAAGCAAGTCAATATTTAGTGGATGAAGATATTGAGCTAGTAGCACGTGCCTATGAATATGCACGCGATGCGCATAGCGAACAATACAGAAAATCGGGTGAACCATACATTATTCATCCAATTCAAGTTGCAGGTATTTTAGTTGATTTACACATGGATCCAGCTACAGTATCAGCAGGTTTTTTACATGATGTAGTAGAAGATACAGAGATTACATTAGAAGATATTGAACGGGAATTTAATAAAGAAATTGCTATGCTTGTTGATGGTGTGACAAAGCTTGGAAAGATTAAATATAAATCTCATGAGCAACAACAAGCAGAAAACCATCGCAAAATGTTTATTGCAATGGCTCAAGATATTCGAGTTATTTTAATCAAACTAGCTGATCGTCTTCATAACATGCGTACATTGAAACATTTGCCTCAAGAGAAGCAGCGTCGCATTGCGAATGAAACGTTAGAAATCTTTGCACCTTTAGCACATAGACTCGGAATTAGTACTATTAAATGGGAGCTAGAGGATACTTCACTTCGCTACTTAAATCCACAGCAATATTATCGTATTGTAAATTTAATGAAGCGTAAACGTGCAGAACGTGAAGAGTATTTAGATGAAGTAATGACTGGTATTCGTGAGAAATTAGACGAAGTTGCAATTCAACCTGAAATTTCTGGAAGACCAAAACATATTTACAGCATTTATCGTAAAATGGCACTGCAAAATAAACAGTTCAATGAAATTTACGATTTATTAGCTGTACGTGTCGTTGTAAATAGTATTAAAGATTGTTATGCAGTACTTGGAATTATTCATACGTGCTGGAAGCCGATGCCAGGTCGTTTTAAAGATTATATTGCAATGCCGAAAGCAAATCTATATCAATCTCTTCATACGACTGTAATTGGACCGAAAGGTGATCCGCTTGAAGTGCAAATTCGTACGAAAGAAATGCATGAGATTGCAGAATTCGGGATCGCGGCACACTGGGCGTATAAAGAAGGAAAAACAGCAGAAACAACAGGCACATTAGAGAAGAAACTTACATGGTTCCGTCAAATATTAGAATGGCAAAATGAAGCTTCTAATGCAGAAGAGTTTATGGAGTCGTTAAAAATTGATTTATTCTCTGACATGGTATTCGTCTTTACACCGAAAGGCGATGTAATGGAATTGCCACTTGGATCTGTTCCAATTGACTTTGCATATCGTGTGCATTCAGAAATTGGGAATAAAACAATTGGTGCAAAAGTAAACGGGAAAATGGTGACACTTGACTATAAATTAAAAACAGGTGACATCATTGGAATTTTAACATCGAAACATTCGTATGGACCAAGTCAAGATTGGGTGAAACTAGCTCAAACATCTCATGCCAAAAACAAAATACGTCAATTCTTTAAGAAGCAACGTAGAGATGAAAATATTGAAAAAGGCCGTGAACTTGTTGAGAAAGAAGTGCGTAGCCTAGAGTATGAGATGAAAGAAGTGTTAGCTCCTGACAATTTAAAACGTGTTGCTGAAAAATTCAACTTTGCAAATGAAGAAGATATGTTTGCGGCAGTTGGATATAATGGCATCACTGCATCACAAATTGTTACGCGACTAACGGACAAGTTCCGTAAGCAACGTGAAGAAGAAGAGATTGTTGAAGTTAAAGAAGTTCGTAAACCGATGAAAATTCGAAAATGGGATTCTGGCGTTAAAGTGAGCGGTGCGGATAATTTATTAATTCGTTTATCAAAATGCTGTAACCCAGTACCTGGTGATGATATCGTTGGATATATTACGAAAGGCCGAGGCGTATCAATTCACCGCCGTGATTGTGTAAATGTTCATACAGAAGAAGCAGTAGAGCGTTTATTAGAAGTAGAGTGGGAAGGTAGTCCTGAAAAAGAAATTGAGTATAACGTTGATATTGAAATTTCAGGTTACGATCGCCGTGGTTTATTAAACGAAGTATTACAAGCTGTTACAGAGACGAAAACGTACATTTCAGCAGTTTCTGGTAGAAGTGACCGTAATAAGATGGCGACAATTAATATGTCAATCTCTATTCGTAACTTACAGCACTTGAAAAAAGTAGTAGAACGCATTAAACGTGTTCCAGAAATTTATGCAGTACGACGCATGATGCATTAATAGGGAGTGTAGAAAAGATGAGAGTTGTTTTACAACGATCAAAAGAAGCGTCTGTCACAGTAGACGGTGAGATCGTAGGACAAATTCCGTTCGGTTTAACATTACTAGTTGGCATTACGCATGAAGATACAGAAAAAGATGCAACTTACATTGCAGAAAAAATTGCGAACTTACGTATTTTTGAAGATGAGAGCGGAAAGATGAACCATTCTGTACTCGATGTAGAAGGACAAGTTCTATCCATCTCGCAATTCACATTATACGGAGATTGCCGCAAGGGAAGACGTCCAAACTTTATGGATGCTGCCAAACCTGACTATGCAGAGCGTTTATATGATTTCTTTAATGAAGAAGTACGTAAGCAAGGATTGCATGTAGAAACAGGGAAGTTCGGAGCAATGATGGATGTTTCTTTAATCAATGATGGTCCGGTGACCCTTATTGTGGAAAGTAAATAGTGTTACTTAAAAAGAGAGGATGATATCATCCTCTCTTTTTTATACATTGTTGTATGTTTTGTTCATTTATCCCGCTATTTGGATTCTTATTTTTAGAATTAATAGCTGTTTCAGTTATGTATAACTCTCTAATCAATATGGAACAATAAAAAGTAAAACATCCATATTGAATGTGAGGGATATACGTATGCGTATGAATGAAAAAGGGCATTCTGTTACAAATGGTGCAAATCAACTGTTTAACGTAAATTTTCATGATTTTATTTCAAAAGAGCAAAACAATACTTCAATGGAGCTTGCTTCTGAGTTTGGCATTTCTCTTCAAGATGTAAAGCGTCTAAAGAAGCAGATTGAACGCTCTTAGAGCACTTGACAATCCTACTGAACAAACGTATAGTAATTTTATATTTACATATGAATATAACCGTTGATAGAGAAGAGTAAATGAGACACACATGGAAAGAGAAGAAATGTCTTAGGCTGAAAACATTTCTACATGATGACTAATTGAATGACACTCTAGAGGTTTCAACTTGAACGGCGTATACGCTTAGTAGGGATGAACGCACATTTAAGCGTTATTAAAAAAGTGGAAGCATACGTGCTTCAATTAGGGTGGCACCACGGGTATAATACTCTCGTCCCTACTGTTCAAACAGTAGAGGCGGGAGTTTTTTTATTTTTATTAAGATTAAAACAATTTGAGGAGGAACTGAATATGTCTATTCAAATCCCACGCGGAACGCAAGATATTCTTCCAGGCACTGTTGAGTTATGGCAGTATATCGAAGGGCAAGCGCGCGAAATTTGCCGTCGTTACAATTATAAAGAAATTCGTACACCAATTTTTGAACACACTGAGCTATTTTTACGTGGTGTTGGTGATACGACAGATATCGTACAAAAAGAAATGTACTCATTCCAAGATCGTGGAGAGCGTAGTTTAACATTACGTCCAGAAGGTACTGCACCTGTTGTACGTTCTTACGTTGAAAATAAAATGTTCGGTGACGCAACGCAACCAACGAAATTATATTATATCGGTCAAATGTTCCGTTACGAAAGACCGCAAGCAGGTCGCTATCGTCAATTCGTACAATTTGGTATTGAAGCAATCGGTAGTAACGATCCTGCAATTGATGCAGAAGTAATTGCACTTGCTGTAGAGTTTTACCGCGGCATGGGCTTAAAAAATATTAAAGTTGTATTAAACAGCTTAGGTGATGCAGCAAGCCGTCAAGCACACCGTGATGCATTAATCGCACACTTTGAGCCACGTATCGGCGAATTCTGTTCTGACTGTCAATCTCGTTTAGAAAAGAACCCTCTTCGTATTTTAGATTGTAAGAAGGACCGTAACCATGAATTAATGGGAACAGCACCATCTATTACAGAATACTTAAACGAAGATTCAGCAGTATACTACGAAAAAGTTCAAGAACTATTAACGATGATGGATGTTCCATTTGAAAAAGATCCGAACTTAGTACGTGGTTTAGACTACTACCAACACACTGTATTTGAAATTATGAGTGAGGCAGAAGGTTTCGGTGCTATTACTACATTAAGCGGTGGTGGACGTTACAACGGACTTGTACAAGAAATCGGTGGACCAGAAATGCCAGGTATCGGTTTTGCGATGAGTATTGAACGTTTAATTATGGCACTAAAAGCTGAAAACATTGAATTGCCAATCGAACATAGCATTGATTGTTACGTTGTAGCGCTTGGTGAAAAAGCAAAAGACCATGCTGCAAAAGTTGCGTTTGATCTTCGTAAAGCTGGATTATCAGTTGAAAAAGATTATTTAGATCGCAAAATGAAGGCACAATTTAAATCAGCAGATCGTCTAAAAGCGAAATTTGTAGCTGTATTAGGGGAAGATGAGTTAGATAAAGGTATCATCAACTTAAAAGATATGGCAACAGGCGAACAAGAAGAAGTAGCATTAGATGTATTTGCTTCATACGTAGCAGAGAAATTAATATAGGGGGAACTTACAGTGGCTGAAAGAACACATGCATGTGGAAAAGTAACAGTAGAAGCAGTTGGACAAACAGTTCAATTAAAAGGTTGGGTACAAAAACGCCGTGATTTAGGTGGATTAATCTTTATCGACTTACGTGACCGTACAGGTATCGTACAAGTTGTATTTAACCCAGAAACATCAAAAGAAGCGCTAGAAGTAGCAGAAACAATTCGTAGCGAATACGTATTACACGTAGAAGGTACAGTTGTTGAGCGTGGTGAAGGCGCAATTAATGACAATATGGCAACGGGTCGTATTGAAGTACAAGCAACAAAGGTAAGCGTATTAAACGCAGCGAAAACAACGCCAATCATTATCGCTGATGATACAGATGCATCAGAAGATGTGCGTTTAAAATATCGTTACTTAGACTTACGTCGTCCTGTAATGTTCAACACATTTAAAATGCGTCATGACGTAACAAAAACAATTCGTAACTTCTTAGACACAGAAGAGTTCCTAGAAGTGGAAACACCAATTTTAACGAAGAGCACGCCAGAAGGAGCTCGTGATTATTTAGTACCAAGTCGTGTACATGATGGTGAGTTTTATGCATTACCACAATCTCCACAGCTATTTAAACAGCTTCTTATGGTCGGCGGATTTGAGCGTTACTATCAAGTAGCACGCTGTTTCCGTGACGAAGATTTACGTGCGGACCGTCAGCCAGAATTTACGCAAATCGATATTGAAGCTTCATTCTTAACACAAGAAGAAATTTTAGATATGATGGAGCGCATGATGACGAAAGTTATGAAGGATGCAAAAGGTGTAGAGATTAGTGCACCATTCCCTCGTATGACTTACGCTGATGCAATGGCTCGTTACGGTTCTGATAAGCCAGATACACGCTTTGAAATGGAACTAACAGACTTATCTGAGTTTGCAGCAGGTTGTGGATTTAAAGTATTTACAAGTGCTGTAGAAAGCGGCGGACAAGTAAAAGCAATTAATGCAAAAGGTGCTGCGAGCAAATACTCTCGTAAAGACATCGATGCATTAACTGAATTCGTAAAAGTATACGGTGCAAAAGGTTTAGCTTGGCTTAAAGTGGAAGAAGACGGCTTAAAAGGACCGATCGCGAAATTCTTCGGTGAAGAAGATGCAAACGTGTTAATGACTACATTAGAAGCTACTGCTGGTGACTTATTACTATTCGTAGCAGATAAGAAGAGCGTTGTTGCAGATAGCTTAGGTGCACTTCGTTTACGTCTAGGTAAAGAGCTTGAGTTAATTGACGAAAGTAAATTTAACTTCCTATGGGTAACGGATTGGCCGCTTCTTGAGTACGATGAAGATGCAGATCGTTACTTCGCAGCTCACCACCCATTCACAATGCCATTCCGTGAAGATGTTGAGCTATTAGAAACAGCACCAGAAAAAGCACGTGCGCAAGCATATGACCTTGTATTAAACGGTTATGAGCTTGGTGGTGGATCACTTCGTATTTACGAGCGTGACGTGCAAGAAAAAATGTTCAAAGCACTTGGATTCTCACAAGAAGAAGCACAAGAGCAATTCGGATTCTTATTAGAAGCATTCGAATACGGTACTCCACCACACGGTGGTATTGCATTAGGTTTAGACCGTCTTGTTATGTTACTTGCAGGCCGTACGAACCTTCGTGATACAATTGCATTCCCGAAAACAGCAAGCGCAAGCTGCTTATTAACAGAAGCTCCAAGCCCAGTTGCAGAAGCACAGCTTGAAGAATTAAACTTAAAATTAAGCTTAAAAGAAGAGAAGTAAGAATAAAGTCTAGATGGTTATACTAATACCATCTAGACTTTTTTTGAGAGGTTGTTTAAAAAGTCCGGTCCAGATGGCTGTCGCATCTCGTCGTTACGTATGCTAGTCCGGTGCTCGAGTAGTAACGCTACACGGCGCTCCTCCTGGCATACGTGCCTCGATCTGCTCGGCCCTCTGAATCCTCCTTTTTAAACGTGTATTGGAAGGAAGTTTAAAAAGTCCGGTTCAGATAACTGTCGCATCTCGTCGTTGCTTTGCCAGTCCGGTGCTCGAGTAGTAACGCTACACGGCGCTCCTCCTGGCATACGTGCCTCGATCTGCTCGGCCCTCTGAATCCTCCTTTTTAAACGTGTATTGGAAGGAAGTTTAAAAAGTCCGGTCCAGATGGCTGTCGCATCTCGTCGTTACGTATGCTAGTCCGGTGCTCGAGTAGTAACGCTACACTGCGCTCCTCCTGGCTTCAGCGCCTCGATCTGTTCGGTTCTTTAAACCCTCTTTGTTAAACGTGTATTTAGGAAGAAATAAAATTCTGGTCTATGTTTTCATTCTCGAAATATGTATTTTTAGGAATTCTATAACTTTTTCTATACAAATAGTCGGAAAAACGCTAGAATACATGGTAGACCATTTTTGTAATAGGAGTGTAGAGCTGAATGTTACATCAATTTTCACGTAATGAATTAGCCTTCGGTAAAGAAGGACTTGAAATATTAAAAAATAGTACAGTCGGTATTTTAGGAATTGGCGGCGTAGGTTCTTTTGCAGCTGAAGCGTTAGCACGTTCTGGAGTTGGGCGTCTCGTATTAGTAGATAAAGATGTTGTAGATATTACAAACGTAAACCGTCAAATTCACGCTTTAGTATCTACTGTAGGACGTTCAAAAGTAGAATTAATGAAAGAGCGTATTGCAGACATTAACCCAGAGTGTGAAGTAATTGGACTAGAAATGTTTTACACAGATGAAACATATGAAGAGTTCTTTAAGTACGGTTTAGACTTTGTAGTGGATGCATCTGATACGATTACGTTCAAAATTCATTTAATTAAACAATGTTTACGTCGTAAAATTAAAATTATCTCAAGTATGGGTGCAGCAAATAAAATGGATCCGACTCGTTTCCGTATTGCAGACATCTCTAAAACACATACAGATCCAATTGCGAAAGTAATTCGTACGAAGCTTCGTAAAGAGGGTATTAAAAAAGGTGTAAAAGTTGTCTTCTCTGATGAAAACCCAATCGTAATTCGTGAAGAAGTACGTAAAGAAATTGTACCAGACGAAAATGCAAAAATTCGTAAAGCGAAATTACCACCTTCATCAAATGCATTCGTACCATCTGTGGCAGGCTTAATTATGGCAAGTCACGTTGTACGTGAACGCATTAAAAATGTAGAAGTGAAACGTGTAGGGCAAGAATAAAGTGAAAGCATATATCCATTTTCGGATATATGCTTTTCTATTATATTTTAAAGAACTGCTGATATTTGCAATACTAATACTTCAAGTGTAAGTAATCCTAATAAAAAATAATCATATTTGTTCGATTTATAAGCTGACGTCTTTTTTAAACTATGAATGGTAAAAAGACCTAATATTAGGACGAGAATGCCAAGCGTTATTTTGAAGACTATTAATGAAATAGCAATCATCTCCCTTCGATCGTATATGTTCATATTAACATTTAAGTGAAAAATATCCAATTAATCTTAAGTATTTATTTTTATAACAAATCGACTTATTTTGTCAACATTTGTCGGTAAATCGATGTTCCTTGTCGAATAGTCGATATAATTAAAAAATCTTTGATATATTGTAAGTTACGATAGATATATTCGAAAAATCGTCGATATAATTTCATTTACCAATATGCTATCCACCGAAGAGACAAAAAAAGGATGTCACTTAGCCGGAAAATTGGGCTAGGTGACATCTTTTTTAATTCTCTGCAGAATAAATAATATCTAAGTTTCCATTTTGATCTGTTTTGAAAATCGGAGCAATTTGCTCTTCTTGTTCTTCAACTGAAACAAGTTTTCGAGCACGGTCCATAATTCTAACGAGCATTGCGTAATCTTCTTCGATTGCTTGTTGTTTTTTTGTGAGTGCGGCTAATTTAGTTTCAAGCTCATCATTCGTTTTTTGCAAGGAAGTGAGCTGAGTTTGTAGTACATCATTTTCAGTTTGTAACTTTGTGAGTGAAGGGTTGGTATGCTCTAAGTTTTGCAAAAACGAGATGACATTTTGCATTGTAAGTTCTTGTTTACTTGGCGCAATATCTTCTGAAAACTCAGCATCGATTACGAGTTGTTTCGTTTTCGTGAAATGCTCTTTTTCTATTTTAGCTTCAGAGCGCTTTAATTCTTTCCGTTGTTTTTTTGCAAGTTGCACCGCATCTTCGTAGTTCGGTCTCACTTCAGCATTCCATCTAAATCCGCAAGCTGCGGAAGTCCGGTTTAAAGCATCGCCGACTTCATCGAATGCTTTTATTTGTGTACTGCCGCTGCGAATATGCCGTAAAACAGTTTCGGCTAAAAGGAGATCGTCTTCTTTTGTCCATGCATCTTGACGTGTTTTCATAAGCGAAGCCTCCATAATGGTGACGTTTTCGCTTATGTTACCCTTTATTTTTCGTTTTATTCGAACTTTGTAATCTTTCATATACAGTAGAAAGTGCTTGTTCAAATTTCCCTGTCGTTTTCGGTTTATAATATTGTTTGTTTTTTATTTTATCAGGTAAGTATTGTTGTTGTACCCAGCCATTTGGTTGGTCGTGTGGGTATAAGTATCCAATGCCTCTTCCAAGTGCCTCTGCGCCTTTATAATGACTATCTTTTAAATGACTTGGAATGTCTCCTGTTTGACCGTTACGTAAATCGTGTAATGCAGCATCAAGTGCTTTATAAGCTGAGTTCGATTTGGGTGATAAGCAAAGCTCGATAACAGCATTTGCAAGTGGTATGCGTGCTTCTGGGAATCCAACTCGTTCCGCTGATTCTATAGCTGCTAGCGTACGTGGTCCAGCTTGCGGGCTAGCAAGTCCAATATCTTCATATGCCATAATAAGAAGACGTCTACCGATGCTTTGTAGGTCACCAGCTTCAATAAGACGTGCTAAATAGTGAAGTGCTGCATTTACATCACTTCCGCGCACCGATTTTTGAAATGCCGATAATACGTCATAATGAGCATCTCCGCCTTTGTCATGAACGAAGCTCTTTTTTTGTAAGCATTCTTCGGCGATTTCTAGCGTAATTTCCGCAGCTTTATCATCAGTTGTAAAGCTAGATAAAACAGCTAGTTCCAGTGCATTATAAGCGGAACGCATATCTCCGCCTGATGCATTTGCGAAGTGATGTAATGCTTCAGGCGTAACAGTTACATCGTATTCCCCAAGACCTTTTTCTTTATCTTCAAGTGCTCGTTTTAAGCCAATTAAAAGATCATCTTCTGTTAATGCATGTAATTCGAAGATTTGACAACGACTTCGAATAGCAGAATTAATAGCATGGAACGGATTACTCGTCGTTGCACCAATTAAAGTAAGGAGTCCACTTTCTAAATGGGGTAATAAAAAATCCTGTTTTGCTTTATCTAGACGGTGTACTTCATCTAAAATTAAAACGAGGTGTCGATGCATCTTTGCCTCTTGTACGACAACTTCCATATCTTTTTTATTATGAGTAACAGCGTTTAATAGGCGAAAAGGGGTTCCGGTACTTCCGGCAATTGCGCTCGCGATAGATGTCTTTCCAGTGCCTGGAGGGCCATATAAAATCATAGATTGAAAATGATTCGCTTGGACCATTCGCCATAAAATTTTTCCTTCGCCAACTAAATGTTGTTGTCCGATAATTTCTTGAATATTTGTAGGGCGCATTCGATGTGCGAGTGGTTGTTTCATATTTACCGTCTCCCTTAATGTATAATCTCTTTCTATCGTATCATTTTTTTTAGTGGAATTTGAAATAGGATGCTGTTTTGTGGGAAAAATGAATATGAATATTTTCATTTTTCTTTCAATTGTAATAATTTCCGAGTTTTTCAATGTGATTTTATGTTATCATTTTGATACACAAGTTGAAATTTCTTATAATACTATATTATGCTATAATTTCATAGGATTTTAAATTGTGTTCTTTTATAAATAAGATATAACCAATAGAAGTGAAAATTTGAAAAGAGGTGCAAAATAGATGAAGATTTCAACGAAAGGCCGCTACGGCTTAACAATTATGATCGATCTTGCAAAAAAGTTTGGTGAAGGTCCGATTTCATTAAAATCAATTGCGCAGGCACATGACTTATCTGAGCATTACTTAGAGCAATTAATTTCACCACTTCGTAACGCGCGTCTAGTAAAGAGTACACGCGGGGCATATGGCGGATATGTATTATCAGATCAGCCGGCTAACATTACAGCTGGGGATGTAATCCGTGTATTAGAGGGTCCGATTAGTGTTGTAGAAATGATAGAAGAAGAAGAGCCAGCGCAACGCCAATTATGGATGCGTGTTCGTGATGCGGTGCAAGAAGTGTTAGATAGTACAACGTTAGAAGATTTAGTACGTTATGAGGAAGAAAATCACGGGGGCTATATGTTTTACATTTAATTCCTTGTGAAACGATTTGGAAAGAAGGAGATTTAATGGAACGCATTTACTTAGATCATGCTGCGACATCTCCGACTCACCCAGAAGTGGTCGAAAAGATGATTCCATATATGACAGAAACATTCGGAAACCCGTCTAGTATTCACTTTTATGGACGTCAAACGCGCCATGCAGTAGATGAGGCGAGACGCGCATGTGCACGTAGCATTCATGCGAATCCGAATGAAATTATATTTACGAGCGGTGGTACAGAAGCTGATAATTTAGCACTTATCGGTGTAGCGCGTGCGAACCGTCATAAAGGTAACCATATTATAACGACGCAAATTGAACATCATGCAATTTTGCATACGTGTGAACTGTTAGAGCGTGAAGGGTTTGAAGTGACATATTTACCTGTTGATGAAACAGGACGCGTTCAAGTTTCTGACATACAAAAGGCATTGACAGAAGAGACGATTCTTGTATCTGTTATGTTTGGGAATAATGAAGTTGGGACGATGCAACCAATTGCAGAAATAGGTAAGCTGCTAAAAGAGCATCAAGCTTATTTCCATACAGATGCGGTACAAGCTTACGGTCTAGTAGAAATTAATGTGAAAGAGTTTGGTATTGATTTATTATCGATCTCAGCTCATAAAATTAACGGACCAAAAGGTGTCGGGTTCTTATACGCTGGTGCAAATGTGAAATTTGAACCGTTATTAATAGGCGGAGAGCAGGAAAGAAAACGCCGTGCTGGTACTGAAAATGTGCCAAGTATTGTTGGTTTACAACATGCAATTTTGCTAGCTGAAAAAACTCGTGAGCAAAAAAATGCCCAATATGAAGAGTTTAAAGATATAATGGTATCTGTCTTCCAAAATGAAGACATTACTTTCGAGGTAAACGGAAACTTAGAATATCGCTTACCACATGTGCTTAATATTAGTTTTACAGGAATGAACATTGAACCGTTTCTTGTGAACTTAGACTTAGCTGGCATTGCAGTATCAAGTGGTTCGGCGTGTACAGCTGGTTCGATTGATCCATCACATGTATTAGTGGCGATGTTCGGAAAAGACTCCGATCAAATACGTTCATCCGTACGCTTTAGTTTCGGACTTGGAAATACGAAAGAGCAAATTGAGAAAGCGGCGTACGAAACAGTGAAAATCGTGAAGCGATTAACACAAAATTAGCATGGGAGGTGACATGATGAACAAACTACCTCACGAAACACGTGTTGTCATCGGGATGTCCGGTGGCGTTGATTCATCTGTGGCGGCTCTTTTATTAAAAGAGCAAGGTTATGATGTAATCGGAATTTTTATGAAAAACTGGGATGATACAGATGAGAATGGTGTCTGCACAGCAACAGAAGATTACAATGATGTAATTGAAGTGTGTAACCAAATTGGTATTCCGTATTATGCAGTAAACTTTGAAAAACAATACTGGGATAAAGTATTTACGTACTTCTTAGATGAATACCGAGCTGGTCGTACACCAAACCCAGATGTAATGTGTAACAAAGAAATTAAATTTAAAGCATTTTTAGAGCATGCCATTGCGCTTGGTGCTGATTATGTAGCGACAGGTCATTATGCACGCGTTGCTTATATGGACGGCGAATATAAAATGCTTCGCGGCGTTGATGACAATAAAGACCAAACGTATTTCTTAAATCAATTAAGCCAAGAGCAATTATCAAAAACAATGTTCCCGCTTGGTGAACTGAAGAAACCACAAATTCGTGAAATGGCGAAAGAAGCTGGTTTAGCGACAGCGGCGAAGAAAGATAGTACTGGTATTTGCTTCATTGGTGAGCGTAACTTTAAAGATTTCTTAAGTAACTATTTACCAGCACAACCAGGTGTGATGCAAACATTATCTGGTGAAGTGAAAGGAAGGCATGACGGTTTAATGTACTATACAATTGGACAACGTCATGGTCTTGGTATTGGCGGTAACGGTGATCCGTGGTTTGCTGTTGGGAAAAACTTGAAAGAAAACATTTTATATGTTGATCAAGGATTCCATAACGAACTTCTATATGGCGACGAAGTTATTGCTACCAATGTTGGCTGGGTAAGTAATGAAGCGAAAGAAAAAGAATTTAAGTGCACAGCGAAATTCCGTTATCGTCAAGAAGACAATAAAGTAACGGTTCAAATCGTTGATGAAAATACAGTTCGTATTCTTTGTGACGAGCCAATTCGTGCAATTACACCAGGACAAGCAGTTGTTTTCTATGATGGAGATGAGTGCTTAGGCGGTGCTACAATTGATGAAGTGTACCGTAGCGGTAAGAAACTGGATTATTTAGGATAAAACGAGAAGCCTCTGCCGATTCGCGGTTAGAGGTTTCTTTTACATAAGGCGAATTTTCGTTCGCTTGGAAAATACATTCTTTGTTATAATTTGTTGTAGAGGTGAAGGACATGTCAAACAAACTTGAAACAGGTATTCAATATATGCAAGAAGGAAACTGGGAAGAAGCTGCTAAAAATTTCACAGAAGCAATCGAAGAAAATCCGAAAGATGCGCTTGGGTATATTAATTTTGCAAACTTATTAGATGTATTAGGTGACAGTGAGAGAGCAATTTTATTTTATAAACGTGCATTAGAGTTAGATGATAAATCTGCGGCTGCTTATTATGGATTAGGGAACGTATATTACGGTCAAGAGCAATTTGCAGAGGCGAAAGCTGTATTTGAACAAGCGATGCAAGCTGGATTACAATCAGCTGATGTAACATTTATGCTAGGTATTACGCATGTGCAACTTGGAAATGATCGTCTAGCACTGCCGTTTTTACAAAGAGCAACAGAATTAGATGAAAACGATGTAGAAGCTGTGTTCCAGTGCGGACTTTGTTTTGCACGATTAGAACATATTCAAGAGGCGAAACCTTATTTTGAAAAGGTATTAGAAATGGATGAAGAGCACGCGGATGCGTATTATAATTTAGGTGTTGCGTACGTGTTTGAAGAAAATAACGAGAAGGCTCTTGCTTTATTTAAGAAAGCAACTGAAATTCAGCCAGATCACTTTTTAGCTGGTAATGGTGTTCGTTTATTAGAGCAAGAAGCTGAATAAGAAAAATATTGTTTAATGGGTAGTTATCCCTCATCTAAAGAGGTGGGGGATGTACTGCTCATTAAAGTGAAACGAAACCGGAAAGGAGAGGAAAGATGGGAAATCAACATGCAATGGATTTGTTTGAGGAAGAGAAAAAGTTTATAAAAGCGCAAGTTCTTCATACCATTTTCCACAACGAAGAAAACCTCTATTCCGTTGTCAGTATGAAAGTCATTGAAACGAATGAAACGTACGACGAAAAAAAAGTGATGATAAACGGTCATTTTCCCCGCATGCATGAAGATGAAGTGTTTACGTTGACAGGACATTTTAAAGACCATCCGAAGTATGGGAAACAATATTTAGTTGAAACGTTTAAGAAAGAATTGCCGCAAACAAAAGCAGGTATGGTGCAATATTTAGCGAGTGATTTATTTAAAGGGATAGGAAAACGTACAGCTGAAAAAATTGTGGACCATCTAGGGGAACATGCTATTTCTAAAATTATGGATGATCCTGAGGCTTTAAACGGTGTTGTTAACAAACAAAAAGCGCAAGAAATATATGAGACAATTGTTGAACATCAAGGATTAGAGAAAGTAATGAGTTTTTTAAATGGTTACGGTTTTGGAACGAAGCTTTCTATTAAGATTTATCAGCAGTATAAAGAGATGACATTAGAAGTGATTCGGAATAACCCATATCAGCTTATTGAAGAAGTGGATGGGATTGGATTTGGAAGAGCGGATGATATCGGACGTGCGTTAGGTATATCGGGTAATCATGATGATCGTGTACGCGCGGGATGTTTTTATACGTTAGAGAATGTATCATTACAACTTGGTCACGTTTATATGAGAAAAGATCAACTTATGAGAGAAACGATGTCACTTTTAAATAATCAAGAAGGAAGAGTGACAGAGGAAGACATTATAAGCTGTATTGAAATGATGCAAAGTGAAGGGAAAGTCATCATCGAAGAAGAGCGAGTATATTTGGCATCGTTATTCTATTCTGAAAAAGGTGTTGTAAAGTCTATTCGCAGGCTCATGAATCAGGAAGAAACACCTTCATTTCCTGAAGCAGAAGTGTTAAAGACGTTAGGTGAAATTGAAGAACAATTGAACGTACAGTATGCACCGCTTCAGCAAGAAGCAATTCAAACGGCACTTCATAAACCGATGATGTTATTGACGGGTGGACCAGGAACGGGAAAAACAACAGTTATTAAAGGAATTGTTGAAATGTATGCGTCACTTCACGGGCTATCGTTAAATCCGAATGAATATAGTGATGATAATCCATTTCCGATACTATTAACAGCTCCAACAGGAAGAGCAGCGAAGCGAATGAGTGAATCAACAGGGCTTCCAGCTTGCACAATTCACCGTTTACTTGGATGGACGCCAGAAGGGTCTTTCCAGCGTAATGAAACAGATCCGGTACAAGGGAAATTACTCATTATTGATGAATTTTCAATGGTTGATATTTGGCTTGCAAATCAGCTGTTTAAGTCATTGCCGACTAACATTCAAGTTATCGTTGTAGGCGATGAAGATCAATTACCATCTGTAGGACCTGGGCAAGTATTGAAAGATTTATTAAATGCAGGTGCAGTTCCAACAGTAAAGCTTACTGAAATTTATCGTCAAGCGGAAGGTTCATCAGTGATTCAACTTGCCCATGCGATAAAAAATGGAACGCTCCCACCAGATTTAGCGCAAAATCAAAAAGATCGTTCATTTATCGGCTGCACAGGAGCTCAAATTGTTGAGGTTGTTAAGAAGGTTTGCGAAAACGCTAAGACAAAAGGGTTTAGCGCAAGAGATGTACAAGTATTGGCCCCGATGTATCGTGGACCGGCTGGTATTAATGTACTAAACGAAGCGTTGCAAGAAGTGTTTAATCCGAAAAGAGAAAAGAGTAAAGAAATTGCTTACGGTGATGTTGTATACCGAAGAGGCGATAAAGTTTTACAACTCGTTAATCAGCCGGAGAGCCAAGTATTTAATGGTGATATCGGCGAAATTGTTTCGGTGTTTTATGCGAAAGAAAACGTTGAGCAACAAGATATGATTATCGTTTCATTTGATGGAATTGAGGTAACATATACAAAACCAGATTTAAATCAAATTACACATGCTTATTGCTGTTCCATTCATAAATCGCAAGGTAGTGAGTTTCCGATTGTGATTATGCCGATAGTGAAAAGTTATAATCGTATGTTACGTCGTAATTTAATTTATACTGGTATTACAAGAAGTAAGAAGTTCCTTATTATTTGCGGGGAGGAAGCTGCTTTTCAGTCTGGTGTAAATCGCCTTGATGATGCAATGCGTCAAACGACTTTAGCTAGCCGCTTGCAAGAATCACAAGGAGAAGTACAGATGGTAACGGTTAATGGCGAAGAAATGGACGTGGAAAACATTTCACCGTATGATTTCATGTAACAAGGTGAAATTATATAGTGAAACTTTCAAACGTATAACGTTGAAAGGATCCAGCAATGTATAAATGAATGCAGTTTGGACATAATGGCGAATAGAATCCGGGAGACTGTAAGGAGATGAACGCCATATGTTTATTTGTCCAAATTGCAAAGGGAAAGACATTGGAAAAATAGGTGTCAACCAATTTTATTGCTGGAATTGTTATATCGAATTATCGGTTTCAAAGGGGAAAATCCATACGCATCAAGTAGAAGAAGATGGTTCACTAAGCTCTCTTGATGATTTATTTGATGAGAATGAAAGAACGATCGGATAACGAAAAGGGGGATTTACTTTGAATCTACGCAATTCATTAATCGCATTAGGTGTTGGAGCGGCAGCATATCAATATGTTCGCAAACAAGATGTATTTTCAAAACGCAATATGAAAAAAGCACGTAAGATGATTAAATCTTATTTATAAGCGTAAAAAACTCCCTTCATGATAAGGGAGTTTTTTTATGCACTTGTATGCAAATATAAAAGTCCAATTTCAGAGAAGAGATAAGATAGGCCGTAACATCCAACGCCAAGCATTCCGTAATGAAATAATTGCTTCGCTTTTTCTTTTCGTGAGGAACGAACAAAGAAGCCTTTCCAAATACCAAACCCGATACAAATCCATTCAAGAATCATAAAAAGTGCAGATAATATGAGCATAAATAAAACCATTATGAGCCCTCCTGATTATATTGTTTCATGCTGCATTCTCAGGGGTGGTTGTCCTTGTTACGTTATGTATATGTACGTCTTTACAAAACAGTATGGTCTGCACAAAAAGATTTTAAAACTTTTGCACATAACCTACCCTATTTATTTTCACAATAAAGGTGGAGGAGGTTTTTCGTGTGAAGAATCTTAAAATCATTTGGATATACCGTTTAGGATTATTGTTACTTGTCTTTCTTTGTTTGCTCGTCTTTTTAAAAATTAAGCCGCTATGGGCACCGATTATTTTTGTATGTAAAGTGGCCATTACACCGTTTCTTATTGCATGTTTTATTGCGTATTTATTGCATCCTTTAATTGAAAAAATTCATAAGGAAGGGATGCCGCGCACACTCGCTATTTTGCTTATTTACATCCTTTTCTTTGGTGGAATTGGTTATGGAATTTACAAAGGAACTCCGGTTGTGATTAAGCAATTACAAGAAATCAATGAACAATTCCCGCAGTTTACAAAGATGTATGATTCGTGGATGGATGGTGTTACAGAACAAACAGCGAATTTCCCGTCATTTATTCATGAAAAGGTGAAACAAATTTTTGTCGGAGTAGAGACGAAGATACAAGCGCTTTTAAATAAAGTGATGAGCACAGCTCGTGGTGTACTAGATTCGTTACTCATTATTTTCTTAATTCCGTTCATTGTATTTTACATATTAAAAGATTACGGCGAGTTTTATCATATCTTTTGGAAACTAGTCCCGAGTAAGTGGCGTAGTACGGGGCAAATGTTGGCGAAAGAAATTGATAAGTCACTCGGAAGTTATATTCGCGGACAGTTATTCGTTTGTTTAGTATTAGGAGGAGTATCGGTTCTTTCTTTTTGGTTTATCGGTATGAAATATCCATTATTACTTGGCATCATCATCGGGATAACAGATATAATCCCATACTTTGGCCCTATTTTAGGAGCGATTCCAGCGTTGATGATTGCAGCAACGGTATCAACAAGTTTACTCATTAAAGCGGGGATTACGATTGCTATTTTGCAATTCGTAGAAAGTAACATTTTATCCCCTTATATCGTTGGTAAGTCGCTTCGCATGCATCCTGTTATTATTATGCTTGCATTATTAGTTGGGGGAGAAGTGGCAGGAATTGTAGGGTTATTAATATCAGTTCCTATTTTAGCGGTCATTCGTACAGTAATCGTTCATGTAAGGCCTCTTTGGAAAAAAGAAGATGTGTAATAGGAAGGCCCTCTACTTATAAAAGTAGAGGGCTATCATTATTTAGAGAGTTGCTCATTTATTTTTTGAAGGAGAGAGCTTACATCATTTGTTTGAATATGTTTTATTTTTTTCCATTCATTATCGTACATAAATACAATTTGATTGCTGAAAAGCCACTTTTGCTTTTTTAAATTTGAAATTTTCGCGAAAGCGTACTCTTCAAATAAAGGGTTCTTACTTACATCTGGTCCATAAAAGAAGAGCCGTTTGTCTGTTAAAATTAGCAATCCTGGCCTTGCGACGGAACGATAAATAAATATGTCTAGTGAACAGGCTACGTAAAACAATATTGTTTCATCAGTCGTTAACATATTTGTAGCTTTGTTCAATAAGGTCGTCATTATAATCGCTCCTTTATTATTAATAATTTAATTATAACAAAAATAAAATATTCAGAAAAGTACGTGGGAGTAGTACAATTTGTTAATACATGCATAATATATGAAAAGGCTGTTAAGAATGAATAGTAGAATAGCTATGATTAATAAGTAATTGATATAATATAAATGATTATCTACATTGACAAACTTAAGAGAATTCTATTATATTTAGTCATATAATACATTAAATCAATGATGGAACAAGTACGTTACAGTCCATTTATAGAGAGAAGCTTCCATATGGCTGAAAGAAGCTTTAAATGAAGGGTAACAGAAAGCTAATCCTGAGAGCAGCTAATCACTGCCGTCTTGCCACGTTACGGCACCATGAGGTGATGAATTGATTGTTATAGTAATCAATTCATAATTAGGGTGGTATCGCGAGTTAACTCTCGTCCCTTTTATAGGGGCGGGAGTTTTTTATATTTAAGGAGGAAAATACAATGAAACAACTAACAGGCGCACAAATTCGTCAAATGTTTTTAGACTTTTTCCAAGAAAAAGGACATGCAGTAGAACCTAGTGCATCACTAGTTCCACATGAAGATCCATCTCTTCTATGGATTAACAGTGGTGTAGCAACATTAAAAAAATATTTTGATGGACGTGTAATCCCGCAAAATCCACGTATTACAAATGCTCAAAAATCAATTCGTACAAACGATATTGAAAACGTAGGGAAAACAGCTCGTCACCATACATTCTTTGAAATGTTAGGGAACTTCTCAATCGGCGATTACTTCAAAGAAGAGGCAATTACTTGGGCTTGGGAATTTTTAACGAGCGACAAATGGATTGGATTCGATAAAGAATTACTATCCGTTACAATTCATCCAGAAGATGAAGAAGCATTCACAATTTGGAATGAGAAAATGGGTGTTCCAAAAGAGCGTATTATCCGTTTAGAAGAAAACTTCTGGGATATCGGTGAAGGACCAAGTGGACCGAATACAGAGATTTTCTATGACCGCGGAGAAGCTTACGGTAATGACTTTAGTGACCCAGAATTATATCCAGGCGGAGAAAACGAGCGTTACTTAGAAGTATGGAACCTTGTATTCTCTCAATTTAACCATAATCCAGACGGTTCATATACACCACTTCCTAAGAAAAACATTGATACAGGGATGGGTCTAGAGCGTATGACATCTATCGTTCAAGATGTGCCTACAAACTTTGACACAGACTTATTCATGCCAATGATTGGTGCAACAGAAACAATCTCTGGCGAGAAATATCGTAATGGTGACTTAGAAAAAGATATGGCGTTTAAAGTAATCGCTGACCATATCCGTACAGTAACATTCGCTGTTGGTGACGGTGCTCTTCCATCTAACGAAGGCCGTGGTTATGTGTTACGTCGTTTATTACGCCGTGCTGTTCGTTACTCTAAGAAATTAAACATTAACCGTCCGTTCATGTTTGAATTAGTACCGGTTGTTGGAGAAGTAATGAAAGACTTCTATCCAGAAGTACTTGAAAAGAAAGATTTCATCGCAAAAGTTGTGAAAAATGAAGAAGAGCGTTTCCATGAAACACTTCATGATGGGGAAGCAATTTTAGCTGAAGTTATCGCAAAAGCTAAAGAAGAAAAAACAACTGTTATTTCTGGAGTAGATGCGTTCCGTCTATATGACACATACGGCTTCCCAATTGAATTAACAGAAGAATATGCAGAAGAAGCTGGTATGACAGTTGATCATGAAGGCTTTGAAAATGAAATGGAAAAACAACGTGAGCGCGCACGTGCTGCTCGTCAAGATGTTGATTCTATGCAAGTTCAAGGCGGTGTCCTTGGAGAAGTGAAAGTAGCGAGCGAGTTCGTTGGTTACGGTACAGTTGCAACAGAAAGTAACGTTGTTGCACTTGTGAAAAACGGTGAATACACAGACAGCTTACAAGTTGGTGAAGAAGGACAATTAATGCTTGATGTAACACCATTCTATGCTGAGAGCGGTGGACAAATTGCAGACCGTGGTTACCTTCTTGCTGATGGCGTGAAAGTTCTTGTAAAAGACGTACAAAAGGCACCAAACGGCCAAAACTTGCACAAAGTTGTTGTGGAAGAAGGTACGTTAACGAAAGATGCAGCTGTAAAAGCTATTATCGATACGAAAAACCGTAGTAGTGTTGTGAAAAACCATACAGCAACTCACTTACTACACCAAGCATTAAAAGATGTACTTGGAACGCACGTTAACCAAGCGGGTTCTCTTGTAACTTCTGAACGTTTACGCTTTGACTTCTCTCACTTCGGTCAAGTACAAGCTGACGAATTAGAAAAAATTGAGCGTATTGTAAACGAGAAAATTTGGGAAAGTATTGATGTTGAGATTTCTCAAAAAGCAATCGAAGAAGCGAAAGAAATGGGCGCAATGGCATTATTCGGTGAAAAATATGGTGATGTTGTACGCGTTGTACAAGTTGGCGATTATAGCTTAGAGCTTTGCGGTGGTTGTCACGTTGATAACACAGCTTCTATCGGTATTTTCAAAATCGTTGCTGAGTCAGGTATCGGTGCAGGAACTCGTCGTATTGAAGCAGTAACTGGTAAGTCTGCTTATGAATTAATGAACGATCAAGTAGGTTTATTAAAAGAAGCAGCTGGAAAAATGAAAACAAATCCGAAAGATATTTTAACAAGAGTAGATGGTTTATTCGCTGAAGTAAAACAACTACAAAAAGAAAACGAATCTCTTGCAGCAAAATTAAGCAATATTGAAGCTGGAAACTTAACTGATTCAGTAATGACAGTTGATGGCGTGAACGTATTAGCGGCAAAAGTAAATGTTGCAGATATGAACAACTTACGTACGATGATGGATGACCTGAAAAATAAATTAGAATCTGCAGTTGTCGTATTAGCATCTGTAAATGATGATAAAGTAAACATCTTAGCTGGCGTAACGAAAGATTTAATTAGCCAAGGATACCATGCTGGTAAACTTGTGAAAGAAGTAGCTTCTCGTTGTGGCGGTGGCGGTGGCGGCCGTCCTGATATGGCACAAGCGGGCGGTAAAAACCCAGCGCAAGTTGAGGAAGCTTTAGCATTTGTACAAGAGTACGTTAAATCTGTTTCAAAATAAAGAGATAGTAGTGTACAATGGTAGGGAGAGGAGAAGTTCTTCTCCCTATACTTACTATATAAGTGAGGTGCTTGAAATGGACGGTTTTGATAAAACAATGAAGTTTAGCATTCAAGATGAAAAACAGAGTGTCCATGTAAATGATGTACTTTTAACTGTGTATGATGCACTTCAAGAAAAAGGCTATAATCCGATTAACCAAATCGTCGGTTATTTATTAAGTGGAGACCCAGCATACATACCTCGCCATAAAGATGCACGAAGCATCATTCGCAAGCTTGAACGTGATGAATTAATTGAAGAGCTTGTGAAGTCTTACTTGAAACATCATCGTGAGGAGTAATTTATGCGGATATTAGGTTTAGATGTAGGTACAAAAACAGTCGGAGTTGCAATTAGTGACGAAATGGGCTGGACAGCGCAAGGGCTTGAAACAATCAAGATTAACGAAGAACGAGGTCAATTTGGTTTTGACCGCATTTCTGAGTTAGTAAAACAGTATGATGTGGACAAGATAGTAGTAGGTTTACCTAAAAATATGAATGGTACAATTGGCCCGCGTGGTGAAGCATGCCAACAATTTGCAGAAAACCTACGAGAGCTGTTACAATTAGACGTTGTAATGTGGGACGAGCGTTTGTCAACGATGGCAGCGGAACGTCTACTCATTTCAGCCGATGTAAGCCGTAAGAAGCGAAAGCAAGTAATTGATAAGATGGCTGCAGTCGTAATCTTACAAGGATTTTTAGATAGTAAATAAGAGGTGACCAAAATGGAAGAAAATCAAATTACAATTGTAGACGAAAAAGGTAACGAACATTTATGTGAAATTATTTTCACTTTTGACGCTGAAAAATTTGGCAAAAAATCATACGTAGTCTTCTCTCCAATCGGTGAAGTAGACGAAGATGGAGACCAAATTTATGATGCAATGGCTTATGAGCAAAATGAAGAAGAGGGCGGAACTTTACTTCCAATCGAATCTGAAGAAGAGTGGGAAATGGTACAAGAAATGTTCAACACTCTAGCTGATGAGCAAGAAGCTGAATAATAAGTACTGAAAAGGTGGACGATATATCGTCCACCTTTTTTTATATGTAAAATGAAAGATTTTTTTGTCGAAACTGCGTAATCCTTTGTAGTATAATGAGACGGATTGTAGAAAAATAAAATATCTGTCAAAAATGATAGGTAAGTTTATTGTGATTTTTCATCATGTTGTATAGAAAGATGTACATATGGCCTACAATTGAATAAGGAGGAAGAGTTTTGATAGAGAATCAAGTGAAAAAGAAGCGTAGACGCATTTTTTTATTTTCGATTATTGCACTGCTTTTAGTTTGTGGTTCAGTCTATGCGTATATTTCATCCGCATTAGGACCAGTTGATAGCGGGAATAAAAAAGAGATTGAAGTAGAAATTCCAAAGGGATCATCTACTAGTAAAATTGGTGAGATTTTAGAAGAAAAAGGTGCTGTGAAAAACGGTACAGTTTTTAGTTTTTATACAAAGGCTAAATCTAAAAATTTACAAGCGGGTACATATTTATTAAATCCTTCAATGAGTGCGAAAGATGTAATGGAGCAAATGTCATCTGGTAATGTACATCGTCCAGCTCTTTATAAAGTGACGATAAAAGAAGGAGCACAAGTAACTGAAATTGCAGAAACGGTTGCAAACGAATTAAAGTGGAATAAAGATGATGTCGTACGTCAATTAAACGATAAAGCATTTATTCAAAAAATGCAGCAAAAGTATCCAAAGTTGTTAACCGATAAAATCTTTGATAGCAATATTAAATATCCATTAGAAGGTTATTTATATCCTGCGACGTACTCTTTCTATAAAAAAGATACGACGTTAGAAGAAGTTGTAATTCCAATGCTTGAAAAAACGAATGCAATCATTGTTCAAAACGAGGCAAAAATGAAAGCGAAAAACTGGGATGTTCACCAGCTTTTAACATTTTCTTCACTTATTGAAGAAGAGGCAACAGGCTTTACAGATCGTCAAAAGATCTCTAGTGTCTTTTATAATCGTTTAGCAAAAGGCATGCCACTGCAAACTGATCCGACGGTATTATATGCACTTGGAAAGCATAAACAACGTGTGTTATACGAAGATTTAAAGGTTAACTCACCGTACAATACGTATGTTGTGAAAGGATTGCCTGTCGGTCCGATTGCAAACTCTGGCAAACATTCGGTGGAAGCGGCGTTAGAACCTGCGCAAACAGAGTATTATTATTTCTTAGCTGCACCAACTGGTGAAGTGTATTATGCGAAAACATTGGAAGAGCATAATGCATTAAAGCAAAAATATATTACGAAAAAGCAGTGAAATGGGGAGGGATAGCGAAAAAGGTCGCACATCCCTCTTTTTTGTGGTAAAATATATCGGGTTAAAAACTGGCAGAAGAATCGTTTTTAATATCAAAACGGGACGTACAAGCTAAGGGTAAAGCTGGCTTGTATTTTTATTGCATTCTATGTGTGAAAAGACGTCATAGAGGCACTTCTCCATGTAAATAAGGAGGACCATTATGGAGGATGCAGTTAACGAGTACCTATTATCATTTATTGATCCGAAAGATAAATTAATTCTTGAAATGGAAGACTATGCGAAAGAAAATCATGTGCCAATTATGGATCGACTTGGAATGGAATTTATGTTGCAATTTTTACGTTTAATTGGACCGAAGAGTATTTTAGAGCTTGGTACAGCAATTGGCTATTCTAGCATTCGTATGATGCAAGCTATTCCAAATTCTCGCATTGTGACAGTTGAGCGCAATCGCGATCGATATGAAAAAGCACTTGAATATATAGAACGTTCACCAGTTAAAGAGCGTATTTCCGTTATTTATGGTGATGCGTTAGAAACAGGCGAGCAAGTAGAAGAACATGGAACATTTGACGTTATTTTTATTGATGCAGCAAAAGGACAATATCGTCGCTTTTTTGATTTATATGAACCATTATTAAATCCTGGTGGCGTAATTATTTCAGATAATGTTATGTACCATGGCCTTGTAACGACAAAAGAGAAAATTGAAAACAGGCGTACACGTGGTTTAATCCGTCGTATTAAGACGTACAATGAATGGCTTATGAACCATGAAGGATATGATACAACGATTTTCCCAATTGGTGATGGAGTAGCTGTTAGTAAAAAGAAAGGGTGACCAAGGTATGAAGAAACCAGAATTGTTAGTAACACCAAAAGCAGTGGCGGATATCGAACCTCTTGCGAAAGCAGGAGCAGATGCGGTAATGATCGGTGAGCAAAAGTTTGGTTTACGTTTAGCAGGGGAATTTTCACGTGAAGATGTGAAACAAGCTGTGAAGATTGCACATGAAAATGGTGTAAAAGTATACGTAGCAATGAACGCTATGTTCCACAACGATAAAGTAGAAGAATTAACAGACTATGTTGCATTTTTAAACGAAGTACATGTAGATGCAATTGTTTTCGGAGATCCAGCAGTATTAATGGCGGTTCGCGAAGTAGCGCCAAATATGCAATTGCACTGGAATACAGAAACAACAGCAACAAACTGGTTTACTTGTAACTACTGGGGACAAAGAGGAGCAAAACGTGCTGTATTAGCTCGCGAGCTTAGCTTAGATGAAATTGTTGAATTAAAAGAAAATGCTGAAGTGGAACTTGAAGTACAAATTCACGGTATGACTTGTATGTTCCAATCGAAGCGTTCATTAGTAGGAAACTACTTTGAGTATCAAGGACGTCATCTTGACATTGAAAAGAAAAAATATGAAGAGAATATGTTCTTATATGACCCAGAGCGTAACAATAAATATCCAATTTATGAAGATGAAAATGGTACTCACATTATGAGTCCAAACGATATTTGTTTCATCGATGAGTTAGAAGAGCTAATTGATGCTGAAATTGATAGCTTAAAAGTTGATGGTGTACTAAAAAGCTCTGCATACATTATTGAGGTAACGAAGAAATATCGTAAAGCAATTGATTTATGTGTAGAAGATCGTGATGCGTATTACGACGTGAAAGACGACTTATATAAAGAGATAGAAGAAATGCAACCGGTGAATCGTCCGTTAGATACAGGATTCTTCTTTAAAGAGACGGTTTACTAAACGAGGAGGGTGTAGGAAATGACTGTACAAGAAATTTCACGAGTGATCGATGGCAAACGCGTTATTGTGAAGAAACCTGAACTGTTAATCCCTGCGGGTAACTTAGAAAAATTAAAAGTAGCTATCCATTACGGGGCAGATGCTGTATATTTAGGTGGACAAGAATTTGGTCTTCGTTCGAATGCAGGTAACTTTACACTGGAAGAAATGGCAGAAGGTGTGGAATTTGCAAAGAAATATGGAGCGAAAATATATGTAACAACAAATATCTTTGCACATAATGAAAATATGGACGGGCTAGAGGAATATTTAAAAGGGATTGAAAAAGCTGGCGTAACGGGAATTATCGTTGCTGATCCGCTTATCATTGAGACTTGTAAACGTGTAGCGCCTTCTGTTGAGGTGCATTTAAGCACACAGCAATCACTATCCAACTGGAAAGCAGCACAGTATTGGAAAGAGGAAGGTTTACATCGTCTTGTATTAGCTCGTGAAGCAAGCTATGAAGAAATGAAAGAGATTAAAGAAAAAGTGGATATTGAAATTGAAGCATTCGTCCATGGTGCAATGTGTATCGCATATTCAGGAAGATGTACGCTAAGTAACCATATGACAGCGCGTGACTCTAACCGTGGTGGTTGTTGTCAATCTTGTCGCTGGGATTATGATTTAGTTCAAACAGTATCACAACATAAAGATGCGAAAGAGCTTCCTCTATTCCAAGAAGAAGATGCTCACTTTGCAATGAGTCCAAAAGACTTAAATTTAATTTTATCAATTCCGAAAATGATTGAAATTGGAATTGATAGCTTAAAAGTTGAAGGACGTATGAAATCAATCCATTACGTAGCTACTGTAGCGACAGTATACCGTAAAGTAATTGATGCATATTGTGCGGATCCTGATAACTTTGAGTTTAAACAAGAATGGTTAGATGAGCTTGATAAATGTGCAAATCGTGATACAGCTCCTGCATTCTTTGAAGGGGTTCCAGGACATCAAGAGCAAATGTTTGGAAATCATAGTAAGAAAACAACGTATGATTTCGCTGGTTTAGTGTTAGATTATAATGAAGAAACGGGCATCGTAACGATTGAGCAACGTAATCATTTCAAACCAGGACATGAAGTGGAGTTCTTTGGGCCAGAAATAGAAAACTTTACGCAAACGGTGGAGAAAATTTGGGATGAGGATGGAAACGAATTAGATGCAGCGAGACATCCGTTGCAAATCGTGAAATTCAAAGTGGATCAACCAGTGTATGTGAATAATATGATGCGCAAAAGCATACTTCAATAAGAAAGAGTGATAGTCGAATGGGGACGAATAAGCCTGTTGTAATTGGAATTGCTGGTGGTTCAGGGTCAGGTAAGACAAGTGTAACGAAAGCGATTTTTGACCATTTTAAAGGTCATTCCATTTTAATCTTAGAGCAAGATTATTATTACAAAGATCAAAGCCATTTACCAATGGAAGAGCGTTTAAAAACAAATTATGATCATCCATTAGCGTTTGATAATGATTTGTTAATTGAACATTTGCAGCAGTTGCTTGCATATAAACAAGTAGAGAAACCTGTATATGACTATACATTGCATACGCGTTCAGATGAAATTATTCCAGTTGAGCCGAAAGATGTAATCATTTTAGAAGGAATTCTTATTTTAGAAGACCCACGTCTTTGTGAGTTAATGGACATTAAGTTATTCGTTGATACAGATGCTGACCTTCGTATTTTACGCCGCATGCAGCGTGATATTAAAGAACGTGGTCGTACGATGGATTCAGTTATTGATCAATATGTAAATGTTGTACGTCCAATGCACAATCAATTTATTGAGCCTTCTAAGAAATTTGCGGATATTATTATCCCTGAAGGTGGACAAAACCACGTTGCAATTGATATTATGGTTACAAAAATTGCAACAATTCTTGAACAAAAAGTAAATTTGTAATAGCATAGTAAAAGATATACGGTAGGAAGGGATTTTTTCCCTTCCTATCGAATACAATGAAACATGCAACCTCATCTATATATAGGTGAGGGCATATTTATATCAACTTTCCATACATATCTTCTTTATATAAAGAAGAATTGGGAATACGGGGTTGTATGTGACAACTCCGCTAGTACAGGCGTGCTAGAAACCTCCGCTTTACATATAAGCGGGGGAGTTTTCATATGGAACTCCTCTTTTTTCGGGGGATTGGTATATAAAAGGAGTGGAAAATATGGCAACAGAAAAAACATACCCTATGACGCAAGAGGGTAAGCAAAAGCTAGAGAACGAACTTGAAGATTTAAAAACGGTAAAACGTAAAGAAGTTGTAGAGCGCATTAAGATTGCACGTAGCTTCGGAGATCTTTCTGAGAACTCTGAGTATGATGCAGCGAAAGATGAGCAAGCGTTCGTAGAAGGACGTATTACACAATTAGAAAACATGATCCGTAACGCAGTTATCATCACAGATAATGGCGAAGAATCTACTGTTGTTACATTAGGTAAGACAGTAACATTTAAAGAATTACCAAATGGAGATGAAGAAGCTTACACAATCGTAGGTAGTGCGGAAGCAGATCCATTTGAAGGAAGAATTTCTAACGATTCTCCAATCGCGAAAAGCTTATTAGGTAAGCAAATTGGTGAGAAGGTAGCAATCCAAACACCAGGTGGAGAAATGCAAGTAGAGATTATCTCTGTAAAATAATTAAAAATCACTCGTGTAAAAGCGAGTGATTTTTTTATTTGTATAAAAGATGAAACACTCCGTCCAAACTATAATAGACGAGGTGTTTTTTTATGAAAATAAAACGGAGAATTACAATTGTTTTAATTTGTTTTATATGTGTCATGTTTATATTACTTTGTCGTTTAATTCAAATACAAATTATCGATACGGAATCATTTACGGATCGTAAGATTAATTTAATTGAAAAAAGTGTTACACAGCGGACGCAATCCATTACGTTAGATGATGGACGAGGCCATTTTATAGATCGTAATGGTCAGGAAATAGGTGAGAAAAAGTATCCTGTTTTAATTATTTTTCCCTTTCTACAAATAAAAAATGACATGTTAGAGAAGATTGCGCATATCATTGGTATGTCGAGACAAGAGATTGAAAGTCAAATGAAAGATAAGAAAAGTGCATTTATTATGCAAAGAGGAAATGGACCATTTCGCTTGGCACGAGAGCAGATGGAGAAGGTGAATCAATTAAATATATTAGGCATTGTAGCAGCTGAAGTTCGTTTGCGGCAAACTAGCGTGATGAATCATTTAATTGGCAATGTGGGTGAGAATGAACGAGAATTTCAAAAACGGTACGGAGAAGTAAGAAAAATTTCAAAACAAACACCGATTGGCATTTCAGGATTGCAGCAATCATTTGATGAATTTCTTTTGACTGATGGAGAGGCAAAAGTATTGTATCAAGTGGACCGGCAAGGAGAACCGATTTTTGGAAAACAAGCGAAATATACATCACCTGGAAATCCATTTTATCCAGTGACGATTCAAACTACTTTACATAACGAGTTACAGAAGAAAGCAGAAGAAGTAGTTGAAGCAAGTGAAATAAAGAAGGGAGGAGTAGTGCTACTTGATGTAAAGAAAAATGAAATTTTAGCGATGGTCAGCAAACCATCTGTACAGGTGAAAGATGAGAGTTTATATAAAACTACACTTGAAAATCAAATGTTAACACCACATTTTCCCGGTTCTGTTTTTAAAACAATAGTTGCAGCGGCAGTGATTGATCAAAATAAAAATGTTTTTAATCGCGCATTTAATTGTAATAAAGATTTATATGGTGAAGACCACCCAAAAGTTATGATGGGTACACTTAGTTTTAAAGAGAGCTTTGCTAGAAGTTGTAACAGGACATTTTCAGAGTTAGGCAACGAGTTAATACAAAAGGATAGGATGGTGTTAGAAACTTATGTAGCGGCTTTAGGAGGCGCTGATAAGGTTGGATGGAGAGGTTCTGTATTTCATACAACTCATTTTGAACAAATGCCAGAGGAGAAGAGTGCTACGATTTGGCGGAGTGAAGGAAATAAGAATAGTAAAAAGGCGGTAGCGCAAACAGCAATTGGACAGAAAGATGTACGCATGTCACCTCTAGCGATTGCAAATATGATGGCGACGATTGCTAGAGGTGGAGAAAAGATGGAAGTGAAAGCTGTTGAAAAAATAATATACAAAAATGGAACGGATTTTTATACATTTGAAGACCATACATTAGGTGGGAAACAGCTTTCATATGAAACAGTGAAAACATTACAACAGTTATTAAGGAGCGTTGTAACAACGGAGAAAGGTACAGGAGCAGCATTTAGTTCATTACCATTAAGCGTTGCTGGAAAATCTGGGACAGCACAAACAGGAAAAGGAACGAAAGAGAATCGTTGGTTTGCAGGTTATTTTCCATATGAAAATCCAAGATATGCTTTAGTTGTCGTGGATATAGAAACGAATAGCAATGTAAATGCAGTTACACCTATTTTTAAAGCAATCGTAGAATCAATCTATCGATTAGAGAATGAAAAGTAATCTTGCAATTCATAGTGAAATGTTTTCATTTCGTGAAAATATTATTGTAAATGTTCAACCTTTCTAGATTTAATGTTACAATAGCAAGTATGAAAAACTGCATGGAGGTTTGAAGAATGGCAGGAGGATCTAGATTCCAACAGAAACAACAAAAACGTCGTCAAAACGGTGTTTTAAATATTGCAATCGCTATTGTACTAGTAGCAGTAGCTATTGTAGCATATCAATTGTTTGTTCCTGATACGAAAGAGCAAGCGTCTTCTAGCGATAAAAAGGTGTCTCAGCAAACAACGAAAGAGAATAAGTCTGAGAAAGCTAAAGGCAAAGAAGAGACGAAGAAGAATGAACAAGAGAAAACAGAGGCTAAGAAGAAAGAAGAAGAAGAGAAGCTAAAGGCTGAAGAAGAACAGAAAAAAGCTGAAGAAGAAGCGAAAGCTAACGAGAAAGTACCAGCTGAAAAAACACAGCCAAAGGCAACTGACGCTTATACGAAGTCTTCTTGGAAGCCAGTAGGAACAGAGCAAGGTGCAACACCTGCGATGACGTTTAAAAAAGGTACAGCAGATTGGAATGAGATGAATCAAGCGATTTCGGCTGCAATTGATGTTCCAGTAGAGCAATTAATTATTCATCGAATCGGAAATAACGGTAAGAATAAAGCTTACGGTAACGTACAAGATAAACAAACAGGTAAAAGATATTATGTAAATATTGATTGGGTAGACAATGAAGGCTGGAAACCAGTACTTGTTCAAACTCTAAACTAAAAAAGAGAAGCTCCTTAGGAGCTTCTCTTTTTTAGTTAGCGTAATTTCTTTAATTTAAAATGAACAACCGCGCTATAATATGGTCTTTTACTTTCAGGATCCATAACCATTTGATGCGAGATGTGATGAACTTCAAGCATAAGTGCTTTATTATTATCGATTTGTTCACTGATTTTACGTTCTAAAGAAGCTAAGTCTCCCGCTTCAAAAAATTCTACTTTATCTTCTAACATTTCAAAGGTAAATGACATGAAGACGGCCCCTCTCCTATGTAATCAACTATAGTGTAACAAAGAAAAGAAGGAAATACCATGTACATTTCAATTGACATTTTTAGAAAGAGGGAATATCATACTGATAAAACCGATAAGAAAAAGGGGAATTTTTATGGGTACAGAATTTAATGGTTTATTTGATGAGTGGGCTCATACGTACGACTCATTTGTACAAGGCGAAGATATACAATATAAAGAAGTTTTCGCCCATTATGAGGACATTCTAGAGGATGTAGTTAACAAGTCATTTGGTAACGTATTAGAATTTGGTGTCGGCACAGGTAATTTAACAAATAAATTATTACTTGCTGGCCGCACAGTTTACGGTATAGAACCGTCACGTGAAATGCGCATGATTGCAAAAGAGAAATTGCCAAAAGAGTTTTCCATTACAGAAGGTGATTTTCTTTCGTTTGAAGTCCCGAATTCCATTGATACCATAGTAAGCACCTATGCATTTCATCATTTAACAGATGATGAAAAAAATGTAGCGATTGCGAAGTATAGTCAATTGCTAAACAAAGGTGGTAAAATAGTGTTTGCTGATACGATATTTGCAGATCAAGATGCATATGATAAAACTGTTGAAGCAGCAAAACAAAGAGGTTTTCATCAGTTAGCAAACGATTTGCAAACGGAATACTATACACGTATTCCAGTTATGCAGACTATTTTTGAAAACAATGGCTTCCATGTAACGTTTACGAGATTAAATCATTTCGTGTGGGTAATGGAGGCAACTAAGCAATAGAAAGAGGGATTAGATTGAGAATTGCTGTAATTGGAGCAATGGAAGAAGAAGTACGTATTTTACGTGACAAATTAGAACAAGCAGAAACAGAAACGGTTGCGGGTTGTGAATTTACGAAAGGACAATTAGCAGGACATGAAGTAATCTTGTTAAAGTCTGGTATTGGTAAAGTAAATGCAGCGATGTCAACGACAATTTTATTAGAAAGATATAAGCCTGAAAAAGTCATTAATACTGGTTCAGCTGGTGGATTCCATCATTCTCTAAATGTTGGGGATGTCGTTATTTCAACAGAAGTTCGTCACCATGATGTAGATGTAACAGCATTTAACTATGAGTATGGGCAAGTACCAGGAATGCCGCCTGGATTTAAAGCTGATGAAGCATTAGTTGCATTAGCTGAAAAATGTATGCAGGCAGAAGAAAATATTCAAGTTGTAAAAGGTATGATTGCAACAGGTGATTCATTTATGAGTGATCCGAACCGAGTTGCAGCCATTCGTGATAAATTCGAAAATCTTTATGCAGTAGAAATGGAAGCAGCAGCTGTTGCACAAGTATGCCACCAATACGAAGTTCCGTTTGTTATCATTCGCGCACTTTCTGATATTGCTGGTAAAGAATCAAATGTTTCATTTGATCAATTTTTAGATCAAGCAGCTCTTCATTCTACAAACTTTATTGTAAAAGTATTAGAAGAGTTAAAGTAATGTAACAAAAAGGCAACTGTCTCATATAAAGAAAATACATACAGTTGCCTTTTCTTTATTGGCAAATAAGGGGGAGAACACGATGAATGTATATCGTGGAGTTCATGAGTTAATTGGTCATACACCAATTGTGGAAATTACTCGTTTTTCACTTCCAGAAGGGGTCCGTTTATTTGCAAAGCTTGAATTTTATAACCCAGGCGGAAGCGTTAAGGACCGATTAGGAAGAGAATTAATCGAAGATGCGCTAGAAAAAGGGCTTGTTACAGAGGGCGGAACAATTATTGAACCGACAGCTGGAAATACTGGTATTGGACTGGCACTCGCAGCGTTACAACATGATTTACACGTTATCGTTTGTGTACCAGAGAAATTTAGCATTGAAAAACAAGAATTAATGAAAGCACTAGGCGCAACGGTCGTGCATACGCCGACTGAGCAAGGAATGACCGGTGCAATTGCAAAAGCAAAAGAGTTAGTAAATGAGATACCGAATTCATACTCTCCAAGTCAGTTCGCAAATGAGGCAAATCCTCGTGCATATTTTAAAACATTAGGGCCTGAACTGTGGGACGCATTGAATGGAGAGATTAACATATTTGTTGCTGGAGCAGGAACTGGCGGTACGTTTATGGGGACTGCATCTTACTTGAAAGAAAAAAATGTAGATATAAAAACGGTTATTGTGGAACCAGAAGGATCTATTTTAAATGGTGGTAAGGCTGGTTCACATGAGACAGAAGGAATTGGACTGGAATTTATCCCGCCATTTTTGAAGACATCTTATTTTGATGAAATTCATACGATTTCTGATCGCAATGCATTTTTACGAGTGAAAGAATTAGCGCAAAAAGAAGGACTTCTTGTTGGGAGCTCTTCAGGAGCAGCATTTCATGCAAGTTTACTTGAAGCAGAGAAAGCGGCGCCAGGTACAAATATCGTAACGATTTTTCCTGATAGTAGTGAGCGCTATTTAAGTAAAGACATATACAAAGGATGGGAATAAAAAATGAGAGCAAAGACAAAGTTAATTCATGGTATTCGCATAGGAGAACCTTCAACTGGATCTGTAAATGTACCGATTTATCAAACGAGTACGTACAAACAAGAAGCAGTTGGTAAGCATCAAGGATATGAATATTCACGTACAGGAAACCCAACACGTGCAGCTTTAGAAGAAATGATTGCTGTATTAGAAAATGGCCATGCTGGTTTCGCATTTGGTTCAGGAATGGCGGCTATTACAGCTACAATTATGTTGTTCTCAAAAGGTGACCACGTTATTTTAACAGATGATGTGTATGGCGGAACGTACCGCGTGATTACGAAAGTGTTAAACCGCTTCGGTATTGAGCATACATTTGTAGATACAACAAACTTAGAGGAAGTTGAAGAAGCCATTCGTCCAAATACGAAAGCGATTTATGTAGAAACACCAACGAATCCATTACTAAAAATTACTGATATTAAAAAAATATCTACTCTTGCTAAAGAGAAAGATTTATTAACAATTATTGATAACACATTCATGACGCCATATTGGCAGTCGCCGATCTCTTTAGGAGCAGACATTGTACTTCATAGTGCAACGAAATATTTAGGAGGTCATAGTGACGTAGTTGCAGGTTTAGTAGTTGTAAATAGCCCGCAATTAGCAGAAGACCTTCACTTTGTACAAAACTCAACAGGAGGCATTCTTGGCCCACAAGATAGCTTCTTACTACTTCGTGGTTTAAAAACATTAGGAATTCGAATGGAAGAGCATGAAACGAATTCACGCGCAATTGCTGAGTTTTTAAATAATCATCCAAAAGTGAATAAAGTATATTATCCAGGTCTTGAGTCACATCAAAACCATGAATTAGCAACAGAACAAGCAAATGGATTTGGTGCTATTATCTCATTTGATGTAGATAGCGAAGAAACATTAAATAAAGTACTTGAGAAATTACAATACTTTACACTGGCTGAAAGTTTAGGAGCAGTAGAAAGTTTAATTTCTATCCCCTCTCAAATGACGCATGCATCAATCCCAGCAGATCGTCGCAAAGAACTAGGAATTACAGATACATTAATTCGAATTTCTGTCGGTATTGAAGACGGAGAAGATTTAATTGAAGATTTAGCACAAGCGTTAGCGTAGTAAAAATGCACTGCTAGTATAGGCAGTGCATTTTTACTACATTATTTTGTGAAATATTTCACAAAATAGACATACACAAATAAAATGATTTCATGTATATTGAATTCATGAAGTGTTACTCACGAACAAACTTGTGAAATATTTCACAAACAATGAGGTTCATGTAGGAAAGCAATTCTATTTTTTTGTGCTAATCGGGACTGATTATGACCTGTAGGGTCTTATTTAGTCCAAGATAGCAGAATAGGAGGAATTTACATGGTAGTCAAAGAGAAAGTTGTAAATGAAATGCAGGAAGTAAAAGAGATGATTGATACGTTAGTGAATAACGGTCGGAAGGCTTTACAAGCATTAGAAAGTTTTACACAAGAGCAAATTGACAACATTGTTCATGAAATGGCATTAGCAGGTGTTGATCAACATATGCCTCTTGCGAAGTTGGCTGTTGAAGAAACAGGTCGTGGTGTATACGAAGATAAATGCATTAAAAATATTTTTGCTACTGAATATATTTGGCATAGCATAAAGAAAGATAAAACAGTAGGGATTATTCACGAAGACCCTCATGAAGAAATAATAGAAATTGCGGAGCCCGTCGGTGTAGTAGCTGGGGTAACTCCAGTAACGAATCCAACATCGACAACAATGTTTAAAGCATTAATAGCGATAAAAACGAGAAATCCAATTATTTTCGCATTTCATCCTTCCGCACAAAAATGTTCTATTGCAGCCGCGAAAACAGTATACGATGCAGCGGTGAAGGCGGGTGCACCAGAACATTGTATTCAGTGGATTGAAAAACCTTCTGTCGAAGCAACGAAACAATTAATGAACCATGAAGGTATTGCTCTTGTTTTGGCAACTGGAGGGGCTGGTATGGTGAAATCAGCTTATTCTACTGGAAAACCAGCGCTAGGTGTAGGTCCTGGTAATGTACCATGTTATATAGAGAAATCAGCGCATATAAAACGAGCGGTTAATGATTTGATTTTATCAAAAACGTTTGATAACGGGATGATTTGTGCATCAGAACAAGCAATCATTGTAGACAAGGAAATTTATGATGATGTGAAAACAGAAATGATTACAAATGATTGTTACTTTGTAACAGAGGAAGAGAGAAGAAAATTAGAAAAGCTTGTTATTAATGAAAATACATGTGCAGTAAATAGTGATATTGTAGGGAAATCTGCACAGTATATTGCCGAATTAGTTGGAATTACTGTACCTAAAAATACAAAAATGCTTGTAGCTGAAATACAAGGCATCGGAGCCGCATATCCACTATCTCGTGAGAAGTTAAGTCCAGTATTAGCTTGTGTAAAAGCAAATTCATTAGAAGAAGGATTTACATATTGTGAAGAAATGTTAAACCTCGGTGGCTTAGGACATTCAGCAGTTATCCATTCTGTAAATAAAGAAGTGCAAAAGCAATTTGGATTACGTATGAAAGCTTGCCGCCTTATTGTAAATGCTCCTTCATCACAAGGTGGGATCGGTGACATATATAATGGATTTATTCCATCACTTACGCTTGGCTGCGGTTCCTACGGGAAAAACTCGGTTTCTCAAAACGTAACAGCGACGCATTTATTAAATATAAAAAGGTTGGCAAATAGAAAAAAGAATATGCAGTGGTTCAAATTACCACCAAAAATTTATTTTGAAAAACATGCGACAGCATATTTAGCAAATATGCCTAACATTTCACGTGCGTTTATTGTAACGGATCCAGGAATGGTTGAGCATGGATATGTAGATACGGTTACGCATTATTTACGTAAACATGCAAATGATGTGAAAGTTGAAGTTTTCTTTGAGGTTGAGCCAGATCCGTCAGATGAAACTGTGTTTAAAGGTGCGGAAATGATGAGAAGTTTTCAGCCTGATGTCATTATCGCACTTGGTGGTGGTTCAGCGATGGATGCAGCGAAAGGGATGTGGCTTTTCTATGAGCACCCAGAAACAACATTCTATGGAATTAAACAGAAGTTTTTAGATATAAGAAAACGTACATGTAAATATCCGGAATTAGGAAGTAAGGCGCAGTTTGTTGCTATTCCAACAACATCTGGAACAGGATCAGAAGTGACACCATTTGCGGTTATTACAGATAAGAAAAATAATATAAAGTATCCACTTGCCGATTATGAATTAACGCCAGATGTAGCAATTGTTGATCCACAATTTGTAATGACAGTACCGCCACATGTAACAGCAGACACTGGGATGGACGTATTAACGCATGCAATCGAGGCGTATGTGTCTGTTTTAGCAAATGACTATACAGATGGATTAGCATTAAAGGCTATTGATCTCGTATTTAAATATTTACCAAGAGCATTTAAAGATGGACATGATGAAGAAGCACGAGAAAAAATGCATAATGCTTCTGCAATTGCAGGGATGGCATTTGCAAATGCTTTCCTAGGTATTAATCACAGTTTAGCACATAAAATTGGACCAGAATTTCATATTCCGCATGGGCGTGCGAATGCAATTCTTATGCCGCACGTAGTTCGCTATAATGCTATTAAGCCAAGAAAACACGCATTGTTCCCAAAATATGAGCATTTTGTAGCTGATGAACGCTATGCACATATTGCGAGAATGCTCGGGCTTCCAGCAAGTTCGGCGGCAGAAGGTGTGGAATCACTTGTCCAAGCAATTATTGAACTTGGAAAAAGCTTAAATATTAATATGAGTATTGCAGGACAAGGAGTAGATAAAGACCAATTTGAAGAGGTTGTTGGATTATTAGCAGAAAGAGCTTTTGAAGATCAATGTACGACAGCTAATCCAAAACTTCCTCTCATTTCAGAACTGAAAGAAATTTATATGAAAGCATATAAAGGTGAGTAATGGTTGTGAAAGAGCCGCCATAAAGCGGCTCTTTGTCTTTTGGAAAACATCTCCCAGAATGGCTGTATTTACTTGTCTTTAAGTGTAATAGAATATGATACAGTGAAATGGAGGAGTGAGAATATAATGAAAGAATTACAAGAGAAAATAGAAGATTATACTCGGTTCGGACAAATTCTTCTCGCTGTAAGTACATTGTTAATGGTTGGCTTATTGATTCCAAGTGGAGCAAAAGAAACATCACAACCTTTTGTTATGATGGGGAGCATTGTTATATTTTTAAGTTTATCCTTCTTTTTCTTTCAGCGTGTGAAAGTGATGCGAGACGAGTTAGAGGGAAACGAATGTGAATAATATTGATAAATAGAGCGTTACAAAAAGAAGGAATCTTTTTTGTAACGCTTTTTGTTTTTCTAGAAAATGTATGCGTTTTATATTGACAGTGATAATCCTTATCAATTAAAGTAGAATAGTAGTTAATGATTATCATTATCAATTAGAGGTGAAAGAATGAAAAAATCTATTACGCTATTCACAGCGATTTTATCTATTTTTTTCTTATTAATAGGTTGCAGTGCAAAAGGAGACGAAAAAGCATCGGCAACAAAAACAGAAAAAGGAAAAGAGAAAATAGAAGTTACCGACCTGTCAGGAAGAAAGGTGACATTCGATAAAGTGCCAGAGAGTTTTGCGACATTAAGTATGGGAGACATGAATATTATTCATGCTTTAGGCGGAAAAATAGTAGGTCGTCCGGATGCAAAAATAACTCTTCCAGAGGATATAAAGAAAATACAAGTAATCGGGAATGCACATCAGCCAAATTTTGAGCAAATTGCTAGCTTAAAGCCTGATGTACTTATTGCTAACAATGGATTTCAAAAGAACATTCCAACGGTGGAAGGACAAGGAACGAAAGTAATGATTTCTTCTGCGAATTCTGTACAAGATATTCAAAAGAATATTGAGCTATATGGAACGATAATGAAGAAAGAAGATAAAGCAAACGAACTTAATCAAAAAATTAATGTTCAAATGAAGAAATATGAGAAAAAGAGCGATGTGAAAGCACTGCTAGTGTATGGAGCACCAGGTACATATTTAGCCGCATTACCAACCTCTTTATCAGGTGATATTTTAGAAAAGACAGGCGGAAAAAATATCGCTGCTGATTTTCCAGAAATGAAGGAATATCCGCAATATGCGCAGTTAAGCGTAGAACGCATTATTGAGGCAAATCCAGATGTGATTTATTTAATTACACATGGAGATCCAAATAGTGTTAAAAAAGCATTTGAAGGTGAAATGATGAAAAATGAAGCATGGAAAAATTTAGATGCAGTAAAACAAAATCGTGTAGTTATTTTGCCACCTGACTTATTTGGATCAAATCCTGGAACAAAAGTTACAGAAGCGATGGACTTTATGTATAAAAGTATACAAGATGTAAGGAAATGATAAGTATGGAAAGTAGTGAAGTAGTAAGGGAAGAGGAACATCCTTTTGCGAAAAAAAGATGGATCATAGCAGTTAGTTTAGTTATATTAACGATTTTAGGTCTTTTTTACGGCCTTTTCGCAGGAAGCTTATCCTTTTCTTTACGAGATATTCTAACAGGGATACAAGATGAAGGGTCGACAGTTCATCGAATTGTATGGGACCTTCGTATACCAAGAGTGCTCGTTGGATTTATAGTAGGAACATGTTTAGCTGCATCTGGCGCAATGCTGCAAGGGGTGATGAGAAACCCTCTTGCAGACCCCGGTATTATTGGGGTTTCATCTGGAGCAGGCCTTGTAGCAATCGTAATTATGATTTTATTCCCTCAGCATATGGCTTTTTTACCGCTCGGGGCGTTTTTAGGAGCTTTCATAACGGCGATGATCATTTATGCTTTATCGTGGCAAAAAGGGGCGCCACCTTCAAGAATTGTCTTAGTAGGCGTGTCAATCAATGCATTAATTGGTGCAGCAACATCAGCGTTAATGTTATTGCATAGTGACAAAGTACAGTCCGTGTTACCGTGGTTAGCAGGTGGCATTGGTGGTGTGAGCTGGGCACATTTAAACATGATTATTTATTATGCAATATTCGCTATTATATTAGCTTTCTTTGGTATCAAACATATTCGAGTATTAATGCTTGGAGATGAAATGGCGAAATTATTGGGGCATAACGTGGAGAGAAGCCGGTTTTATTTAATAGTAGTAAGTACATTATTAGCTGGAATTGCGGTGAGTGTTTCTGGTCTTATTGGATTTGTCGGTCTCGTCGTACCACATATGTTACGTTTATTAGTTGGGAATGATTATAAATATTTACTGCCATTATCATGCCTTGGCGGAGGAATATTACTTGTTTTCGCAGATGCGATAGCTCGAAGTTGGTTCGATCCAATTGAATTACCTGTCGGTATTTTATTATCCTTCTTAGGCGGTCCGTTCTTCTTATATTTAATTCATAGGGGAGGCAAGCAACGTGATTTCCGTTAACAAAGTGTTTTACGCACATTCTGAAAGATTTCAAATGCAAAATATGAATGTACATATTAAAGCTGGAGAGGTCGTTAGTTTAATTGGACCGAATGGGTCAGGGAAATCTACTTTGCTTCGTTTAATGGCAAGACTACTTAAACAGAGCGAAGGAGATATCGTTTTAGATGGAAAAAGTATTCATACGATGAAAAGTGCCGATGTAGCGAAGCAATTAGCGATGTTACCACAAATGCATGATCATCAATTAGATTTAACAGTGAAAGAATTAATCGAATTTGGAAGAGGCCCTCATAAATCATGGAGAGGTCGCTTAAATAAAGAAGGTGAAGAAATTGTTGATTGGGCATTGTCTGTTACAAATCTTGAAGGGTATGAATATCGTCTTTTACAATCTTTATCAGGAGGGGAAAGACAACGCGCTTGGATTGCAATGACGCTAGCACAACGTACGAACGTCTTATTATTGGATGAGCCAACAACTTTTTTAGATATCGTTCATCAGTTGGAAGTAATGGAACTTGTGAAACGACTAAACGAGGAATTTGGTATGACAATTATAATGGTTTTACATGATATTAACCAAGCGGCTCAATATAGTGATCGTTTACTCGTATTAAAGCGAGGGAAGCTTCAGTATGATGGTGTACCAGAAGAAGTGTTATGTCATGAAATGTTTCAACATATATTTGGCATAGAGGTAGATATTTTTCAAGGAAGCGAAAAGCCATTTTTTACACCGAAACGAATTTCTAAAAAAGGAGGAGCAAAATGCGAACAGAAGAACGTGTTACCACTGAGTTAGTAAGGGAATTTGTTATGGCAGCTCACGGAGATTTAGAAAAAGTACAAGAACTGTTGGCTGAATCGCCAAGTTTACTTCATGCCTCTTACAATTGGGGTGGGTCAGATTGGGAAAGTGCGTTAGGAGCAGCGGCACATGTAGGGCGTAAAGATATTGCTCTTTACTTATTAGAAAAGGGTGCTCGAATGGATATTTTCGCGGCCGCTATGCTGGGAGAAATAGAAGTTGTACAAGCTATTTTAGTAGCACAACCAGAAGCATTACGTGCATCTGGTCCACATGGTATTTCTCTTCTTCAACATGCACGAATGGGTGGAGAAAAAGCACAGCGTGTATTTGACTACTTAACGGTGCTTTCTTACTGACCGCCAAAGTTCTTATGTGCGGTAAACTTTTCACTTTTATATAATTGGAAAGTTTACCGCCCGTTAGAACGGGATAAGTATCTAGTATATTTGAAAATCCTACACCCCCCTCAATTGTAGTTTTCTTTATGCTAGTTATGATATGGATGCAGTAGACAATATTTGTCTACTGCCTTTTTTAAATTCTTTTGAGATTGAATATTCTGTATTTAAACGTTAGTTCATTTATAATAGATAGTAACATTTAGTATGGATACAAGACGTGAGCGTGTAATTAAGTAAAAATTCGTGGGAAGGAGTACAGAAATGTTTCATACAGATCGTTTACAAATTCGCAAATATACAATGGATGATTTACAGTTCTACGCTTCACTATGGGGAAATGAGAAGGTAATGCGTTATATTGGAAATGGGACGTTAAAAACATATATGCAGTGTAAAAAAAGTTTGGAGGAGTGGGTGATTCCTAGCTATAAAAATGGTCTCGGTTTATTTGTATTAATTGAAAAGAAAACGGGAATACGAATTGGTCATGCAGGATTAGTGAAGCAACAAATAGATGGAAAAGAGGAAATTGAAATTGGTTATTGGTTATTACCTCAGTATTGGGGAAAAGGGTACGCGAAAGAAGCAGCGGCAGCATTTCGAGATTATGGCTTCCAAGCGTTACGAATGAATAAATTAATCTCTCTTATTAATCCGGACCACCCCGCCTCAATCTTTGTTGCTAGAAAAACAGGGCTTAGTTATGAGAAAACAACTTCATTTCATGGGATCGATGTTCTCGTTTATTCTATTAGGCGTGTTGGATGAAAAAAGGTAAATTGCATCTTTTGAAGAATGGTATATAAAAATAAAGGGGGGATTACATGTACATTTATCATAATGGACTTATTATTCGTGAGGGAACGAATGGTGTACCTGCATATGCAATTAAGACCTTATTTGAAGATGCCGGTTGGAGCAATGATAATATCCCTTCTTGGCAAATTGAAAAATTTACGATAGCATTTGAAAATTCAACATGGGCATTCACAATTTGGGATGAAGAAGAGATGATTGCAATGGTTAGAGTCATTTCTGATGGAATCATGGTCGCGAACATAGTAAATTTAGTTGTGAAATGTGAATATAGAGGGAAGGGATTAGGTAAGAAACTTGTCGCTCTTTGTTTGCAAAAATTGCCACATGGTGACTGGTTTGCGCATACTTCTGCGAGTAATTTTGATTTTTATAGAAGTTGTGGTTTTGAGGTGAGAGAGTTATCGAGAAATGGAACATGTGCGTACTATGGATATCAAATAGCCAAAAAAGAGGGGCACCGATAAGGAGAAAAAGTAGAACAGAAAAAGGCATACTATTTTAATAATATAAACTGAACTAAGATTCATTTTATGGTAAAATGAAAGAAAATTCTGTTTATTATTAGGGGGATAAAAATGAGTATAAAAGTTGGGGATGTATTTAAATACGAAAGAAGATTTACTGAGGAAGAGGTTTTTGAATTTGCAAATATTACAGGGGATAAAGGTAGGCATCATATGGAATATGATGAAAATGGACGTTTAATGGTTCATGGTTTATTGACTGCTAGTATTGGAACGAAAGTAGGAGAAGAATTACATTACATAGCAAGAGAATTAGTAAGTGAGTTTATTAGACCAGTTTTTGCAGGAGATACGATCACTTGTGAATTAACTTTAACGAATGTTGAACAGATGGAAGGATACAAAAAGGTTTCAATCGAGTCAGTTTATCGCAATCAAAACGAAAAAACTGTACTAGTTGGGACAAGCTATGGAGTTATAAGAGGATAAAAAGAAGCCTGATTTACAGGCTTCTTTTTTGTTTAATAAACACGTTTTCGATTTTCAGCATGACTAGAGATGAGTAATAATGCAGTTTCTTCTCCTATATTACGAACGATATGAGGAACACATGCATTCCAGGAGAAAGAATCCCCTTCTTCTACAATTGCAACATCTTCTCCGTGTTGAACTTCTAGTTTTCCGCGTAATACAAGGTGACATTCTTCTCCTTCATGGGCATTTGGTGTGTTTTCTTTCGGAAACCCAGCAGGAATTTCTACGAGATTGAGGCGAAGGCCACCTTGCTCTGCAACATGTTCAATTCTTTGTTCATCTTTTCCGTATACACTATATTTACGCTCTACCTTTTTGACAACTTTTAATCGATCTTTTTGTTCTAACAATAAATAGGGAAGAGGAACGTTTAAAAAATTGGAGATTGTTTCTAAAGTTGAGATAGATGGTGATGTTTTATTATTTTCAACCTGACTCATAAACCCTTTAGAAAGACCTGTTCCCTCACAAATTTGTGCAATTGTTATGCCTCTACGTTGACGAATTTCACGTATTGCAGAACCAATATTCATAAAATCAAGCTCCTTTTTATAAACAACTATTTGTATCATAGCAAAAAAAATATATATTTTCCCAGTGAAAATGAATTGACGAATAAAAAAAATTAGTGTATGTTTTGTAATGTGAATAAAAGTTTTGTATAAGAAAACTATAAAGGAGAGAAGGAAATGAATCAACATATTGGTAACTTAATTATTCGTATCGTGTTAGGGGTAACGTTCTTTATGCACGGTTTAACAAAATTCCAATCGGGAATTGACAATATTGCAGGGTGGTTCACAAGCATTGGTTTACCAGGAGGACTTGCATACGGTGTAGCAACAGTTGAATTAGTTGGCGGTCTATTATTAATCCTAGGTTTAGGTGTAAGATATATTGGATTATTATTTGCACTAGTTATGGTTGGAGCAATTGTAAAAGTAAAATGGTCAGCTGGTTTATTAGGAGATGGAAAAAATCCTGGTTTCGAATTAGAGCTTGCATTACTAGCAATGGGTGCGTACTTATTTGTTGCGAAAGCGGATGGTTTTGTAGATAATTTCTTAAAAGAGAAAATGTCAAAGAAGAACTAATTTAAATGGGAGGCTAACAAGATGAGTTTTCAACTTCATCCCGATACAACGCTTGATGTTGTTCATTTATATGTATCAAATATAAAGAAATCACTAGAGTTTTATACAGAAGTATTAAGTATGAAAGTACTAAAAGAAGATGAAATGGTCGTTACATTTGGGAATGAAAATAACGAACCACTCCTTATCATTGAAGAAAAGAAAGAAGCCTTACCAAAGCAAAGAGGGAGAACGGGTTTATATCATTACGCAATTTTATTACCGAGCAGACAGGATTTAGCGAATATCCTTCGTCATCTTGTAGAAATGGTTTATCCACTGCACGGCGGAGCTGACCATTACTTTAGTGAGGCCCTTTATTTAGCTGATCCAGATGGAAACGGGATTGAAATTTATCATGATCGTCAAAAAGAAGTTTGGCGTGATGAGAATGGAGAGCTACCATTTGTTAGTAACCCGTTAGCTGGTGAAGAATTATTGCAGCAAGGAAGTAAATGGAACGGATTTCCAGCTGGTACTGTGATGGGACATATTCATTTCCATGTAGCTGATTTAGAAGAAGCGAAACGTTTCTATGTGGATGGTCTTGGTTTTGAAGTAACGATCCCAGCCCGTAATGGGGCGCTCTTTGTATCGGCAGGTGGCTACCATCACCATATCGGTTTAAATACGTGGCAAGGTGAAGGAATATTACCGCAAATGCCAAATTCCGTTGGCTTGAAATATTTCACAATTGTATTAGCAAATGAAAAACAAAAAGAGCAAGTATGTGAAAGCTTAAAAAATATTGGCAAGATTGCTACGTACAAAGATGGAATATTACAAGTAGAGGATCCATTTGGACATTGTATCCATTTCAAAATAAAAGGAGAAGCCTAATAAAGGCTTCTCCTTTTTACTTTCTTATAATGGCTTTTTCATTTTGGACAAATAGTTCATCAAATTGCTTCGCAAGCTCAAAATCGAGTTTCGTTAAACCTTTTGCATTCCAAGATGACAAAGTAATAATGACTACTTTATACTGGATAAGGATAAATGGGTGGTGATTATGTTCTTCTGATAGTTTGGCGGCTTCAGAGACAAATTCGACTCCTTTTAAGTAGTCGGAAAACATATATTTTCTTTCAATCCATTTTTCATCTTTTACTACCCATTTATCTAACTTCAATAATTCCTCTTGAACTTCTTCTTCAGTTAATCGTAGCATCATTTTTCACATCCTTTACTGGAAGTAGCGTAAGACCATTGTTAATAAGACGTGTTACAGCTTCATCCGTTGTGAAAGTAGAAAGTTGTTGTAATAATGCTGCTGATGTTTCATGCCCTTTGTTATGCTCTAAAAGCAATTCTAATATTTCAAGGCGAAGTAACCATTCTTTCGGATACAATTTATTTAATATTTCTTGAATTGCTACTAATTGCTCGATATGCGCGTCGTGTAAAATACCTTCATTTCGAATGTCACGAACGGTTTGATACATACGTTCAAGTTCATTCAGTACAAGTGGAGCAGGTATTTTTTGAACTTCTTCATCCGTTGGGAAAAATGCTGCAGCATCTGCGGCACCTGGGAATACCGAAGTAATTGTTGAACCAACAGCCATATCAAATGCGCCCCATGAAGCATCAAATAAAACGCGGTCGTTATAAGTAACTGTGCAATTGATAAAGGAAATAAGCGCAATTTTTTTATCGTTTTTTACAATATCTGTTACTGTTCCTTTTACATGAATACCACTTGCAAAAGTAAACTCAGCAATATTTCCAATTGAAATTCCTAATGCTTGTAGTTGTTCATCTGTACAATTTTCTAATGCAATATTTTCAGTGAGTAATCCAATCGGTGTTCCAAAGCCGTCACTGTGTACAGCCGTAGAATGATTCGCTAGCTGTTTATTGTGAATGGCTAATGCTGTTGGCGAGCTCGTTCGCATGTAAATCAATTCACCTGCATCGTTTTCAATTGTCTCGGTAAATGTACCTGTAATTTGTAAGCCGCTATTTAATTCAGCAGTTGCATGATTTTCAGAGCGAATTGCTTTTTCTAATCCTTCTTTACCACCTGTTTTAAAGGCCATCGTTTCAGAGAATTTCTCAAGTGCTTCTGTTAATTCTTCAAATGATTCACAAACAAATAGTTGTGGTTGCATTTTTGTTACGTCATAAGTTGTACTTGTACATGCCTCTATAGAGAATGGAACCTTTTCTACAGCGTCTGTTAAGCAATATTTGCTTTCGCCAACAGAAGAAAGGAGACCAGCACCATATATTTTTGGAGCATCTATATTTCCAATTAATCCATATTCTACTGTCCACCAGAAAAGACGTGAAATTTGTTCCGCTTCTGATAAGCCAGAAACTAACTTTTGTTTTTCAAGTACATTATTCTCAGCAGCTGTAACTTCATCAGGAGTAGAAGTAGGGCTTTCTTTTACAATTGTTAATGTACGAACAGCTTCGAATGCATCATGTTCTTCTTTTGTTGAGAAAGCTTTTGCACCAATTTGTCCAAATCGTTTCACATATTTTGCATATGTAGGATCAAGTAAAATAGGTGCGTGTCCTGCAGCTTCGTGTACAATATCTGGAGCTGGTGTATACTCGATATTCTCTACCTTGCGAATATCTGTTGCGATTGGTAGCAATCCGTGCCCTTGAAAATCGAAAAATGCGACGCCAGGAATAAGTCCGTCAATCGTTACAGCGCCCCAGCCGCTTGGCGCCAAACATTCATTCATTTCTTCTACCTTTGGTATTGCATCTATATTAATACCAGATGATTGTAGTCCGTTCACATAGGCTGGATGAGCAACGTCTTTTAAGAAGCTATGATTTTGTCTCATAATGTAACGCCATACAGCGTGGTTCACCGGTGTGTATTGATCATAATGCTGTGTGGATACGAATGGTTTTAAATGCGATGGAATTTCTGTTTTCTTTGTCATTTAGACATCCTCCTTTTTTCTGTAAAATTAAATATCAGTTTCGTATAGCTTGTACCACCACCCTTCAAAATTGTAAGCGCTTATAAAATTTTATCATAAGATTCGGAATTATTTAACATTAGTTTCCGTGAGAAATAGAAAAAGCCCTTATCGGAACATCTGATAAGGGCAAAAGCATCGTGGTGCCACTTTATTTTACTTCTAAATCAACATTTAAATTAGAGGTATTTCCAGCTGCATCTGTTGCTACAATGTGAATTGTATTTTTACCTTCTTGTAATTGAGTACGATCTAAATAAATGCCGTAATTTTTCTCCCAAGGATTTAGGAATGCACTTTCCCATACACCATTTCCGTTGATTTCATACTGTAGTCTCACTGGAATTCCAGGTGCTACCCAACCAGATTCTGTCATCCAATCTAGTAAGATATCATCCACTTTTCCTGTGATTACAAGGTTTTCTTGGTCAATTTCGTATGTTAACTTAGGTGCAGTTCGATCCAGAAATACAGCAGCTGTTTGTTTTGTTTCCCCACCAGAATTAGAGGCAACTGCTTCGATTTGGTATAGACCGTCAGCTAACGGAGTACCATCTGCTTTTGTACCATTCCATTTGAAAGGTTTGTATCCAGCTGTTTCATTTTTAGCTTGATGGATAATCCCTTGGTACGTTACACGTTCTTTTGTAACTAAATTTGCATGCAATGTTACATCATCTACAGGTGCAACTAAATAGTAGTTGATGAGATTATCGTCTAATATTTGGTCACCATTTGGACTAAATGTAGAATTAATAATTTCGAGTCCATCTATACGTTTGTAATCTTTAGGATCGATACTAAATGTAAATGGAATGCGAGTTTCTTCCTTCTTACCTTGTTCTTTTATATACACATTTCCAGTATAGACACCTTGGGGTAGCGAACTATCGACAGTGATAGTAAATGGTTTTTCGGTACTACTATTCGGCTGTATGCTAATCGATGAAGGTACAGAAGTTTTTACTTTTGCTTTTGTGTTTGTATCTAGCAATTCCACACGAGTTGAAAAACTTTTCTTTTTACTAGATAGATTTTGTAACGTAATATTTTGCGTCAGTTTTACTTTACCACTGTTTGGCTTAATAAGACCGAAGCTCACATTGTTAGGTTTGACTAATACATCTGTTTGAGCTGCTTTCGGGATGTTAATTAAACCAGATCCTTGTGTCATAATAGGATATGTATTTTCATTCACATCTTTTAAAGTTTTTGCGGTATTGGCAAGGGATGCTTTTAATTGCTCTGTCGTCCAATCAGGATGCATTTGACGCAAGAGGGCAACCGCTCCAGCTACTTGTGGAGCAGCCATACTTGTACCATTATGAGATTCATAGCCGCCTCTCGGTACTGTACTCATAATTTGTACGCCAGGTGCAATTATATCTGGTTTTATAAGCCAACTTCCTTGTGACGGACCTCTGGAACTGAAGTTAGCAATCAATTCGGTTGGATTTGGTTGGCCAATTTTTATATTTTTCTTACGCTTTGTAATTAAGTTTTTCAACTCTTCACCGTGTACATTTGATAATTGCATAACTGGAAGGGCTAGATTTTCACGCATAAAATATTCTGGCATAATATTGATTTCTTTTTCTGTAGAAATGAATAGTACACCAACTGCACCAGCTTGTTTCGCTTGTTCTGCTTTTACTAACGTACTAGAAGTACCTTGTAAAACAAGTGCAAATTTCCCTTTCACATCTTGTTTTGCATAATCACTTGGATTACCATAGCCAACGTATACAAGAGGGGAATCATTTCCTATTGGGAAATCGGACTTTGATAACGGTAACCCTTGATATGTTTTGCTGGAACCAGCTACTTGGAACGTTGGAAACGGGATAGAAACAGTAGATGCTCCAACTGATATAACGCTGCTTGCATTTCCAGGTGCATCAACAGACCAAGGATGTGGGCCATCATTTCCATTTGAAACAACTGCAGTAACCCCAAGTTTTGCTGCACGTTCTAATGTTAATGTTACAGGCTGATCAGGTGTATTTAAGCTTTGTCCAAGAGATAAATTTAAAACGTCAGCACCGTCTTGGATTGCTCGTTCAATACCTTGAATAATATCTTCTGTTGTACCAGTTCCACCATCATTCATTACACGATAGGCTAGAATAGAAGCATTTGGAGCAACGCCTTTAATTTTTCCGTTACCAGCAATAATTCCAGCTACATGGGTACCATGTACGTTACCATCCATTGGATCGTTATCTTCATCAACTGTGTCATATCCACCGATATAATTTGCTTTTAAGTCAGGATGTGTATAGTCTACACCAGAGTCGATAATCGCTACTTTCATACCTTTTCCATCAAGCGGTTTGCCAGATGGGTCTTTTAAATTCCATGCTTCAGTTGCACCAATTGTCGGTCCGCCGATATTTGGTGCTTCTTCATTAGTAGTGCTTTTTGATGCTTCATGTAATTTATATGTTAAGTTCGGGTAGACTGCTTTTACTTCGGGTAAAGAAGCAAGAGCGGTAATTTGATCTCCAGGAACTGAAATAGAGAATCCAGAAAATAACGTATTATACACTTCTTTAATTTTTGCACCAGGTGCTTTTTCTTTTATTTTCTTAGTCGTATCTTCTTGTGCTTTTTTAAGCACGGTATGATAAGACTGTGCATTATTATTTTGTAAATCTGGAGCATGCTGAATGTTACTTTGTGAAGCGAGTGGAGCATGTTGCAATTCTACAATGACAGAAATTTCTTTTGATGTTTTTGTTTCAACATTTTGCGCAATTTTGTTTTCTCCCCATTGTTCAATGTTCGCTTTTAACTGTGGACTAAATTGTTTCTCCTTTTGCAGCGATTCAGCATGTGCGCTTAAAGCTCCAAAACTGGAAAAGACGAGCGCCATACTTAATAGTGTAGATGTAGTTTTTTTCATTGAAACTCCCCTTAATAAAAAGTGCTAATATTCCGAAAAGTAATCTTACAAATTTATCTCGAATTACATAATCGGATGTTAGCTAAACTATATTTTCGACATAATTCATACCAACCCTCTGTGAATTTAAAATTTCTTGGGAAATTTTTTCTGATTATGTCGAATAGGTATTTTTTACATATTGTAGGTGGACATTGAGGAATGCTATGAGGGAAATGGAGGGGTGTTATGAAACGGTTCATAGTAAGCGTTGGTACAATGTTAGTCGTATTTTTATGTTCACCCATTAATAGTAGCGCAGAAAATAATGAAGCGAAAATTGCTTTTATTCGTCATCATGACCTCTGGATTAAAGTTGATGGAAAAGAAAAACAACTTACAAAAGGAGAGTATATAACAGGGCCAAAGTGGTCTCATGATGGAGAGTGGCTGGCATATGTAAAAGGAAAGAAACAAGGTAGTCTTGAGTTATATCGGCTGAAAGATGGAAAGAAAGTTACGCCGTTTCACTCAGAAGCATCGAATTATCAATGGTCACCAACAGAAAATATAATTGCATTTATATTTACAGGTACATTACATACATTTGATGTAGAAAAAAAGAATACAGATTTTGAAAATGTATCGGCAGGTGTAGGAGATTATGCATGGTATCCTGATGGAAAGAAGTTTTTTGTATCCTCTGAAGCACACTTACTTCCAACAGGATGGACAGGGGCTCAGCTATATGAAGTGCAAAAAGATGCACATATGAATCCTCACAAAATGAAGCATTTGTATGCATTACCAAATGAACATGATGATTTCCTAGCGTTAGTTGCAAGTGGGTTTCAGTGGTCACCAGATCAAAAGTGGATTTCATTTTTAGCAGTACCGACAGCTTCATGGTCAGCTGATAGCAATACGCTTTGCTTAGTTCGTGCAGATGGTAGTCGTTTTGAAAAGGTAGATCAAATGTTATTAAACACACAATGGTTCAAATGGGCGCCAGCCAACAATATATTGGCCTATATTGAAGGAAGCGGGAGAGTTGCGTTAGAGAATAAACATTTAAAAGTAAAAGAATTGCCAGCACTTCAGCAGAACATATTTACGCCGCAAGGATATGTTGATTGGGATTTTGCATGGAAGAACGATAACGTAATTATCGTCTCTCGAGCAAAAGAGGGAGGATTTGAAACATTGCCAGAAAAAAGGCCACTACCATCTTTATATGAGGTTGATAGTACAAGCAATGTACAGCATCGAATCACAAAGCCACCTCATAAGCAGGGTGATTATCATCCAATCTTTATGAAGAAGAGCAATCAATTAATATGGATACGTTCAGACCGTAAGAAAGCAGATGTATGGCTTGCTCATAGAGATGGAAAGCATGAAATGAAGTGGATTGAAAATATAGATGTACCAGAGTGGTATTACGAGAAATGGAATTGGGAACATGTTATCTCGGTGAAATAAGAATAAAAAACCTGCCTAAAAGATAATTTTAGGCAGGTTTTTTATTCTTATTTATGTGTTTTATTTGGCTTCTTTTTCGCTGGGTTTCCGTTTCCCTGACGTTTTCTATTTTGTTCATCTTTTGCTTGTTTTTTATGCAGTGTATCTAAAAAGTCATTCGAGTTACTCATTTTTCTATCGCTCCTTTCATCTTGTCCTAATTACTATAACCATTTAGGAGGATAATCATGAGATAAAAAATTAAGCGCTTAGTTTTCTTCGATAGTATACGTAAAATATGCCATACGTAATAAATAGCATAAATAAAATTTGTAACTCTACATTTTCTTTTAAAATAGTTGCGACAGAAGTTGGTAAGTATGGTGATGTATTACTCGTTTCTATACCTAACCATTTGTTTAAGAGATTAATGGTACAAAACATAAAAACACCGGACCAGCTTGCAATAATTGCCTTCTGTTTAATTTTTGTTTCACGTTCATCATCTGTAATCCAAGGGTTAGCAGTTTTATCACTACTAAAAAATCCGTTTATATATCCCCATATAATCATGCCAATTAAGATGGTTAGCCATTTCATATGCATGTTTCTCCTCTCTCTTGTAAAAAGTGTTTTACACATATAATTGTAATGTTTTCCAATTTGTTGTGTCAAATATTTTTTACATATCGATGTTTCATATAGCAGGAATAAAGAATGGAATAGGGAAGAAATATGTAAGAGGATTTCATATTGAGAGGAGGATGGGTATGAAACTCGTCTTTGTTCGGCATGGTGAAGGAGAACATACAAAAGATTTGCCGGCAAGTTTACAAGTGCTTCATCCACCATTAACGGATGAGGGAAGGAATCAGGCTAGATTCATTCAATACAATGTACCATTACAGGAAACGGATATATTAATCGCTAGCCCTACACTTAGAACTTTACAAACGGCGGCGATATGGAGTGAGAAAGTAGCTTGTCAAAAAATCGTCCATCCATATGCATCCCCACGTATTTTTCCTTATCGAGAAGGAGCAAAAACATTACCATGTGACCACATAGTAGATCAGGGGGTAATAACAAATTTATTTCCACATTTTTTGATAGAGAAAAGTACAAATAAACAGCTATGGACGGAAGGTATAAATACTATTCCAGAGGATCGTTTTCAGCAAATCGTAGATGAATTTCTTCTTTGGTGTTGTCAGCTAGGCGCTGAAAGAATTTGCATTGTATCTCACGACGGGACAATTACTGCGTATCGGCAATATTTACAAAAAGTCGTTTTAACTAGAGCTGATTTTTTGAAAGAAACGGGTATATATGAAATGGATGTATCCTTTAAAAGTCTAATTGGTGAAATCTAATTATAGGATGGAGGGTGTATGTTGAATGTTGCACTAGTAGTTGGTTTTAATTCGGATTTAGAGGCGCAATCAATCCGAGCATCGCTTGAATATTTTGGTGCAAGAGTTGTAACATATTGGATTGGTAGACCGAAAGATTTTATAGAAGTTCTTTCTGGAAAGAACTTATTTAACGATATCAATTATATTATTTTTTGCTTTCATGGTGAGGAAGGAAAGTTTGTCATGGAAGAGTTGGGTGAAGATATATATGAACAAGATGAACCGAGAGGATACTTTGGTGCAGAAGAAATTTATAAATATGCAAAATTGCATAATACAAATATTGTAAATAGCGGGTGTACGTTAGGGGAACAAAAACTAGCAGAATCTTTCTTACGTAGTGGTGCGAAATCGTATATTGGATCGATAGATTATGTAGATGGGAATGCAGCACTTATGTTTACAATACGCTTATTTTACGGGCTTATTAACCATGAAAAAACGTTAGGAGAGGCTTTTGAAGAAGCACGGTTAATTGATAAAGAGACACATACATTTCGATTATATAAGTAGTGTGAAACACGTTTATTCTATATTCGAATAAACGTGTTTCACATTTAACTCACATTTTTTTTACATTTTCTTCAATGAAAACCATTATCACTTATGGTATGATATGTTCAAGTTTTTACAGGTAATAAAAGTTACTATATAAACGTTAGTTTTTAATGTTTCATACACATGTCACTGAATATTCATAATTAACGTTTGAAAAATAAGTAACTAATGTTATTATATTATCTGTAACTAACTTAATTACAACTTTAGGAGGAATATATGGTTATTCAATTTTTAAGAGAAAACAAAGCAGTTTCTTTTGTATTAGCAGTAATTCGAGTATATCTTGGTTACACATGGTTAATGGCTGGAATCGGTAAACTACAAGGGAAAGGATTCGATGCAACTGGTTATTTACAAGGTGCAATTGAAAAATCTAAAGGAGCACAACCGGCTGTTCAATCTTGGTGGGCATCATTTTTACAAGATTTCGCAATTCCAAACGTTGATCTATTTAATACACTTGTAACGTGGGGAGAAATTTTAGTCGGAATTGGTTTAATTGTAGGCTGTTTAACAAAAACAGCGGTCTTTTTCGGTCTTGTAATGAACTTTTCCTATATGTTTAGTGGGTCAATTGGTGTGAATCCTGAAATGGTTATTCTATCAATGTTCGTTCTAGTTTCTGGTATGAATGCTGGTAAATTTGGAATAGATGGTTTCGTTATTCCGAAAGTATTAGGTTCAAAAACTCAAAAACGCCAAAAGCAAGCTGCTTAATATATGAAAGCGGGTATCTCAAAATGAGATACCCGCTTATTTTTCAGTTATTATAGGGTTTTTGTCAAAGAATTCTTTCACATACCCTACAAACTCCTGTGGTTCCTGACGAAATGGTGCGTGATAACCTTTTTCGATAATATGGAAAGTACTATTTTTTAAAAATTGATGATACGTTTCGCCCTCTTTCCAAGAAACGCTACTATCATTTCTTCCCCATATAATTAAGGTTGGTTGTTTTATTTCATTTGCATTAATTTGAAGACGTCTAGGCCATAATTTCATTTTATTGTAATGCTCTTCATCATTACGTTTAAATTTCACTTTGCTCTCATCATAATCTGCAATGGCAGAAACGGTATTTAAATCAGTCGACAACTGTGGTCTTGGTGATCCTTGTTTATTAACGAGTGTATGAGGACCGCCCGTAGCATCAGTTAAAATAAGGTGGGTAACGGCTTCTGGATATAAATATGTTAAATTAAGAGAAATTTCTCCGCCCATTGAGTGGCCCAATATTGCAAACGAATCGTAACCTAGTTTTTTCATTAATTTATAATACAAATTTGCATGGGTTGGGAAAGAATAATAAAAATCCATCGGCTTAGATGAGCGCCCGAATCCTAAAGCATCTACAGAAATAATTGTATGATCTTTTGCTAAGTCTGAGTAAATCTTTTGAAAACCATCTGATGATCCTCCAAATCCATGGATCATAAGTAAAGGTGGCTTTTCGTTACCAATCTGCTTAAAGTAAATGGTTTGACCATCTACTTCCACCATCTTTTCCTCAGTAGCTAGTTTCGCTGTAAGTGTATTTTTAACTTGTTTTACTTGTTCTACTGGTTTTTCTGCTGCACTACATCCTACTAATAGTGTAAGAGTAAGACAACCTACCATAAAATAGCTAAATCGCTTCAATTAGGTGTCCCCTTTCTAACATAACGCTGTATCTATCATAGCAAATAGCATATTACGATTTCCAGGAAGTTGGCTACCATTTTTTATCATAAGAGGTGAAAGGAGCGTTTCTTGGAAATTTTCTGTTTGAAGGAATTTGCGAAATACAAATTGTGAATGTGGGACATCAATTCGTACTGTGCCATTCCAACATTCACATATGTTTTGTAGTAATTGAATAGCATCTTCTTCTCGTTTGGCGATAAGTGGATTGATACATAATATATTACCTTTTTGTATGCATAAGGAAAAAGCTTCTATACAGTTATGTCTCTCAATTTTAAAAGAGTGGTTCGTTTTTGGTAATAGTAATGAATAAAGTAAAGAACGATCGGCACCAGTTGTAATTTGATCGAGAGAAATAAGAGATATAAGATCTTTTTCTTTTACTTGTTTTGTAGGAGTGATATGTGTCTTAGTAGTTTGTTTTTCAAAACGATGAATCGTCGTTACTGTTTGAAATCCGCATGATGTATACAGAGGCTCGCCAGCCTTTGTTGCAATAAGTGCAATTGGCTGTTTTGGATGAGTGTGTTCTAAGCAGTGATTAAGCAAAGTCCGCCCGATGCCTCGGCCTTGAAAATTAGGATGGACGATTAACATGCCAATAGTAGAAAACCTATCTTTAAAAGGAAATACGCCTCCAGCTGCAATCAGTTTATTTTCATGCATATAACCGACAAGTGTACCGAGAGAAAGATACATTTCGAATTGTTTTTTCATAAATGCTTTATCTTGTAACCATCCAATAGCTTTGCAAAGGTCCAATAAATCAAAAATATAAGTTTTGTCTAGCTTTATTATTTTCATAAATATTCACCACATTTCTATTAATTTTTATAAAAGTAGATGGAAAATGTTAAATAAGAGATTTACGTTAAATGAAATCCAACTTGTTTATATTTTGATTGTAAAGGCGAAGATGGTTGATATGAAAAGACAAAGTTATACAAATTATAACTGATATTTACATAAGTTAACAAAAAATTTACATATAACTAATTTTCCCTTAACAGTCTTCTATTAAATTTGATAGTGGGAAATGAATAACCTAATTAGGGGGACAAGACAGTGAAAAAGTTTGTGAAAAAAGCATGGCCATTTGCAGTTGTGGCATCATTAGCAGTTACTTCGGTAGCAACATGGAATTTTACACGTTCTAGTGAAGTGAGCGCAGATGAGAACGGAAGCAATGCAAAGATTAAAAATGTTATTGTGTTAATTGGAGATGGTATGGGCCCTTCATATATGACAGCTCACCGTTATATGAAAGATAATCCAAAAACATTCGAGATGGAATCTACAGAGTTTGATAAACATCTTGTAGGAACACAAAAAACATATCCGGAAGATGAACATGAAAATATCACAGACTCAGCATCAGCAGCAACAGCTATGTCAGCAGGAATTAAAACATATAATGCGGCAATTGCAGTTGATAATGATAAAGCAGAAGTGAAAACTGTTCTTGAGCAAGCGAAAGAGAAAGGGAAATCAACAGGATTAGTTGCTACTTCTGAAATTACACATGCAACACCAGCTGCTTTCGGTGCGCATGACATTAGTCGTAAAAATATGGACGCAATTGCAAATGATTATTTTGATGAGAAAATTAAAGGGAAGCATAAAGTAGATGTTATGCTTGGCGGCGGCGTAAAAAACTTTGTTAGAAAAGATCGCAATCTTACAGAAGAATTTAAGAAATCTGGTTATAGTTACGTAACAAATCGAGATCAATTGTTAAATGATAAAAATGATCAAATTCTTGGTTTATTTGCACCAGGCGGTTTAGATAAAATGATTGACCGCAATGAGAAGACACCTTCATTAGAAGAAATGACAAATGCAGCAATTGAGCGTTTGAACAAAAATAAAAAAGGTTTCTTCTTAATGGTTGAAGGAAGTCAAATTGACTGGGCAGGACACGATAATGATATCGTTGGTGCAATGAGTGAGATGGAAGACTTTGAAAAAGCATTTAAAGCTGCGATTGAGTTTGCGAAAAAAGATAAAAATACGTTAGTCATTGCAACGGCAGATCACGCTACTGGCGGGTTATCTTTAGGTGCGAATGGTGAGTACAACTTTAAAGTAGATCCAATTAAAGCTGCAAAACGCACACCGGACTTCATGGCAAATGAGATTGTAAAAGGTGCAAATGTAGAAGAAACATTGAAAAAATATATTGATTTACAATTAACACCTGAAGAAATTAAAGCGGTAAATGATATTGCTCCTTCAAAAGATGTAACAAAGATTGATAATGCGATTGAAGATATTTTCAATAAGCGTTCGGTTACAGGTTGGACAACAGGTGGACATACAGGAGAAGATGTAAACGTATATGCATTTGGCCCTGGTAAATACTTGTTCTCTGGCGTTCAAGAGAATACAAATCTCGCTAAACGTGTCTTTGATATTGTTGGCGGTGGTGATCCGAATAAAGGAAGACGCTAATTATAAATGAGAGTGAGGCGAAATGCCTCACTTTTCTTTTTAGGAGATGGGAAGATGAGAGCTTTTTTCAGGGGGGTAGGCCCCTTTCTAATAGTTGTATTATTGCTAGTTGGATGTCAATCCAAAGAGAATAAGATAGAACAAAAAGCTACTACTACAAAAGCTGAGGAAAAGGTACAAATAACAAAAGAAGAAGAGAAATCGATTCAAGATGTTATGGATAAATTTGTAAGTACAACGAATGAAAAAAATCTTGCTGAACATATAGAATTATTTTCAAAGAAGATGCCTAGTGCCGAAGACTTAAAAACGCAAAAAGAAGCAGCTTTTCAAAAGGGAAATAAGAAAATTGAATTGGAACATATAGACATAAAAGCTAGTAAAGCAGGGTATGTTGTTGTTGAAACAAAAGAAAAGGAAATAGATGGAGAAATCACTCTTCAGAAAAAAGTACAGTATGCAATTGGAAAAGAAGAGGATGGTTGGAAAATTGAAGAGGTTCGTACGATAGAGAAGAAATAAAGTAGAACTTTTCGTAAATAGCAAAAAAGGTTCTCATTGGCGAGAACCTTTTTTTATAGTGGTAACATAATTTGATTTGAGCATGCTTCGATATCATCAATATCTTGGCGAATGGTTGCCATTTTATTATCGAGATCTTCAGCTTTCATTGCTGCATCATGTAGTTCATCTTTTAAATACTCAGGTATTTTTCCCTCATATTTATAATAAAGTTTATGTTCTAAACTTGCCCAAAAGTCCATTGCAAGCGTACGTAATTGAATTTCTGCAAAGACTTCTTTTGTACCAGAATTTAGTGATAAAGGGTATTTGATAATCATGTGTAAACTTTTATAGCCATTTTGTTTTGGATTAGCGATATAATCTTTTACTTCTATGATTTCCATATCTTCACGTTTTTGAATGACATTTTTTAAATGATAGATATCTTCTACGAAGCAACATGTAATACGAATGCCGATGATGTCTTGTAAATGCGTTTGCGCATTTTCAACTGTCGGTAATAAATTTTTACGCTCAAGTTTTTTAATAATACTTTCAGGTTGTTTTAATCTTGTTTTTATATGTTCAAACGGGTTGTAATCCTCTAAAAATTGGGCTTCCCGGTTCATAATTTCAAATTTAGTTTTTAACTCTTCTAAAGCAAATGTATATGGTAGTACAAAAGCTTTCCAGTAGTTAACTGTTGATTGATTATATTCCATTTATATACACACCTTTTCCTATTTACAAGTGAGGTTGTTATTATACTAAATACCAAAGCATATAAGCGCAAGCAGCAAATGATGAAATCATAAAGCGATATTTAGTTTTCATACTTTCAACTCCTTTCGATTAAAAATTCTATATGAATAAACGTGATTGTTAATAAGTTCACTATGTACAGTTTCTATAGTAATAGATTCGTGTGAATTTCGTATGAACTAATTGTTTCAGCTTTTTGTCTTTTTTTGCAATTGACAAATAGAATGAAGTTATATAATATATAAATCGTAATCATTACGATTTAGTTTGCGATCTTTAAAAGAAAGGAGAATTACATATGCGTGTAAATATTACACTAGCTTGTACGGAGTGCGGTGATCGTAATTATATTTCTAAAAAAAATAAACGAAACAATCCAGAGCGCATCGAACTAAAAAAATATTGTCCACGATTAAAGCGAGTAACGTTACATCGTGAAACGAAGTAGAAGACTAGAGATATCTCTAGTCTTTTTTGTTTATATTTTTTTGGTTGAGTTTGTTATAATTACCTTAAATTGTAATAAAGAGAGCGGTATGATGAATCAAAAAGATAAAGAAAGAAAAGAGCAAGTGGCTCATATTATTAAAATTCCAGATGATTATAGGCTTGTTGTAGATGATCAAGATGGTGTGGATGACCCATATCATCTATTATGGTGGGAACATAAAGCGAATGAGGAGAGAACAATACGGATTACGTTGAATAGAAATACTGGTAGTTTAATTGACTTTAGGATAGAGGATGAAAAAGCTTTTTCGAGCGGTGAGGAAGCGATAGAGGAGAATAAAGCAAGAGAGATTGCAAATATATTCTTAAAAAAATATACAAAAGAAGGATATGAATTTTATACATATGTAACTGTTAAGGATGACAGGCGCGGTTGGAAAGAAGTAAATTATATGCAAGAAGTAAATGGCTATCCATTGCCAAATACAGGATATGTTGTGCAAGTTCACTCTTCAGGGAATGTTGTGAATTTCCATTACAATGGACAAAAAGCTATAGAGAAAAAACCATCATGGCCAAGTGAAATTGTTGAGGAGAACGTCGTTTTAGAAAATTTGAAAGCTAGACAAGATATGAGACTTGTATTTGTAGATTTAACATACTCTTCATGTGAGGATGAAAACGGGGAAGAAGTAAAAGGGTACCGTCTTGTATATGAACCAGATCCTAGCCATGCGTTTATTAAAGCAAGTACAGGCAAAGATTTGTTTGGGCCAGATCACTATAGAATAGCTTCTACAGTACCAGTTGTTAAAGCGATAAAAAACAGTGAAAGAAAAGATGTGCTCGATTTATTAGATTGGGATAAAGAAAAATTTATAAAAGTAGATGAAAAAGAGGATAGGTATGAAATTCAGATGAGATTTGTACTGGAGAAAGAATTACAAAAAGAAAGAAAAGAGAAAGATGCATATTCAATGGAGGCATTCTATAAAAAGTATTCCCCGATATTGAAACATGATAACTTCGTTGTAATTACTTTAGATAAAGAAACAAATCAATTACTTTCCTGTTTAATGTGGAAGGATGAGCGAGAAAGGAAAACGCTCTTATCTAGAGACCAATGTTTAGACAAAGCACTTCAATTTTTGGAGCATATTATTCCAGGTACAACCAATTATGTTCAAATTTGGGATAATTATGAAAAGGAAGATGGAATTGAGAGATTTTCCTTTTCAATATATGTAAATGACATTCAAGTAGAGGGAAAATATATTATGATTAATATTAATACAGAGAATGGTGCTGTGATGCACTACTCTGGAGAGTCTAGCAATTTTATAAAAGAATTGCTCACATACGAAACAACACCAAAAGTAACAAAGGAAAAAGCGTTAGAAATATACAGAGGGGCCATGCGAGTTCATTTAGAATGGTTTTTAGAAAATGAGGTAGAGGAAACAAATTACGAACTATTGTATAAACAAACAACGGATGAAAATCATAAAGAATCCTTCGACTGTAGTCGAGAAATTCGTTATATTGATGCGCATACTGGGGAGAAAATTTGGAGTAAATAAACTTTTAAATAGGGAAAAAGGTCTTCGAGAGAAGACCTTTTTTAGAAAGAACGATTATTCTTCGTATGTATCAATTTTATATAACCACTTCTGTACACTAGCAGGCGGTCCTTCTGTTCTCCACTTTATTGTACACATTCCACAAGAACAGTGAACTTTTCCTTTTGCAAAAATACCGGCAATTTCAGGAGTATATCCCCATGCGTGTTTTGCAATATTCATTTTTCGACGCATTGTACGTTGACGTTGGTGTCTTGTATAAGCACGTGTTCTTTCAAATTTCATATTTGTAATCCCTCCTTGTAGTACAAGTAGCTTGCAAGAGCGTACAAGGAGTTCATCTCTTACAAGCTACTCAGGTACAAGAGGGAAATGAAATATTTCATATTCCACTCTCCAATCTTTTGTTTAAGTATACGTAGTGAAGCTTTATGAGACAATTATTATGCTTAAAAACATACGGGAATGATATCGTACAGACACAAACAACCTCATGCCCACATACACTTAGTAAAGACCACTATTTTGGCGGAGGTGAAAGGTTTGAGTCTATTCGCCGCAATTGGATATATGGTTCGAGAAGTGTTTGTTTTTGTTTCTTATGTGAAGAACAATGCGTTTCCGCAGCCATTATCATCAGACGATGAGAGAAAGTACTTAGAGTTAATGGAGCAAGGTGATGCTCAAGCGAGGAATCTGTTAATTGAACATAATTTACGGCTTGTAGCTCATATCGTTAAAAAATTTGAAAATACAGGGGAAGATGCAGAAGATTTAATTTCAATTGGTACAATCGGGCTCATTAAAGCAATCGAGAGCTATTCGGCAGGAAAAGGAACGAAACTTGCAACGTACGCAGCACGCTGTATTGAAAATGAAATTTTGATGCATTTACGTGTATTAAAGAAAACGAAAAAGGACGTTTCACTTCATGATCCAATCGGGCAAGATAAAGAGGGGAATGAAATATCGCTTATTGATATATTAAAATCAGAGTCTGAAGATGTAATTGATATGATCCAGCTTAGTATGGAGTTAGAAAAGATTAAAGAGTATATCGATATTTTAGACGAACGAGAGAAAGAAGTAATCGTGAAGCGTTTTGGACTGGGGCTTGATAAGGAGAAGACGCAACGAGAGATTGCGAAGGCACTTGGTATTTCCAGAAGCTACGTATCAAGAATTGAAAAGCGCGCTTTAATGAAAATGTTCCATGAATTTGTAAGAGCAGAGAAAGAGAAAAAAGCAAAAGAATAATGTACATTACAAGCAGCCGTATTTTAAAATGGGCTGCTTTTCTTTTTGGAAATAAGGAAAGAAAAAGAGTTGTGTTCAGAAGAAATCCATGTTCACTGTTGAAAATGATGGATTCTATCTGTAATATTAGAAGGTGCTAAACAATTTAAGAATGATACCGTACTTAGTTTTCTGCATGTATAATATGGCGGTTCTATATGATATGTGGGAATAAGAACTAATTTTACATATGATATAGAAGGAAAAGAAGGGGAAGCTAAAGTTATAGACTGATTAGGAGGTTCCGCAATTTGCGACGTACATTATATCGACTTATGATCGAACTTACAAATGGTCGTTTTACTTCTTATATATTACGTAAATTTGCACAATCTCGTTTGAGCTCTATCATTATTCCATCGTATGCGAAAGTATTTCAAATTAATCAAGATGAGATGGAAAAGGGTTTGAAGGAATATAGAACATTGCATGAATTATTTACACGTAAGCTAAAAGAAGGAAAGCGTAGTATTGATACAGATGCATCGAGTATCGTTAGTCCTGTTGATGGTGTTTTTGCTGATCACGGTCCTATTGAGGACACAAAAACATTTGATATTAAAGGCAAGCGTTATTCGATTGTGGATATGCTAGGTAATGAAGAACGTGCACAGCGATATGCAGGTGGTACATATATGGTTATTTATTTAAGCCCAAGTCATTATCATCGTATTCATAGTCCGCTTTCTGGTTCTGTGACTGAAAGGTTTGTACTCGGTAGAAAATCATATCCGGTAAATGCAGCTGGTATGGAATACGGGAAAGAACCATTGTCAAAAAACTATCGCTCCGTTACAGAAGTGAATAGTGACGGTGAACATATGGCGCTTGTAAAAGTAGGAGCTATGTTTGTAAATAGTATTGAGCTGCTGCATGAAAGAGACACTGTTCAAAAAGGTGAAGAAATGGCATACTTTACATTCGGTTCAACAGTTGTGTTATTGTTTGAAAAAGATATGATAGAAGTAGTGCAAGAATTGAAGAGTGGACAAGAGCTTCGCCTTGGTGAAAAGATTGCTACTCGATTGGCTCATAAGTAAAAAAGATTTTATAACTGTAAGCAAGATTTATGGACAAAGATGCGTAATGATGAAATTCCCTAGATGGGAGTACTTGTTTATTCGAGAGCCATCGCAGGATGGCTCTTTTTACAAGTTAGTTACTTAAAACTTCACTTTATATGTAATCAAGACGATTTGACGAGCTTGTCCTCTAATGAGCGTCTAATAATTTCTTGTTTTATAAGTAAAATGAAGTCGGGATTTAATTTTAGTTCTTTTGCTTTATAATAAGACTCAGTGAGTAACTCAGTAGATAACTGTTCCATATGTTTTGTTTTCAAGGTGAGTCACCTCCTAATAATATAAGGATTGATTCGTTGTTGCATTTAATGTACCAAAAAAATATGACAGTCACAAACGGGTGGTTATCCACATACCTAGGTGGATAAAATGTGTATAGATTGTTAGTAAATTCCAAATTAACCGAAAAATTAATGTGGAAAATGTGTACAATTTTATCCACAGGCCATATATCGAAATATGTTGTCGAAAAATTTTTATGAAAACTCCTCAAAGAGGTGAAAGAAATTGAAACTATTTTTACCAAATGAATATGTGAAAAATGTATATCATGTTCAACCAGAAGATTTGAAAAAACGTGGAATTAAAGGTGTTATTACTGATTTAGATAACACTTTAATTGAATGGGATCGTCCAAATGCAACGCCACAACTTGAAGAATGGTTTTTGAAAATGAAAGAGCAAGGCATTCAAGTAACGGTCGTTTCAAATAATAATGAGCAACGAGTGAAAGATTTTGCTGATCCATTAGGCATTCCATTTATTCATAGTGCGCGTAAGCCATTTGTTCGTGCGTTTAAGCGTGCGATACGAGAGATGCAGTTGCAACCAGATGAAGTTGTAGTAATTGGGGATCAGTTACTGACAGATGTGCTAGGTGGAAACCGAGTTGGACTGCATACAATTTTAGTTGTACCAGTAGCACAAACAGACGGATTAGTAACGCGCTTTAATCGAAAAATTGAACGAAGAATTATGAGAAACATGAAGAAAAAAGGTTTAATTAACTGGGAGGAATAAAGTTTGACTGAAACAATTAAATGTATTGGTTGCGGTGTAGAAATTCAAACAGAAGATAAAAATGAAGTGGGATATGCTCCTGCCTCATCTTTAGAAAAAGAACAAGTCATTTGTCAACGCTGTTTTCGATTGAAACATTATAACGAAATTCAAGATGTCTCATTAACAGATGATGATTTCCTACGTATTCTAAACGGTATTGGAAAATCGGATGCGTTAGTAGTTAAAATTGTAGATATTTTCGACTTTAATGGTAGCTGGTTACCTGGCTTACATCGTTTCGTGGGAAATAATAAAGTATTACTTGTTGGGAATAAAGCTGATTTAATTCCTAAGTCAGTAAAACATGATAAAGTAAAGCATTGGATGCGCTATAGTGCAAAGCAGCTAGGATTAAAGCCAGAAGATGTCTTTTTAATTAGTGCAGCGAAGGGACAAGGGATTGCTGAGCTGGCAGATGCGATTGAGTATTACCGCGGCGGAAAAGATGTTTACGTTGTTGGATGTACAAATGTAGGGAAATCAACATTTATTAATCGAATGATTAAAGAATTTAGTGATGAGACTGAAAATGTAATTACAACATCTCATTTTCCAGGAACAACGCTTGATTTAATTGATATTCCGTTAGACGAAGAATCTTCTTTATATGATACACCAGGTATTATTAACCACCATCAAATGGCTCATTATGTTGGAAAACAAAGCTTAAAGCTTATTACACCAACAAAAGAAATTAAGCCGATGGTGTTCCAATTAAATGAAGAACAAACATTGTTCTTTAGCGGATTGGCACGTTTTGATTACGTAAGTGGCGGTCGTCGTGCATTTACTTGTCACTTCTCAAATCGTTTAACAATCCATCGTACAAAGCTTGAGAAAGCAGATGAATTGTATAAAAATCATGCAGGGGATTTACTAAGCCCGCCAACACCAGAAGAATTAGAAAATATGCCAGAGCTAGTGAAATACGAGTTTAATATTCGTGAACCAAAAACGGATGTTGTATTCTCTGGATTAGGATGGGTTACTGTGAACGAACCTGGAGCAAAAATTGTTGCACACGTACCAAAAGGAGTAAGTGTTTCATTGCGTAAATCTTTAATTTAATATGGAGAGGGATTTATGAAACAATTATATGGTGTAATCGGAAATCCAATTGGACATTCATTATCACCCGTTATGCATAACGATGCATTTGAACACTTGAATATGGATGCCCATTATCATGCTTTTCTTGTTAAAGAGGAAGTGCTAGGGGAAGCAGTAAGAGGTTTAAAAGCGTTAGGTATTTCAGGATTTAATGTAACAACTCCGCACAAAGTTGCGATTATGGATTATTTGGATGAGATTGACCCGCTAGCAAAACAAATTGGTGCAGTAAATACGGTGGTTCATAAGGATGGGAAATTGATTGGCTACAATACAGATGGAATTGGTTTTGTCCGAGCGCTACAGTCAATTAGTAGTGAACCACTTCAAGAGAAACGTATTTTATTGCTTGGCGCAGGTGGTGCTAGTCGAGCTATTTATTTTTCACTTGCTGATGTAGGTGTGAAAGAGATTGATGTAGCGAATCGTACAGTAGATAAGGCGAAAGAACTTATTGCTGCATGTACGGCTACTGTTCATTCTGTTGCTTTATCGTTAGAGAAAGCAACAGAAGAACAAGAGAATTATGATATTATCATTCAGACGACAACAATAGGTATGCATCCACGTGTCGAACATACGCCGTTACAAATTTCTTCGTTGAAAAAGGGAACGATTGTATCAGATATAATTTATAATCCATTTGAAACGAAAATTTTATGTGAGGCGAAAGAGCAAGGTGCAATGATTCAAAATGGTATTGATATGTTTGTTTATCAAGGAGCGCTTGCATTTGAAATGTGGACAGGGCGCACGCCAAATATCGAACGAATGAAACAATTAGTTATAAGAAAGCTTGGAGGCTAACATATATGTTAACAGGAAAACAAAAAAGATTTTTACGTGCACAGGCACATCATTTAACACCAATTTTTCAAGTAGGAAAAGGCGGAGTAAATGAAAATATGATTAAACAAATCGCAGATACTTTAGAAGCTCGTGAGCTATTTAAAGTAAGTGTGCTACAAAACTGTGAATTCGATCGCCGTGAAGTTGCGGAAGAACTTGCAAAAGGTGCACGTGCGGAAATCGTTCAAGTAATTGGAAGCACAATTGTTTTATACAAAGAATCAAGAGAAAACAAGCAAATTAAACTTCCTCGATAAAAATAGCATATGCTATTTTTATCACTAGTAATGGTGTAGAGATCGAAACCAATTGAACTTTTATTAACAGTAAACTCTCTTCGGATGGCAATGAAGAGAGTTGCTGTATGTAAAAGGAAGGGGCGTTTCTTTTGAGAAAAGTTGGCATCATTGGCGGTACATTTGATCCGCCACATTATGGACATTTGCTCATTGCAAATGAAGTATATCATGCTTTGAATTTAGAAGAAGTATGGTTCTTACCGAACCAAATTCCGCCGCATAAACAAGGGCGGAATATTACAAGTGTAGAAAGTCGCTTACAAATGTTAGAACTTGCGACTGAGGAAGAGGAACATTTTTCTATTTGTTTAGAAGAGCTAAGCAGGAAGGGCCCATCTTATACGTATGACACTATGCTACAATTAACGAAGAAGCATCCGGATGTGCAGTTTCACTTTATTATTGGTGGAGATATGGTTGAGTATTTACCGAAGTGGTATAACATTGAAGCGTTACTTGATCTTGTAACGTTTGTTGGGGTTGCAAGACCGGGTTATACATTGCATACACCTTATCCTATCACCACTGTGGAAATTCCGGAGTTTGCAGTTTCTTCATCTTTATTACGTGAGAGATATAAAGAGAAGAAAACATGCAAATATTTACTTCCTGAAAAAGTACAGGTATATATCGAGAGGAATGGGTTGTATGAATCGTGAGGAAGCACTTCATATTGTGAAACAACAAATGCATGAAAAACGTTATATACACACAATTGGTGTAATGGAGACGGCAATTGAACTTGCTAAATTATACGGTGTGGATGAAAAAAAGGCTGAAGTTGCAGCTATATTCCATGATTATGCGAAGTGTAGGGCGATTTCAGAGATGGAAGAGATCATTAAAAGTGAAGGTTTGCCGAAAGATTTACTTTGTTATAACAAAGAGTTATGGCATGCACCTGTTGGGGCATACTTAGTAGAAAAAGAAGTAGGTATTACAGATCCTGAAATCCTGCAAGCTATTACATATCATACAAGTGGTCATGAGAAAATGACGATGTTAGATAAAGTAATTTATGTAGCTGATTACATTGAGCCTGGGCGAAAGTTTCCAGGGGTGGAGGAAGCTCGTAAACTCGCATATACGGATATAGATCAAGCTTTATTATTTGCGCTAAAGAGAACAATTCAATTTTTAATGGAAAAAGATCAAACGATTTATCCATTAACATTCCAAACATACAATGCAGTTATCAAGGAGGAAATGAGTAAATGAAAGATAAAGATTTATTAGTATTAGCAGCAAAAGCAGCTGATGATAAGAGAGCAGAAGATATGGTTGTCCTAAATATGCAAGGTATTTCACCAATTGCAGATTATTTCATTATTTGTCACGGTAACTCAGATAAGCAAGTGCAAGCAATTGCACGTGAAATTAAAGCGAAAGCACACGAGTTCCAAATCGACGTACAACGTATGGAAGGTTTTGACGAAGCTCGCTGGGTATTAGTTGACCTTGGAGATGTAGTTGCTCATGTATTCCATAAAGATGAGCGTAATCACTATAATTTAGAGCGTCTATGGGGCGATGTGCCACGTGAAGATATTACAGAAGAGTTAGGCCAATGAACTACGAGCAATTTGCGTTGCTGTACGATGAACTAATGAATGATGTCCCTTATAATAAATGGGTGGAATTCACAGAGGAAAGCTTGCAGCAAGCGGATATGAAAGAGGCGAAGATTCTTGATGTAGCATGCGGTACTGGTAATGTAACGCTTCCGCTTGTACAAAAGGGTTACGATGTAATCGGTGTCGATCTTTCGGAAGAAATGTTAGCAGTCGCACAGCAAAAACTAGGCGAGGCAGGATATTTTATTCCTTTTTACCAACAAGATATGCGGGAGCTTGATGTTCCAGGTGAGTTTGACTGTGTAACTATCTTTTGTGATTCATTAAACTATGTATTGCAAGAAGATGGAGTGCAAGAAACATTCCGAAGAGTGTTTCATCATTTACGTCAAGATGGTTTGTTTTTATTTGATGTACATTCTTTATATAAAATACATCATGTATTTCAAAATGAAACATACACAGTGAATGGAGAAGAAATATCTCTTATTTGGAATTGCTTCCCTGGTGAAGATTCAAACAGTGTAGAACATGATTTAACATTCTTTGTTCAAGACCCAGAAGAAGATGTGTACCATCGTTTTGACGAATGTCACGTACAACGTGCATATCCGGTTGAAGAGTTAACGAAATGGCTTGAAGAAGCTGGTTTTACAGTGCTTCGTGTAACTGGTGACTTTGAGCGACTTGAAGTTACAGAACAAACAGAGCGTATTTTCTTCATGGCGAAGAAAAACGGATAAAACAAAAGCAACCGAGAAGGTTGCTTTTGTTTTATGAAGAAGCTGTAATTTTAGTTCTAGGATAATAAGAAAATGACATACGTGAATGGTGAAAATGCTAGTTTAAGTAAAAATGTAATGTGAAAAATTAAGTATTTATAAAAAGGATTTGGAATGACGATGACGTATTTATTATGTGTGTTTATTGAATTGCTGATCAACGCATTTTAAATCTTCATCAAATTTCTCGTGTGTCCGCTCGATTAATTTATGAAACATATCTCCAACATGTTCTTCTAAAACCCGAATACCTTCTCCTGTAACGCCGCCTTTCACACATACTTTTTCTTGTAAAGTAGGCAATGTGAAAATTCCCTTTTCGAGTAGTTTCCCCATTCCAACGACCATTTCACTTACTAAAGTAGTGGCTTCTTCATGTGTAATATTTGTTTTATCTACAGCAGCATTAATGAAACATTGTAATAAATAACTAAAGAATGCAGGGCCGCAGCTTGCTATATCAGATGAAACGCGCGTTATATCTTCTTCTATTACAAGGGGAGTAGAAATGTTTTTGAATAAGCGAAATAGTTTTTGTTGCCATTCTTCAGAGCAGTTACTTCCAAATGTAAATAGTGATGCGCCGGATAGGGCGCGGTTTGTAATGCTCGGAATAATACGAGCAACATGGCAAGGTACAAGTGTCTCTAATTGTGATGGAGATATTGGACTTGTGATAGAAACTAAGCACTTTTCATCAGAAAAATGTTCGGCGTATTTTTGTAAGATTGGGTATATATCTATCGGCTTTACACAAATAAAAATAAGATGCGATCGTTCGATTACCTCATCAATAGTTTTGGCTATATGAACAGAAGGGTATTTTTCCTTTATATGATATGCTTTGGCGGGCGTTCGATTAATGATCGTAAGGCACGAAGGTTTGGTAGCACGGGTTTCTAAAAATGCATCGATTAGTATATTCCCCATGTTTCCTGTCCCTATAATTCCTATGTTCAATGTTTCATCCCTCCTTCGTAACAGCTTTCTCCTAAACAATATGAATGATGTTATAAATTTATGATTAGAGGTGAAAAATGATGTGGGATTTTCCAAAGAAATGGTTAGGATTAGCAGCTATTATTGGAACTGTGCTTTTTCTTCTTTTCTGGAAAACGAACGAGCATACAGAGCAATCAGCTATTGCAACGGATGTTCAAGCGAAAGATATAGAGAAGAAAAGTAAACCGAAAATATCGGATACAAAGCAGCAGAAAAAAATAATTGTAATTGATATGAAAGGGGCTGTTGTTAAAGAGGGGGTGTATGAAATGAAAGAAGGGGACCGGGTCAAGGATGCCATTGAAAAAGCAGGTGGTTTTTTGCCTGAGGCAGATAGGATGAAGGTAAATTTAGCGCAAATGGTACAAGACCAAATGCTTCTTTATGTACCGAATAAAAACGAACAAGTGCAAGAGGTAGCTGCTGTTTCAAAGGGAGAGGGAAAAGTTCAAATAAATGCAGCTTCTAAAGAACAACTTGAAAAAATTACAGGTATTGGTTCTCGGAAAGCAGAAAGTATTTTGAAATATCGAGAGGAACATGGTCCGTTTCAAAAAATAGAAGATTTGTTAGAGATTGATGGGATTGGTGTGAAGTCTTTGGAGAAAATAAAAGATCAAATTATTATTCCGTAAAAGATTGACGAAGTTTTTCTTCATTCGATACACTACAAGTAGACAAAAAAGTAGGTGAAGAATATGGAACGAATTTCATGGGATCAATATTTTATGACGCAAAGCCATTTGTTATCTTTACGTAGTACATGTACAAGGCTTGCAGTAGGAGCGACAATTGTTCGTGATAAACGAATTATTGCTGGTGGATATAATGGTTCAATTAAAGGTGGCGTACATTGTATAGATGATGGATGCTACGTTATTGATAATCATTGTGTTCGTACAATTCATGCAGAAATGAATGCTTTATTACAGTGTGCAAAATTTGGCGTGAAAACGGAGGAAGCGGAAATTTATGTTACGCATTTTCCTTGTTTACAATGTTGTAAGGCGATTATTCAAAGTGGTATTACAGCAGTTTATTATGCACAGGATTATAAAAATCATCCGTATGCCGTAGAGTTATTTGAAAAAGCGAATGTAACGGTGAAACACGTTCCGCTAGAATATGATATTGCAGCATTAGAGGATCAAAAACGTCATATGGAGTTAAAAGAACTATTTGCATCTTTAGAAAAAGAGAACTTATCAATGGAAGAATTACAGCATGTATTCACGAAAGCAAAAATGATGCTATAAGGAGTGGGTATGAGTTGCAAGGACAATGGGGCTATGTTGCAATCTCATTTATAATAGGGATTGCAATTGCCTTCTCCTCTTCAGTTGTATTGCTAATTTGTTGTCTCGCTCTAAATGTTTTCTTTTGTTTATATCGTACTTCGCGTAAAACCTTCTTTTATTGTATGATAGCGTGTTTAAGTGGCGCTATGTACACCACGTATGTTCAAGGGCAAAACAAGCCTCTGGGAGAGTCCTATGAAGCTACAAGAGGAGTGATACATAATACACCTCTTATTAATGGAGATCGCCTCTCGTTTCAAATTGAAGATCAGAATAAAAATATAGTGCAGTTAAGTTACAAAATGAAATCAGCTTTGGAAAAGAAACAGATGCGACAATTACATGCAGGAGTATCATGTGTATTCGAAGGTGAGAGGAAAGAACCACAAATAGCTCGGAATTTCCATGGGTTTAATTATCGTGATTATTTATATAAGCAAAATATTCATTTCATATTGGACGCTACATATATTTCTGAATGCCATAAAACATCGTTGTCACTCGTGCAATGGATTCTTCTTTTGAGGCAACAAGCAATCTCAGAAGTTGCAGAAATGTTTCCAGAACAATCAGGTGCTTTTATGAATGCATTAGTATTTGGTGATAGACAACAAATGACATTTGAAGTTGAAGAGCAATATCAACAATTCGGTCTCGTGCATTTGTTGGCGATTTCAGGATCGCATATCGTATTGTTAATGGTAATCGTGTATTTTATTTTGCTAAGAAGCGGTGTGACAAGGGAGGTAGCAACAGTATGTCTTATCTTCTGCATTCCTCTATATATGATTTTAGCAGGAGCGTCACCATCTGTTATAAGAGCTTCTATAACAGGAGTTTTCATGTTAATTGCTTTTATGTGTTCTATTCGTTTATCTAGCTTAGATGCTTTAAGTATAACAGCTATATGTATGCTTATATTTGATCCATATCTCGTGTTTAATATTGGTTTTCAGTTTTCTTTCGTCGGTAGTTTTGCTTTACTTTTATCTGCCCCGCTTTTACTAGAGAGTGGTAATGGAGTAATTCAAAATTCTATTTATATTTCTTTCATTTCACAGCTCGTTAGTACTCCGATTTTGTTATATCACTTCGGTTATTTTTCTCCATATAGTATTTTCTTAAATATCCTATACGTTCCGTTTTTATCTCTCGTTGTATTGCCGTGCAGTATTGTTATTTTGATATGTATACCGATCATTCCGTTTCTTGCAAAAAGGCTTGGGAATGTACTATCAATAGGTTTGAATCTTTCTAATGATTTTTTAAGTTATTGCGAAAACTTACCATTTACCCGTCTTAATTTCGGGCAAACACCTATACTTCTTGTAGCCCTATATTGCGTGAGTATTATTAGTATATTGGTGGTTTGGGAAAGGCGCATGACGAAGGGGATTCTGTTTATATCTGCGGGTGTATTTCTTTTTATTAGTACATGCCATTATGTATATCCGTATTTTCGAGAAAGTGGGAGTGTTACCTTTCTCGATGTTGGACAGGGAGATGCAATATTAATTCGTCTCCCGTATGATCAAGAGATTTACCTTATTGATACTGGTGGAACAATTCGTCCAAACAAGGAAGAATGGCAACGTAAAAAGCATGAATTTTCTGTCGGAAATGATATTTTGATTCCTTATTTACAAAAGGAAGGTATTAAAAAGATCGATAAATTAATTATAACGCATGGAGATGCGGATCATATAGGTGCTGCGCAACAGTTATTATCAAATATAACCGTAAAAGAAGTTGTATTTGGCCGAAAGGAACAAGATGCGGAATTAGAAAAAATAGTAAAGAAACAGGCTTTAGAAAAGAAAGTGAAAATAACGCTTCAATTGTAATGTTGGCAAAATTAGGAGGACTAACGTGGTTGTTTACAGGTGATTTAGAAGAAGAAGGTGAGAAGTTTTTAGTAGCTACGTATCCAGAGTTGCGAGCGGATGTTTTAAAGGTTGCTCATCATGGGAGTAATACGTCATCTACAACAACTTTTCTGAGCGTCGTACAGCCTAATATAGCGGTTATTTCTGCCGGTGAGCGTAATAGGTATGGGCACCCTCATAAGGACGTTATAGAGCGTTTTAAGAAGAGGGGGATTGAAATATGGCGTACGGATAAGCAAGGGGCTATCTCCTATGTTTTTAAAGGGGAAAACGGAACCTTTCGCAGCAAAATCACATATGATGAAACACATAATAGATAAAAAAGACTGCCAGTAAGCAGCAGTCTTTAAGAACCGATAAATTTAATAACAGTTGCAATGATGAAAAGTGTTGCGAAAAAACCAAATGAGACGATAAATCCTACCCCTGAATCAATAGCGTCATTGCGTTTACTTTGAACGTTTTGTTCAAAATCATTCATTTAGAATCCCTCCCCAACATTCCACTTTAGTATAAAATATTGTCAGAAAAAAATCTACAATTTCCATGTGAGGAGAAATAGAGCGTTTTTACTACTTTTAGATCATGAAGTAATGTGAATTTTTGTTTCCAAGCATGTTAACAGTTGGCACTTATACTCGAATTTTTATTGCGAATAATAAAGGGAAGGTGATTACCGCACACCAATAAGAAACCCGGGGCTTATTGCGTGGCGTTTAATATAAATAAAGGGACGGGTTATATTGCCTGTTCCTTTGTACTTGTAAAACAAAAGCTAGGGCATTAGTATAAATATATATTGCCAAGTTAGGGAGTAGGAAAAAGTATGAGTGATATACATAAAAAGATTAAAAAAAAGCAGTTTGCTCCGTTGTATTTACTGTATGGGACGGAAGCGTTTTTTATAAATGAAACGATAAAGCTTATTACAACAGAAGCGCTTGAAGAGGAAGATCGCGAGTTTAATGTTGTGACATATGATTTAGAAGAAGCGTATTTAGAAGATGTGGTTGAGGATGCACGCACACTTCCTTTTTTCGGAGAACGTAAAGTGTTATTAATAAAATCACCACTCTTTTTAACTTCACAAAAAGAAAAGTTAGAACAAAATATAAAAATTTTAGAAGAATATATCGGGGAACCTTCTCCCTTTTCTATTCTTGTTTTTGTTGCGCCTTACGAAAAGCTGGATGAACGAAAAAAAATTACAAAACTATTAAAGAAAACAGCGGATGTAGTAGAAGCGAATGCAATGCAAGTGCAGGATGTTCAGAAGTGGATTGTTGCTCGGGCAGATGAAGTGCATGTGCATATTGATCATGCGGCTGTTAGTTTGTTGTTAGAGCTTGTGGGAAGTAATGTAACGATGTTGGCGAAGGAAATGGACAAGTTAACGTTATATGTCGGTATGGGCGGAGACATTACACCGAAACTCGTTGCAGAGCTTGTGCCAAAATCAGTTGAACAAAATGTGTTTGCTTTGACAGAAAAAGTGGTAAAAAAAGATATCGCGGGTGCGATGCAAATTTTGGATGGATTATTTACGCAGCAGGAGGAACCTATTAAATTGCTTGCGTTATTAGTAAGTCAATTCCGTTTACTGCATCAAGTGAAAGAGTTACAGCAGCGTGGTTACGGCCAAAATCAAATCGCGTCTCATATTGGTGTGCATCCATATCGTGTAAAATTAGCGATGAATCAAACGAAGTTTTTCTCTTTTGAAGAATTAAAAAAAGTGATAATGGAATTAGCGGAAGCTGATTATAGTATGAAAACGGGAAAAATGGATAAAAAACTTGTGCTCGAGTTTTTCTTAATGCGGTTAAATCATATGTGATGAAACAAAAAAGTTCACGTGCTAAGAGCGTGAACTTTTTTGTATATAAAAAAACGATCCAAATGGATCGTTTTTTAAACGCCTTACGCGTTTACTTGTTTCGCTAAGCGAGATTTTTGACGAGCTGCAGCGTTTTGGTGGATAAGACCTTTACGAGCTGCTTTGTCAAGTTTTTTAGAAGCAGTTTTGAAAGCTTCTTTAGCATTTTCAAGATCGTTATTAGTAACTAAAGCTTCTACAGTTTTAACAGCAGAACGCATGTCAGACTTGATAGAAGCGTTATGTGCACGACGCTCTTCGCTAAGTTTAGCGCGTTTGATAGCAGATTTGATGTTTGCCATACTTTTCACCTCCCTGGTGCAATCGAATGACTCGATTCTTAACATAGAACAAGTGATATTCTATCAAACGGTGAAGAGAATTGCAATAGTATATCTATGAAATTTCACGTAAAGGAAAGAATGACCTTATATAACTTTGGGAAATCTAACGATATTTACTATGAATGACGGAGGAGATACGATGAAAGAACCATTAGATTTAAGTAAATATAGCGTTAGAACTGACCTTGCTGTAGAGGCACATCAAATGCTGCAAGAGCGACAAGAAGAGGAGAAAGGGATACAAGGCGTTATTGTAAAAGAGAGGGAAGAAGAAGGTATTATCATTACGAAAGTAACGATTGATGAAGTTGCCTCTGAATCGATGGGTAAAAAACCTGGGAATTATTTAACGCTTGAAGTACAAGGTATACGTCAACAAGATACGGAATTGCAACAAAAAGTAGAGCGCATTTTTGCCAAAGAATTTTCCTATTTCTTAGAAGAGGTTGGCGTTACGAAAGAAGCGAGTTGTTTAATTGTTGGTCTTGGAAATTGGAATGTAACCCCTGATGCGCTTGGACCGATAGTGGTAGAAAATGTATTGGTAACGAGACATTTGTTTCAATTGCAGCCTGAAAGTGTAGAAGAAGGCTTTAGGCCTGTTAGTGCAATTCGCCCCGGGGTAATGGGGATTACAGGAATTGAAACGAGCGATGTCATTTATGGAATCATTGAGAAGACAAAACCAGACTTTGTCATTGCAATTGATGCATTAGCTGCTCGTTCTATTGAAAGGGTAAATAGTACGATACAAATTTCTGATACAGGAATTCATCCTGGATCGGGTGTTGGGAATAAACGTAAGGAACTGAGTAAAGAAACATTAGGTATTCCTGTTATCGCAATTGGTGTTCCGACTGTGGTGGATGCCGTTTCAATTACAAGCGATACAATTGATTTTATTTTGAAACATTTTGGCCGGGAGATGAAAGAAGGAAACAAACCTTCTCGATCTTTGTTACCAGCTGGTTTTACATTTGGAGAAAAGAAAAAATTAACAGAAGAAGATATGCCGGATGAAAAGAGCCGAAATATGTTTTTAGGTGCTGTAGGTACACTGGAAGATGAAGAGAAGAGAAAATTAATTTATGAAGTGTTATCTCCTCTTGGTCATAATTTAATGGTGACTCCGAAAGAAGTGGATGCTTTCATAGAGGATATGGCAAATGTAATAGCAAGTGGTTTAAATGCAGCACTGCATCATCAAATTGACCAAGATAATACAGGAGCGTATACACATTGATGGAAAGAGACAATAATCATGTAAGCCGCTTTTCCCTTTTATGTATATGTAGTGCGATCATATGCTTACTTATGGTGGCAGCAGGGGTGACACTTGCAAATCACGGATTGAAAAGTATGAAAGGTTATCAGCAAATGTCGTATGAACAAATCGCTCATATGACAGGAACAAAAGGTGAGGCCGCTGAATCAGGAATTTTGGAGAGTTCGTTTTCCGCTACTGAAAAACAAAAACAATTAGAAAGCTTAAAAAGTTTTAATGTTGTAGAAGGAGTGGGTATGGCGATAGCAAGCGTTGCCTATGAAATAACAAAGTTTGGAACAGATATAGTTGTCGGGAAAGTAAAAGGGATTTTTAGTTAAGAGTCAAACGGAGGACGGTTGTTTTACAGATTTGTAAGACGACCGTTTTTTAATTTGAAAAAGGTTTGTCTCTTATGGTTTGTTCGCATAAGATATAGATAGAATGATTTGTATTGTAAGCAGCACGAGTTTTCATTGAATCTTTGCTGCTCTATTGATATAATCAGTGCTAGTGTATATTGGCGAGACTATTAGGAGTTGAGAACATAGATGAACAAAGAAGAAAGAGCAAAAAGACAGTCCAAAATTCGTAATTTCTCTATCATTGCTCATATTGACCACGGAAAGTCAACGTTAGCAGACCGTATTTTAGAGAAAACAAACGCGTTAACACAACGTGAAATGAAAGCTCAGTTGCTTGACTCTATGGATTTAGAGCGTGAGCGTGGTATTACAATTAAATTAAACGCAGTACAATTAAATTATAAAGCAAAAGACGGCGAAGAATATATTCTTCACTTAATTGATACACCAGGACACGTCGACTTTACGTACGAAGTATCTCGTAGTTTAGCGGCTTGTGAAGGTGCGATTCTTGTAGTAGATGCAGCGCAAGGTATTGAAGCGCAAACGTTAGCAAACGTATACTTGGCGCTTGATAACAATTTAGAAATTTTACCGGTTATTAATAAAATCGACTTACCAAGTGCAGACCCAGAGCGTGTACGCCAAGAGGTAGAAGATGTAATTGGTTTAGATGCATCAGAAGCTGTACTTGCTTCTGCAAAAGCTGGGATTGGTATTGAAGAGATTTTAGAACAAATCGTTGAAAAAGTACCAGCACCAACAGGTGATTCTGAAGAGCCATTACAATGTATGATTTTTGACTCTTTATATGATCCGTACCGCGGTGTAATTGCTTATATCCGTGTTGTAAATGGAACGGTAAAAGTTGGCGATAAAGTACGTATGATGGCAACTGGTAAAGAATTTGAAGTAACAGAAGTAGGTGTATTTACACCGAAAACTACGCAACGTGACGAGTTAACAGTAGGTGATGTAGGTTTCTTAGCAGCATCAATTAAAAATGTTGGTGATACACGCGTTGGTGATACGATTACACACGCGAAACGTCCAGCAGCTGAGCCGTTAGCAGGTTATCGTAAATTAAACCCAATGGTATTCTGTGGTTTATATCCGATTGATTCTGCACGTTACAACGACTTACGTGATGCATTAGAAAAGTTAGAGTTAAACGATTCTGCTCTTGAGTTTGAACCAGAAACATCTCAAGCGCTAGGATTTGGTTTCCGTTGTGGTTTCTTAGGACTTCTTCACATGGAAATTATTCAAGAGCGTATTGAACGTGAATTTAAAATTGACTTAATTACAACGGCGCCAAGCGTTATTTATAAAGTTTATTTAACAAACGGTGAAGATGTTATTGTTGATAACCCATCTAATATGCCAGATCCACAGTCTATCGATCGTGTAGAAGAGCCGTTTGTGAAAGCTTCAATTATGGTTCCGAATGACTATGTTGGAGCTGTAATGGAAATTTGCCAAGGTAAACGTGGAACGTTTATTGATATGCAGTATTTAGATGAAACACGTGTTACATTAACATATGAAATCCCGTTATCAGAAATCGTATATGATTTCTTCGATCAATTGAAATCAAACACAAAAGGATATGCATCATTTGATTACGAGTTAATTGGTTACAAACCATCTAAACTTGTGAAAATGGATATTCTTTTAAATAATGAACAAGTGGATGCTCTATCATTTATCGTACACCGTGATTCAGCGTATGACCGTGGTAAAGTAATCGTAGAAAAATTAAAAGATTTAATTCCAAGACAACAGTTCGAAGTGCCAATTCAAGCGACGATCGGAAACAAAGTTGTAGCACGTTCTACAATTAAAGCGATGCGTAAAAACGTACTTGCGAAATGTTACGGTGGTGACATTTCTCGTAAGCGTAAACTTCTTGATAAGCAAAAAGAAGGTAAAAAACGTATGAAGTCTGTTGGTTCTGTAGAAGTACCGCAAGAAGCATTCATGGCTGTACTGAAAATGGATGACAACTAATATTTGGAGTGGAAAAAGAAGTCGTTTATGCGGCTTCTTTTTTATGTATAATTACTTTTTAGACATCTGAGTAGCTCTCATTTACAATAGTGAGAGAGCTTTTTAGTTCATATAAAGTTAGGAGTTTGTTAATGTCCGAAAATATTCGAAAAGATATTCAAGAAAAAATACAAAATGGCAATTTTAATTGTGAAAAGGAATTGACGCTTTCTATTATTAGTGGAAAGTGGAAAGTTGTGATATTGTGGCATCTTGGTGTGGAAGGGCCTCATCGTTTTAGTGAATTACAGCGATTATTTCCGAGCATTTCTCATAAAGTTTTATCAAACCAATTAAAAGAGTTAATGGAAGATGGGATTGTTGATCGAACAGTATACCCAGAAATTCCACCGCGAGTGGAATATTATATGACGGAATTAGGCATGTCGCTTTTACCAATCGTTGAAATGATGTATGATTGGGGAAAAATGCGAATGGAACAAATTCGTAATACGTTAGAGAAGTAAAAGAAGCCTCCCGAGCGCGGAGGTTTTCTTTTTAGAAAGGTAGGAGTTATTTTTGGTGCAAGCTGCATATATTCATATTCCGTTTTGTCAGCATATTTGTCACTATTGTGATTTTAATAAAGTGTTTATTGAACGCCAGCCGGTCGATCAATATTTAGAGTATTTAGAGAAAGAAATAATAAATACAGTTCAAAAGGTACCGTTTGATAGTATGAAAACGATTTTTGTTGGCGGGGGAACTCCAACAGCATTAAATATGGAACAGACAAAGAAATTATTAAATATTATAAATCGTCGTTTACGTCCGTTTGCCCCGAATTGTGAATTAACATTTGAAGCGAATCCAGGTGATTTGCCGAAAGAGAAATTAAATGTATTGCTAGAAGGTGGAGTGAACCGAATTAGTTTTGGGGTGCAAACATTTCGAGATGAATTGCTTGAGAAAATTGGACGTAAGCATACGAGAGAAGATGCGTTTGTAGCAATTAGAGAAGCGCAGGAAGTAGGCTTTAAAAATATAAATGTAGATATTATTTATGCTCTGCCAGGACAGACGATAGAAGATGTAAAAGAAACATTAGACATTGCTTTTACGCTTGGTGTACAACATTTCTCGGCATATTCATTAATTGTGGAACCGAAAACGGTATTTTATAACTTAATGAATAAAGGGAAATTAAGACTACCAGGTGAAGACCATGAAGCGAAAATGTACGAAATGGTAATGGATGAAATGGAGAAACACGGCTATACCCAGTATGAAATTAGTAATTTCTCAAAAGGTAATAATGAAAGTAGACATAATCTCACATACTGGAATAATGAAGAGTATTATGGATTTGGAGCTGGGGCGCATAGTTATGTAAATGGAGAACGTATCCAAAATGTAGGGCCGCTCAAGCAATACTTCAATAAAATCGATGAAACCGGATTTCCGTATTTAGATGTTCACGTGGTGACGGAGAAAGAAAAGATGGAAGAAGAGTTGTTCTTAGGACTCCGAAAAACAAAAGGTGTATCTAAAATAGCGTTTCAAAAGAAATTTAATATGGAAATGGATCAAGTTTTCGCGAAGCAGTTACAACACAACCAAGAACAAGGATTGCTTGAAGAGAGCGATGGATATGTTCGTTTAACGCGAAAAGGAAAATTATTAGGGAATGAAGTATTCCAATCATTTTTGATTGACTAATTAAATGTTCCATTAACGTGAAAAAGTTTCATTATTTCGTGACGTTTCCGTTGACAATTGAATGTCAATTTTGGTAAGTTATTAATAGATTTAGCACTCGAAGACAAAGAGTGCTAACAGAGGTGATGATGAGATGCTTACGGAACGTCAGCTCTTAATTTTACAAACAATTATTGATGACTTTATTGGATCAGCGCAACCTGTTGGGTCAAGGACGTTGGCTAAAAAAGATGAAATTACATTTAGTTCAGCTACTATACGAAATGAAATGGCTGATTTAGAGGAACTAGGATTTATTGAGAAAACGCATAGTTCTTCTGGACGTGTTCCTTCTGAAAAAGGATACCGATTTTATGTAGACCATCTTTTAGCGCCGCAAAATTTACCGAACGATGAAATTGTACAAATTAAAGATTTATTTGCTGAAAGAATTTTTGAAGCGGAAAAGATTGCACAACAATCAGCTCAAATTTTATCAGAGCTTACAAATTATACGGCCATTGTTCTTGGACCGAAGTTAAGCACAAATAAACTTAAAAACGTACAAATTGTTCCGCTTGATCGTCAAACCGCAGTCGCTATTATTGTAACGGATACAGGGCATGTACAAAGCAAAACGATTACCGTTCCGGAATCTGTTGATTTATCAGATTTAGAAAAAATGGTTAATATTTTAAATGAAAAGCTATCTGGCGTACCGATGGAAGAACTTCATAATAAAATCTTTAAAGAGATTGTTACAGTTTTACGTGGGTATGTTCATAATTACGATAGTGCAATAAAAATGTTGGATGGTACATTTCAAGTTCCGTTATCGGAAAAGATATACTTTGGAGGAAAAGCAAATATGCTTTCCCAGCCAGAGTTCCATGACATTCACAAAGTAAGGTCCTTGCTGACGATGATTGATAACGAAGCCGAGTTTTATGATATTTTGCGTCATAAACAAGTAGGTATTCAAGTGAAAATTGGTAGGGAAAACTCTGCGACAGCCATGGAAGATTGTAGTTTAATTTCTGCAACATATTCGATTGGAGAAGAACAGCTTGGAACAATTGCTATTTTAGGTCCGACAAGAATGCAATATTCTCGGGTAATTAGTTTGTTACAGTTATTTACGAGACAATTTACAGATGGACTTAAAAAGTAAATGAGAGTAATACATTCGCTCAAGTGATGAACTTTTCATTGCTGTGTGTAATATATAATGCTTAGGTAATCATGCTATGCATGATACCTAATACCTTTTAAGGAGGTGAATATTGTGGAAGAGCGTAACGAACAAGTGGTAGAAGAAGTAAAAGAAGCGCAAGTTGAAGAAGCTGTCACGCCAGAAAACAGTGAAGAAACTGTAGAAGAAAAAAGTGAGGCTGCTCTTTTACAAGAAAAAGTAGATGAGTTACAAGCGAAACTAACGGAAACGGAAGGTCGCACATTACGTCTACAAGCTGATTTTGAAAATTATAAGCGCCGTGTCCAAATGGATAAACAGGCTGCTGAAAAATATAGAGCACAAAGTCTAGTTTCAGACATTTTGCCAGCTCTTGATAATTTTGAAAGAGCGATGCAAGTGGAAGCAACTGATGAGCAAACGAAATCCTTACTACAAGGTATGGAAATGGTGCATCGTCAATTGCTAGAAGCGTTGGCTAAAGAAGGTGTTGAAGTGATTGAAGCTGTTGGTAAACAGTTTGATCCTAATGAGCACCAAGCTATTATGCAAGTAGAAGACAGTGAATTTGAATCAAACGCGGTAGTTGAAGAATTCCAAAAAGGTTATAAATTAAAAGACCGTGTAATTCGCCCATCAATGGTAAAAGTAAATCAATAATTTACATAAAAGTAGGAGGATTCGCCATGAGTAAAATTATCGGTATTGACTTAGGTACAACAAACTCTTGTGTAGCTGTTATGGAAGGTGGAGAACCAAAGGTTATCCCAAATCCAGAAGGAAACCGTACAACGCCTTCTGTTGTAGCTTTCAAAAATGAAGAGCGTCAAGTTGGGGAAGTTGCAAAGCGTCAAGCAATTACAAACCCAAATACAATCATGTCTGTTAAACGTCATATGGGTACAGACTACAAAGTAGAAGTTGAAGGTAAAGATTATACACCACAAGAAATTTCTGCAATTATTTTACAAAACCTAAAAGCTTCTGCTGAAGCATACTTAGGTGAAACAGTAACGAAAGCTGTTATTACAGTACCTGCATACTTCAACGATGCAGAACGTCAAGCAACAAAAGATGCTGGTCGTATCGCTGGTTTAGAAGTTGAGCGTATTATCAACGAACCAACAGCAGCAGCGCTTGCTTACGGTTTAGAAAAACAAGATGAAGAGCAAAAAATCTTAGTATATGACTTAGGTGGCGGTACATTTGACGTATCTATCCTTGAGTTAGCAGATGGAACATTCGAAGTTATTTCAACTGCTGGTGACAACCGTCTTGGTGGAGATGACTTTGACCAAGTTATTATTGACCACTTAGTGGCTGAGTTCAAAAAAGAAAATAACATTGATTTAAGCCAAGATAAAATGGCACTTCAACGTTTGAAAGATGCAGCTGAAAAAGCGAAAAAAGATCTTTCTGGCGTAACACAAACACAAATTTCATTACCATTCATTAGTGCTGGAGCTGCTGGCCCATTACACTTAGAATTAACATTAACAAGAGCGAAATTCGAAGAGCTTTCAGCAGGTCTTGTTGAAAGAACATTAGAGCCAACTCGTCGTGCATTAAAAGACGCTGGTTTTGCTCCAAGCGAATTAGATAAAGTTATTCTTGTTGGTGGATCTACTCGTATCCCAGCTGTACAAGAAGCTATTAAACGTGAAACTGGTAAAGAGCCATATAAAGGTGTAAACCCTGATGAAGTTGTAGCGTTAGGTGCTGCAGTTCAAGGTGGCGTACTTACTGGTGATGTAGAAGGCGTACTATTATTAGACGTAACTCCACTTTCTTTAGGTATTGAAACTATGGGTGGCGTGTTCACGAAATTAATCGAGCGTAACACTACAATTCCAACAAGTAAGTCACAAGTATTCTCAACAGCTGCTGATAACCAACCAGCAGTAGACATTCACGTATTACAAGGTGAGCGTCCAATGTCAGCTGACAACAAAACATTAGGTCGTTTCCAATTAACAGACCTTCCACCAGCACCACGTGGTATTCCACAAATCGAAGTAACATTCGATATTGATGCGAACGGTATCGTTAACGTACGTGCGAAAGATTTAGGAACAAGCAAAGAGCAAGCCATTACAATCCAATCTTCTTCAGGTCTTTCTGATGAAGAAGTAGATCGTATGGTAAAAGAAGCAGAAGCAAACGCTGACGCTGACCAAAAACGTAAGGAAGAAGTTGAACTTCGTAACGAAGCTGACCAACTTGTATTCCAAACAGATAAAGTTGTAAAAGATTTAGAAGGTAAAGTAGATGCAGCTGAAGTTGCAAAAGCAACAGAAGCGAAAGAAGCATTACAAGCTGCGATTGAGAAGAACGAGCTTGAGGAAATCCGTGCAAAAAAAGACGCTTTACAAGAAATCGTACAACAACTAACTGTTAAACTATATGAGCAAGCTCAAGCAGCTGCAGGGCAAGCAGAAGGTGCACAAGGAGCACAAGATGCTGGCGCGAAGAAAGACAATGTAGTAGACGCTGAGTTTGAAGAAGTAAAAGAAGACAAGTAATTCAACTTTAAACATAATAAGTAAGATGACAAAAAGTCAAAGTCAAGCGTGCCTTGGCTTTGGCTTTTTTCACGAATGAGAAGGAATGTGTGAGGGTCTTAAGTTTTTTACTTTGCATACTGTAAGTGAGGAAACTTTGTTGCAAAGCACTTTCTTTCGGTGTTAAAATTACGTTTATGTGAAAGATTCGGGGGTTGTAAATTTATGAGTAAACGAGATTATTATGAGGTCCTTGGACTTAGCAAGGGTGCTTCAAAAGATGAAATAAAAAAAGCGTATCGTCGTTTGGCTAAAAAATACCATCCAGACGTAAGTAAAGAAGAAAATGCAATTGAAAAGTTTAAAGAAGTACAAGAAGCATACGAAGTATTAAGCGATGATCAAAAGCGTGCGCAATATGATCAATTTGGTCATGCTGGTGCTAATCAAGGCTTCGGTGGCTTTGGCGGCGGAGGAGACTTCGGCGGTGGCTTCGGTTTTGAAGATATCTTTAGTTCATTCTTTGGCGGCGGTGGCGGCAGACGTCGTGATCCAAATGCTCCGCGCCAAGGTGCTGACTTACAATATCAAGTCACTTTAGATTTTGAAGAAGCTATTTTTGGTAAAGAGTTAAATGTTGAGATTCCAGTAGAAGATCCATGTGATACTTGTAAAGGTAGCGGGGCAAAACCAGGAACTTCAAAAGAAACATGTAAACATTGCTCAGGATCAGGGCAAGTAAGTGTAGAACAAAATACACCATTTGGTCGTATCGTAAACCGTCAAGCTTGCGGTCATTGTTCAGGAACTGGGCAAATCATTAAAGAAAAATGTACGACATGCCACGGTTCTGGTAAAGTTCGTAAACGTAAAAAAATCAATGTTAAAATTCCAGCAGGTATCGATAATGGTCAACAAATCCGCGTATCTGGAAAAGGTGAAGCGGGCGTAAATGGCGGACCAGCAGGAGATTTATATGTTGTTGTTCATGTAAGAAGTCATGAATTCTTTGAACGTGAAGGAGATCACATTATTTGCGAAATGCCATTAACGTTTGCGCAAATGGCACTTGGTGCTGAAGTAGAAGTTCCTACTGTTCATGGTAAAGTGAAGCTGAAAATTCCAGCAGGAACACAAACTGGAACAGAATTCCGATTAAAAGGAAAAGGTGCTCCGAATGTACGTGGATATGGTCAAGGAGATCAATATGTAGTCGTTCGTGTTGTTGTACCGACGAAATTAACTTCACATCAAAAAGATTTATTACGTGAATTTGCAGGGCAAGAAGAGCAGGATGATAGTTTATTCGGAAAGCTTAAACGTGCTTTCAAAGGGGAATAATGGAAATAAAAAATGGAGTTGGTAAATTGTGAAATGGTCAGAAATTAGTATTCATACAACAGAAGAAGCAGTAGAAGCTGTCTCTCATATTTTACATGAAGCTGGTGCTAGTGGAGTTGCGATTGAGGATCCAGCGGAGTTAACGAAAGAGCGCGAGCAACAATACGGTGAAATTTATGCATTGAACCCAGATGAATATCCGGCGGAAGGTGTATTAATAAAAGCATACTTCCCGCAAACGGATTCTTTACATGAAACGATTGCAAGTGTAAAATCATCTATTGATGTGCTTCCATCTTACGACATCGAAATTGGTACTGGAAATATTACCGTTAACGAAGTCAATGAAGAAGATTGGGCTACTGCTTGGAAAAAATATTACCATCCAGTACAAATTTCTGATACATTCACAATTGTACCGACTTGGGAAGAATATACACCATCTTCTCCGGAAGAAAAAATTATTGAATTAGATCCAGGTATGGCGTTTGGGACAGGAACTCATCCAACAACGACGATGTGTATCCGTGCTTTAGAAAAAACAGTACAGCCAGGTGATACGATCATTGATGTAGGGACGGGTTCTGGTGTACTGAGTATTGCAGCGGCAAAATTAGGTGCGTCTTCTGTTCAAGCCTATGATTTAGATCCGGTTGCAGTTGAAAGTGCAGAAATGAATGTACGTTTAAATAAAACAGATGACGTCGTGTCTGTTGGACAAAATAGTCTTTTAGAAGGTATTGAAGGTCCTGTTGATTTAATCGTAGCTAATTTATTAGCAGAAATTATTTTATTATTCCCTGAAGATGCAGCAAGAGTTGTGAAATCAGGCGGATTATTTATTACATCGGGCATTATTGCTGCAAAGGAAAAAGTAATTTCTGAAGCGCTGGAAAAAGCTGGATTTACAATTGAAGAAGTGTTGCGAATGGAAGATTGGGTAGCAATTATTGCACGAAATGCGTAATATAGATTTTAGTCTATAATGAAAAGGGGAGTCTCTCACTATAAGGTGAGGGACTTGCCGTTTGTTATATGAAAAATGATAACGTTTCGTTCTTTTCGTAAGTATTGGCTTACGAAAGGAACGAAACTCTACTAAGGTGATTATATGCAACGTTATTTTGTAGAAGAGAAACATGTAAATGAGACAAGTATTCGCATTGTAGGTGATGACGTACATCATATCGCAAGAGTGATGCGTATGTCAGTTGGTGATCATATTTATTGCTGTGTAAATGGAAGAACGGCAGTATGTTCAATTGATGAAATTACCAGTGAATTTATTCATACGGCTATTGTAGAATGGGTAGAGGCGTCAAGTGAACTTCCTGTTTTCGTGACGATTGCAAGTGGACTGCCGAAAGGAGACAAGCTAGAGTTAATTTTCCAAAAAGGAACTGAGCTTGGGGCAGCTGCATTCTTACCATTTCAAGCATCTCGCTCTATCGTAAAATGGGATGCGAAAAAAGCTGATAAAAAAGTTGAGCGTTTAAGAAAAATTGTGAAAGAAGCTGCGGAACAATCACATAGAAGTGAAATTCCAGAAGTACATGCTCCGGCATCATTTAAGCAATTGCTTTCAATGAGTGGTGAGTATGATGTTTGTCTTGTTGCTTACGAAGAGGAAGCAAAACAAGGCGAGAAATCTAATTTTGCGAAAGCTTTAACGATGATGAAACCAGGTCAAAAGTTATTGATTGTATTTGGCCCAGAGGGCGGTTTAGCAGAGGAAGAGATTACAGTGCTTCGTGAACATAATTTTGTACCATGTAGTTTAGGACCAAGAATTTTAAGAACAGAAACGGCGCCGTTATACGCGTTAAGTGCTGCTTCGTATCATTTTGAATTGATGGGGTGATGATCAATGTCAACTGTTGCGTTCCATACGTTAGGTTGTAAAGTAAACCACTATGAAACAGAAGCCATTTGGCAATTGTTTAAACAAGGTGGATATGAAAGAACGGAATATGAAAAGAAAGCTGATGTATATGTTATTAATACATGTACAGTAACAAATACGGGAGATAAGAAAAGTCGTCAAGTTATTAGACGTGCTGTTCGTCAAAACCCAGATGCAGTCATTTGTGTAACAGGATGTTATGCACAAACATCTCCAGCGGAAATTATGGCGATTCCAGGTGTAGATATTGTAGTTGGTACACAAGATCGTGAAAAGATGCTAGGATACATCGAAGAATTCCGTAAAGAGCGTCAACCAATTAATGCTGTCCGTAACATTATGAAAACACGTGTATACGAAGAACTGGATGTACCTTATTTCACGGATCGTACACGTGCATCTTTAAAAATACAAGAAGGTTGTAATAACTTCTGTACATTCTGTATTATTCCTTGGGCGCGTGGTTTAATGCGTTCTCGTGATGGGAAAGAAGTTATTAAACAAGCGCAGCAATTAGTAGATGCAGGCTATAAGGAAATCGTATTAACAGGTATTCATACAGGTGGATACGGTGAAGATATTAAAGATTATAACTTAGCTGGATTACTTCGTGATATGGAAGCGGAAGTAGACGGATTAAAACGTCTTCGTATTTCTTCTATTGAAGCGAGTCAGATTTCAGATGAAGTAATTGAAGTGTTAGATAAGTCTGAAGTAGTTGTACGTCACTTACACATTCCGTTGCAATCTGGATCTAATACTGTATTAAAGCGTATGCGTCGTAAATATACGATGGAATTTTTCCAAGAGCGCTTAGATCGTTTGAAAGAAGCGTTACCAGGTCTTGCGATTACATCAGACGTAATCGTTGGTTTCCCAGGTGAAACAGAAGAAGAATTCATGGAAACATACAATTTCATTAAAGAGAATCGCTTCTCTGAGTTGCACGTATTCCCGTACTCAAAACGTACAGGAACACCTGCAGCGCGTATGGAAGATCAAGTTCCTGAAGATGTGAAGAATGATCGTGTTCACCGTTTAATTGAACTATCTAATCAATTAGCGAAAGAGTATGCATCACAGTTTGAAGGAGAAGTACTTGAAATTATTCCAGAAGAACAATTTAAAGAGGGCGACCGTGAAGGCCTATATGTAGGTTATACAGATAACTACTTGAAAATTGTATTTGAAGGATCAGAAGAATTAATCGGTAAACTAGTGAAAGTAAAAATCACAAAAGCTGGTTATCCATATAACGAAGCGCAATTTGTTCGTGTCCTTGAAGATGATGTGAAAAAGGAATCAGCAAGCGCATAAAGTGAAACTTTAATGAGCGTGGGATTCATTCCCCGCTCATTATTAGCCCGCACCAATCGGGATAAAAAAGCATGCAAACGGAAACGATTTGCATGCTTTCTTTTTTAGTGGAGAAGTTAAGTACTGAAAATGTACGAAATGAGTAGTTTTCCGTACGTTTCTGCATGAAAAAAGGTATAATGACAAAAATATAGTTGCCTTCAGGGGAAAAGATAACAGCTATCTGCATAGTTTTTGAAAAAGGAAGAGCATCTATTCTTCTTTTATTCTGCCAAATAGTTGACCTGAAGTGATAAAATGTATTATAATCGTAAAAGACATGCTGAAGAAGTGTTTCTTTTTGCATGCTGGAGTTAGTATGTAAGTGTGATGTTTCGGAGGGAGGGAAAGAGAATGTCAAAAACAGTCGTTCGTAAAAACGAGTCTTTGGAGGATGCACTTCGCCGTTTTAAAAGATCGGTTTCTAAAACTGGTACACTTGCTGAAGCAAGAAAGCGCGAGTTTTATGAAAAACCAAGTGTAAAACGTAAGAAGAAATCTGAAGCGGCAAGAAAGCGTAAATTCTAAGAGAGGGTGTAAGTTATGAGTCTTCTCGGTCGTTTAAACGATGATATGAAACAAGCGATGAAGAATAAACAAAAAGAAAAATTAACCGTCATTCGTATGGTTAAGGCTGCTTTACAAAATGAAGGTATTAAACTACAGCATACTCTTACTGAAGAAGAGGAACTAACAGTTTTAGCTCGTGAAGTAAAACAGCATAAGGACTCCCTCCTTGAATTTAAAAAAGCTGGTCGTGAAGACCTTGTTAATAAACTGCAAAGTGAAATTCAGATTTTAAGCGCATATTTGCCGGAGCAATTAACGGAAGAAGAGCTAGTTGATATAATCAAGCAAGTTATTTCTGAAGTTGGTGCGACGTCTAAAGCAGATATGGGTAAGGTGATGACTGCTGTTATGCCGAAAGTAAAAGGTAAAACAGATGGATCGCTTGTGAATAAGCTGGTTATCCAGCTATTAGCATAAAAAAACGTCTCATTTCGTATGAGACGTTTTTTTATGCTTTTTTCAGTTTGGACGTGATATTACAAGCTCTTTTTTCATACATATGGGATGAGAGGGGGTCTTTTGGGATGAAAAAATTAGAACAAATGAAGAATTGGTTAACGAAGCAAATAGACCTGCCAGTGGATGTGCTAATGGATCTACCTCGGATCACGCTTGTTGGGCAAGTGCATATCTATATAGAAAATCATCGAGGTTTATTAGTGTTTTCAGATAAAGAAGTAAGATTGTTGTTAAAACATGGTCAATTATTGATTAAGGGGCAGTCCTTTGTTATTAAAACAATCCTTCCGGAAGAACTTTTGCTTGAAGGGATAATTGAGCAAGTGACGTTTTTAGAAGACGAACAGAAAGAGAAGTAAGGGAAACTTCCGTATGTGAAGTTTTTCTTCTTTATTTTAATGATTTACCCCTACTATTTAAGTTTATCCCGCTTTAATGGGCAGTAAGCCCCCGCCTCAAAATTCAGCGAAAGCAAAGAAGTTAGGTGGGGGTCGGGCTATCCATTAAAGTCCAATTGGTGAGGGCTGATTAAAGTCTCACTTTATCCCGCTATTTATGGAAAATAAAACTCTTTATTTCATTTTCGTACGAGCTATTTTGCTAATTAAAGTGAAAAGTAGTGTGTCTACTTTTGGAAAGGTAGTGAAGGTAGTAGATGAAAAATAAATGGTTTATAAAGTGGCTTGGATATGTAAAGGTACGAATTGAAGGTAGAGGAGCGGAGCGGTTTGTTAACGAATGTGTGCGTAGAAAATTATTAGTTTGGGACGTTAAGAAAATCGCCGATGAAACGTTAGTCTTTTGTATGCTATTACGAGATGTGAAAAAAATAAAGCCGATTTATAGAAAAAATGAGTGTAAACTATATTTTATTGGGCGTTACGGTTTTCCATTTTGGAATAAGCGCTTAATTAAAAATAGTGGATTCTTAATTGGTTTTTTAATTTTCTTCTTTGGCATGATTGCATTATCGAATATGGTTTGGAAAATTGAAATTACAGGAGCGAAACCTGAAACAGAATATATATTGATGAAAGAATTGGACAAAATGGGTATTAAAAAAGGAAAATTACAATTCCAAATGCCTAGTGTAGAAGATGTACAACGTCATTTGACGGACAATATTAATGCGATTACTTGGGCAGGACTAGAAGTAAGGGGAACGACGTACCATTTTAAAATTGTTGAAAAAAATGAGCCGAAAAAAGAAAAAGAACAAAGGCCGCAAAATTTAGTGGCAAAAAAAGAAGCGATTGTTACAAAAACATTTGTTGAAGTTGGAAAACCAGTCGTTTTAAAAAATGATCATGTAGAAAAAGGGCAGCTTCTCGTATCAGGGATATACGGTAATGAGGAGAGTCCAACGATTGTTTCGGCGAAAGGTATTGTATATGGAGAAACGTGGTACACATCTGAGGTGAATGTACCACTCAAGACGCAATTTCAAGTATATACTGGTAATACGTATAATGAGCATTACCTTACATTTGGGAGTACAAAAATAAAAATATGGGGATTTCAGCATGATAAGTATAAACGTTCTCGTACGGAAAGTGTAAAACATGATGTGAAATTATTTGGTTTTACACTGCCGATTGCATATGAAAAAGATGTAGTGCGAGAAGAGGAAGAGGCGAACCGAGAATATACAGAAAAACAGGCAATGAAAGTAGCGAAAGAAATGGCTGAAAAAGAACTAAAGAAAAAATTGGATGAACATGCTATGATTGTAAGTGATAAGATTTTGAGTAAAGAGGTTGAGGCGGATCAACTAAAAGTCACTTTGCATTATACTGTGATTGAAAATATTGCAGAGCCACAACCAATATCCGAATCCGATATTCAAGGAGACTGAGTAATGGCAGAACAATTAGTAGAAATGAACCAACAATTGGAAAATACTAACGAAGCAATCGCTCTTTTTGGAGTCAATGATGCTCATTTGAAAGTAATTGAACGGGAACTGAATGTATCAATCGTAACTAGAGGTGAAACTGTTCATGCATCTGGAGCAGTTGAAACTGTGACACTCGTAGAAAAAATCTTACAACAACTACTTGTTGTTATTCGAAAAGGTGTGTCAATTACAGAAAGAGATGTTGCGTATGCAATTCAGCTCGCACAACAAGGGAAAATTGCTCAATTTGAAGAGTTATATGAAGAAGAAATCTTTAAAACGGCAAAAGGTAAATCCATTCGTGTAAAAACGATGGGACAAAGAAGATATATTCATGCAATGAAGAAAAATGATATTGTATTTGGAATAGGACCTGCCGGGACTGGGAAAACATACTTAGCTGTAGTAATGGCTGTAAGAGCTTTAAAGCAAGGGTATGTAAAGAAAATCATTTTAACGAGACCGGCTGTAGAAGCTGGAGAAAGTTTAGGATTTTTACCAGGTGATTTGAAAGAGAAGGTAGATCCGTACTTACGTCCATTGTATGATGCTCTGCACGATATTCTTGGACAAGAATATACGCAGCGTATGATGGAGAGAGGTGTAATTGAAATCGCGCCTCTTGCTTATATGAGAGGACGTACGCTCGATGATTCATTTGTTATTTTAGATGAAGCGCAAAATACAACGGGTGCACAAATAAAAATGTTTTTAACTAGATTAGGTTTTAGTTCTAAAATGGTTATTACGGGGGACCCTTCACAAGTAGACTTACCAAAAGGGGTAAAATCAGGGCTTACGCTAGCTGCTAACATTTTATCTGGTGTATCAGGTCTTTCATTCATTACGTTAGAACAAACGGACGTTGTAAGGCATCCACTGGTACAACGTATTATTGAGGCATATGATAAAATGGAATGATCCTATTTGTCAGGATCATTTCTTTTTGTATTAAGGTTGGCGAACGGCATATTTTTTACTATCATAAAAGATAAGAGAAATAAACTATAGGTACTGGTGTATAAAAATGTTACCTAAAAGTATCGTTGGCTAGAAGAAATGAAAGCTATAAATAGTTTCACTTTATTTCTAGAGAGGAGAAGGTATTGAAATCATGTTAAGATCTCAAGAAATTTCTAAGTGGTTTCGTAATTTACAACATTCGAAAAAACTAAGTTGGATTTCTTACGTTTTATTAGGAGCAGTGCTGTTTTTTGCACTTATGAATAATGTGAAACCAGAGCAATTAGATGTTGATATGTATTCTATTGCGAAAAAAACAATTCATTCTCCTATTAAAATTGAAGATAAGGTTATAACGGAAAGAAAAAAACAAGAGGCCGCTCAAAAAGTCGGGGATCAATATACATATAGAAGTGAATATAAACAAAATAGAGTAGATATTGTGAATGATGTTTTTGCTAAGGTGAATGAAGTAATTCAGGAGATGAAAGCTGCTGGACCTGAAGAGCAAAAAAAGATGACCGATGCGAATAAATTAGAAAAGTTGAAGAAGAAGTTGCCCTCCAATTTAACGAAGGAATTATCGGATGAGAATTTATTATACTTTATTAATGCAGAACCGGATCAATTAGAATTAGCAAAGAATGCGGCTTTAACGTCTGTTAGCGTTATCATGGGTGGAAATATTAAAATGTCCGAAGAAATGGCAGCGAAAGAGCGATTTGTTAATGAAATGAAAAGCCTGAATGTGAATAGCGGATTGAAAGAAGCTGTGAATGCGCTAGGATCATATGCGATTACAGCAAATTATTTCTATGATCCGGCTGTAACGAAAGAGAAGAAGAAAGCAGAAGAAGATTTAGTTCCACCTGTTTATATTCTTCAAGGACAAGTTATTGTTAGAGAAGGTGAAACAATTTCAAGTGATATGTATAATCAGTTGAAATTAGTCGGTTTATTAGAAAAAGGTAATAGTTTTCAGCCTTATGTTGGATTAGCGGTGCTCATTGGTGTGTTACTATACTTTATGCATAAACAGTTTGAAGTATTTTTACAGCGGAAAAGAGAAGATAAACCGTACATTTTAGCGTATATTACAATTTTGTCTATCACGATTGTTTTAATGAAAATTATTAGTTTGTTTCAAAAGCTTGAATATGCAGGAATTGCGTATGTTGTCCCAGTTGCGATGGGAACGATACTTGTAAAACTAATGATTGGCGATCGATTTGTATTTTTAACAAGTATGATTTTTTCTGTGTGCGGAAGTATTATGTTTAATGAAGGAGTAACAAGTACACTAAATTATAGTGTAGGCATTTATGTGTTATTAAGTTCATTATCAGTGAGCATTTTCTTAAGAGAAAAAAATCGTCGTACGATGATTTTACAAGCTGGTATACTCGTTTCAATCTTAAATGTAGTCGTCTTGGCGGCGTTATTATTATTACGTAATGGGAATTTTTCGCCTCTTGAAATTGGTACCCAATTATTAATGGCTTCCCTTTCAGGAATTATCTCATCCGTTTTGGCTATGGGGATATTACCATATTTAGAAAGTGGACTTGGAATTGTATCAAGTATGAAGCTTATGGAATTATCAAGTCCGAATCATCCGCTGTTGCGTAGAATTTTATTAGAAGCGCCAGGGACATATCACCATAGTGTAATGGTAGCGAATCTTTCTGAGGCGGCTTGTGAAGCAGTTGGAGCAAATGGTGTATTAGCGCGTGTAGGGGCGTACTATCATGATGTAGGAAAAACAGTACAACCACAATTCTTTATTGAAAACCAGATGGGAATTGAAAATCCGCATGATAAATTAGATCCTGTGACGAGTAAAGATATTATCATTGCTCATGTAACCGATGGAGTAAAGATGCTCGAAGAATACCATATTCCGCAAGAAATTATCGATATTGCTGGACAACACCATGGTACAACGCTCCTGAAATATTTTTATTATAAGGCGATTAAAGAAGATAAAGAAAAATATACAGAAGAGATGTTCCGTTATCCGGGATCAAAAGCAACTTCTAAAGAATCGGCAATCGTTGGTATTGCGGATAGTGTTGAGGCAGCGGTACGTTCTATGAATCACCCAACGCCAGATCAAATTAATAATTTAGTACAAAGTATTATTAAAGATCGCCTGCAAGATGGGCAATTTAGTGAATGTGATTTGACATTTAAGGAACTACAAATCGTTGGAAAAACGTTATGTGAAACGTTAAATGGTATTTTCCATTCGCGTATTACATATCCGGAACCACCGGAAGATAAGGAGAAAGAATGAGTTTATTAATTGATTTCATTGATGAAACAGAAGAAGTGAAAGAAGAGTATGTGAATTTAATTCGTGAGATATTAGGAAAAGCAGCTCAAATGGAAAAAATAGAGGATGGTGCAGAGTTATCAGTAACATTTGTAGATAACGAACGCATTCGCGAGATTAATCGTGATTACCGAGATAAGGATCAGCCTACTGATGTCATTTCTTTTGCTATGGAAGAAATGGGAGAAGGAGAAATGGAAATTGTAGGTGTAGAGATGCCGCGTATGTTAGGTGATCTTATTATTTCTATTCCGAGAGCGAAAGAACAAGCTGAAGAGTATGGACATTCTTTTGATCGTGAACTTGGCTTTTTAGCGTTACATGGCTTTTTACATTTACTTGGTTATGACCACATGACAGAAGAGGATGAAAAAGAAATGTTCGGAAGACAAAAAGAAATTTTAGAAGCATTTGGATTAGGACGATGAAAAAAGGAAAACTTATAGATAGTTTTGGGTATGCTATAGTTGGTATATTCTTTTGTCTTCGTCATGAACGAAATATGAAAATTCATTATTTAGCCGCAGTTGTTGTTATATGCTGCGGCTTTTATTTCCATATTACAAAAGTAGAATGGATGGTATTACTTATTGTAATAGGAATTGTAATGAGTTTAGAGATGGTAAATACGGCTGTGGAAAAAACAGTAGATTTAGCGACTACCGATATACATCCGTTTGCGAAGGTCGCAAAGGATGTCGCAGCGGGAGCGGTTTTATTGTTTGCGATAATAGCCGTTATAATTGGTGCTATTATCTTTTTACCGTATGTGGTATAGTTGCATTCCAAAGCTTTTCTTAAGCTTTGAAGGTGCCGTAAAGGCCTTTAATAAGAGAGTGTATCTATTCACAGCTGTGAACAGGAAGGATGCGGGAATATGAATAGTCAACAATTAATTCAAGAAGCAATCGAAGCGCGTAAACAAGCGTACGTACCATATTCTAAATTTCAAGTAGGTGCAGCATTATTAACGCAGGATGGAAAAGTATATCGTGGATGTAATGTTGAGAATGCTTCATATGGCTTATGTAACTGTGCAGAAAGAACAGCTTTATTTAAGGCGGTTTCTGAAGGAGATAAAGAGTTTGTAGCTATCGCAATTGTGGCGGATACGAAGCGTCCAGTACCTCCTTGTGGAGCATGTCGACAAGTTATGGTAGAATTATGTAAACAGGATACGAAAGTATACCTATCAAATTTACATGGTGACGTTCAAGAGACAACAGTCGGGGAATTGTTACCAGGAGCATTTTTAGCGGAGGATTTACATGAATAGAAAAGGTTATAAATCAGGTTTTGTCTCTATTATTGGCAGACCGAATGTTGGGAAATCTACATTTTTAAATCGTATTATTGGTCAAAAAATTGCTATTATGAGTGACAAGCCACAAACAACTCGTAATAAAATTCAAGGCGTATATACAGAAAATGATTCACAAGTAATTTTTATTGATACACCAGGAATACATAAACCGAAACATAAACTAGGCGACTTCATGGTGAAGATGGCGCAAACGACATTAAAAGAAGTTGATATCGTTCTATTTATGGTGAATGCTGTTGAAGGCTTTGGTCGTGGTGAAGAATTCATCATCGAGAAGTTAAAAGAAACGAAACAACCAGTATTTTTAGTTATTAATAAAATTGACCAAGTTCACCCAGAACAATTATTAGAGCTAATTGATCAATATCGCAAATTACATGACTTTGCAGAAATCGTACCAATTTCTGCATTAGACGGTAATAACGTAGAGGCCCTAATTGGTACAATTAAAAAGTATTTACCGGAAGGACCACAATACTACCCAGATAATCAAGTAACGGATCATCCGGAGAGATTTATTATTGCAGAGCTTATTCGTGAGAAAGTACTACATTTAACGCGTGAAGAAGTGCCGCATTCTGTAGCTGTTGTTATCGATGCGATTCAAAAACGCGAGGGCGGGGCAGTTTATATTAATGCAACGATTGTTGTGGAACGTCCGTCGCAAAAAGGGATTATTATCGGAAAACAAGGGAAGATGTTAAAAGAAGTCGGTAAGCGAGCTCGTTTTGATATTGAAGCATTACTTGGTTCTAAAGTATTTTTAGAAGTATGGGTAAAAGTGCAAAAAGATTGGCGTAATAAAATGTCTCAGCTTCGTGACCTTGGTTTCCGCGAAGACGAGTATTAAAATAGAGTAAAGCTGTAATCAGCGGATGTTTTGTTCATCCGCTGATTATTGGTTTTTACGAGTTTTGATAAATTAGGAAAAATTTTTCTCACATGAAAATGGACAAAATGGGTCAATTTAATAACAACAAAGGAAATTGGTTTATAGGCTACGCTTATTGAGAAAGGTGGATTCTTATGCTAGATTTTACCTGGAAGTTTTTCTCCAAAACAGGAAGCATTGAGACGTATTTGCTTTTGAAAGAAATGGAAAAAGACGTAAACGATGAGATGGATCAACATGAAGAGGAGCTAGCGCATTTAGACTCTCCAATTTCTTGACCCGTTTTGTTCAAACCTTGGATGGTGACGAACATGTTTCAAAAAGTTGAGGGCATCGTTATCCGTACGACAGATTACGGAGAAACGAACAAGATTGTTACAATATTCTCAAGAGAATTGGGTAAGGTAAGTGCAATGGCAAGAGGAGCGAAAAAACCGAAAAGCCGGTTAGCATCTGTTTCGCAACTTATGACACATGGTCATTTTCTTATTCAAATGGGATCTGGACTTGGAACTTTGCAACAAGGCGAGATTATTTCAACTATGAAAGAAATTCGCGAGGATATATTTTTAACTGCTTATGCATCATTTATTGTTGAGTTAACTGATAAAGCAACAGAAGATAAAAAACATAATCCATATTTATTTGAAATGTTATATCAAACGTTGCATTATATGTGTGAGGGTGTTGATCCAGAAGTATTATCATTAATTTATCAAACGAAAATGCTTCCGGTATTAGGGATGCGCCCGTACTTTGATACATGTGCGATTTGTCATCAAGAAACAGATTTTGTCGCCTTCTCTGTTAGGGAGGGCGGTTTTCTGTGCTCACGTCATGCTGAGCAAGATCAGTATCGTATACCAGTGGGGGAAGCCGTTCATAAATTATTACGTCTTTTCTACCACTTCGATTTACATAGACTTGGCAATGTATCAGTGAAGGATAGCACAAAAAAACAAATGCGTTTAGTATTGAATACATATTATGATGAATATTGCGGGATTTATTTGAAATCAAGACGTTTCTTAGAACAACTTGATAAGTTTCAAATATAATTTGGGGCCGTATACGGTCCTTTTTACATCCTTTCTTTTTCGAATAGCATATTTAGTATATAATATTTAAGAGATAGTATAACTTTTTTCGTTGTGCATTAAAGGTGGTGATTATCATAGAGCTGAATAAACGGCAAGAACATATCATTCAGATTGTAAAAGATCACGGTCCTATTACAGGGGAGTCAATTGCTGCGCAATTGGGATTAACACGTGCAACGCTAAGACCAGACTTAGCAATTTTAACGATGGCTGGTTATTTAGAAGCACGTCCACGCGTAGGTTATTTTTATACGGGTAAAACTGGGGGGCAGTTATTATCTGAAGCTGTTAAGAAAATTAAAGTACAAGATTATCAATCTAGACCGGTTGTAATTGATAAAAATGTATCGGTATACGATGCGATTTGTACTATGTTTTTAGAGGATGTAGGTACATTATTCGTTGTAGATCAATCGACTCTATTAGTAGGCGTTGTATCTCGTAAAGATTTATTACGAGCTAGCTTAGGGAAGCAGGATTTAACCTCACTTCCGGTTAATATTATCATGACAAGGATGCCAAACATTGCGATGTGTCGTAGAGAAGATTCTTTATATGATATTGCGATGGAATTAATAGAAAGACAGATTGATGCGATGCCAGTTGTAAAAGATACGAAACAAGGTTTAGAAGTGGTTGGACGAATTACAAAAACAAATATTACACGTGCGTTTGTAAACTTAGTAAATAACGAATAAGTGTAATTTGTTTAAAGTGAGGTAATGTAATGGATAATAAAATCGTATATGTCGTATCTGACTCTGTAGGAGAAACGGCTGATTTGGTTGTTCGAGCAGCAATGGGGCAATTCCCATTTGCTCCTGATATTAGACGTGTGCCGTATGTAGAAGATACAGGGACATTAAAAGAAGTGATTTCGATTGCTAAGAGCAATCAAGCACTTATTTGTTTTACGTTAGTAAAGCCTGACATGCGCCAATATTTAGTGACAGAGGCTGCAAAAGAAGGTGTAGAGGCATATGATATTATTGGCCCTCTAATCGATCAAATTGAAGAAATTACCGGGCAAGTGCCTAGATATGAGCCTGGTGTTGTTCGTAGGTTAGATGAAGAATACTTTAAAAAGATTGAAGCGATTGAGTTTGCTGTGAAGTATGATGATGGTAGAGATGCACGTGGTATTTTAAAAGCAGATATCGTGTTAATTGGGATTTCGCGCACATCAAAAACACCACTTTCTCAATATTTAGCTCATAACAAACGTTTGAAAGTTGCCAACGTACCACTAGTACCAGAAGTAGATCCGCCTGAAGAATTATATCAAGTGGCTAAAGAAAAATGCTTCGGTTTGAAAATTACGCCAGAGAAGTTAAATCATATTCGAAAAGAGCGATTGAAATCACTTGGACTAAGTGATGGAGCAACATATGCCAATATTAATCGTATTAAAGAAGAGATTGATCACTTTGAGAATGTAGTTAGTAAAATAAATTGTCAAGTAATTGATGTATCGAACAAAGCGATTGAAGAAACAGCTAACATTATTGTGAATGCAGTGCAAAACCAAAAAATGTTTTAGCACATTTACCAAAGGTGAATGTGCTTTTTTCGCTCGTGAGAAACATAGTGCCTGCTGATTTCGTAATAGATGATAGCGAAGTGGTTATGCTTATATTTTTCGGTCTTTTTATTATGCTAAAGGTAGGGTTTCGCTATCCTGAAATAGAAGATGAAAAAATAAAGGGATATGTAGCGTAGTTGAAGAAAATATATTATAATAAAAAATTGTGATAAAAACCTATATTTTACGTTTAGACTTTAATTTTTCAGAATAAACTAGGGATAGGATTTAAGAAATGACATGTAATTACGTTAAATCGACAAAATCTATACAAGAAAACGCACATTATGGAAGGATTCGCAGAAGGGATGTAGAATACAGAAATATGCAAAACATCATTATGGTATGAGTTGATGCAGATGCATATACTGTGAAGGCTGACAATTGTGCGAGCTGGAACGAAATTTCATGTCAAAATTTTGTTTGTCACATCGTATGCTCATCGTTTAAGGAAGCAGCGAGGGAATTTGGATCTATGTAGATGCTGAATAAGCAAAAGTTGATTTCTTTATATGTATCAACATGCAAAAAACAGATCTCGTGATCACATAGGATATGGTGCTTGCTAGTCTTCTTATGAAAAAGTACATATGTATTGTCGCCATGAGGTACATTTGTAATAGATGAGCAAATGGATACAATTTTATATAGTAGGTACGTATCTGCGAAGTTACGCAGAAAAGAGTCTGCAAAATCGCTTGATAATGTGATCGACAACACTTTCTAATAAGTTTAGAAAAAATATTGTCGAATTATAAAGGAATTTTTTAATTTATATCGAATACAAAATACGACACGGAGATGGAGTTATGGGGAACAGAATTCCTGAAGAAGTTGTTGAACAAATTCGAACATCATCCGATATCGTCGAAGTGATTGGTGAATACGTTCAACTTAGAAAACAGGGACGTAACTATTTCGGCCTTTGTCCGTTTCATGGTGAGAATTCTCCTTCATTCTCTGTTTCATCTGATAAGCAAATTTTTCATTGCTTCGGATGTGGAGAAGGTGGAAATGTATTTTCCTTTCTAATGAAAATGGAAGGGCTGGCTTTTACCGAGGCTGTTCAAAAGCTAGGTGAAAGAAATGGAATTGCGGTTGCAGAGTATACATCAGGGCAAGGACAACAAGAAGACATATCTGATGACACTGTCATCATGCAACAGGCTCATGAACTTTTGAAAAAGTATTATCATCATTTATTAGTAAATACAGAAGAAGGAAATGAAGCACTTTCGTATTTGTTAAAACGTGGTATTACAAAAGAGATGATTGAGAAGTTTGAAATTGGTTATGCGTCACCTGCTTGGGATGCAGCAACAAAAATTTTACAAAAAAGAGGTTTATCGCTATCAAGTATGGAACAAGCTGGTCTTCTCATAAGAAGCGAGAAGGATGGTAGTCATTATGATCGCTTCCGTGGAAGAGTTATGTTTCCAATCTATACGTTGCAAGGTAAAGTGATAGCGTTTAGTGGAAGGGCGTTAGGAGATGACACTCCGAAATATTTAAATAGCCCAGAAACACCAATTTTTCACAAAAGTAAATTGTTGTATAACTTCCACCAAGCGAGGCCGTTTATTAGAAAACGTGGGCAAGTGGTCCTTTTTGAAGGGTATGCTGACGTACTAGCTGCGGTAAAAAGTGGTGTGGAAGAAGCTGTTGCGACAATGGGAACAGCTTTAACTGAAGAACAAGCAAAACTTCTGCGACGTAACGTTGAAACTGTTGTTCTTTGCTATGATGGTGATAAAGCAGGGCGAGAAGCGACGATGAAAGCAGGGCAATTATTGTTGCAAGTTGGTTGCCAAGTGAAAGTTACATCCTTGCCAGATAAGCTTGATCCTGATGAATATGTGCAACAATATGGGACAACTGCTTTTGAAAATCTTGTGAAATCAAGTATAAGTTTTGTTGGTTTTAAAATAAATTATTTGCGTTTAGGGAAAAATTTGCAAGATGAGTCGGGCAAAGAAGAGTATGTGAAAAGTGTTTTAAAAGAGTTATCGTTGTTACAGGATGCGATGCAGGCAGAATCATATTTGAAGTCATTATCGCAAGAATTTTCGTATTCAATGGAAACACTTTTGAATCAATTGCACCAATATCGCAAAGAACAAAAGGTACAGCAAAAACAAGTAAAGCAGGTTTCTAAGCCGTCTCAAATTGTTCAAACAAAACCGAAGTTAACAGGTTTTGAAAGGGCAGAAAGAGAAATTATTTACCATATGTTGCAAAGTCCAGAAGTGGCCGTTCGTATGGAATCCCACATAGAAGATTTTCATACAGAAGAACATAAAGGGATTTTATATGAACTATACGCATATTATGAAAAGGGAAATGAACCTTCAGTCGGAACATTTTTAAGTTGGCTCTCTGATGAAAAGTTGAAAAATATTATTACTGATATTTCGACGGATGAATTTATTAATCCAGAATACACAGAAGAAGTGTTACAAGGCCATTTGGAGACGCTTAGACGTCATCAAGAAAAACTTGAAAAGATGGAAATCATCTTCAAGATAAAACAAATGGAAAAAACAGATCCTGTAGAGGCTGCTAAATATTATGTAGCATATTTACAAAATCAAAAAGCGAGAAAATAGCTTTTTTGATAAATTTTTAGTATAATGAATGTTTGTATCTCGCGTAAGGAGGGGAACAGATGGCTGACAAACCAGCTCGTTCTAAACAAATTGAAACTGAAATGACCCTTGAGCAAGTGAAAGAACAACTCACTGAGCTCGGAAAAAAACGTGGCGTTCTTACATATGAAGAGATTGCAGAACGCATGAATGGATTTGAAATCGAATCCGATCAAATGGATGAATACTATGAATATTTAGGTGAACAAGGGATTGACTTAGTTGGCGACAATGACAACGACGAAGGCCCTAATAATCGCCAAATAGCAAAATCGGAAGAAGAATTCGACCTCAATGATTTAAGTGTACCACCAGGGGTTAAAATCAACGATCCTGTTCGTATGTATTTAAAAGAAATTGGTCGTGTAGATTTACTATCTGCAGAAGAAGAAATTCGACTTGCAACGCGTATTGAAGAAGGCGATGAAGAAGCGAAACGTCGTCTTGCAGAAGCAAACTTACGTCTTGTAGTAAGTATTGCAAAGCGCTACGTGGGCCGTGGCATGCTTTTCTTAGACTTAATCCAAGAAGGGAATATGGGTCTAATTAAAGCGGTTGAAAAGTTCGATTATCGTAAAGGTTTCAAATTTAGTACGTATGCAACTTGGTGGATTCGCCAAGCAATTACACGTGCGATTGCAGACCAAGCAAGAACAATTCGTATCCCAGTTCATATGGTTGAAACGATTAATAAGTTAATTCGTGTACAACGTCAATTATTACAAGATTTAGGACGTGAACCATCTCCTGAAGAGATTGGTGAAGAAATGGATCTTGCTCCAGAAAAAGTACGTGAAATCTTGAAAATTGCACAGGAGCCAGTTTCTCTTGAAACACCGATTGGTGAAGAAGATGACTCCCATTTAGGTGATTTCATTGAAGACCAAGAAGCAACATCGCCTGCGGACCATGCAGCGTATGAATTGCTAAAAGAACAATTAGAAGATGTGTTAGATACACTAACAGATCGTGAAGAAAATGTTCTACGTCTTCGTTTTGGTTTAGATGATGGACGAACTCGTACGCTTGAAGAAGTTGGGAAAGTATTCGGCGTAACGAGAGAACGTATCCGTCAAATTGAAGCAAAAGCACTTCGTAAATTGAGACATCCAAGCCGTAGTAAGCGTCTTAAGGATTTCTTAGAATAGGCTACCTTTAAGTTTACTTCACCTTTGTGAAGTAAACTTTTTTATTTTGTTAATTTTTGTTAAACTTTAGCTATCAGCAACGATTACAATTTCTTGTAATTTATTTTACAGAATTGTCTTTTGATTTGCAAATGCTCATTTTTCGATTTTTCGATTAATTTTGTTTATTCTATACAAAAATATATGTAGAAAAGTGAAAAATATGATGAGAAACGTTAATAATTATCGAAATAATAAGCGATATAATAATAAAAAACAATAAACTGAATTTATGGAATATTTTTAACGATTAGTAGTTTACTCTTTTCTGATAGAGCGTTTTCAAGTACAATGGAAATGACTGAATCATCTAACTATTTAGGGGTATAGAGGGGGGAGAAGAGATATGAAACGTAATCCGCTGATTCCGTTCGCTCTTATTGCAGCATTGGGTATTATCGTTATGTTTGTATTTTCATTTCAGGGGCTAAATAAATCTAAAGAGTTAGCTGATGCAAAAAATGGCGGGAAGCCAGCACAAACAGCATCCAAGCCAGAGGATATTGTGAAGCAAAGCTGTACGAGCTGCCACGGTGATCAGTTACAAGGGGCGGTAGGACCTAATTTACAAAAAATTGGTGGGAAACTTTCAAAGGATGAAATTAAAGAAATTCTTTCGAAAGGAAAAGGCAATATGCCACCGAATATAGTTCCAGCTGATCAAGCCGCTAAAGTAGCTGATTGGTTATCGAAGAAAAAATAAAGTTCCGTATGACAAGCCTTTTGCTTAAGCAAAAGGCTTGTTTTTCTATATTTTCTAAAATACGATGAATGATAGAGAAGTGAATTGTTGTTATAGGCTTGCAACAACTACTATAAATTCATTATCATGGAGACAGACTGACAAGAGAAGGAGTAATGGAAATACATGAATGAAGTAAAGCTTTCAAAACGATTAGAAGAAGTTGTGCGTGAAATACCAGTAGGATCTACAGTTGCCGATATTGGATCGGATCATGCGTATTTACCGTGTTATACAATTATAAATAATATTGCTACTAAAGCAGTTGCTGGAGAGGTTGTAGATGGACCATTTCGCTCTGCGCAGGCAACTGTAGCTGAAAGTGGCTTACAAGATAAAGTAGATGTGCGTAAAGGGAATGGATTAGCTGTTATCGCGCCAGGAGAAGTAGATGTAATTACGGTTGCCGGAATGGGTGGAGCGTTAATTCGTGATATTTTAGAAAGTGGTAAAGAAAAATTAGAAGGTGTAACACGTTTAATCTTACAGCCGAATATTGCAGCGCATCACATTCGTGAATGGTTTATTGAGAATGGATGGGAGCTTATCCATGAAAAAATCGTAAAAGAAGATGGGAAAATTTACGAGATTTTAGTAGGGGAGCGAGGAAATATCACGGTTCCTTACTCTGAAAATAAACAGGCTGAATTATTTATGGGACCATTTTTAATGAAAGAAAAAAGTGAAGCTTTCGTTGAAAAGTGGGAAGGAGAATTAAAAAACTTCCAAAATATTTTAAAGCAGTTAGAACGTGCGGCTGATTCTGAAGAAACAAAAGCGAAGCGTGCGGAAGTAGAAGCGAAAATGAAAATGATAGGGGAGGTTTTATCATGAGTAAAATTCCAAATGGCCATGAAATTATTTCGTTATTTGAAAGTATGTATCCGAAGCATTTGGCTATGGAAGGAGATAAGATTGGCTTGCAGATTGGAGCGCTTAATAAACCCGTGCAGCACGTATTAATTGCGTTAGATGTAACGGAAGAAGTTGTGGATGAAGCAATTCAATTAGGAGCGAATGTCATTATTGCGCATCATCCTTTAATTTTTAACCCGCTAAAAGCGATTCATACAGATAAGGCATATGGGAAAATTATTGAAAAGTGTATTAAAAATGATATTGCAATCTATGCCGCACATACAAATGTGGATGTTGCTAAGGGCGGGGTAAATGATTTACTTGCTGAGGCGTTAGGATTGCAAAATACAGAAGTTTTGGCACCGACATATGTAGAAGAAATGAAAAAAATTGTTGTGTTTGTGCCTGAAACTCATGCAGAAGAAGTACGAAAAGCATTAGGAGACGCAGGTGCTGGTCATATCGGCAATTATAGTCACTGTACGTTTAATAGCGAGGGTACAGGTACGTTTGTACCTCAAGAGGGGACAAATCCTTATATCGGGGAAACTGGACAGTTAGAGCGCGTAGAAGAAGTGCGAATCGAAACGATTATTCCAGCTTCACTACAACGAAAAGTGATTAAAGCAATGGTAACAGCACATCCATATGAAGAAGTAGCCTATGATGTGTATCCACTTGATAACAAAGGTGAAACGTTAGGGCTTGGAAAAATAGGGTATTTACAAGAAGAAATGACACTTGGACAGTTTGCGGAACATGTAAAGCAATCGTTAGATGTAAAGGGTGCGCGAGTTGTTGGGAAATTAGATGATAAAGTGCGCAAAGTAGCTGTACTTGGTGGCGATGGTAACAAATACATCAATCAAGCTAAATTTAAAGGTGCGGATGTATATGTAACAGGTGACATGTATTATCATGTTGCCCATGATGCGATGATGCTCGGTTTAAATATCGTCGACCCAGGACATAACGTTGAAAAGGTAATGAAGCAAGGTGTACAAAAGCAATTACAAGAAAAAGCAGATGCAAAGAAACTGAATGTACATATTCATGCTTCGCAGTTACATACAGATCCATTTACATTTGTATAAGAAAAATAAAAACCGTTGCTCATATAGGCAACGGTTTTTATTATTGTTCTTTTTTCACTTTTACACGAGGTAATATTTTTTGTAACGGTACTTTTCGAACTCTTTCCCATGTAGCAGGATTCATTGGGTCATATTGCTCTAAGAAAGCGATAACCTCTTTTGTAATTGGTGTTGGAGTAGAAGCGCCTGCTGTAACAGCTACGTTCTCGACACCTTGTAGCCATTCTAATTTGATTTCACTTACGTCCGCAACGCGGTATGCTTTCGTACCAGCGATTTCTTGCGATACTTGTGCTAAACGGTTTGAGTTATTACTTTTCGGGTCACCAACAACAATTGTTAAGTCTGCAACATCAGCTTGTTTGGCAACCGCTTCTTGGCGAACTTGAGTTGCTAAACAAATTTCCTTATGGAACTCTGCTGTTGGGAATTTCTTCTGAATGTCCTCCATTAAATGTTGAACATCCCATTGACTCATCGTTGTTTGATTTGTAACTAAAATTTTATCCGTTGGAATTTCTAATGTTTTTAAATCATCGGCTCTTTCGATAAGATGAACGATGTCAGGTGCGATACCAACTGCGCCTTCTGGTTCTGGATGATTTTTTTTGCCAATATAAATGACATGGTAACCTTCAGCTTTCTTTGCTTCAATAAGGTCATGTGTTTTTGTAACATCTGGGCAAGTGGCATCGATTGTTGTTAAACCTTTTTCTTTTGCACGTTGTTTAACTTCTGGAGAAACACCGTGTGCAGTGAAAATAACAGTACCAGAATCGATTTTATCTAAAATGTCTAATCGACTTGGACCATCTAGTGTGATGATGCCATCTTCTTCGAACGCATCTGTTACATGTTTGTTGTGAACAATCATACCTAAAATATAAATAGGTCTTGGTAATGATGTATCTAATGCGGCGTTACGTGCAATAACCATCGCGTCCACAACACCGTAGCAATAACCACGAGGGGAAATTTTAACAATTTTCATATGAGTAATCCTCTCCTTCTAAACAAGGGATACTTTTGTGCATAGTCCTTTACATTATAAAGGAGGAGTGGATAGAAAACAAAGGATTGTTACACATATAGTTTTGGTTTTGTTGCTATTTTTTGAACAGGCTCCTCTCGTACTTCTTTTTCTATGACTGGCTCAATCACCATTTTTTTTCTTTTTCTTTTTCTTTTTTGGGATGGAGGATGTGGAGTTGCTACCTCAACCTTTTCTGTTACGTCTTCAGTTTGATCTTCGGTTGGATTTTCTTCCGTACTTTTTCCAGAGGTTAGAATTTTAACAATGCTTGGTAGGTTACGCATAATGGGACCGTACTGTTCGACGACAGGGCTTACAGATTGAACGACTTGTGATACTTTTTCGATATTATTTATCATATTAGTTGGATTCGAAATTAAATTCGAAAAAAAACTACCGATGCCGCTACTTGATGTGTCTGTAGTTGCTGCACCGCCGCGCGTGTTGTTTGATTCATACATTTGAGGAGGGATCATTTGCTCGGGATGCTGCTGCATGTATGGTTGATATTGCTGTTGATATTGTTGCGGGTATTGTTGCGGGTATTGTTGCTGATATTGCTGTCGATATTGAGGTGGCGGTTGCTGGTGCATCATTGGCGGTCCTTCCATTTGTCGATAAGGCGGAACCATTTGCATGAAAGCTTCGGTTGGATCGTGTTTTTTAAAGAGTTTAGCAAGAAATCCTTTCTTTTTTTGTGCCATCGGTGGTAGTTGTGGAATTGGATATGGTGTATAAGGTTGCTGCCCTGGATTCGGATACATTTGCCTCATGGGGGATTTTGGAAACATGTGAGAAATCCTCCTTTCTTCAGTTAGGTATATACACATACAATATGCAATAAGAGGGAAGAAGGTTAGTTTTTGAAGTAAAAACCTAAACTAAAGATGGATTTTACTTGTAGATTTCGATATAATGTAGACTTGACTGATTTGTGCGCGCAGTAGAAATTTAGAAAGAAGGTGTAACTTATGACACAACAAACTTTTACACAGTATGATTTTAAACCATTTTTAATAGATGCAGTTCGTGAACTACGCTTTACAGAGCCGACAGGAATTCAACAGAAAATTTTCCCGGTCGTGAAAAAAGGTGTAAGTGTAATTGGACAATCCCAAACAGGTTCTGGGAAAACACATGCATACTTACTTCCTACATTGAACAGAATTAACCCAGGTCGTGAAGAAGTACAACTTGTTATTACAGCGCCTACTCGTGAGTTAGCACAACAAATTTACGAAGAAATCGTGAAATTAACAAAGTTCTGTGCGGAAGATCAAATGATTACAGCACGTTGTTTAATTGGTGGAACTGATAAACAACGATCAATTGAAAAGTTGAAAAAACAACCTCATATTGTAGTTGGAACACCAGGACGTATTAAAGACTTAGTAGAAGAACAAGCACTGTTTGTTCATAAAGCAAATACAATTATTGTCGATGAAGCAGACTTAATGCTTGATATGGGATTCATTCATGATGTAGATAAGATTGCAGCACGCATGCCTAAAAACTTGCAAATGCTAGTTTTCTCTGCAACAATTCCTCAAAAACTAAAACCGTTTCTGAAGAAATACATGGAGAATCCAGAGCATATTCATATCAATCCAAAACAAGTTGCAGCTGGAAATATTGAACATTATTTAGTTCCGTCTAAACATCGTAACAAAATCGATTTAGTGAATAAAATGTTGCTACAATTTAAACCGTATTTAGCAGTTGTTTTTACGAATACGAAGAAGATGGCAGATCAGGTTGCTGACGGATTAATGGAGCGCGGCTTAAAAGTTGGACGAATTCACGGAGATTTATCACCGCGTGATCGTAAAAAAATGATGAAACAAATTCGTGACCTAGAATTCCAATATATTGTTGCAACTGATTTAGCGGCACGTGGTATCGATATTGAAGGAATTAGTCATGTTATTAACTATGAGCTTCCATCAGATTTAGATTTCTTCGTTCACCGCGTTGGAAGAACAGCACGTGCAGGGCATTCAGGTATTGCAGTGACGATTTATGATCCAGCAAACGAAGAAGCGCTAGATAGTTTAGAAAAACAACGTCATATTGAGTTTAAACATGTAGATTTACGCGGAGATGAGTGGGCGGATTTAGGTGAACGCCGTCGTCGTAAGAGCCGTAAAAAACCAAATGATGAACTTGACGTTATGGCAACGAAAGTTATTAAAAAGCCGAAAAAAGTAAAACCAAACTATAAACGCAAACTTGCAACTGAACGTGACAAAGTGAAGAGAAAATATAGCAATAAAAAAAGATAAGGGATTTCCCTTATCTTTTTTTATTCAGCTATTTGTGAGAGCCGTAATCAATATGGATAGAAAATATTGATTAAAGTTTCGCTTCATCTAGATAATGTAAATGAAGAGTATAGTCTGTTTAAATAGTCATATAAATTTGTGTAGTGCGTTTTTTGTGAACAAACAATTCACTACATATTTCTACAAATTATGCTATCATTATATCTATTGTATATTGAAGAGGTGATTGTATGTTAAAGATTGGATCTCATGTTTCTATGAGTGGTAAGAAAATGTTATTAGCAGCAAGTGAAGAGGCTGTTTCATACGGTGCAACGACGTTTATGATTTATACAGGTGCACCGCAAAATACACGAAGAAAACCAATTGAAGAATTGAACATAGAAGCAGGAAGAAAACATATGGAACAAAACGGTATCGAAGAGATTATCGTACATGCGCCATATATTATTAATGTCGGAAATACGACGAAGCCAGAAACATTCCAATTAGGTGTAGACTTCCTTCGCATGGAAATTGAAAGAACATCAGCGTTAGGTGTGGCGAAACAAATTGTTCTTCACCCAGGTGCGCACGTTGGTGCAGGGGCAGACGCTGGTATTCAACAAATTATTAAAGGGCTGAATGAAGTATTAACGCCAGATCAGACGGTGAACATTGCGTTAGAAACGATGGCAGGAAAAGGAACAGAATGCGGCCGTAGCTTTGAAGAAATTGCAAAAATTATTGATGGTGTAACATATAATGAAAAACTATCAGTATGTTTTGATACATGCCATACGCACGATGCAGGATATGACATTGTAAATGACTTTGACGGTGTATTAAACGAATTTGATAAGATTGTTGGTATTGATCGTTTACAAGTACTTCATATTAATGATAGTAAAAATGTACGCGGCGCAGGAAAGGACCGTCATGAAAATATCGGTTTCGGTCATATCGGTTATAAAGCATTGCATCATATTGTGCATCATCCGCAATTAATGCACGTACCAAAAATTCTGGAAACACCATATGTAGGTGAAGATAAAAAGGACAAGAAGCCGCCATATAAATTGGAAATCGAAATGCTGAAAAATGGTACTTTTGATGAAGGACTTCTTGAGAAAATTAAAGCGCAATAAGCAATAAGGAGGGGAATATCCCCTCCTTATTTTAGTAGTTGTTGAAATAAAGTATTTACTTGTTGGGCAGTAGCGGGCGAGGTTACTTGAGCTATTTGTTTTAAGAGCGCTAGTCGTTCGTCATTATCGTAAATGTTAATATTCTTTCCTTTCATAAGTCCAACAATTTGATCAGCTTGTGCAGTCGTAATTGGAACATCATATTCTTTACTATATTTCAATAATTCCTTTGTAGAAATATGATTTAATTTTTTATTTACAAGTTGTTTAATGAGGTTCATCGAGTTATCCTCCTTCACACGTTCTTCTATCGAAATATATGAGTACGTAGCTTGTACATATTCATATAGAGCTTCTTTTTTCATGAGAAAAAGAAGCGTATGTTATAATATAAGGACAAAACTATAGAAAAAGAGTATAAGGGAGGACTTATGGAGCAGAAGCAACATCGAAAAGAAAGTGTTATCCATCTTATGTATCGTTTAGTTATGATTATTTTTGGAGCAGCATGCGCAGCGGTAGCGATTGAATTATTTTTAATGCCAAATAAAATTATTGATGGTGGAATTATTGGTATTTCTCTTATATTAGATTATCTTACTCCTAATATTTGGTGGTTAAGTTTCTCTACTTTGGTCGTTATTCTCAATATCCCATTTATGTATTCGGGTTATAAGCAAATTGGAAAAACGTTCATGTTATCTTCGGCGTTCGGTATTGTAGCTTTAGCGTTTATTGAATCAACGTTACATGCTGTTCCGCCATTTACAACAGAGCCAATTTTAGCGACAGTGTTTGGTGGTCTTATTTTAGGTCTTGGTGTAGGGCTCGTTATTCGTCATGGTGGATCAATGGACGGAACAGAAATTATGGGTATTTTATTAACGAAGAAATTACCTTTCTCCGTAGGCGAATTTGTAATGTTTGTGAACTTATTCATTTTTGCATGGGCAGCATTTGTATTTGGTGTTGAACAAGCGATGTATTCTGTTATGACGTACTACATTGCATTCAAAACAATTGATACAGTCATTCAAGGTTTAGATGAAACGAAAGCTGTTTTAATTGTATCAGATCAATATGAGGAAGTATCAAATGCGATTTTGCATCGTCTTGGTCGTGGAACTACAAAGCTTGTAGCGAAAGGCGGTTACACGGATAAAGAAAAAGAAGTGATCTATGCAGTTGTAACGCGTTTGGAAGTGACAAAGCTGAAATCAATTGTGTATGAAATTGATGCGAATGCATTTGTTACGATTATGAGTACACAAGAGACAAATGGTGGTAAGTTTAAATCGGCTATTCACTAAAAAATTAATTATAATATCTTTTGAAAGCAGAGAATTTTTCTCTGCTTTTTGTTATAATAGTAAGGTTTCTTGAAAAAGTAGATATATTTTAGGCAGATTGGTTTACAACTATAATAAGCTGTACTATAATTCAAATAGATATAAATCGGAATCATTCTGAATTAAAATAGGTGAGATGCTATGAACAATATATTAGAAATAGAAGGATTGTCATTTCGATATGAAGATCGAAATGTGTTAGAAGATATAAATTTGCAAGTTCCGAAGGGAGCTTTTTTAGGTTTAGTTGGGCCAAATGGTTCAGGGAAATCCACTTTGCTAAAATGTTTATTAGGCGTTTTAAAGCCAAAACAGGGAAGCATTCGTTTGTTTGGTGTTGATAGTAAGAAGTTTAAAGAATGGAACAAAGTTGGTTATGTGTCGCAAAAGGCAAATAGCTTTAATTCTGGTTTTCCGGCAACTGTGTTTGAAGTTGTGTCAATGGGACTCGTTTCGAAAAAAGGGCTGTTTCGCTTTTTTACGAAAAACGATAAGAAAAAGGTAGAAAAAGCGATTGCTGATGTAGGAATGAGTGAGTTTCAAGGGCGTAATATTGGAGAACTTTCTGGTGGACAACAACAGCGCGTATTTATTGCTCGTGCGCTCGTTAGTGATCCTGAATTACTTATTTTGGACGAGCCCACTGTTGGAATTGATGTGAAGAATGTAGAAAGTTTTTATGAGATATTAGAGGATTTAAACAAAAGGCTAGGAATCACATTAATTCTCGTTACGCATGATATGGGAGCTGTTACCGAGAAAGTAACACATGTTGCATGCTTAAACAAACATTTACATTTCCATGGAAATGTAGAAAAGTTCCGAGAGTTAGAAGATGCAGAAATGTCCGTCTTATATGGACACCATGTTCATCGTTTAGAACACGAGCATGAGCATCACGGGAGGATATAATGATACAAGATTTTTTACAATATGACTTTTTACGTAATTCTTTATATGCAGGGGTTTTAATAGGACTTGTTGCGCCGCTTATAGGTGTATTTGTTGTCATTCGCCGTATGTCGCTTATTGCGGATGCATTAAGCCACGTGACATTATCGGGTATTGCTGCAAGTTTACTACTAGAAAAAACAATTTTCACAGGGGGATTTTTAAATCCGTTATATATGGGGATGATTTTTTCTATTGGTGGGGCGTTACTTATTGAAAAACTACGTACTGTATATAAACATTATCAAGAATTAGCAATTCCAATTATTCTTTCAGCAGGAATGGGGATTGGCGTTATTTTTATTTCACTTGCAAATGGGTTTAACACAGATTTATTTAGTTATTTATTTGGTAGTGTAAGTGCTGTAACAAGTACGGATTTAATAATTATCGGCATTGTAGCAATTGTTGTTATTGTAACGATTACTTTATTATACAAAGAGTTATTTTTACTATCGTTTGATGAAGAATACGCTGTATCAACCGGTTTGAGTGCAAAGTGGATTCACTTTATTTTCATTATATTGGTTGCGCTTGTCATTGCGGTATCAATGCGTGTAGTGGGGGTTCTTCTCGTATCATCATTAATGACGTTACCAGTTGCAGCAAGTATTCGTATTGCGAATGGATTTAAACAAACAATTTTCTTCTCCATTTTATTTGGTGAAATTGCAGTAATTGGTGGAATGTTTGCTTCGTATCAACTTGATTTAGCACCAGGTGGTACAATTGTTATGATAGCGGTTCTTATTTTAATTGGTGCGATTTTATGGAAAAAGAAAAAAACTGCATAAAGTAGGGATAGATATGAATCTAACAGAAGCTTTACGCCTAATGAAAGATAAAGGATACAAACATACTGGGAAAAGGGAAGAAATGCTCAGGTTATTTGCAGCTCACAATCGTTATTTAACGGCGAAGGACGTTTTAGAGCATATGAAGGATGATTATCCAGGTCTTAGCTTTGACACGATTTATCGTAACTTAACGGTGTTTGCTGAAATCGGTGTTTTAGAACAAACGGAATTAAATGGTGAAAAACATTTTCGTTTTACATGTTCTATTATGGAACATCATCATCATTTTATTTGTTTAGATTGCGGAGGGACGAAAGAGATTACTTCTTGCCCGATGGATTTTATGAATAAAGATTTTAATGGTTATGAAGTAACAGGTCATAAGTTTGAAATATACGGACGTTGTCCAAAATGTGCAAAGTAAAAGCTCGTTAGTTCTATAACTGACGAGCTTTTTTACGTATAAAAGAAGGTTGCTCACAAATGTTGTGGGCAACCTTCTTTTTATTGTTCTTGTGTTTCTTTTTCTTTTTCTCGTTCAGCAGCCATTTCAGCAGCAATTACGTCGATTTCTTTTTTCAGTTCTTCTACCATTATTTCTTCTGGTACTTTACGAACGACTTGCCCTTTGCGGAATAATAGTCCTTCTCCGCGCGCGCCGGCAATACCGATATCAGCTTCACGAGCTTCACCAGGACCATTTACAGCGCAGCCAAGTACTGCAACCTTAATTGGTACTTGTAGTGTAGAAATGTACTCTTCCACTTCGTTAGCGATGCTAATTAAATCAATTTCAATACGACCGCAAGTTGGACAAGAAATAAGTGTTGCTGCATTAGATGCAAGGCCGAATGACTTTAATAGTTCACGCGCAACTTTTACTTCTTCAACTGGGTCAGCACTTAATGAAATACGTAGTGTATTTCCGATGCCTTTACTTAAGATTGCTCCAAGACCAGCGGCACTTTTTACAGTTCCGGCAAATAACGTTCCAGATTCTGTGATACCTAAATGTAGTGGATAATCAAAAGCACGTGCAGCTTTTTCGTATGCTTCAATTGCCAAGTTAACATCAGAGGCTTTCATAGATACGATAATATCATGGAAATCTAAGTCCTCTAAAATTTTAATGTGATGCAGGGCGCTCTCAACCATACCATCTGCAGTTGGGTATCCGTACTTTTCTAAAATGTGACGCTCTAATGAACCTGCGTTTACACCGATACGGATTGGAATACCACGTTCTTTTGCTGCATTTACAACAGCTTCTACTTTATGGCGACGACCAATGTTACCTGGATTGATACGTACTTTATCAATGCCGCCTTCAATTGCTTTTAAAGCAAGGCGATAATCAAAATGAATATCAGCAACAAGTGGAATGTTGATTTGTTTTTTAATATCAGCAATAGCATTTGCTGCGCGTTCGTCTGGAACAGCAACACGCACGACTTGGCAGCCAGCTTCTTCTAAACGTTTAATTTCAGCAACTGTTGCTTCAACATCATGTGTTTTTGTTGTTGTCATACTTTGTATAATTAATTCATTATTACCGCCAATTGTTAAATTACCGACTTTAACTGGACGTGTTTTTGTACGATGAGTCATTTCATTCACGAATAGATCGCTCTCCTTATAAAAGAAGTTTCTTATTTAGTCCCTTATATCAATGATAGTATACGTGATACAGGGCTATAGAAACCGAAGTGCTCGGTTTCACTTTTACTATTGTATCAGCGCCTTTATGTAATTGACAAGGATTAAGTGATTGCTTATTGATATAACGGGAATTTATAAGACTTTCCAAGTTGTATTTTTGTAGCAGGTGTATTTTTATTTAATTGTTTAAAATCATCAATTACTTTTTCGATAGAAGGAATTTTCTTCTTATTAATCGCTTCTGTAATGGAAAGAACCGTATCACCTGTTTTGACTTCAATTGTTTTATAAGTGACATCTGTTTCTTTTTCCGCTTTGTTTTCTTTCTTTTGTTTTGTATTTGTACTTTCTTGTTTTATCGTTTCGGCCGCATTTGTCTTTTTATATGAACTTAACATCGGTAAAGTGCCGATTTTTATATCGTAATAAAATATATAACCAAGAACAAGCACGAATAAGAATATACCTAATCTCTTCATATTCTTCACTCCTTTGCTAGGAATATATGCTTGTCCAAAAAAAAAATGCCTATTTAGGCATTTTTTTCGTTCGGTTTTGGAACTTCTTTAATTGTTAAGTATAGAACAATTAAAACAACTGCGATATAAATGAATGTTGAGCCAGGTACAACAATTTTGAATAAATCCATAATCATAAAGAAGATGGTTGGAATTGTGTAGCTGTAGGCAGTTAACGTCCATACTTGCTTATAAGATAATTTACGTTGACCACTCATAGCAGAACCGATAAACGCAAGTAAAGTAATTCCTAAGAAAGTAATGAACAATTGGAATAGATATACTAACACTCCGATAACAGCTAGTAAAATTGGATAAATACTATCGAATACAGAAATGAAATCTTGCAAATCTTTTTTCTCAAGAGATGTCCCTAATAAATCATTGTAGGAGTATGTTTGCGTCTGGCCATTTCCTATAGAAACTACTTTATCTTTTAAAATAAATAAACCAGTTTTATTTTGATACTTTTCGATATCTGTTGTATTTGGATCAAATACGAAAAGAGCATCTCCCTCTTCTTTTTGAATAGGTTCTTCAATATCAGCTTTTAGTTCACCATTTTCGATTTTAAAATCAGGTAAATCTTTTTCAATTGCTTGATTTACCATAGTAACACTATCTTGGATAAAGCTACCGTAAAAGAATGTTCTTGGAATAGTAGTGATTAGACAAAGTAGCATAATATACAAAATGGTTTTTCCGATTTTTTGAAAACGGAATAGCGCCATATCTTTAGGCGAATATACGCTTTTGACTAATTGGGTAAATATGGACATAGATTCACTTCCTTTATGTATGTATAAAATCATTGTAACGTAGGAATCTAGGGAATCTCAAGATATATTATATTTACATATAGTAGAGATAACTAAATTTCTTTTTATTAATTTTCTTCTTTTAAATGAGAAAAATACAATTGACAGTTTTCTTTTCTATATGGTAAATTTATCTTACATTTCTTAAAGGGTATATCCGATAGGAATTCCTTTATTTGATGTATTATTACATACATAATTTTGGACCCTTAGCTCAGCTGGTTAGAGCAGACGGCTCATAACCGTCCGGTCGTAGGTTCGAGTCCTACAGGGTCCATATCCATTTCACATGTTTATTATGTCAGTAGGAAGCTTCCTTGTAGAAGGGAGCTTTTTTTATGAAATATATGAGCATTTTAATTGAAAAGAAGTGGGAATTTTGCTACTTTAATGATAGCAAGACAATGTGATTTATTTGTTTGCACCCTATGGCAATTAGGGTAGAATGTAGTTGTATGTCACTTAAGTGGCAATACATAAACTGGGAGGAATATAACAATGGCAAAACACGAATTACCAAATTTACCTTATGCGTATGATGCTTTAGAGCCTCACTTTGACAAAGAAACAATGAACATCCATCATACAAAACACCATAACACGTACATCACAAACTTAAACGCTGCTTTAGAAGGTCATGCAGAATTAGCTGACAAAAGCGTAGAAGAATTAGTTGCAAACTTAAACGAAGTACCAGAAGCAATCCGTACAGCAGTACGTAACAATGGTGGCGGACATGCTAACCACACATTCTTCTGGACAATCTTATCTCCAAACGGCGGCGGACAACCAGTAGGCGAACTTGCAACTGCAATTGAAGCGAAATTCGGTAGGTTCGATGCATTCAAAGAAGAATTCGCAAAAGCTGGCGCAACTCGCTTCGGTTCTGGTTGGGCTTGGTTAGTAGTAAATAATGGTGAGTTAGAAGTAACAAGCACGCCAAACCAAGATTCTCCTCTAACTGAAGGTAAAACTCCAGTTATCGGTTTAGATGTTTGGGAACATGCTTACTACTTAAATTATCAAAACCGTCGTCCAGACTACATCGGTGCATTCTGGAACGTTGTAGATTGGAACGCTGCTGAAAAACGTTACCAAGAAGCAAAATAATTGTAATAACGATAGAAAAAGCTAGGAGAATGCTCCTAGCTTTTTTCTATGCTTTCCTTTTACATAATTGAGCTTGTCTTTGGAAGACTAGAACATGAAGTAAAGGAGAGTTGTGTATGAAGTGGAAACATATAATTGGTGACGTTGAAGTGAATCGGGATTTAGTGTTATTACTCCTTATTGGAGGTTTATACACGCTCGCAATTTCTTTATCGAATACGTTTGTTAACATTTATTTATGGAAACAAACACAAAATTATGTGAATCTCGGCTTGTATAATTTGGCCAGCGTTGTATTGCAGCCCCTCACATTTCTTATAGGTGGGAAATTAGCGAAGCGTATTGATCGCTCGATCCTGTTACGAATAGGCGTAGGCACGTTAGCGATTTTTTTTATCGTTGTTTTAGTAGCGGGGAAAAGCGCTTCTCACTATATTTTATTAATGGGGGCTCTTTTAGGAGTCGGATATGGTTTTTACTGGCTCGCGTTTAACTTATTAACATTTGAGATTACAGAACCAGAAACAAGAGATTTCTTTAACGGGTTTCTTGGGCTTCTTACATCCTTCTCTGGCATGATTGGACCGATAGCAGCTGGATACACAATTTCACGTATGGAGAAGTGGAGTGGTTATACGGTCATATTCTTTCTCTCGTTATTGTTATTTGCAATTGCTGTCGTTTTAAGCTTTTTTGTATCTAAGAGAGAATGTGAAGGTCGTTATGAGGTTACACAAGTTTTGAAAGAGCGACGGATTGATAAAAATTGGGGGAGAATTACACGTGCTCATTTTTTCCAAGGATTGAGAGAGGGGACATTCATTTTTGTTATTTCAGTATACGTGTACTTAGCAACCGATAGTGAGCTTGCATTAGGGAAATATAGCTTAGTAAATTCTGCTGTATCATTTGTATGTTACTATTTAGTTGCTCGTATGTTAAAGAAAGAGTGGCGAAAAAAAGCAATTTTACTTGGAGGCATTATTTTATATGCTGTCGTATTTTTAGTTATATTCAATGTTACATACACAAAATTACTTATTTATGCAGCATGCATTGCGATTGCATACCCTATTTTACTCGTTCCATATGGATCGATGACATATGATGTAATTGGTAGAGCGAAAAATGCGAGAGAGTGGCGTGTAGAGTATGTTGTTGTCCGAGAATTATGGTTAAATGCCGGGAGAATTTGTTCAGTTTTAAGTTTTTTATGTGCTGTATTATTCTTTCCGCCTGAAAAGAGTTTACCTGTCTTACTATGTATTTTAGGTGCTGGACATTTTCTTATTTATTTTGCAGTTAAAAATGTCAAATATGATGAAGGAAATGCAGGGAACACAAGTGTCGTAGCGCAAGGAACCACGCAGAATCAAACAGAACCAGAAGGTTAACTTATCGTTTGTTTTATGCTAGAATAGAAAAAGATGTAAGACAGCAGTGAGGACACCTGTATGAAGGTGTCCCTTTCAAATTACATAGCTGTTGGTAGAGGGGGTTTGTATGGGCAAGAAGCAGAAACAACAAAAGAAAAAGACTCACGTTCCTTTTCGGTTAAACGTGCTGTTTTTCTGCGTGTTTTTAATGTTCTCCGCGGTTATTGTAAGGCTTGGTTATGTACAAATTGTTCGCGGTGAGGAATATAAGAATGAAGTGGAGAGGAAAGAAAACTCGACGATAAGTAATCCTGTACCACGTGGGAAAATATTTGACCGTTATGGGCGAGCTGTAGTAGATAATGCAGCTGTACGTACGATTACATTTACAAAAATGAAAGGATCAACTGCAGAGGCTCGCTTAGAAACAGCGAAAAGATTAGCAGATTTGATTGAAGTACCGACAGATAAATTAACAGATCGCGATAAAAAAGATTATTGGCTTGCTATTCATAAAGAAGAAGCGCAAGAAAAAATTACGAAAAAAGATCGTCAAGAGCTTAAAGATAAAAAAATTGACGATAAAGAATTAGATGAGCGTCAACGAAATCGCGTGACGGAAGAAGAAGTGAATCAATTATCCGCAAAAGATTTAGAAGTGCTAGCGATTAAAAGCAAAATGGACGGCGGATATGCGATGACGCCACAAGTCATTAAAAAGGATGCTACAGAACAAGAATATGCGATTATTAGTGAAAATCTAGCAACATTACCAGGGGTAGATACGAATGTCGATTGGGATCGAAAGTATGTTTATGATGATTTATTCCGAAGTGTACTTGGCGGCGTGTCAACGTCTGATGAAGGTTTACCGAGAGAAAGACTAGATTACTATCTTGTTCGTGATTATAATCGAAATGACCGCGTAGGGAAAAGTTATCTTGAGCAGCAATATGAAGATAGTTTGCACGGTAATAAAGCGGAAGTGAGAAATATTACAGATAAAAACGGTAATATTTTAGAAACGATTAATGTATCAAAAGGGCAAAGTGGTAACAATCTGAATTTAACAATTGATATGGAATTACAAAAGCGTGTAGAAGAAATTATCACGAAAAATTTATTGAGATATAAAGGGGGACAACCTCTTTTAGATCGCGCATTCGTTGTAATGATGAATCCAAAAAATGGTGAAGTTTTATCTATGGCAGGGAAACAGTTAGTGGAAGAAAATGGCGAAACGAAAGTGCAAGATTTCGCATTAGGAACGATGACAAGTTCTTATCCGATGGGATCAACTGTAAAAGGTGCGACAGTACTTACAGGATATCAAACAAAAGCGATTCAACCGGGTTCCTACCAACTGGATGAACCAATCGTATTGAAAGGAACGCCGAAAAAATCTTCTTGGAAGACGATGGGATCTATTAATGATCTGACAGCATTAAAAATGTCTTCTAACGTATATATGTTTAAAACAGCGATGAATATCGCAGGTGTTCAATATGTGAGAGGTGGTACGTTAGATATACCACAAAAAGCATTTGATACGATGCGCTATTATTTCGGACAGTTTGGACTTGGTGTAAAAACAGGTATCGATTTACCAAACGAATCTGCGGGTCAAATAGGTAGAGGAAATCAGCCTGGTTTCTTATTAGATTTATCAATTGGACAGTATGACACATATACGCCACTTCAATTAGCACAATATGTTTCAACAATTGCAAATGGTGGTTACCGTATGCAGCCGCAAGTTGTAAAAGAAATTCGTCAACCGGAAGCGAAACAAGGCGAAGTTGGAAAAGTCGTTCACTCAATGGAACCAAAAGTACTAAACCGTATTGATATGCCTGAATCACAAATTAAACGTGTTCAGGAAGGATTTAGACAAGTATTTAATGAGTCTGGTGGTACAGCTGCGAAATACTTTACAGGCGCATCATATAAAGCTGCTGGTAAAACAGGTACAGCTCAAACTGTGTATGGCGGAGATAAAGAGATTGGTAGAAAAGCAAACGGTGAGCGTAAAGAAACATATAACTTAACATTAGTAGGTTATGCGCCACTTGAAGACCCTGAAGTAGCATTTTCTGTTGTTGTACCTTGGGTAGATGATAAATCAGGTATTAACGGATATATTAGTCGTGACATTATGGACGCGTACTTTGATTTGAAAAAGGTAGAAAATGGCGAAGCTACACAAGAGGAAATAGATAAGAAAAATAAAAAGCAAGATGATGAATAAAAAAGTTGTAAAAAAAGCACACTATCTGAAAAGATAGTGTGCTTTTTTTTTTGATTCATGCATACGTTTTAATAAAGTGGACAAGCAGATCATATCGGAATTTTAAGGGGCCTCGCAAATAATACGTATGCATTCACTATGGAAGTTATGGACCAATCCTCAGTGAAGATGAACAGTGGCTACGGATTAATAATTTACCTAATGTTGATTCTTGTGGAACTTTACAAAACTTTTACAAACAATTAAAACCGAATTAATAGTTTAGCAGTATTCTTATATCTGTAATCCTGTTATTTCCGGTTACTTCTAGGAGGAAGAACACGTGAAATGGATAAGTGCATCAATTAAAGTTTTCATACTGTCGACATGTTTCTTTTATGTTGGCACGTCTACTGCATTTGCTGTGAATGAAATGGGAGAAGTGAGAGTTGATGGATCCTCAACGGTTTTTCCTATTATAGAAGCAGTAGCGGAGGAATATACAAAGGTGCATCCGAACGTGAAAATTTCCATCAGTGTTTCTGGAACAGGAGGAGGATTTAATCGTTTCAGTAAAGGAGAAGTAGATATAAATAATGCTTCGAGAGTAATGAAACAAGTGGAAGAAAATGAAATGAAGAAAAACTCCATTCAGTTTACACCGTTTGAAGTCGCTTATGACGGCCTTACGATCGTTGTGAATCGTCAAAATACTTGGGTAGATAATATGACGGTAGACGAGTTACGTCTATTATGGAGTGAAGATGAAAGTGAAAAGCGATGGTCACAAATTCATTCATCATGGCCACGTGAACAGGTAAAGTTTTATGCGCCAGGTGTAGACTCTGGTACGTATGATTATTTTCAAAATGTCATCTTACAAAAAAGTCGCATTGTAAAAAAAGTCTCTTTGTCTGAAGATGATCAAGTTATTATGCAAGGGGTAATGAATGATAAAAATGCCATTGCTTTTGTAGGATATGCTTATTATATGGCCAATCGAGATAAGGTGAGAGCAATAAAAGTGAATGGTGTACTTCCGACGAAAGATACCATCCAATCAGGTGAGTATAAGCCGTTATCTAGGTCGCTATTTGCTTATGTGAATCATGCATCTATCCGAAATAAAATGAATGTAGCAAATTATATTGAGTTTATGATTCAGCATGTTGGTAATCTTGCTGAAGAGGTTGGATATGTAAAATTACCAAAAGAAAAATACAATGAACAACTGCGGATGTTAACAGAAATAAAAAGGTAATGTCAGGGTGGAAAGGAGTTTTCATCTTTGGCTTATAATGACAAAAGTCAAATTACATTTTCTGTACAACATTTGATTGAAAGAAATACAAAACATAGAAAAAAAACGCAGCGAATCAATCGAATTGTTCCATTATTACTAAAAATAATTGCTAGCGTGTCTATTGCGACGACACTTGGAATTATTTTTACGCTTTCTAATGAAACAATAATGTTTTTTAAAAAAATATCATTGCTCTCCTTTTTGACAGAGAAAGAATGGTTACCTTTTTTTGAAAATCCTAAATTCGGTATATTACCACTTATATGTGGAACGGTACTTGTAACAGCAATCGCTATGTGCGTAGCAGTTCCTATCGGTTTAGCGTGTGCCGTATTTTTAAGTGAATATGCTTCAAACAGTGTAAGGAAAGTATTAAAACCGATGTTAGAACTATTAGCAGGTATCCCGACAATTGTATATGGCTTTTTTGCATTAACAGTTGTTACACCGCTTTTACAACGGATTATACCTGATTTACAGTTTTTTAATGCGATTAGTCCAGGTATTGTTATTGGCTTTATGATGATACCTACAATTGCATCTCTGTCTGAAGATGCAATGAGAGCTGTAGCAAAAGGAACGAAAGAAGCTTCGTTGGCACTTGGAGCAACTCGGTTTGAGATGGTAAAACAAGTCGTGTTTCCTTCAGCTTTCGCAGGGATTATGGCAGCGATTATATTAGCTGCTTCAAGAGCAATCGGTGAAACGATGATCGTTGTAATTGCAGCAGGGTCCACACCGAACGTATCTCTCGATCCGACACACTCTATTCAAACGTTAACAGCTTATATTGTGCAAGTGAGTTTAGGTGATGCTCCGCATGGAACAATTACTTATTACAGCATGTACGCTGTAGGCGCAACGTTATTCTTGTTTACTTTTATAATGAACATCATTTCGCAGTTTATTATGCGCCGCTTTAGGAGGGTGACATAATATGCGCATGTTGAATCATAAAAAAATACAAGAAAATATGGCATCACGTTTTTTAAAAGATCGAATTTACAAATTGTTATTTTATATGGCAATTTTGTTTTCAATAGTAATCCTGCTTATTTTGCTTTTTCAAATTTTTGAAAAAGGTGTCAGTTACCTTTCGTTAGATTTCTTTACAAACTTCGCTTCGCGTAATCCGAAAGAAGCTGGGATTGCTGCAGCTTTGTCAGGAACAATATTATTTATGAGTATTGTTATACCACTCTCCTTTATATTTGGGGTCGGAACTGCTCTTTATTTAGAGCAATATGCGAAGGAATCTATATTTAAAAAGGTAATAGAAATTAATAATCAAACGTTAGCGGGAGTACCTTCCGTCGTATTTGGATTACTCGGCTTAACCATTTTTGTATACGCTCTTCACTTAGGTGAGAGTATTATTGCAGCGGCACTGACGATGAGCTTACTCGTCTTACCGACAGTTGTTGTAGCGAGTCAAGAAGCGATACGATCTGTACCGAGGTCATTATTAGAAGCTTCTTACGGGTTAGGTGCTACGAAGTGGCAAACGATGTATCAAGTTGTATTGCCATATGCGTTCCCAGGAATTATAACAGGTTGTACGTTAGCGATATCAAGAGCGATTGGAGAAGCGGCACCGTTATTAGTTATCGGGGCACTTGCATTTGCAAATTATGTTCCGTTTAGTATGTTTGATAGATTTACAGTTTTACCAATTCAAATTTTTAATTGGATGAGTAGACCACAGGAAGAATTTCAGTATGTAGCAGCTGCTGGGATGATTGTTTTGTTAGGTTTGTTGCTCTTGATCAATATAGTTGTTCTATGGTTACGAAATCGAAAATAAGTTGGAAATGGATGAAAGGGGAATTCAAATGGTAGCAACAGTAGTAAATGTACAGGTGAAAAACGAGGAGAAAATCGAGACTGCGCCAAAGAAAGTAGTATTTGATACGAAAAACTTAAATTTATGGTATGGAGAAGACCATGCTTTAAAAGATATTAACTTAAGTATTCATGAGAATGAAGTTACAGCAATTATCGGGCCAAGTGGTTGTGGTAAATCAACGTACTTAAAAACATTAAATCGTATGGTAGAGTTAGTACCAATCGTGCGAACTACAGGCGTAATTGAATATAGAGAGCGCAATATATTTGATAAATCATATCCAGTTGAAGAATTACGAACACATGTAGGAATGGTGTTCCAAAAACCAAATCCATTTCCAAAATCTATTTATGAAAATGTAGCATATGGCCCGAAAATTCATGGGATTAGCGACAAGAAAACGTTAGATGAAATTGTTGAAAAAAGTTTACGTGGAGCAGCGATTTGGGATGAGTTAAAAGATCGTTTGCATGATAATGCATACGGTTTATCTGGTGGACAGCAACAGCGTCTATGTATTGCACGTTGTTTAGCGATTGAACCAGACGTTATTTTAATGGATGAGCCAACATCAGCACTAGATCCAATTTCAACATTAAAAGTAGAAGAATTAATTCAAGAGTTAAAGAAAGATTTTAGTATCGTTATCGTAACGCATAACATGCAACAAGCTGCGCGCATTTCAGATAAAACTGCTTTCTTCTTAAGTGGAGAAGTTGTGGAGTATACAGATACAAATAAATTATTTACGACACCTTCAGATAAGCGTACAGAAGATTATATTACAGGCCGATTCGGTTGATGTCGCTAGCAAGGCTAAGAGCAAATACCCTCTTAACAGAGGGTATTTCTTATTTTTACCTTATTTAAGATAGGAGAAGTAATACTTCTCCTATCTTAAGGTTTATTATAAGTAGGCTAGGTAGGAGAGTTATATATAGTGGCACATAATATTGAGGGGGAAGAAACAATGGTACGAGAACAATTTCAATGTGATTTAAAAACGTTACAGCAAAAGGTGATTGAGCTTGGTGAACTAGCGAGAGAAGCTTTATTGCTTGCTATGGAAGGGCTTCATAAAAAGGATGTAGAGAAAGCGTTAGAGGTAATAGATGGTGATTATCGTATGGATAATTTAGAAGAGGAAATAAATGATCTTGCGCTTATGCTCATTACGAAGCAGCAACCTGTAGCAAGTGATTTAAGAAGGATTTTCATTTCAATTAAAACAGCGACAGATTTAGAACGGATTGCAGATCATGCTGTTAATATTGCGAAATCAACCATTCGTCTCGGGGAAAAAGACGTGTCTGTTAGTTTGCACAATCTTGATGAGATGTTTGCGATTGCAAATAAGATGTTACAGTTAGCGCTAGATGCATATGAGCAAGAAAATTTAACTTTTGCGAAGCAAATTGCCGAAATGGATGATTCTGTTGATGAAATATATGGGAAAGCGATTCGTGAATTTATATCTTCAGTTCCAGAACAACCAGAAGCAATTACACAAATTACACAATTATCCTTTGTAGCGAGATATATCGAACGTGTAGCAGACCATATTACAAATATTGCTGAAAATGTTTTTTATTTAGTAAAGGGAAAGCATTACTTATTAAATGAATAAAGAAAAAAGCAGGTGAAACATCACCTGCTTTTTTTAGTCAAAACATGACAAAAAAAGCTCGTTGTTTCCTTTAGTTTATGATGATAAGATGTATCATAATATAATGGAAAAAATAGGGCGTATATGTTATTCGCTTATTAAGTAATATTTTAAAAGTTAATAGTAAGCGCTTTCTTCGGTTATTGAAAGGTGAATGTATATAAGGGGAACTTTACTGCCTGCCGGCCCGATTGGTCAAGGCTAATAATCAATAGGGGATGAAGAAAACTCCCACTGATTAAAGTTTCACTTTATTTTATACTGCTAGTTAATGCTGGGTAGATAATATACATATCGTATATGAAGTTACTGAACATTATATAAGTGGAGGCTGAAGTATATGAAGGGGGTTATTTTAGCTGGAGGAAAAGGACGACGCCTTAGACCATTAACATGTAATACTCCAAAGCCGATGTTGCCATTATTAGAAAAGCCAGTTTTAGAATACAACATTGAATTATTGCGTCAGCATGGTATACGTGAGATTGCAATTACTGTTCAGTATATGAGTGCGGCTATTAAGCAATATTTTGGTGACGGTAGCAAATGGGGCGTTAACTTGTACTACTTTGAAGACTCTCCACCGCTTGGAACTGCAGGGAGTATCAAACAAGCGGAAAAATTTTTGGATGAACCGTTTGTTGTCATAAGTGGGGATGCGTTAACTGATTTTCAATTATCAGAAGGAATTACGTTTCATGAACAAAAGAAAAGAATGGTAACTATGTTTGTAAAGGAAGTAGAAAATCCACTCTCATTTGGTTTAGTTGTAATGAACAAAGAACAAGAGGTTACACGATACATAGAAAAACCGAGTTGGAATGAAGTAGTCTCTAATATTGTGAATACAGGTATATATATTATGGAGCCAGAAATTTTTTCTTACATACCGCCCCGAGAATTTTTTGATTTTAGTCAAGATGTGTTTCCGTTATTGGCAAATAAGAACGCATTATTTGCATATTTGTCAGAAGGTTACTGGTTAGATATCGGTACATTTGATCAATATCGACAAGCACAATTTGATTTGTTAACGAAAAAATTGCAAGTACCTATCCCATATACGGAAGTATTACCGATGGTATGGATGGGAGAAGGGGTAACGATTGGAAAAGGAACGAAAATTCATGGTCCTTCTTTTATTGGTGAAGGAGCAAGAATTGGTGCTGGATCTGTAATTGAGCCATACTCTATTATCGGGAAAAATAGTGTTGTTTCAAGTTATTCTCATCTTCAAAAGAGTATTATTTTTGCAAATGCGCACATTGGGAAATATTGTGAGTTACTAGAAACGACAATAGGAGAACATACAATGGTGGAAGATGATGTTACATTGTTTCAAAAAAGCATTGTAGCGGACCATTGTCATATAGGGAAAAGTACGGTAATTAAGCAAAAGGGAAAACTATGGCCATATAAGGCGATTGATAGTCATTCGGTAGTAGGATCGGCTGGTGTTCAAGAAAGTGAGAAGAGTGCAGGATGGTTGCAAAAAAGCCGCATTGTAGGAAGAGGTAATGTGGAGATTACGCCTCAATTTATTGTAAAGGTTGCGATGGCGTACGGATCTCTTTTTACAAAAGGGGAAAGTATATTAATCGGGAGTCAAGAACATATAGAAACGACTTCTTATAAAAATCTTTTTCTTCATGCAATTCATGGTATTGGGATTCATACGATGGAATGCAAAGAAATGAACGAATCACTTTTTCAGTACAGTATTCAAGATTTGCAATGTACGGGCGGGGTTTTCATTCAAGCGGAAAAAGAAAAAGAGATTGTTATAAAGTTGTATGGTAAGGATGGGGCACAGTTAACGTATAAGCAGCAAAAAGCGATAGAACAAGTGTATATGTCTGAGTCGTTTTATTACGTATGTGAGAAGGAAATGGGGCGGAATAAGCTAGTACACGTTTCTTTACATAATTATATAGAGGCTGTATTAGAGCGTATTGATATTGAGAAAATAAAAAAACAGAAGTTCCATCTTCTTATTAATAAGAGAAATGATATGTTACAGCATTTGCTTATGCTCTTTTTGCAAAGGCTCGGATGCACAGTTACGTGGATTTATGCGGGCGAACAAAAGGATCATGTGAAAGCTTTGATGAAATCAAGTAAAGCAAATATGGCGCTTATGTTTTCAGAGCAAGGAAATTATTTCGAGTTATATGATAATCATAGTAATATTTACCAAGGGACGGATTTTGAAGAGATTGATATTCCAGATTTATTACTGGAATCGGCAGGAAATATTTACCCAATGTCTTTGAAATTAGGAGAATGTTATCTTCTATTTTATACGCAGGATGAAAAAAAATCGTTTCAAGCGAGATGGAAGCGAGATATTTTATATCGAATTGGAAAATTATTCGAGTTAATAGCATTGCAGGGAAAAACCTTTCTCAGCATAGTAGAGCAATCCCCGCCGCTTTATTTACTTTGTGATGAAGTTGTATGTTCGTGGAATGAAAAAGGGAAGGTGATGAGGAAATTATTGGCTGATATCGAAAGGAAGGAAGAAGGCATATTTGAAGGAGTACAGTTCAAATATACCGAAAAAGAGTGGTCTTATATCGTTTCTGACACAAAACAACCGAAATTTTTAGTGTATTCACATGCTAGAAACCCAGTAATAGCAAGGGAAAACATGAAAAATCTTATAGAAAAAATTAGACAATATCAAAAGGTGTAGAATTTTTATTTTAAAAGTGGTATTATAGTATAGTCTGATTTAAGTTATTAGTACTGGAGGGAAATAAGAATGCGTGTGAATATTACTCTAGCATGTACAGAATGCGGAGATCGTAACTATATCTCAAAGAAAAACAAACGTAACAACGCTGAGCGTATCGAGCTTAAAAAGTATTGCAAGCGTGACAAGAAGTCTACGTTACACCGTGAAACAAAGTAAGCAGTAGGAATATTTTCCTACTGTTTCTTTTTTTATTCGATTCCTCTCTTAAAAGTGATACACTATCATCGTAGAGCAAAGTATCACTGTGAGGGGGAAAATGTGTGAGAGAAGAGAAACTACGTTTACGTAAACAAATAATAGAGCACATGAATTCTTTATCAAAAGAACGGTATACAACTTTATCAGAGCAAATTGCATTTTCGTTGTATGCACAAAAAGAGTGGGCTGAAGCTAAAACAATTGGAATCACTCTTTCAATGGAAAATGAAGTGAATACATATCCTATTATCGAAAAAGCTTGGGAAGAAGGAAAGAAAGTTGTTGTTCCGAAGTGTAATAAAGAAACAAGAACAATGTCCTTTAGGCAAATTAGTAATTTTGATCAATTGGAAACAGTGTATATGAATTTACGTGAGCCAATTCCAGCGCTTACGGAAGAAGTGAATGCAGATGAAATTGACCTTCAAATTGTACCAGGTGTAGCTTATACAGAGCGAGGAGAACGGATTGGATATGGTGGTGGCTATTATGATCGTTATCTCATGCATTATAAAGGGAAAACGCTATCATTAGCTTATAGTTTTCAAATGGTAGACCATATTCCAATAGAGCCGTTTGATAAAAATATAGAAAAAATTATTACAGAAAAAGGAACAATGGTTAAAAATGGGCTTGTATAGACAAATAAAAATTGACGAGACTTTTTCTTCTTGATTATAATAAAATATGTGAACGTTTTCTTATTATAATTTTTTATAGTAAGTGAGCATAGAGGGTGATGAAATGTTATCTATATATGATATTCAGCAATTGCTAAAGAAATTTGGTACGATTATTTATACAGGAGATCGAATTGCAGATTTACAATTAATGCAAGATGAATTGCGTGAATTAAATCAATCACAGCTAATCGATTCACAAGACTATCAAACAGCTTTATTTTTATTGAAGCAAGAAATTCAAAAAGAGCTAAATAAGAATTAGATAAAGGTAGGTAAGTAACATGGAAGAGAAATGGTTAGTTGGTGTTGACCTTGGTGGTACAACGATTAAATTAGCATTTATTAATGTATACGGTGAAATTTTACATAAGTGGGAAATCCCTACGAATACAAATGAGCAAGGAAAACATATTACACTTGATGTAGCGAAAGCAATTGATAAAAAGTTAGAAGAGTTAGGCGAATTAAAAAGTAAGTTAATCGGTATTGGTATGGGAGCTCCTGGCCCTGTACACGTGGCGTCTGGAATGATTTATGAAGCGGTTAACTTAGGATGGAAGAACTATCCGTTAAAAGATTTATTAGAAGTAGAAACAGGATTACCTGTTGTGATTGATAATGATGCGAACTTAGCAGCGCTTGGTGAAATGTGGAAAGGTGCTGGTGAAGGAGCAAAAGATTTAATTTGTATGACGCTTGGCACTGGTGTTGGCGGCGGTGTAATTGCCAATGGAGAGATTGTACACGGCGTAAGCGGTGCTGCTGGTGAAATCGGACACATTACAGTCGTTACAGAGAATGCTTTCCCATGTAATTGCGGGAAGTCTGGTTGCCTAGAAACTGTAGCATCTGCAACAGGTATTGTGCGTGTTGCTATGCAAAAAATACAAGAGACTGATAAAGAAAGTATTCTACGTTCTATGTTAGCAGAAGAAGGACGTATCACATCAAAAGACGTATTTGAAGCACATGGACAAGGTGATGAACTAGCAGGCGAAGTAGTAGAAAAGGTAGCTTCTTATTTAGGATTAGCTGTAGCGAACCTTTCTAGCACGTTGAACCCAGAGAAAATCGTTATTGGCGGAGGCGTTTCTAAAGCTGGAGATGCACTTTTAGAACCAATTCAACGCTATTTTGAGCAATATGCTTTCTCACGTGCTGTAAAGAGCACGAAGTTAGCTATTGCAACACTTGGTAATGATGCAGGTGTTATCGGAGGAGCTTGGCTTGTAAAAAAGCACAAATACGAAGCGAAGATGATATAAGTTGTGAAGTATGAAAAGAGGAAGGGGAAACCCTTCCTCTTTTTGTGCGAAATCTTGATGAAGACGAGCATGTAAATGAATTAAGCTGCTGGTGGGTACCCGTTATATAGAACAGTCATGATTGTAAACCATCCGAAAACGAGTACAGTTGCAATTGCAAAGCCGCCCGCGAGAAAATTCTTTTCGCGAAGTGTTCTAAGCGTAGCAAATACAGCTAACAGAGTGACAAGCGTAAAAATAATAACAAGGCCCATACAATATCCTCCTCTGTCTACCCATTCCTTAATATGAGTTTTTGGAATATTTACTCTTTTATATTGTACATGTTTTAAAAATGATTGTCGAGATAGCATCCTTTCTTTTCCTAAGAGAAAAAAATGTTGTATCATTGAAAGTAAGTTTAATAATTGGAGGAGATTTTCATATGAAATGGATACAAATGCCGTTAGGCCCATTACAAACAAATGCTTATATTTTAACGAATGAGCAAAATGAGTGTATTATCTTTGATCCTGGTCACGAAGGAGAGAAGCTCGTTACATATTTACAAGAAGAACAATTAAAGCCACTGGCTGTTTTATTAACACATGCTCACTTTGATCATATTGGTGCTGTTGATGCGGTAAGAGACGCTTTTCATATTCCTGTGTACGTACATAAAGAAGAAGCAGATTGGTTAGGCGATGCAACTGTAAATGGTTCTCAAATCTTTATGATGAATCGCAGCATTACAGCAAAACCAGCAGATCATATTATTGATGCAGAAGGTGCATTAGCAATTGGTTCATTTAACTTTGAAATTTTTGAGACACCAGGACATTCTCCAGGCAGTATTTCTTATTACTGTAAAGAGGCGAATGCTGTATTTTCTGGAGATGTATTATTCCAAATGAGTATTGGAAGAACAGATTTACCTGGTGGAAGTTTTGCAGAGTTGATTGGAAGTATTGAAGAGAAATTATTTGTATTACCTGATGAAACAGCGGTGTTATGTGGACATGGTCCAGAAACAAGCATTGGTTTTGAAAAAGAAAATAATCCATTTTTACAGTAAGGAGCTAGTATGGGGATGGAGCTCATTTTAAAAGAATGGATGGAAAAAGAAAAGGATTATTCAATTTCATACAGTACATATATGAACCTCGCATTATATGCAGAGGAACATGGATATTATATGAAAGAACGTGAAAAAATAGGAAGACAAGGGGATTTTTTTACAAGTAGCAACGTATCCTCTGTGTTTGCAAAAACTTTTGCTAAGTTTTTTATTCGTCTTGTTGAAAATGGTGAAGTTGCTCCACATATTTGTGAGATTGGTGGGGGGACAGGAAGGTTTGCCTATGATGTTTTACAAGAATGGAAGCAATTATCACCGGAAACCTTTATTGATTTAAACTATTCGATAATTGAAATGAGCCCTTTTCATAGAAAATTGCAGCAAAAGACTCTTTGTTCGTTTTCTAATGTGTCATATTATACGTCGCATAGTGAAATGGGAGAATCGTTCGAGGGGATTCTTTTTTCGAATGAGTTATTTGATGCATTTCCTGTTGAAGTAATTGAGAAGAGAAATGGAATATTGTATGAAGTACGTGTTACGTACACAGAGGAAGGGAAACTTGCAGAAGTATGTAGGCCGTTACATAAAAGAATTGGTCGATACTTATTGAAATATAATATTCATCTCGCTGAAGGCCAGCGTTTTGAAGTGCCAATTGCGATGGAAGAATATATAAAAGAAATTGCGAAATGGTTTCAACGAGGTGTATGTATTACAGTTGATTATGGATATACAAAAGAAGAATGGATGCATCCTGCACATCAAGAAGGTAGTTTACGAGGATATTACGAGCATAAGTTAATTCGTAATCCTTTAGCGTATCCAGGTGAAATGGATCTTACTACTCATATTCATTGGGACGAACTGAAAGAAATGTTTAGCCTGCAAGGTATGAATATGGTATGGCATAAGAAACAATCTGAGTTTTTGTTAGCAGCAGGAATACTAGAGCTGCTTACGAATCATCAAGATCGGAATCCTTTTTCTGAAATTCAAAAACAAAATCGTGCAGTTCATTCTATGATTTTGAGCGGAGGATTAGGGAGTGCATGTGATGTTGTTATACATACGAAACATATGCAACAGTTACACTTGGGTCGGTATTTGAAAATATAAAAAACAAGACACAGCATAGTTCTGTGTCTTGTTTTTTAATACGACTTATGTAGCATCATATATTTCCTCTCATGATATATATTTATATTAAAGATATGAGATAAAAAATATAAAATACGTCCTTTTTCTCTGTCTATGAGTCCCTAACCCAATAATACGCGAACGAGTTGAATAATTGTCTCGTTTTCTACTTTGTAATAAATTTCCAATCCTTTTCTTTCACTTGAAACGATTTTAGCACTTTTTAACTTTGCTAAATGCTGTGAAATTGTAGATTGTGGCATGTTTAAGCCAGTGTACATTGTAGAAACGTTGCTTGGACCGCGTTCAATTAATCCTTTTACAATACATAAGCGAACAGGATGAGCAAGTACTTTCAATAATTCTGCATTGCTTTCATATAGTTCTATTTCTTTTTGAAAGGTTTCTAACATGTTCTTTTCCACCTCCGTGTGAGCTGTTATACCATACTATACATACCAAAAAATTAAAGAAAAGAAAACAGTTGTTGCAGAAAAACATTCCTAAAGTAAAGAAATTGTAAGAAAAGAGACCCTGATGTAAATAAAGTAGATAATTTAGCACGGTTTTGTAAAATGACATTTTTGGGTGAAAATTTCGATGCATTTTAAAAATTGAAAGATATAGATATATTTGTAACACAATTTTATCATGATTTTCTTATTCTTTCAAATGAATATACGAAATTTTTAAAATAATATGACAAAGGAATTATAATGTTATATATAGAATATAAAACAGGTTAAAAGAAAAGAAGCCGAATGTAGTCAGCTTCTTTATGGTGAAAATGAAATGTTTGAATATAGCTGATAAATCTTATAATTACCAAGACGTTAGTTATGTATTCTAGATTTCATCTTTCATCAATTTTAAAAATCTGTGGTTCCATATATTTTCATAAAAATCAATCGTCTCTTTTGCGGACATAAATGGATTATTTAACGTAGAGGTTGCTTTCTGGAACATGAAGTTTTCGTACCCTAGTCCATGGGCAAATTTAATCGTGGTATCCATACAGTACTCTGTTTGGGCACCACAAAATTCAATACGATGTACAGATAATTGATCTAAAATCTCTTTCAAGTTTGTGTTATAAAAAGAATTGGCATGTGTTTTTCTTACAAAAAAATCTTGTTTTTGAACATCTAAATCTGAATGAATAGCCCAAAGGTCTTTTTCAGGTACTAAATCATCGTCACAATGTTGAACGAAAAGAATTGGTTTATTTGATTTTCTGTATGAAGAAATTCTTTTATTTACTTTTGTAAGTAAATTTTGTAAATTAAATAAATGCTCCTCACTATAACATACTCCATTTTGTAAATCGATAACGATTAAAACATCTGCACATGTATCCATTATTTTTGCCCCTTTTTTACTTCTTAATATATCAATTAATTCATTACTTGGAAATAGATAGTGATCTGTCATTTTTTTTATGAATTATACGAAGGGTTGACAAATATACTTATCAGCGTAAAAAAGAAGATATGATAACTTAATTTCATATCTTCTCTGCTCTCTATGCATTTACAGGCTCTTCTACATAAGAAAGGGCATTTTCAAAATCGGATATTAAATCGTCAACATTTTCAAGACCGACGGATAGCCGAAGTAATGAATTTGAAATCCCTCTTTCATCACGAGCTTCTTGCGATAGTGCTGCATGTGACATTTTAGCTGGGTAGGAAAGGATCGATTCGACAGCCCCTAAACTAACTGCAAAGACAGGTAATTTTACTTTTGATAAAAATTGGCGAAGTGCGTCTTCTGATTGTAAAGTGAAAGATAGGACAGCTCCTGCTGATGTAGCTTGAGATTGTTGAATGTGAAATCCAAGATGTGTTTGTAATCCTGGATAATAGACATTTTGAACTTTAGCGTGCTCTTGTAAATAGTGTGCAATTTTATTGGCATTAGCAGCTGAATGCTCAAGACGTACATGCAATGTTTTTAGACCACGAAGTACGAGAGAACAATCTTGCGGGCCTAGAATAGCGCCGAATGAATTTTGTAAAAAGCCAAGTTTTTGGGCGAGATCGGTATCTTTTACAACTGCTAATCCGGCAGTAACATCACTATGACCGGCAATGAATTTTGTGGCACTATGAAGAACGACATCAGCGCCAAGGTCAAGTGGTTTCTGGAATAATGGTGTCAAAAATGTATTATCAACAAAAGTAAGGGCGCCAATAGATTTTGCAAGTTTAGAAACAGCACGAATATCTGTCACTTTTAAAAGTGGATTGGAAGGTGTTTCTACATAAAAGAGTTTTGTATTTGGCTTAATGTTTTGCTTTATTTCTTCTAAATTGGTCATATCAACAAATGTATGTGAAACACCGTAACGGGAGAGAACTTCAGTTATCATTCGATAAGTTCCTCCGTATACGTCTTCTGAAATGAGTACGTGATCACCTTGTGAAAGGAGGAGGAATGCAGTAGAAATCGCTGCAATTCCTGATGCGAAGGCAAATCCTTTTGTTCCGCCTTCTAATAAAGCAATGATGTCTTCAAGAGCTTCACGAGTTGGATTGCCTGACCTGCTATAGTCATATTTCCCGAACGTATCTACATCAAATTGGTGAAATGTTGATGTGTTATAGATGGGAACGTTAACAGCTCCTGTTTGCGAGTCATGTTTATATTGGTTGTGCAGTAAGAGTGTATCTATAGAATAACTCATATTCTTACACCTTCTTTTACAAGTTTAATGGCTTGCTTTAAGTCTTGAATTAAATCGTTACTATTTTCAATACCAACGGAAAATCGAAGAAGACGATTACATACACCGTTTGCTGTTCTAATTTCTTCAGGAATATCAGCGTGTGTTTGTGTTGCTGGATATGTCATTAAACTTTCAACACCACCGAGACTTTCGGCAAATGTAATTAAGGATAAAGATTGTAAGAATGGATTAATCCATGTTTCATCTTTCAGACGAAACGAGATCATGCCGCCTCTTCCAGGATAAAATACATCTGTCACCCCATCCTCATCATTTAAATAAGCAACAACTGCTTTTGCATTTTCTTCATGTTGTCTCATGCGAAGCGCTAACGTTTTCATACCACGAATTAATAGCCATGAGTCAAATGGACTTAAGACTGCACCAGAGGCATTATGATAATGAGCGATTTCCTCACAAAGTTCCTTTCCTTTTGCAACGACAAGTCCGCTTAGTACATCGTTATGACCACCTAAATATTTCGTTGCACTATGAAGTACGATATCGGCACCTTCTGTTAATGGCTGCTGTATATAAGGTGTGTAGAATGTGTTGTCTACAATAAGAAGTAGTCCGTGTCTTTTCGCTACAGTTGCAACAGCGGCAATATCGGTAACTTGCATTAATGGATTAGTTGGAGTTTCTATGAAAATAGCCTTCGTTTTCGTTGTGATGGCTTGCTCAATTTGTTTAATAGATTGTGTATTTACGTATCTACATCGAACGTTCCACTTTTTTTCGTGCTCAGAAAATAATCGATAAGTGCCACCGTATAAATCTTCGGAAACAATAAGTTCGTCTCCAGAGCGGAATAGGGAAAGGACAAGAAGAACGGCTGCCATCCCTGAACTACAGGCATAACCTTGTTCACCGCATTCTAAGTCTGCGATTGCCTGTTCTAATAGGCCGCGCGTTGGATTTCCAGTTCGTGAATAATCAAATCCAGTAGATTTACCAATTCCTTCGTGACGATAAGCAGTTGAAAAATAAACAGGTGGATTAACAGTTCCTGTTGTAGTTTCACTCCGGTTTCCGATTTGCGCTAATTTTGTTTCGATAGTTGACATGTGAAAATTCCTCCTTTTTAAATTGAACCATTAGTTGAATATAAAATAAAAAAGCCTTCTAAGAAGAAGGCTTTCGGTTTGAATAGAGTCTTCTTCTCATCTGTCAAATCTTTCACAATTTGCTGGAATTAGCACCTTATTAACAAATGTTAATGGTTGCTGAGGCGTCATAGGGCCAGTCCCTCTACCTCTCTAGATAAGAATGTTCGTATGAAATTTTATTATGTTTTTAACTTTACAACAAAAGATAATTGAATTGCAACTTTATTTTAAATAATTTTTATTTTTCCGCAAGTGTCATTGACTTTTGTATTTGTGCGTGCTAAATTTATAAAAAAATTAACAAACATTGTTAAAAGGGGAACGCATTTCCTTTTAGCTACATAAATAAAATAATAAAGACAAACTCTTATTGAGAGCGGTGGAGGGAAAGGCCCTGTGAAACCCGGCAACCTTCAAACGAAATGTTTGAAACGGTGCTAATACCTGCAAAACGAATGTTTTGCATAATAAGAGGAGGATCGATTATGTCCCCCTCTTCAAAGTGAAGAGGGGGTTTTTATATTGATAGAAATGAGGGAGATTTGTGAAATTACTAGATTTATTATCAAAAGGAATTGTAATAGGTGATGGTGCGGTTGGGACGTTATTACATTCACATGGTTTGCAAAGTAGTTTTGAAGAATTGAATATATCTGATCCAGATTTAATTGTATCGATTCATAAGCAATATGTAGCGGCTGGGGCAGATGTGATTCAAACAAATACGTACGGAGCAAATGAAGCGAAATTACGTATGTATGGATTAGAAAATCAAGTTACTGAAATTAATAGAGCGGCAGTAAAACTGGCGAAAGCATCTGTTACAGACAGAAATGCAATTTTAGGCACAATTGGTGGTATGAAACATATCGGGGCGGTTACGACAACTGATATGGAGCGAGAATTTATGTTACTGGAACAGGCAAGTGCATTATTAGAAGAACAGGTTGATGGACTGCTATTAGAGACTTTTTATGATGAGTTTGAATTACTTCATGCTGTCCAGGTGTTACGAAAAGAAACAAATATTCCAATTGTAGCGCAATTGGCGTTACATGAGGCGGGTACGACTCAAAATGGAAATGATGTAAATGAAATATTAAAACAGCTTTTAGATTACGGTGCAAATGTTGTTGGATTGAACTGCCAACTAGGGCCACTTCATATGACGGAAGCTCTTAAAATGATATCGATTCCGAAAAATGGTTACTTGTCAGCATATCCAAATGCAGGTCTCCCAAATTATGTAGAGGGACGATACGTATATGAGGGAAGTCCAGCTTATTTTGAAGCGATGACACCGAAATTTATTGAGCAAGGTATTCGGTTATTGGGCGGTTGTTGTGGCACGACTCCAGAACATATTGAAAGTATGAAACGTGCTACTCTAAATGTTACGCCTGTAATAGAAAAGGATACGGTTCAAAGACCGAAAGTAGTTCATACACATGAGAAACGTTCAAAAGCTCATGTCACTTTAGCAGAGAAAGCAAAAAAACAAACGACCGTAGTAGTGGAATTAGATCCACCAAAAACGTTAGATACGCAGCGGTTTTTTGAAGGCGCAAGAGCATTGAAAAGAGCTGGAGCAGATGCTATTACTCTAGCAGATAATTCATTAGCATCGCCCCGTATCTCGAATATGGCAATGGGAGCATTATTAACGAAGCATGATATTCCGGTATTGACGCACTTAACATGTAGAGACCATAACGTCATCGGACTACAATCTCATTTACTAGGATTATCAGCGTTAGGCATGGAAGAAGTGTTAGCTTTAACTGGAGATCCAGCGCGCGTTGGTGATTTTCCAGGTGCCACTTCTGTATATGATTTGTCCTCTATCGAGCTCATTAAAATGATTAAAGAAATGAACGATGGGCGTTCCGTTTTAGGGAAATCCATTGGACCGGCAACAAGGTTTTCTGTGGGCGGTGCATTTAACCCGCATGTAAGACATTTAAAAGCAGCGGTTAAGCGAATGGAACGGAAAATAGATGCTGGAGCAGAATATTTCTTAACGCAGCCGATTTATGATATCGCGTTAATTGAAGAAGTGTATGAAGCGACAAAGCATTTAGAACAACCTATTTTTATTGGGATTATGCCATTAATAAGTAAACGGAATGCAGATTTTCTTCATTTTGAGGTGCCAGGTATTACTTTACCTGAAGCAGTAAGAGAGAGAATGGATGGACATGAAACGAAAGAGGCAGCAATTGAGGAAGGGATTCGTATTTCTCAAGAATTGATCGATGCGGCGATGAAATACTTTAACGGCATTTATCTTATTACACCATTTTTAAAATATGAAATTACAGAACATCTTGTTAAATATGTGAGAGAAAAGCAAGAAGTGAAAGAAGGTATTAATTGATGAAATGTATAGAAGAAAAATTACAAAATAACATCTTAATATTAGATGGTGCAATGGGAACGATGATCCAGCAAGAGGATTTAACTGCGGAAGATTTCGGAGGAGAGGAGTACGAAGGGTGTAATGAGTATTTAGTAGAAACAAGACCAGATGTTATTTTAAAGATTCATAAAGCCTATATTGAAGCTGGAGCGGATATTATTGAAACAAATACATTTGGGGCAACCAATATTGTACTAAGTGATTATGCGTTATCTCATTTAGACGAGGAGCTAAATGAGAAGGCAGCGCGTTTAGCGAAGCAAGCAGTCGAAGAAAGCGGGAAGGAAGTATATGTTGCGGGAGCAATGGGACCGACAACGAAAGCGATTAGTGTTACTGGTGGTGTAACGTTTGAAGAATTAATTGAAGCTTATACACGGCAGGCAAGAGGATTGTTGAAAGGAGAAGTGGATGTATTACTCGTTGAGACGAGTCAAGATATGCGTAACGTGAAGGCTGCTTATATTGGAATTCAAGCGGCTTTTGATGAACTAAATACAGTTGTACCTATCATGATTTCGGGAACGATTGAACCGATGGGAACGACTCTAGCTGGGCAAACAATTGAGGCTTTTTACTTATCGGTAGAACATATGAAGCCATTATCTGTTGGATTAAACTGTGCGACTGGTCCGGAGTTTATGAGAGACCATATTCGTTCTCTATCTGATTTATCGGAGTGTTACATTTCTTGTTATCCAAATGCAGGTCTTCCTGATGAAGATGGACATTATCATGAATCTCCATCTTCTCTCGCTGAAAAAGTGAAGCGATTTGCTGAAGAAGGATGGGTTAATATTATCGGTGGTTGTTGTGGCACAACACCAGAACATATAAAAGCAATGAAAGAAGCACTAGCATCCCTAAAGCCTCGTGAACATCATGAACGAGAAGGTCATGGAGTTAGTGGATTAGAGGCACTGCAATATGATGACTCTATGAGACCATTATTTGTTGGTGAAAGAACAAATGTTATTGGATCACGTAAATTTAAAAGATTAGTAGCAGAAGGGAAATTTGAAGAGGCTGCTGAAATCGCTAGAGCGCAAGTGAAGAAAAATGCTCATATTATTGATATTTGTATGGCAGACCCGGACCGCGATGAAATAGAAGATATGGAAAACTTCTTGGCAGAAGTTACGAAAGTGTTAAAAGTACCGATTATGATTGACTCAACAGATGAACATGTGATGGAGCGAGCTCTTACTTATATTCAAGGGAAAGCTGTTATTAATTCAATTAATTTAGAAGATGGAGAAGAGCGATTTAAAAAAGTGACACCGCTTCTTCGTAAATATGGTGCTGCAATTGTAGTTGGAACAATCGATGAAGATGGAATGGCAGTAAGTGCGGAAAGAAAACTAGAAATTGCGAAAAGAAGTTATGAGTTATTGACGACGAAATATGGTATACGCCCATCAGATATTATTTTTGATGCACTTGTATTTCCTGTAGGGACAGGTGATGAAGAGTATATTGGCTCGGCGGCTGCGACGATAGAAGGGATTCGCCTTATTAAAGAAGCATTACCAGAGTGTTTAACGATTTTAGGTGTAAGTAACATATCATTTGGTTTACCACCAGCTGGTCGCGAAGTGTTAAATTCCGTCTTTTTATATCATGCAACGAAAGCAGGGTTAGATTACGCGATTGTAAATACGGAAAAATTAGAGCGCTATGCGTCAATTCCTGATGAAGAAAAACGCCTTGCAGATGCATTGCTTTTTGAAACGACGCAAGAGACGTTAGAAAAATTTACAAACTTCTATCGCGTGGCAAAAAAGAAAGATATTGTTGTCCAAGAAACATTAACACTTGATGAAAGGCTCGCAAATTACATTGTAGAAGGTACGAAACAAGGTTTACACGAAGATTTAAGTCTCGCACTTACAGAAGGAAGAAAACCTTTGGATATTATTAATGGCCCACTTATGACAGGAATGGATGAGGTAGGACGATTATTTAATAATAATGAGCTTATCGTTGCTGAAGTATTGCAAAGTGCTGAAAGTATGAAAGCTGCTGTAAGTTATTTAGAGCCACATATGGAATCTAGCGATAGTGCGAAAAAAGGAAAAGTATTATTAGCAACTGTAAAAGGTGATGTGCATGATATTGGGAAAAATCTCGTTGAAATTATTTTAGCAAATAACGGATATGAGATTATTAATTTAGGAATTAATGTTCGCTCGGATCGAATTGTGCAAGAAGTACAAGAAAAGAAGCCTGATATTATAGGCCTTTCTGGTTTATTAGTAAAATCGGCTCAACAAATGGTAACGACTGCTGAAGATTTAAAAGCGGCGGATATTGATATTCCAATTGTTGTAGGCGGGGCAGCGTTAACGAGAAAGTTTACAGATAATCGCATTTCGCCATCTTATAAAGGGCTCGTATGTTATGCGAGTGATGCGATGACGGGGCTGGATATTATTAATAAGCTTCAAAAAGAAGAAGAGCGTGAGAAGATGAAGCAGGATAAAAAAGAACGTCATCTTCATATCGTAACAAAAGAAGAGAAGAAAGTAGAAATTCCAGCAGTAATTGAGCCATTGCCGAAGGCTGAGGTTATCGTGCCGGATTCAACAAAACGAATTGTATTAAGAGATGTTCCTGTTTCACATCTCGCGCCATTTCTAAATAGACAAATGCTGCTTGGACATCACCTTGGCCTAAAGGGAAGTGTGAAGAAACTTTTGCGAGAGGGAGATAAAAGAGCGCATGAATTAAATGATTTAATAGATGAATTATTGCAGGAAGGACAATCTTGGTTAAAACCGAAAGCAGTGTATCAATTTTTCCCAGCGCAAAGCGACGGACAGAATATTGTAATATATGATCCAGAAGATCATACGCGTGTTATAGAGCGTTTCACATTCCCAAGACAAGGAAAAGCACCATATCGTACTTTAGGTGACTATTTACGCCCAGTTGGAGATGAGATGGACTATGTTGCTTTCCTATCTGTTACGGTTGGAGAAGGTGTTCGTGACATTGCTGAAGAGTGGAAAGCGAAAGGTGATTATTTACGCAGTCATGCTATTCAATCGTTAGCGCTTGAACTAGCAGAAGGACTTGCTGAAAAAACACATATGCTCATTCGCGATCGCTGGGGGATTCCAGATTCGCCAGAATTGACGATGGAAGAACGCTTCCGTACGAAATATAGAGGGATACGAGTGTCCTTCGGTTATCCAGCATGTCCAGAACTCGCAGATCAAGAAAAGTTATTTCGCTTAATTCATCCAGAGGAAATAGGTATTTCATTAACGGAAGGATTTATGATGGAGCCAGAAGCGTCTGTAACGGCTATGGTATTTTCTCACCCCGAGGCAAGATATTTTAGTGTATTATAGTCTAGAAGGGGGAGACGTATGAAAAAAATAGTCTTTACAGGTGGCGGTTCGGCAGGGCATGTAACACCTAATTTAGCCATCATTCCACATTTACAAGAACAGAATTGGGATATTTCTTATATTGGTTCTCATCAAGGAATTGAGAAAACGATTATAGAAAAGGAAGGCATTCCGTACTATAGTATTGCGAGCGGAAAGCTACGCCGTTATTTTGATTTAAAAAATATAAAAGATCCTTTTCTTGTGATGAAGGGTGTTATGGACGCGTATGTAAGGATTCGAAAACTAAAACCAGATGTGATTTTTTCAAAAGGTGGTTTCGTATCTGTACCAGTCGTAATTGGAGGATGGCTAAATAGAGTACCAGTTTTATTACATGAGTCTGATATGACGCCAGGACTAGCAAACAAAATTGCGCTCCGTTTCGCTTCGAAAATATTTGTTACATTTGAAGAAGCTGCGAAACATTTACCGAAAGAAAAAGTAATTTATACAGGATCTCCTGTACGTGAAGAAGTACTAAAGGGAAATCGTGAAAAAGGTTTAGCATTTTTAGGTTTTTCACGTAAAAAGCCAGTTATTACAATCATGGGAGGAAGTTTGGGCGCAAAAAAAATTAATGAAACGGTTCGAGAAGCGTTACCAGAACTTCTGAAAAAATATCAAATTGTTCACCTTTGCGGAAAAGGTAATCTTGATGATAGTTTACAAAATAAAGAAGGATATAAACAATTTGAGTATGTACACGGAGAACTGCCAGATATATTAGCCATAACAGATTTTGTTATTTCACGTGCGGGCTCTAATGCCATTTTTGAGTTTTTAACATTGCAAAAGCCGATGGTTTTAATTCCACTATCGAAATTTGCAAGTCGTGGAGATCAAATACTAAATGCAGAGTCTTTTGAGAGACAAGGATATGCTTCCGTATTGTATGAAGAAGATGTGACTGTGAAATCTCTTATAAGGCATGTCGAAGAATTAAATCAAAATAATGAAGTGTATAAAACAGCTCTAAAAAAATATAATGGAAAAGAAGCAATTCAAACAATCATTCAACATATTTCAGAGGCATGATGAAACAATCATGCCTTTTTTAGTAGGATGAAAGATTCCAAGAAACGGTGTTTTTATGTTACAATAGCAAATGGATTAGTAGGGAAATTCCAATTAATGAAGCGTGAAAATACGAATGGATTAGGAGTGACTGTGTTGGAGCTAAGTCTCTATGAAAATACTGCACTTATTATATGCTTTGTGTTGTACGTTGGTAGTGTTATTGTTTATATTTCAAGGAAATTTTCGCAAGAAAGAGAGCTTGAAAAATCAGAAATAACAGCTGAACTAGAAATGTTAGCTGATGAAAGTTATAAAAAACAAAAAATAAAAGAAGACCATGAGGCATCCCATCATTTAAACGCAAATAAGTTTTAAAGATGGGGATTTTTTTTGAAGTCGTTTTTTATTATATAGCAAGTAACGCTAAAAAGGAGTTTCCCGTATATAAAGAAGGGGTGTATAGAAATGAATTTTTACATCGCTTCAGGATTCCAAAATAAACATCTTGTAAGTTCTATAGCAAATGAACTGAAATATGCAGGATGGCACCATACATATGATTGGACAAGAAACGAAAGAGCTGTGAATCAAGAGCAATTAAGAGAAATTGGTCAGGCAGAAAAGAATGCTATTAAAGAAGCGGATATATTTTTACTTATATTAGATGGCGGAAACGGGAGCCATACAGAGTTTGGAATGGCGATCGCGTTAGAGAAAAAAATATATGTATATCATGAAGGAAATCCGCTCCAAACAACGTTCTATCATTTGCCAGAAATAAATATTTTTGAAGGAGATGCAGCAGAATTTGCATCTTATGTTATGAATCATGTGAAATAATAATAACTACCTAAAAGGTTATAAAAGTGATCTTTTGGGTACAGTGATGATAAGAAACATATATAAAGGAGTACATAATATGAAATTAGAAAATGGATGGGAAACGAGCTTTTTAGAAGTCGTACAAAATAGCGAATTTAAGAAAGAGGCACTTCTTAGCCAATTACTTTTTGCAGATAGTGAAGAAGTTGAGGAGCTTGTAGATGATTATGGTTATGAAGAAATCATTGACCGCGAACATGATGATGAATTAGCTGATATTTTAGGAGAAGAACTTTTTAGTGAGATGGAACGACACGTATTCTTATCTTCACAGTCAGAAGAAAAACTTATTTCATTCGTAAATGGATTAGGTTTTCATGTGTTAGATTGGATCGTTCTTCTTGAAACAGAATTTGGCATCGATAGTGCACACTTTACGTCGGATGCTGTGAAAATGTTAGAAAAGCGTTTCAGACAATTTCCATACGTAGAAGATAAAACAATTTTTGACATGACATTTGGAGAAGCAATGGATGTATTAGAGTCTATTACAGGATTACAACTGAAAGAAAAGATGAATGTATAATGTAAAAAAAGAACGTGATCACCTCACGTTCTTTTTTTACATTATAATAATTTTATCATCTAGTTTCGTTTGTCCGCTAAGAAGTGCGTTTAAATATTCCACTTTTCTTATACAGGCTTGTATATGTCTTTCAACCTCTTGTAACTCTGCTTGGTGATGCGTTTCAATAGGATGAATTTGTACGTTGAATTTTTCAAATTGACTACTATATGTTATTTCTGCATAGCCGCTCATAATATCTGTTTCGTTATGAAATAAAAATTGCTTCGTTTTGTCACAGAATGATACATTCTGAAAGCCATATACTTTTAATGCTTCAATTACTTTTTTTATCATTTTTGTATTCATTTTTTTTAACCCTCTTTACGAAGTTCTACTTATACATTATAACATAAAAAATTACATAGAAAGCGCTTCCAAGTGTATTTTATTATAAACTTTACGTTTCAATCACAAAAATGAAACAAAGAAAAAATAATTGTAAAGAAGGAAGGACTCTTTTATTGTTTCGTCATATATATAGAGAAATAGTGCAATGAAAGGAAATTTTCCGAGGTGGAGATTGTATTTCCAATTTGAGCGCAGTAAAAGAGGTGAAAATCTTGAACTTTGATATTGTAGGACAAAAAGCATATATAAAAGATGGAGCGCATCGGAACCGAATTGGAATTGTAAAGAAAAACGAGACAAAATTAGAATCGCAGTTTGCTATTGTAATTGGAGAACAAAGTATTGATGTAGAGCTCAAGGATATCGTGTTAGTTGGAGTAGATGTAGGACAATTTCATAAATGGTGCGAACAAAATGGTTATTTGTGAAAAGGACGGGCTGTGAGATAATGAAATATATGTGAGGAAAGAGAATATGTTATTGTATTCTCTTTTTCTATGTGTAAGGAGACGGAGATGAAGTATAAAGAACGGGATTTTACATTGGAGCTAAAAGAGAAAATTCAGTGTATGGAGAAGGAAATAAAGCGAATATCACTTAAACTGTATAAAGAGTATTCGCATTTATACATAGAAAAAAACATGGAATTAGATATGGGATTTGCAAGAGAGAAAGAGAATCCCTTTGAGGTGGGATATAATTCATCAGTTGCTATAGCTATATTAGATGAAGAAAAAGAGATGATTGAATTTCACAATATTTCAATTTGGAAATGCGAAAGAATCTTTTTAGGAATGTCAATTCAATCAAACATTTTTGGGAGTAAGCAAGTAGGGGAACTAGTTGATGAATCTTGTGATGAGATTGAGGAGGAGTTAAAAGAGCAGCTAGAAGAATACTTGGTGTGATAATTCTCAAGATAAGATCTATAAAGAGGGAACGGAATAAAAAAGACGCTAACAATTGTATGTTAGCGTCTTTCTTTCATTATGAAGCAATTTCACCAGTTTTTGTATCATCTTGATTGTACGTATCTTGATCTAATTCACCAAGCCATTTGCTTGAAATAAGACCTGCTGTCATAGAACCACTTACGTTAAGAGCTGTACGCCCCATATCGATTAATGGCTCAACTGAGATCACTAGAGCAACAATACCGATTGGTAAGTTCATTGTAGATAGTACGATTAATGCTGCGAATGTTGCACCGCCACCAACGCCGGCAACACCAAATGAGCTAATTGCAACGACAGCGATTAAAGTTAAAATAAATTGTGGTTGTAATGGATCAATTCCTACAGTTGGAGCGACCATCATTGCAAGCATTGCTGGGTAAATACCTGCGCAACCATTTTGTCCGATAGATACTCCAAATGATGCTGCGAAGTTAGCGATTCCTTCAGAAATACCAAGTTTTTCTTTTTGTGCTTCAATATTTAATGGCATTGCACCGGCACTAGAGCGAGATGTGAATGCGAATGTTAATACAGGGAACACCTTTTTCAAATATTGAATTGGATTTAAACCAGATAGAGCAATTAATAATAAGTGGATAACGAACATTACGATAAGTGCTACGTAAGACGCTAACACGAAGTTACCAAGTTTTAAAATAGCATTTATATCGCTACCAGCAACTGTTTTTGCCATAAGAGCTAATACGCCGTATGGAGTAAGACGTAAAATTAATGTTACCATACGCATTACAATTGCATATACAGCATCAAGCATTTTCTTAAATAGCTCTGCTTGTTCTGGATATTTTCGTTTTACACCTATAAAGGCGATGCCGATAAAGGCTGCAAATATTACAACAGAAATTGTTGATGTTGGACGAGCGCCTGTTAAATCAAGAAATGGATTTGTAGGCAATAGTTCTAATAATTTATCTGGAATTGTTGTTTTTTCAATAGAAGTAAATCTTTCTTCAACTAGCTTCAGACGAGCAGATTCTGCATCACCTTGTTGCAGACCAGTTGCAGATACATCAAATCCTGCACTTGCAGCGATACCGACAGCTGCAGCAATTCCTGTAGTCAGAATTAAAATTCCGATAATAAGACCACTAATTTTACCAAGGTTTTTCGTTAACTGTAATTTGGTAAATGCTGAAATAATAGATACTAAAATAAGTGGCATAACGATCATTTGAAGTAACTTCACATAACCGTTACCAATTAAGCCAAACCAAGTATTTGATTCAATAATGACTTTAGAAGTAGGCTCATAAATAAATTGTAATATAAGACCGAAGATAATTCCGACTCCTAAAGCAGTAAATACACGTTTATTAAAAGATACATGCTTACGTTGCATATAATATAATACGCCAACTAAAATGAGCATGACTGCAACGTTAATTCCGACAAGCAGTGTATTCATGATGATTCCCCCTAATTCCAATCTGTTATATAGAATATAAATCAATAAAACCTATAAGTCAACTAGGGAATTCCGGAATTAAAAAAAAGATGGCAAAATGCCACCTTTTAATGTCCAGCCCCAGGGACAAGTAAGAATGTCGTGTAGTATGTAAATCCTATGAAGAAAACAGTCAAATATGCCCCGAATACGTATATATACATACGCTCTGTTAATTTTAAATAGCTTAAAAGTACGAAGAATCCTGTTTGTCCTAAAAATAGTAGTGCGGCCTGTTGCATATCCCCTACGTAAAACATAACCGAGAAAATTCCAGTCCAAAAGCCGAGAACGCGAAACATGCGCTCCATGCCATCTCCCTCCTTTTCTAAAAAAAGTAAACCTCACTTCATTATAGTTTATTTTTCTTACTATTGTAAATATTCGTTCATATAAAAAGAAGCCAATTATAATTGGCTTCTTTTTATATGAGAGATTAAATTGTTAGTTTATAATTACAAGATTTACATCCATCTAGTAAACTATCGTTTCGTGTTAATTCCGTGTTAGGGAATAGGATTTCAAAAATCCCTTTCATCATATCTCCGTGCATATTACAAATTTCAGTTGGGTGATGGACAGCAACTTCTTTAAATGGACAATTGTGTACATCATAGAAAATTTTCGTTCCATCTGTACTTAATTCAAATGCAGGTGATAAGCCAGCTGTTGAAAAGGCTTCTTTTGCAATTTGAATTTTTTGTTCAACTGTTAAGGCATCTTCACTCACATTTAAACGCTGCATATGTTGTTGCATTAATTCGGCCCCGAATTGCTTCCCTGTTTCGTAGAGCGCTTTTTCACCAGCAGCACCAAGGCTAAGTAAAGAATTAAACGCGATTCTTGCTAACAATTGATAGTCACGGAATGGGAATTGTAATTGGATAACATCTTCAGATAATACATATAATCTGCTTGGTCTTCCGCCTTTTCCAGTTTTCTTCGTTTCGGATTTCAGCATATGAACATCTTCTAATTTAGATAAATGTAAACGCGCTACGTTTGGATGAATTTCAAACTCATCTGCAATTTCTTGTACAGTTACGTAACTATGTTTTTGAGAAATATATTTATAAATGTAATAACGAGTTGGGTCAGATAATACACCTGTAATTTTTAAAGCTTGTTCCATGAGGATCTCCACCTTTATCACTTTATCCAAGATAATAACATTATAATACAGATAAACATGAGTATAGGTAATTTCAGACAATAATTCGGAAATTGTTCATAATTTCACAAACATATTTTTCCTTTTTAATCTAGTGAAAATACAAAAATACCGATTTTTCTTATGAATTTTTTCATGCTATATACATAGTGGGGAGGGAAAATGATGAATGGAATTGAAAGCTTTGCGAATACGATTTTGAAAGAAGCGTGCAGGGTACAAGCGTCGGACTTACATATTGTGCCCCGACAGAAGGATGTAGTGGTTCAACTGCGTATAGGAAAAGATTTAATGACGAAACAATGCATTGAAAAGGAGTTTGGAGAAAAACTTGTTTCACACTTTAAATTTTTAGCATCCATGGATATAGGGGAGAGGCGGAAGCCACAAAATGGTTCACTGTATTTACAAATGGATGGACAGGAAGTGTATTTACGTCTTTCCACGCTTCCAACTGTATATCAAGAAAGTCTCGTTATTCGTCTTCATTTACAAGCATCTATTCAGCCGTTATCTCATCTTTCGTTATTTCCAAGTACAGCGAAGAAACTACTTTCTTTTTTACATTATTCCCATGGGTTACTCGTATTTACTGGACCGACTGGATCGGGGAAGACAACAACAATGTATGCATTATTAGAGGTAATTAGAAAAAAGAAAACACGCCGCATCGTTACACTGGAAGATCCAGTTGAAAAAAGAAATGACGATGTATTACAAATTCAAATAAATGAAAAAGCAGGTATCACATATGAGGCGGGACTAAAGGCTATTTTGCGTCATGATCCAGATGTTATTTTAGTGGGTGAAATTCGTGATGAAGAAACAGCAAAAATCGCTATAAGAGCAAGTTTGACTGGCCATTTAGTAATGACGACACTGCATACGAATGATGCGAAAGGAGCAATACTTCGGTTTATGGACTTTGGCATAACAAGGCAAGAGATTGAACAATCTTTATTGGCTATAGCTGCACAGCGACTTGTTGAATTGAAGTGTCCGTTTTGCAAAAGAAAGTGCTCAACTGTATGTAAATCAATGAGGCAAGTAAGGCAAGCGAGTATTTATGAGTTGTTATATGGATATGAGTTAAAACAAGCGATTAAAGAAGCAAACGGGGAATGTGTCACGTACAAGCATGAGACATTAGAGTCTTCGTTGCGAAAAGGATACGCTTTAGGATTTTTAGAAGAGGATGTTTATGTTTAAGAAAATATGGAGTTTAAGTGATCAAGTCATATTATTGAAACGATTAGGAGAACTATTAGAAAAAGGATACTCTCTTTTGCAGGCATTAGAATTTTTACGGTTTCAATTACCTTTAGAAAAGAAAGTACAATTGCAGCACATGATTGATGGATTAAAGAATGGAAAAAGTCTACACGATTCTTTTCATCAATTAAAGTTTCATCAGGAGATGTTAAGCTATTTATTTTATGCCGAACAACATGGTGATATTTCTTTTGCGTTGCAACAAGGGAGCGCACTTCTTTATAAAAAGGATAAGTATAGGAAAGATATGATGAAAATAATGCAGTATCCTATGTTTTTGGCGTTCTTTTTAATAATCATGATTTTGATTTTTAACCGCATTTTATTACCACAAGTTGACATGGTATATAGTTCATTTGGTTCTACAGCACCGTTATTCACAGAACAAATATTAAGTACAATTAAGCTACTACCCTATCTTATTTTTAGCACAATTTTTATCGTTATGATTGGCTGTAGTGTATATATATTGTACTTTCGAAAACTTCCACATATGAAGCGAGTAAAAATTATACTTCGTATCCCCCTCGTAAAAACATTTCTTATTTTAAAGCATTCGCATTATTTCGCCACTCAATTGAGCGGTTTATTACACGGTGGATTATCAGTACTTGAGGCTCTAACAATAATGATGGAGCAAAAATATCATCCGTTCTTTCAATATGAAGCGGGGCGAATTGAACGCCAATTAATTGCGGGAGAACCGTTGCAATCTATTATTGCTAAAAGCGGATATTATGAGGAAGAACTTTCTTATATTATTACACATGGACAAGCAAACGGTAATTTGGCGATTGAATTAGGTGACTATAGCGATCTTATTATGGAAAAGATGGAGCAAAAAATAAAACGTATGTTGGTGATTATTCAACCGATTTTATTTACGTGTATTGGAGGAATAGTTGTTCTTATGTATTTAGCGATGATTATGCCAATGTTTCAAATGATGAATTCTATATAGGAGGCATTTACATGCAGAATGAGGAAGGGTTTACCCTTTTAGAAATGTTATTAGTTATGGTCGTCATAACTGTATTATTACTATTAATTATTCCTAATGTAGTTACGCAGCGTTCATCCGTCGAAGGAAAAGGATGTAAAGCCTATGTGAAATCTATAGAAGCGCAAATACAAGTATATCAACTACAATATAATAAAATTCCCTCGCTAAAAGAGCTAATTGATGGGAAATATATTACAAAGGATGAGTGTCCGAATGGTGAAGCTATTCATATTTCCAATGATGGCACGGTAACAAGTGGGAAACTGTGAAGCAAAAAGGTTTTACACTTTTAGAAATGCTACTCGTTTTATTTGCAATTTCTGTACTAAGTATGGTCACGTATTTTCATGTACATTCATTATACGAAAAACAAAAAATCGAACAATTTTTAAGACAGTTTTCAAATGATATTTTGTATATGCAACAATTAGCCATAAATCGTCAAAAACACTATACATTACGATGGCATAAAGATAGACATATGTATTATATAGGGGAATCGAGTACGGATCTTTCTATCATTAAAAGAGAATATGATAGCGATATACAATTGGATTTGAATACTTTTCCAAATCCGATGACATATAATCCGAGTGGAAATATTAATAGAGGTGGCACGATTTTACTTTCGTATCGAAGTTATAAATATGAGATTGTATTCCAGCTTGGAAGAGGGAGATTTACGTATCGTGAAATGTCAAAAAGGGTCAGTGATGGCTGAAATGATTGTAGCATTAAGTATAGTAATGATGATGGTATCTTTACTACTTCCGCAAACAGTATTGATTATGCAAGAACGAAAAAACATACAAATTCGTTATAAGGCATTTGTATTATTAAAAAAAGAAGCAGCTTTATATATGTATGAGAATGAGGTAAAACAACAGGAAGAAAAATTCATAAATGGAAATATATATTACACACATTGGGGAGGAAATGAAGTTTGTGTGATGTGGAAAGATGTGAAAGGAAAAATGATGGAACAATGCTTTTATGCGGGAGAAAAAATGAATTAGAAGTTGGATTTACATTAATTGAAATGATCGTATGTTTTTTTCTGTTATCACTTTTCTTTTTACTCTTACCACGTTTAAGCTTTATTGGAATAGAAAACAAGCAATCAAAAGGGTTAAATAATTGGGAATGGGATGTGTTTGTAGGACAAGTACAGTTAGAGTTTCGTGAAGTATCATTTGTGGAAAAAATAGTTCCTGAAAATAGAGAGAGTATGTTGCGCTTCCGTCTTCGCACTGGAGATGAAGTGACGTATGAAAAATTGAATAATCACCTTATAAGAAAAGTGAACATGCGCGGAAGAGAAGTTATATTACAAAATGTTGAAATGGTTTCGTATGAAGTAACACCTCATTTGCTTTTTATCAATGTGAAAGATAGGACCGGGAAAATATATGAAGGTGTAGCTATAAGGTATAGCGAAATGGGAATACATGTATGATAAAACAAGATGGATTTACGATGCCAGGAACAATCATTTTTCTTATATTATTAACTTCGTTCTTTATATACGAAACGAATATGTTGCTTATAGATAAAAATTTTTATATTGAAATAGAGCAAAAGTTTGTACTGGAGGAAATACTAAATCAATCTATTACAAATATAAAAAAAGACTTACGGCAAAAAGAAAAGGAAGATACTTTTTTCTTTTCATATGAAAAGGGCGAAGCGAGTGGAAATTACGTATTTGAAAACGACGTTATTCTCGTTTCATTGCAGTGCAAAATAAAACAGGAAGTTTTCTATAAAGTAAGCTTTCGGTATAGAAAAAAAGATGAGAAAATATTCGATTGGATAGAAGGATAGTATGTGAAATATATGGATAGAAAACCATGATTTATCATTTGAAAATAGGCTGTTTTTTAAAAGGAAATGGATAAATAAAACAATTAAAAGTTTAAATTTTCTCAAAAAAGAGAAAGGTAGAAAGAATATGATATATTCATGCTATCCAATCATTATTTTTAGGGAGAATAGGGAAATGACAAACAACAATCAAATAGGTGAAAATAAGGAACAAACTATTTTTGATCATAAAGGAAATGCAATTATGACAGAAGATAGGGAAATACAAATTATTTCAAAATTCGAAGAACCTCTTATTGTCGTGTTAGGAAATGTATTAAGTGATGAAGAGTGCGATGAATTAATTGAATTGTCTAAAAATAAATTAGCACGTTCAAAAGTTGGTTCATCACGTGATGTAAATGATATTCGAACGAGTAGTGGTGCATTTTTGGACGATAATGAACTTACGGAGAAGATTGAAAAACGAATTTCATCTATCATGAATGTTCCTGCGTCGCATGGAGAAGGCTTACACATTTTAAATTATGAAGTGGATCAACAATATAAAGCGCACTATGATTATTTTGCGGAACATAGTAGATCCGCTGCTAATAATCGTATTAGTACGCTTGTTATGTACTTAAATGATGTCGAAGAAGGCGGAGAAACGTTCTTTCCGAAATTAAATCTTTCTGTGCACCCTAGAAAGGGAATGGCAGTATACTTTGAGTATTTCTATCAAGACCAATCATTAAACGAGCTTACGTTACACGGAGGGGCACCTGTAACGAAAGGTGAGAAATGGATTGCAACGCAGTGGGTGAGAAGAGGTACTTATAAGTAAAAGGGTGTATGTGACGTTTTGTTCTTCAATGCATAAGGAGAACAAAACGTTTTTTTATTAAATAAAGGAGCATCTTTCGTTATAATAACAAGTAATACATGACGATTGAGAGGAAAGAACATGAAATCTATATACATAACCGGTTATATGGGAGCTGGGAAAACAACAATTGGAAAAGCATTAAGTAAAGAATTTCATATGGATGTTGTAGATACAGATCAAAAAATTGAAGAGAAGCAGGGAAAAGCAATTCGTGATATTTTTGCCGAAGAAGGTGAAATGGCTTTTCGGGAATATGAAAGTAAGATGTTATGTTCACTACCTGTTGAAAATGTAATCATTACAACTGGCGGCGGAATCATTGAGCGAGAGGAAAACCGAAAGTGGATGAAGGAAAATGGAACTGTCGTGTATTTATATTGTGATCCACATGTAATTGCAGAAAGGCTTCGTGAAGATACGACACGTCCACTATTTCAGAAGAAAGATATAGATGCATTTGTAATGAAATTCGAATTGCGCCGAGCTTATTATGAAGAGGCCCATATCCATATTGATACGACGAATAAGTCTGTAAAGCAAATTATGGATGAATTAAAAGAAAAGATTAATGAATAAAAAAGTGGACATACTAATCAAGTAGAGGTGATGATAATATGTCTACTAATGATTATGTTCGCTTTGTGACACAGCAGTTTGTGTCGTATATGGATGCTCCAAAAGAAGATCGTAAACAAAAGAAAGAACAACGCCGTGCTGAAAAAGAGCCATTTATGAATAAGTGGTTTGGTGTTATGCCGCTAAGTGCTGCTTTGTTTTATCAAAACGTAAAAAATAAAAGAAAAAAATCAAGTTAAAGATTTCGTAATATGTGTAGCAAAATGAAAATCCCCTAGTAGCATCATACTACTAGGGGATTTTCATTTACTGCATAGACTCTTTTTCGTCTGTAACGGCATGTATTTTATTGTTCACCCAGACAAATCCAATTCCGATACAAATGGAAATGCCCCATCCAACAGCGGTCATAATTGCTCTCATTTCACCGTAGCCATCTACACCGAAAACAGAGATGAAATAAATTTTTAAGAAGCTTTTTAATATGAATTGTAGACCGAAAAAGAGCGTTAAATATTGCAACGCTGGATAGATACGACTATCACGATACAGTTCACGACTTTTATCACGGTCATGGCCTTGCAGTGCAGCAATATCTGCTGCGAAATATAACATAAGTGGTTTTTTTATAAAAATTGTACATATAACGATAATACCGAGTACGATGTGATAATACGCATCGTTCCACAACATTCGTTCAGCTGATCCAGATAATAGATCTACCGTTGTATTAGAAATGAGTGTAATTAAAATAAAGAACCCTGTTACGTTAAACTGTTTTTCTTTTTTAAAGGTATACAGTGTATAAATAATTCCCGGAACAGAGGAAAGTAACATCGCGTAATACGGATCGATATAAGGTTTTGCGAATTTCCAAATGAGGAATGGGATTACGAGATAAAAGACAAGATCTAATATAGCTTTTTTATTTTGATTCATATACAGCCTCCTTAAGTCATACATATATTTTATAATATAATTTCTGAAAATTGTATAAGGTTTATTGAAAAAAGAAAAAGTATATGATTAGTAGATTGAAAAAATTGCCCCTAGCGTAGTAAGTTTTTTTAGTATATAATAAAGGAAACGCTTTCATTTTTAGTTTGTTCACAAAATGGACGGAAAATCACATATTTACTATCGATATGTTGCTTTATAATGAAACTAATTAAATATACATGCATACAATATTGTGAAATAAATAACATAAATAATTTATATAAATGTAAACGTTATCAAAAGAGAGAGGTGGAGGCAATGAGTAAATTTTTCTTCAATCATAATCCAGCAACAGTAGAGGATGGAAGGCTTGTTGAATATGCTGAAATTATTTATGGAGAAGGCGGCCGTTCTGTATTAGAAAATTTAATGGTGAAGGCATCTATCAGATTGCGTGATCGTTATCCGAATAAATCTGACGAACAGATCTCGAACCTAGTAAATAAAGGCATCCATGATATGTTTCAAAAATATGTGAGTGAGTAAGAAGTAAGAGTAGCTAACGGCTGCTCTTATTTTTTTGTATAAGGATGGTGCCTCTAGCTGAAAATAAGGGTGTATTTTAAAGTGTGTAAAAAGGAGGGGAAAAGATGAGCAATGGAATTGGTCGTTCAAAAGAAAATCTTCCAACTGATGCTAATCATGTGAGTGCAAAGGATCGTGCGTATCAAAAACGTATGGCAAAGCAAAAACAACAAGAGCGTAATGACGATAGAGGATAACTCAAAAAAGCTCCTTCTAAAACAGAAGGGGCTTTTTAAGTTAGAAAATGATTCGCCGTAACATAAAAGAGTCCACCGTTAATAATTTGCACTGTAATACGGGGTTCATATTGTTCTTGCAGTGCTTGCTTTTCAATTTCATAGCTTTCGGGAAGTTCATCACTTTCTTCATAAAAACGATTTAAAAGATCTAAATCGTGATTCCAGCGTACTCTTGCTTCTTTCGCCCACGTATGGTCATCTTCTGCAATTATATTTTTTAAAGCATCCTCTATACGTTGTAAACCACTTTGAGGTTTAATGATAGGTGAGAGCGTAAAACAAAAGTCAGGTATTTTTGGTGTAAGCTTAATTTTAGTTAATGTGTCATGAAAGTTTGCCATCATTGTTCCAGAAATGAGATGAATACCAATGGAGTGAAGAATGTCTTTTTTTCGATCACATTGGTAGGAAACTTTTATATTTATACCGAGCCACGGGTGGAGTGGGGTATGTGTTGCTCCATTATGCCGTACGTCCTCATATAAACGTATGTAAGATCCTAGTTCTTTTGTTGTCTGGAAAATTTGATGTAGACGCGGTGAACCGTAGTGAATAAGCTCGCCATCATTTTCTTCATTTTCTGGATTTGTAATAAGAGTAAGGCGCATCGGATTCGGTACGCCTCCTGTTTTCTCAAGATAGTGCCAATAAAAAGGACGGTTCATTAATAATTTATCCATCTCAATTGTTAATTGTACGTCTAATAAGTGAGGGGAACGCTCTAAAATTTCACAGTTATTCGCCTCAAAAAAATTGTATAAGTAATTATGAATTTCATGTTGCTGCATAGCCTTGCACCTCAGCTTCGTTTCGTTTCGCAAAGTCGATAATAGATGTTAAGTTTTCCATCTTAATTCGGATTTCTCCTTCGCTTTTTGATTGCGCAAATATTTCTTGAATGTGTGCATCGATATTTTCCATATTAATTCTCGTTAAAATTTCATCCAGCTCACCGATCACACGCTCAAATAAATTGATTTTTTCATATAACAGTTTCAAAATATGTTCTTCAACTGTGTGTTTTGTAGCTAAGTTATAAATATGGACATCATTCTTTTGACCAAGACGGTGAATACGTCCGATTCTTTGTTCCAGACGCATTGGGTTCCATGGTAAATCATAATTGATCATATGGCTACAAAACTGTAAGTTAATTCCTTCACCACCAGCTTCCGTTGCGATTAGCACTTGCGCATGATTTTGGAAAAGTTCCTTCATCCAATCTTTCTTTCCCCGTTTAAATCCGCCGCGGAATGGGACAGAAGAAATACCGTGCTGTTGTAAAAACCATTGTAAGTACATTTGTGACGCTCGGTATTCTGTGAAAATGACGACTTTATCGTCAATTTCTTTTATAAGCTCTAGCGCTTTATTTGCTTTTGAGTTAAAAGGAATACGGTTAATTTTGTCCATTAGCACATCAATATGCGGATCTTTTACGTAATTCTCATTTTCCTTCTGTCGTTTTTCTACATGTTTTTTTAATGAATAGTAAACGGCCTCGCGACTACTACACGCTTCCCGTTTTAAAGTTAAGGATGAGAAAGCAGATGTGAAGGCGTCTTGTCCTCGCCAATTTTCGATATCATTATATAGAGCTTGCTCTTCTTCATTAAACTCAACAAAAATTGTACGTACATGTCTCTTTGGCCAATCAATCCCGGTATTATGACGCCGATTTCGGACCATTACTTTGTTAATAAGAGCTTTTAAATCTTCATCAGATTCGGCTGAACGATTTTTTGAAGCATAATATTCTTCAAAATTGGATTGATTGCCTAAATGTCCTGGTTTTAATAAAGAAACGAGGTTGAAAATTTCATCAATCTTATTTTGGACAGGAGTAGCGGTTAATAATAAACAAAATTTCTTTTTTAATCGCTGTGCAAATTCATAGTTTTTTGTTTTATTATTTTTAAGTTTATGTGCTTCATCGATAATAATAAGGTCATATTCTAAGTTCAAAACGATATCACGATGTGGTGAACGTTTTGCGGTATCAATCGATGATACAATCACATCGGCCTGTTCCCACGAGTAGCTTTTCTTTTGAGCTACAGCTGGAATGAAAAACTTTGTATTTAATTCGTATGCCCATTGTGATACGAGAGAGGCTGGAACGAGTATAAGTACTTTTTTCACAAGGCCGCGGACCATATATTCTTTTAAAATAAGTCCAGCTTCAATCGTTTTTCCAAGTCCTACTTCATCTGCTAGAATCGCTTTACCATTCATTTGTTCAATAACATTTTGAGCGACTTCTAATTGATGAGGAAGTGGTGTGAAATGGGATAAATGTTTCGGTGCTTGTAATCCATCAAAAGTAGGAACAAGTAATGATTTTTCTGTTTCATAAGCTAAATGATATAAATCCCAGTTTGTCCAAGGACCATCTTCATCAATTCTATTTAAAAAATTGTTTTGCCACGTTCGATCTATGGAAATATCGACATTCATTACGACTCTCCCACCTTTTATAAACTAAAGTAATTATGAAAAAATCTTTACTATATAAGCCTTGTGATAAGGCGCTATTACACTTACTGAAAGGTAAACAATAAGTAAAGATAAAGGACTAAATCTTAAAAACTGTATGTAATAAGATTAAGCGTAAAAAATTCTAAATTATTTTTTATGCTAGAATATTGATGAAATATAGCGAATAATGTTAGGATAATGGTGTGAAATGTGTGGAATCTTTCGTATTTTATCCAAGAAAGCGATTTTTTATTTACGCTTTCATAAAAAAATATAATGAGATTCCGTATATCCTATCTTTTTAGAATGAAAATGTTTAGAAATGAGTAACAACTTTTATTGATTTGTCAGAGCATAAGGGGGAGAGATCATGATTACATTACAACGTACACCGTTATTTGATGTATACGCGAAGTATGGTGGGAAAACAATCGACTTCGGTGGTTGGGAGTTACCAGTTCAATTTTCAAGCATTAAAGAAGAACATGAAGCTGTACGTACAGCGGCAGGTTTGTTCGATGTGTCTCATATGGGAGAAGTTGAAGTAAAAGGTGTAGATAGTTTAGCATTTTTACAACGTGTTGTTACAAATGACGTATCTACCTTAAAGGTAGGGGGCGCACAATATACAGCAATGTGCTACGAAAATGGTGGTACAGTAGATGATTTATTAATCTACAAACGTGGTGAAGAAGACTATTTATTAGTTATCAACGCATCAAATATCGAGAAAGATTACGAATGGTTAGCTAGCCATGTAATTGGCGATGCGACAGTAGTCAATGTTTCTAGTGAAGTTGCACAGCTTGCAATTCAAGGACCAAAAGCAGAAGGCATTTTACAAAAAGTTGTGTCAGAAGATTTGAAAGAAATTAAGTTCTTTAAATTTAAAAACGATATTCTTGTAGATGGAATTCCAGCACTTGTATCTCGTACAGGTTATACAGGTGAAGATGGATTTGAAATTTACTGTAAGAGTGAAGATGCTGCAAAACTTTGGGAGAAACTTCTTGAAGTTGGAGCAGAAGAAGGCTTAAAACCATGTGGTTTAGGTGCTCGTGATACACTTCGCTTCGAGGCAACATTACCACTTTACGGTCAAGAATTATCAAAAGATATTACACCGATTGAAGCTGGAATTGGCTTTGCGGTAAAACCAAACAAAGAAGCAGACTTCTTTGGAAAAGCAACGTTAAAAGAGCAAAAAGAAAACGGTGCACCTCGTAAATTAGTCGGCATAGAAGTAATTGAACGTGGAATTCCTCGTACGCATTACCCTGTATTTATCGGAGAAGAAAAAATCGGGGAAGTAACGAGTGGTACACAATCTCCAACGTTAAAGAAAAGCATTGGTTTAGCACTAATTGATGTAAAATACGCAGCAGTTGATACAGAAGTAGAAATTGAAATTCGTAATAAACGCGTCAAAGCAGTAGTTGTTCCAACACCATTTTATAAACGTTCAAAGTAACGGGGAGAGGGGTAGATTTCATGTTGCATCGTTATCTTCCAATGACAGAAGAAGACAAAAAAGAAATGTTACAAACGATCGGCGTTCAAACGATCGATGAGTTATTCTCTGATATTCCAGAGAGTGTTCGTTTTAAAGGGGATTTAAAAATTAAAGAAGCAAAATCAGAGCCAGAGCTTTTAAAAGAGTTATCTCAAATGGCTAGTAAAAATGCGAACTTAAAAGAGTATGCTTCTTTCTTAGGAGCAGGCGTATACGACCATTACGCTCCAGTAATCGTAGATCATGTTATCTCTCGCTCAGAATTTTATACAGCTTACACGCCATACCAACCGGAAATTTCACAAGGGGAATTACAAGCAATTTTTGAATTCCAAACAATGATTTGTGAGTTAACAGGAATGGATGTAGCAAACTCTTCTATGTACGACGGAGGTACAGCTTTAGCTGAAGCGGCAATGCTAGCAGCTGGCCATACTCGTAAAAAGAAAATTCTTGTATCTAGTGCAGTGCACCCGGAATCAAGAGCAGTACTTGAAACATATGCAAAAGGTCAACATCTTGAAGTTGTTGAAATTAATCATAAAGATGGTGTAACAGATTTAGACGTATTACAAAGTGAAGTAGATGATACTGTTGCTTGTGTAATCGTTCAATATCCAAACTTCTTCGGACAAGTTGAAAAATTAGCTGATATTGAAAAAATCGTTCATCAACAAAAATCATTATTTATCGTTTCTTCAAATCCATTATCATTAGGCGCATTAACACCACCAGGAAAATTTGGTGCTGATATTGTCATCGGTGATGCACAACCATTTGGTATCCCAACGCAGTTTGGTGGACCACACTGTGGTTACTTTGCAACGACGAAAGCATTTATGCGTAAAATTCCAGGACGTCTTGTCGGACAAACTGTAGATTCAGATGGTAAACGTGGATTTGTATTAACGTTACAAGCTCGTGAACAGCATATTCGCCGTGATAAAGCGACGTCTAACATTTGTTCAAACCAAGCGTTAAATGCATTAGCAGCTTCTGTTGCAATGACAGCACTTGGTAAACAAGGTGTGAAAGAAATGGCACGTCAAAACATTTCTAAAGCACAATATGCAAAACGTCAATTTGAAGCGAAAGGCTTCACAGTTACATTTGCTGGACCATTCTTCAATGAGTTCGTTGTAGATTGCAAGCGCCCAGTGAAAGAAGTAAACGATGCATTATTACAAAAGAATATTATCGGCGGTTACGACCTAGGCCGTGATTATAAAGAGCATGAGAACCATATGCTTGTAGCAGTAACTGAGCTTCGTACAAAAGAGGAAATTGACACACTTGTAAACGAAATGGGGGCTATCCAATGAAGAATCAAGACCAAGCACTTATCTTTGAAGTGAGTAAAGAAGGACGCATAGGATATAGCTTACCAAAATTAGATGTAGAAGAAGTGAAACTAGAAGATGTGTTTGAGAGCGATTATATTCGAGTAGAAGATGCAGAGCTACCAGAAGTATCTGAACTTGATATTATGCGCCACTATACAGCACTTTCAAACCGTAACCACGGCGTTGATTCTGGATTCTATCCACTTGGATCTTGTACGATGAAATATAATCCGAAAATTAATGAGAGTGTAGCTCGCTTTGCAGGATTTGCAAATATTCATCCACTGCAAGATGAAAAGACAGTACAAGGTGCAATGGAATTAATGTACGATTTACAAGAGCATTTAATTGAAATTACAGGTATGGATACTGTTACATTACAACCAGCAGCTGGTGCACACGGAGAATGGACAGGCTTAATGTTAATTCGTGCATACCATGAAGCAAATGGTGACTTTAACCGTACGAAAGTAATTGTTCCTGACTCTGCTCACGGAACGAATCCAGCATCTGCAACTGTAGCTGGTTTTGAAACAATTACGGTAAAATCAAATGAACATGGTCTTGTTGACTTAGAAGACTTAAAACGTGTTGTAAATGAAGAAACAGCAGCACTTATGTTAACAAACCCTAATACATTAGGTTTATTCGAAGAAAATATTTTAGAAATGGCAGAAATCGTCCATAACGCAGGCGGTAAATTATACTATGATGGTGCAAACTTAAATGCGGTATTAAGCCAAGCGCGCCCAGGAGATATGGGATTTGACGTTGTGCATTTAAACCTTCATAAAACATTTACAGGTCCTCACGGCGGCGGTGGCCCAGGTTCTGGTCCAGTCGGTGTGAAAGCTGATTTAATTCCGTACTTACCAAAACCAATTTTAGAGAAAACGGAAAATGGCTATCACTTTAACTATGATCGTCCAGAAGCAATTGGGCGCGTAAAACCATTCTACGGTAACTTCGGAATTAACGTTCGTGCATACACATACATTCGTTCTATGGGGCCAGATGGACTACGTGCAGTAACGGAGTATGCGGTATTAAATGCGAACTATATGATGAGAAGATTAGCACCATTCTATGATCTTCCATTCGATAGACATTGTAAGCATGAGTTTGTATTATCAGGTCGTCGTCAAAAGAAACTTGGTGTACGTACATTAGATATCGCAAAACGTCTGCTTGATTTCGGTTACCATCCACCAACAATTTACTTCCCATTAAATGTGGAAGAATGTATTATGATTGAGCCGACGGAAACAGAATCAAAAGAAACATTAGACGGTTTCATTGATAAGATGATTCAAATCGCTAAAGAAGTAGAAGAAAATCCAGAAGTTGTACAAGAAGCACCTCATACAACAGTTATTAAACGTTTAGACGAAACGATGGCTGCACGTAAACCAGTTTTACGTTATGAAAAGCCAGCTCCTGTACAAGTTTGATTAGAATAACAAAGGAAGAACTCGCTGCGGCGGGTTCTTTTTTTGTATGGAGAATTTGTGCAGAAATAGTGAAGAAAATGTTAAAAAATTATATTTTTTGTTTCCTAATGGTGTAAAGGTGTAGTTTTATAGGTAGTTTTGTTGAAAAAGTCAGTTTGATAAAAGTATTTATTTTTGTTAGAATTTTATTGAAATTAAGAAGATGTGATGAGGCAAAAATTACTCATTTTTATGTATATGTGAAAAAACGAGCAAGACGGGGGTGAAAGTGTGGGATATCGATGTTATAGAATGGTATACCATCTAGAAAATGGAGAAACAATTAAAGATGTAAAAGAATTTTGCTATCGAGACCAAGGGAAAGTATTAGAAAGAGTAGCGAATCGTGTAATGGATAATAGAGAAGTGACGGCGATTGATAAACAAGGAACAATCATTTCAATAGCATGTGAGGACATTGTAAAGGTGGAACTTGATTACATAACAGAAAGTTAACCTTGAGTCATATCGAATTATTCGATAAAATAAACTGTTGAATGGTGAAGTGAGAAGAAAGGAGTTTATCATGGGTAGTACAAGACACTTTTATATGTTTATCTTAGCGTTTGTTCTTGTTGTGGCATTAACGATTTATTTAATTGTTGACAGCAGCTGGTACAACACAGTTCATCCGGCATTCCTTCTGTTTATGTATATAGGAATTGCAGTAGTAAGTTTCGGAATGAGAGACGAGATGTTAGATCGCTTTGAAAAGTGATACATATACGAAAGACCAACAGGAAAATGTTGGTCTTTTTTTCTTGCCGAAAATAGGATGCTGTGTATATACTGTATATATAAGGTATATACAGTATATACACACACTGGAGGAAAACATGAATATTATTATTTCGAATTCTTCCCAAGACCCTATTTATGTGCAAATAAGAAAACAATTAAGCCAGCTTATTTTAAATGGTGGTTTAAAGGGTGGAGACCAATTACCGTCTATTCGTAGCTTAGCGAAGGAATTGCAAATTAGTGTCATTACAACGAAGCGTGCGTACGAGGAGCTTGAGAAAGAAGGATATATAGAAACTGTTGCTGGGAAGGGGACTTATGTTTCACGTAAAAATAATGAACTATTAAAAGAACAAAGGCTTCGTCTATTGGAAAGTAAAGCGGAAGAGATTGTAAATGAAAGTAAAGCGTTACAGCTTTCACTTGAAGAATTACAGCAGATGATTGCGTGTTTATATGAGGGGGAATAAGAGATGTTAGAGTTAAAAAACGTATGTAAAAGTTATGAAGATTTTGCAGTAAAAAATATAAGTTTTACATTACCACGCGGATATATTATGGGATTTGTCGGACCGAACGGGGCCGGGAAAAGTACGACGATCAAAATGATTATGAATTTAATTAGAAAAGATAGCGGCGATATAAAAATTTTTGGCAAGGACAACAAGAAAGCCGAAAAGGAAATAAAGCAAAATATCGGCTTTGTATATGATGAAAATCATTATTACGAAGATTTAACGTGTGAGCAAATGAAGCGTATTATTGCACCGTTATATAAAAAGTGGGATGAAGAGCAGTATCAATCGTATATGCATAGATTGCAAGTTCCGAAGTATAAAAAAATTAAAGAATTATCAAAAGGAATGAAAATGAAATTTGCGATTGCCATCGCGCGCTCGCACCACGCAGAATTTATCATCATGGATGAACCAACAGCAGGATTAGATCCAGTTGTTCGAAGTGAATTACTTGATATGTTGCAAGAAATTGTAATGGAAGATGAAGTATCGGTATTATTCTCAACGCACATTACAACAGATTTAGAGCGCATTGCAGATTATATTACGTTTATCAACGATGGAGAAATTATATTTACTGGTGAAAAAGAAGACTTGATGGAGAACTACGTAATCGTAAAAGGAAGTAATGATTTATTAGATCGAGAAGGAAAAGAACTATTTGTTGGATTACGAAAAAATAAATTTGGTTTTGAAGGTTTAGCGAAGGATAAACAAGCAATTATTGACTGGTTTGGAAATGAGGTTGTACTAGAAAAGCCTACATTAGATGATATTATCGTTTACACCGCGAAAGGGAGAAGTGCCTATGCGTCAGCTAATCTATAAAGATTTATTCTTTTTTCGGGTTATGTGGTTAGTGTATTTTATTATGCCCCTTGTTCTCTTTTGATTAGATCCAGATGGTGAATTGTTGTTTCCAATGAGTTGCTTACTCATAACGATATCATCTTCTATGATACTAATAGCGATGGATGAAAAAAATAAAAGTGATGTTATTATAAATAGTTTACCTGTTGGACGAAAGGATATCATTATTGCTAGATATATTTCGGGTGTAATATTTATTGTAGGTGGCATGATTTCTACTACGCTAGTTGTTTTTCTTATAAGAGGTATCGCTGTCATTGGTGATATTGGAGTTTATCATCCCAATTTATATATTGAAATTCCTTGGTATGTAGTAGTCAGAGGTGGTGTATATTCTTTAGTTTATATTACAGCATTATTCCCGAGTTATTACGGGACAAAATCAAAAATAGTACGTGGAATATTTACAGGTGGAGCCGCTGGAATAGGTGTTATTGTTGGAGTGTTTATTGGTGACGGAGAAAGCGCTACGGCATCATTCATTGAGTGGATTGTGAATCCATTACATATTGGTGTATTTGTAGTTGGATTCATTACATTAGTTAGTATTTATATCGCTTCTATGTTTCTTACAATTAAAATTTATGGAGCACGTGATTTGTAGGGGGGAACTGTATGCAGCAATTAATTTTGAAGGAGTTTTTCTTACAAAGAAAAATGTTTCTTATCTATTTGATCTTACCAATATACGGAGCATTCCAAAACTCTATAGAGCCATTTCAAATGGCGTATGTTTGTTTTGCTATATGTCTTTTGATGATTTCAATCTCTTTATCAAATGAAGAGAAAAATAGTACGGAAAAAATATTAGTAAGTCTACCTTTTACTAGAAAAGATATTGTCATTGCGAAATACATATCGACACTATTTTTTATGGCATTCAGCTTAATCATTACATTCATTTTCTTTGTACTACCTGTATTTGTATTAAAAGAAAATATAAATATTCCTTGGTATGCAGCATTTATAGCCATTTTCTTTTCTGTTCTGTATGCTGTTATGATCCTTCCCATAAAATATAGTGAGGATAAGCGAACGGTTACTATGCTGGGATTAGTTATGCTTTTTCCTATAATAGGTTTACTAGGATTTATGTGCAATATATTTACGGATGAAAGGCTTATGTTAATGGTTTTTCGAACTTCAAATGTGCTATTAGTTGTAAGTGTTTTAAGTATAGGCGCGTGTATAAGTTATGTAGCTTCAATGTTTGTAGCTATTGTGAGTTTCAAAAAGAGAGAGCTTTAATACTTATGCCTTGTCTTATACAAAAACGAATAATTGATGTTAAGGAATGAGTTTAGTGAGGTGTAATACATGATCAAGCAACTAGTTTTAAAAGACATGATGTTACAAAGAAAGTTGGGATTTATTAGTTTTATATGTTTGCTTTTCCTTATAATTGTTGATTTTGGTAGCGACAATTTTCTTTTGAAGCTTAGCATATCTATACCTATCCTTGGAACGATATGGTCGACGAGTTATGAGGCTAGAAGTAAGAGTGAAAAAATATTAAATAGTTTACCGTTTGATCGTAAAGACATTATCGTAGCAAAATACGTATTTGTAAGCATTTTAGTTCTTTTAGGTGTGATTTTCTCACTTTTAGTTGGTCTAATTCAGTTGCAAAATGAACATATAACTGGATTTATGCTGTGGGGAGAGATTCTTGGCGGAATAACGGGAGGATTGGTTTATAGCATGATCGTACTACCAATTGAATTTTCGGTAGAACATAGCAGTTCGAAACAGGCTGCTTATTTTATGGGAATTATAGTTGGTGGATTAAGTGGAGTTATTGTAAGTAGTGAATGGCTAGATGTAGAGAATGCTTGGAGCACGAGTTTAGTCGTAAATGTTTGTTTTATTGCTGGACTTCTTATTTTGTATATGATCTCCATGTTACTCTCAATTAATTTATATAATGAGCGTGATTTATAAGGAGGGAGCGATTGTGAAGCAACTTATAATAAAAGACTTTATCGTACAATGGAAGTATTTAATATGGCACTTAATCTACCCTCTTTTCATGTATATGACATTATTAGACATGAAAAGTTTTTATATAATTATGTCAGCTATAATTCCAGTAATAGCAATTTTAAAAACATTTAATGACGATAAAAAATATAATAGTGAAGTAATAGTAAATAGTTTACCGCTAGCGAGAAAGCAAATTGTGTTAGCTAAATACATAATGGCACTTATTCTTTTTATTATAAGTATGATAGTGTCTAGTCCTATAGTAATCAATCGATTTGAAGATGGAACTTTTGAATTTATAACGACAACAGTAATTACGATTTCTGGCTTTGTTTTTATATATTTAAGCATTGTATTACCGATATTGTTTTGGTTTGGGTATAAAAAGGCTTCTTTTATTACACTTTTCATACTAATAGCACCAACAGCAATTGGTACTATGTTCTTTGAAATCAGTATGGAACAAATTCAACTATATAACAGCGTGTTATTCATTAGTTCGATATGCATGTTCATAGCATCTGTTTTCGTTTCAGTGAAATTGTATGAGAAGAGAGAATTTTAAAAGGTGCCTTATGTAAGGCACCTTCTTCAATAGCGACAATAGGAAAGTAAAAGTTTATAAACAGAGAGGCTATTCGGTACAACATCTTTTGGAGTATGTAATATAAAGCTGAAAACGATAACGAGAATAAGAAAGAGGAAAAATAAAAATAGGATCTGCTTATGTACGGAATTTTGCATATTATTCACTCCTTTTTTAGGTAGTATGTCCAAAAGAAAGGAGTGTATGAAAAATTTTAGGAGGGGAGAATGATGAGCAAAAGAAAATGGTTATATAGAATAGGGGTACTTTTCGTTTCAATTGGTCTCATATTAGCAAATGTTTATTCAGATATACCACCGCTATTTCCTAGTTTGCATAAAGGGGTTGGTATGAGCGTTGCTATAATTGGCCTGTTTTGTCTTATCGCATCAAATTTTTATAGAAAATCTAAATAGACGTAAAAAAGGACAGTTACTCTTTTTCAGAAGTACTGTCCTTTTTAAATAATTTATTCCATAGCTTGGCGATACTCCATATAATGACGATTGCAATGGAGGAAATAATGGACCAAACGATTGATATCATTTCAAGTGTCATGTTAGGAAGGAATGTGAGAATGGATACTACTTTATGAAACAACCATTCTATTATATGAAAACTTATTTGTAATAGAATGCCGATACCAAGTGTGATCCATGCTAACAGTTGCTTCCCTTTTTCTTTCCACATGACATTCACCTCACGTTAGCTCAATAGTTTTAAGCCAACAGCGCCGCATAGAATACAGCTTAAGAAAGCAAGACGACGCCAATCCGCTGATTCGCGGAAAATAAGGATGCCTAGAAGTGCACTTCCGGCAGTTCCGATTCCAGTCCAAATCGCGTAAGAAGTTCCCATCGGTAATGTGTTCATCGCAAGGGATAAGAAGAAGAAGCTTACGCCGAAGTTAGCGATTAAAATAACTTTTGGTGCCCAGCCTTTCTTTTCAGTGGCTACTTTCATAAAGAGTACACCAATAATTTCACAAATACCAGCTAGAATTAAAAATACCCAAGCCATTTTATGCGGCCTCCTTCGCTTCTTTTTCTTCTGTTACTCGTTTTAAACCAATTACGCCAAAGAAGATTAAACCAATTAATAATACTTTTACGATAGAGAATGGCTCTCCGAAAACGAAAATTTCTGTAAGAACGATTCCACCAGCTCCAATTCCAGTGAAGACTGCGTATACAGTACCAACAGGTAAATCTTTATAAGCTCTAAATAATAAGACGAAACTAATTGTAATTAATAACGCAACACCAGCCCATTCAAGTGGAGCCTCCGCGTGTTTTAATCCAATTACCCAAAAGATTTCAATAATACCAGCTAAGATTACATAAATCCATGCCATATGTCATTTCTCCTTCCTACCAGTCGTTAGGTGAAGGGCTTAAAAACGACGCATTGCAAAGGAGCAATCCGTCAGTTTGAAAGTCCACGCCAGAATACTTTCCAAGAAGCGTCTAAACGTGTCTCAAAACGATTTAAACCTGCGTATAGTAGTTCAACCATAAGACCGTCAAGTAAGCATAGAAAAGCCTCTAAGGCGTCTTTTACTTCAATGTTATGCAACTCATCTCGTTCGCTTGCTCTTTTAAATACAGGGAATAAAAGTTTTCCGACGTTTTCAATGTGTACATTTGCTTTATTAATAATTTGTTCGCGAAATGCATCAGGCGGAAAATAAGAAGTTCGTAACCAAAACATTGATTCTTCACTTTCACCAAATCGTTTTGCATAGCCCTTTAGTAATTGTAAGAGCAATTCTTCAGTAGACGAATTTGAAAACCTTTCGATATCGCCTGTGAAGCTCTGTAAATCTTTTTGAAGAGCGGATTCTAAGCATATAAAATATAGCTCTTCTTTTCCTTTAAAGTGTGCGTAAATTGATGGTTTTTTAATCCCGACTTCTTGAGCAATATTTGCTAATGAAGTTCCTTCGTAGCCGTAGCGTGCGAAATGAGAAAGTGCTACAGCTTTAATGCGGTTTGCTGTCATTTTCATCCCCTACCTACCGTTCGTTAGGTTTATTATATGCGAGTGAAAATATAAAGTCAATAGGTGAAGAGCTGAATAAGAGCGCTATAGGTAACGCTCTTATTAGACAGTATCTCGTTCGATTAAATGGAATGAAAGCTCTTTTGCGTTCCCGATAATTTGCTCGCTTTGGATTTGTTTATGGAATAAAGAAAACGCATGTGAGCCCATTTCGAGACCGGGATGTTCAATTGTTGAAATTTCTAACGCCTTTGAAATTTCATGATTATCAAATCCGAGGATAGCAAGTTCTTCGGGTACTCGAAGACCTTGCTTTCGAGCCTCTGTTAATAAACCTGCTGCAACTTGATCGTTCGCTGTAAAAATAGCGGTTGGACGATTTTTCATGTTTACAATACGATGGAGTAATTGTGCACCGTCTTGCATTGTATAGCATTGATGAAAAATCCATTCGGGATGTAACGTTTTGCCTTCCTTACGAAGTGTATCAGCAAACGCCTTTTCGCGCTCCATAGAATTTGCGCTCGTTTTTCTTGCTAAACAAATTCCGATTTTTTCATGGCCTTTCTTGAGTAAATAGGCGGTGCCGAGACGGAATCCTTCATAATGATCTACGTAGACGGATGAAATGAGAGGGTGGTTCATTTTTTCGCATGAAATAATAGGAGCAAATTTTGCAAAAGGTTCAATTTGTTCCCATGAACTCGTTCGAGAGCAAATAATCATCCCGTCGAATTGTTTCATTTTCATCATTTCCAGAACACGAATCTCTTCAATACTATCGTAATTCGTTTGACATAAATTAATGTGATAGCCAGCTGCTAACGCTTCGTTACCGATTCCTTCAATAATGGTACTGAAGTATGGAAGGTTAATGAAAGGGAGCATAACACCGATCGTATATGTTTTTCCCTTTATTAAATGAATAGCATTTATATTTTTGGCATAGTTCAATTCTTCAACAGCATCTAGAACACGCTTACGTTTTTCTTCTTTTACGTAAGGGTGATTATTCAGGACACGAGAAACAGTTGATATGGATACACCAGCGGTTTTTGCAATTTGTTTTATATTGGCCATATGTATCACCTCTTCCTCTTATTATAAAGGGAAAATAATAAGAAAGAAAAAATCTTGACCTGAAAAGCTTTTCACAAACTATGGTATGAATAAGACTTCTTTTTATTCGCGTAACCTTTTCACTTGGGCGTAAGAATGACAGGGGTCTTTTTTGTTTGCAAAAAAGTTTTGTCAAAATGTGTGAGAATAACGTGGAAAGTTTTCAAAGGGGAGTTTGTTAATGAGGCGAATATGAATAGCATATAAACACATGGTTCATAAAGATAGCGGTATGAAAGGGCGGAAACAAATTGAAAAAAGGAATCATTTGTTTCTTGTTTTCTAGTCTAGTGCTAAGTTCATGTTCGTTTCAGCACACGATGCAAGAAGAAAAGCAATTTGTTGGAACAACAGGGGGAGCTATGGATCGTGTTACGGATCCAATTCCGCTGAAGGAGCTTTCGGAATATTTTCCAGTGAAATTTAAAGTTCCGACGTTTTTACCGTATGACATTACGAGTGATGTGAAGGGAGAAGTCAGAACGATTGGAAAAAAGAACGCTGTCTTAATGATTAAATATAAACAGCAGGATCCAGGTAGAAATGAGTATATTGAGTTAAATGTTGCGAACTTTCCTTATAGTTTTCCAGATCTTGTGGAAGAGAAACGATTTCAAGAACAAATGAAATTGAATAATGGAGCATTCGCTTATTTTAAAAATAAGGATGACTCCGAGCGAGGAGACGAATTTGCTGCGCTTATATGGAAAGAGAAAGGACTTGAATATCAGCTGCTGTATCGTAATGCACAAGAAAATGATAAAGATGTGATTAAGAAAAATTTAGTATACATTGCAAATAATATGGAATGAAAAAACTAGCTGAATTATTCAGCTAGTTTTTGTATGTTATTATTTCTTTTTAATTTTTCCAGTCCACGTTTTAAATCCACCTTGTAATTGGTAGAAATCTTTGTAGCCTTGTTTCTTTAAGTATTGAGCCGCACGACCAGTACGGAATCCGCTTTGGCAGTATAAGTAAACTGGTTGATCTTTACGAAGTTCTTTATGACGAAGGCGAATTTGTGATAACGGAATGTTACGTGCGCCTAAAATATGCCCTGCAGTATATTCGTCTGCTTCGCGAATATCGATAAGCTGTGCTTTACGGTAGCCAGCGCGAAACTCTTCTTCTGAAAGTGTTGTAATTAATTTCTTCTGATAGAAATACATCCATACAGTGTAACCGATGAACGCTACGATTACGGCTAATAAAATAATCCAAGTTGTTGACACGATTCTATCGCTCCCTTTTTTCTTATCCTACTTTCAATATTATAATGCCCGTATGTATTTATGCAACAGATTCATTTGTATATAAGAAGAAATTTCGTATTCTTTCACAAATTTTGTCGAATTTGGTAGACTAGAGAATGTGAAAAATAATTGGTTATATGAGGTGCAGGATGGGAAAAGAAAAATGGTGTTATATTAACTCTGGTCAATGTTCACCGGCATTTAATATGGCGTTAGATGAATGTTTATTAAATTGGCAAAGTGAAAAGAAAATGCCACCAACCATTCGTTTTTACGAATGGGAAGTACCAACATTAACAGTCGGGTATTTCCAACGTGTTGAAAAAGATATTAATATGGATGTAGTTAACGAAAAGAAATATGGATTCGTTCGTCGTCAAACAGGCGGCAGGGGTGTACTACATGATAAAGAATTAACGTACAGTGTTATTGTGTCTGAAGATCATCCAAATATGCCAAAAACAGTTACAGAAGCGTATCGTGTTATTTCGCAAGGTTTATTAGATGGTTTTAAAGCATTAGGGTTAGAAGCGTATTATGCAGTTCCAAAAACAGAAGCAGATCGTGAAAATTTGAAAAATCCACGCTCAGGCGTATGTTTTGATGCACCGTCTTGGTATGAAATTGTAGTAGAAGGAAGAAAAATCGCAGGTAGTGCGCAAACACGTCAAAAAGGTGTTATTTTACAGCACGGGTCGATTCCATTAGAAATAGATTTAGATGAGTTATATGATCTGTTTTTATTCCCGAATGAACGTGTGAAAGAACGTATGAAGAGTATGTTCTCTTCTAAAGCGGTAGCAATTAATGAATTAACAGACCGTACGTTTACAATCGAGCAGTTAATTAAAGCGTTTGAGGTTGGGTTTGAAAAAGGATTAGATGTAGAGCTTGTTCCGTATGAATTAACAGAAGAACAATTACGTGAAGTGCAAACATTAGCAAAAGAAAAGTATGAAAGTAAAGAATGGAATTATAAAAAATAAGAGGTGGCAATTGCCGCCTCTTATTTTTTTATAGTAAATTAAGTACTTTTTCTACTTTGATTCCTTTATCTTGTAAAGAACGAAGGCGATTTACAACGTCCATAATTTCTTTGTCAAATGTAACGCTAATACCTTGGCTTTGTAGTTCTTCTTTTAAGCCTTCAATAGAATCATCTATGTCGATGCCAAGCTCGTAATCTTGACAAACTTCAATTGTCTTTTTCACGAGTTTCACATAATTTTCTTGTAGTTTTGAATTTGTTTCAGTCAAAGCAGGTTGCTTCGGTTTTGCAGGCGCGACCGGTGCTGTCTCTTGCTTTGTAACTGGAGTTGGTGCTTCTCGTTTCACAGGTGCTGGAGTAGATAATTCCACAGCTGCTTCTACACTTACTGGCTTCGGTGCCGGAGTAGGCTTAGGTGTTGGTGCTATAGCAGGTGTTTCCACACGTGTAACAGACTTTGGAGCAGGTGTAACTGCTTTTGGAGCTTCTACAATTACTTCTTTTTTCGGAGTAGCTTCTACAACTGTTTCTTCTTGTTCAGCAGCCTCTTTATTTTCTTTACTCCACATAACGCGTTCTATTTCTAGAGAAACATTATTTTTGTTCATCGCTGTTAATGTAACTTTACCAACTTCAGCGTTTCCAGTGAAATCAACAATTTTATAAATAACACTCTTGTTCCAATCCACGTTTCCGCTCAAAAATAATTCTTCGTTACATTTCGGCGTTAAGCCCTCGATTTTAATTTCTGCGTTTACACCGTTTTCACTATATACCATAATTAGCGAAGCATTTACATCTTCGTCTGCTAACATTAGTTCACGTACCATTTTGCCGGTGCGTACTTGCGTTTTCTTCTTAACTGACATCTAATTTCTCCTCTCAAAAATTCAGTAATAATAAAAAAATCGTATAACGAAAAATAATTGCTCACGAAGATTTATGATACCGATAATAAAAGCATCACGTCAACAATTAACTTTAATTATTTTGCATTTTTCTTATTTTCTTTATGAAATTTTTCAATTTGTAAAATTAGACAGAAGAAAAACAGCCTTTTGAAGGGCTGTTAAAATTTAGATGTTTTATATAAAAATTTGTATAAAATATAAAAAGAAAGTGTAACAAGGGCACCTTGCAAAATAGACAAATTATAAAATAAGTATGGTCGTGTTTTGAAAAATACGTTTGAAAAAACTGATAAGATAAAAGGTATAAATACTGATAATAAGAGGAGTACTTTTTGTTTCCAGGAAACCATTATTGTAAAAGAAAAACGTCTGAATAAAGAAAAAGTTATGAAAGCGCCAATTGCTAAAACAATAGCAGATAATATTGTTCCAGGAATACTAAATGGAATTCCTGAAGTGTTTGTATTTGAAAATAATTTTTGCATAAGAGTAGTGAATGTATCGTATCCAATTTGAACAGCTAATAATAAACTAACTGCAAACCCAATAACGGCAGCTTGTTGGAAAGAATTTTGATGTTCCGAAGACTTAATTAATTCATCGCAGTACGCTTTTAAATCTTCTCCGAAAATGTCATGTGCAGTTTTACCGTCTTCTTGCGCTTCTAAAAGATGATCCAATATTTCTAAAAGTAATTCTTCCATTTGTTTTTGTGGAACGCTAGTAAGGCGTAAATAAATAAGTATATCACCATAAGCAGCTTCGTTTTCAGCTGTTAATAACTTTCTTTTTTCATTGTTTAACTGAACCATTTCTTTTTCGGTCATCGTAGCGTTACTCCTTTTTAAAGTCTAAATATTCTCTTTTGAAGAAGATTTTGTATAGTGCATAGCAAGAGATAGCCAGTAAAGCGCCAATCCAAGGTGAGATTTGTAATGTAGTATAGGGCTGTTTAATAAATAAAAAGGAAATACCGATTAATAATATCCATAGGCTATGGCGTATGAAAAATCCTCCAATATGCCTCCAAATAGTTGTTTTATTTTTAAATAAATCAGTATTTATAAAATCGAAAACAAAACGTATCATAAGATGTACGGACAATATAAATGCAAGCAGATAAATGAAATCGATGTGTACAAATTTAAAACGTGCTTCATTTGAAAATAAGGGAAATACCAATGCAATTACGGAAGAAACAGCAAAATATATTGCTAATAAATAACTAGTTATAAATAAAGGAATCGATAATTGTTCCCATAAACTTGGCTTAGGTAGGGCAGCAATTAGTTCGTCGCAGTATGCCTGTAAGTCATCGCCGAAAATATCATAAGCATTTTTTTCTTCTTGCTGCCCTTCAATAAGGTGATCTAGAATTTCAATTAGCAATTCTTCCGCATGGTATTCTGGCACTTTAGCTAAGCGGATGTATATTAACATGTCGCTATAGGCGTTTTCATTTTCTGTAGTTAATAATTTACGCTTTTCATTATTTAGTTCGATTAAATCTTTCGCTTTCATCCTCATCACTCCCCCTGTAATAAATTGTTCACCGTAGTTGAAACCATTCCCCAGCTTTGTTTAAATTCTTCAAGCTGTTCTAATCCTTTATCAGTTACGTGATAATATTTTCTCTTTGGACCAAGTGAGGAGGCTTTTAATGTTCCTTCAATCAATTTTTCTTTTTGCATACGTAACAATAACGGATATATGCTTCCTTCGCTTACGAATGTAAATCCGTGTTTATTTAATTTTGTACTCAGTTCATATCCGTACACTTCTTCTTGTGAAATGATGTACAGGATACAACCTTCGAGTACACCTTTTAACATTTGGCTGTGCATGATTTCACCACCTTTTACTCAGGTAACTTGCTGTGCAAGGTAGCTGTTATCCAAATTATAACATTCAGTAACTTGCAACGCAAGTTACTGAAGTGGAAAACTTTAATGCGTGTTAATTTTTAAACGTTTCCCATACTAACGAGAGGAGGGAAGCGTATGAAACCATTTATGCCAAAACTCGTTTACTTTGAACCGAAGGCACTTGAATATCCACTTGGAAAAGAGCTATATGAGAAGTTTACGAAGATGGGACTAGAGATTCGTGAAACGACATCCCATAATCAAATTCGAAATTTGCCGGGTGAAAATGATTTGCAAAAGTATCGTAATGCAAAAGCAACGCTTGTCGTTGGGGTGAGGAAGACATTAAAGTTTGATACGTCAAAACCGTCAGCTGAATATGCAATTCCGCTTGCAACAGGATGTATGGGACATTGTCATTATTGTTACTTGCAAACGACACTTGGGAGTAAGCCTTACGTTCGCGTGTATGTGAATCTTGATGAAATATTTGAGAAGGCACAGCAATATATGGATGAAAGAGCACCTGAAATCACAAGGTTTGAAGCTGCTTGTACATCAGATATCGTTGGGATCGATCATTTAACACATGCATTAAAGCGCGCGATTGAATTCATTGGAGAAAGTGAGCATGGGCGTTTACGTTTCGTTACGAAATATTCGCACGTTGATCATTTGTTAGATGCAAAACATAATGGGAAAACTCGTTTTAGGTTTAGTATTAATTCACGGTATGTAATTAAAAATTTTGAGCCGGGGACGTCACCCTTTGAAGAGCGTATTGAAGCAGCACGTAAAGTAGCAGGCGCTGATTATCCACTTGGTTTTATAGTTGCGCCACTTTATATGCATGAAGGATGGGAAGAAGGATACCGTGAATTATTTGAACGACTGTACAATGCACTAAAAGATTTGTCCATACCGAATTTAACATTTGAATTAATTCAACATCGCTTTACAAAACCAGCAAAAAAGGTCATTCAGGAGCGTTATCCGAGTACGAAGCTTGAAATGGATGAAGAGAAGCGTAAATATAAATGGGGACGGTACGGCATCGGGAAATACGTATATAAAAAAGATGATGCGGAAGTATTGGAAGAAACGATAAGAGGCTATATATATGAGTTTTTTCCTGATGCAGAAATACAATACTTTACTTAAGAGGAGTCTGTATACAAATACAGATTCTTTTTTGTTTTATATATTTAGGCTTGTTTTCAACTTGTCACGTTATTCTTTCTGGTGTATCATTTTATTGATTGCTTCGTACGGAATGAGCAAAATGAAATTGGATGGAGGAAACCGATGCCTACCCCTAGTATGGAAGATTATATTGAACAAATTTATTTGTTGATTGATGAAAAGGGTTATGCCCGCGTATCTGATATTGCTGAAGCGCTTAGTGTACATCCATCCTCTGTAACAAAAATGGTGCAAAAATTAGACAAAGATGAATATCTAATTTATGAAAAATATAGAGGGCTTGTATTAACATCAAAAGGTAAAAAAATCGGAGAACGTCTCGTATATCGTCATGAATTGTTAGAGCAATTTATGCGTATTATCGGTGTGGATGAAAGTAAGATTTACAATGATGTAGAAGGAATTGAACATCATTTAAGCTGGGAAGCAATTGATCGCATTGGTGATTTAGTGCAATACTTTGAACAAGATGAGGTTCGAGTGGAAACACTTCGTGGCGTTCAAAAAGCAAATGAAGAGAAAAGTAATTAAGGGGAACGTACGTCGTTTCCTTTTTTATTTCAATCGAAAAGGATGGGAGAATTATGAAAGCAATTATTTTTGATTTTGATGGATTAATTGTGGATACAGAAACAATATGGTTTCACTCTTTCAGAGACGCCGTTCGTGAGTACGGTGGAGATTTACCTTTAGAGGAATTTGCAAAATGTATTGGAACGACAGACGATGTACTGTATGAATATTTAAATGAGCAGTTAAAAGAGAAGTTTGATAAGTATGCATTAAAAGAAAAAGTGAAAAATTTACATAAAGAGAAAATGAAAATACCAGAAGCTCGTGACGGGGTAAAAGAATACTTAGAAGAAGCGAAAGAAATGGGATTAAAAATCGCATTAGCTTCCAGTTCCTCTAGAGAATGGGTTATTCCTTTTTTGGAAGAACTACAAATTCGAGATTATTTTGAAGTCATTAAAACGAGAGAAGATGTTGAGAAGGTAAAACCAGATCCAGCACTTTACCGAGTAGCAATAGAAGATTTAGGGATAGATTCGTCTGAAGCGGTTGTATTTGAAGACTCGTTAAACGGATTAAAAGCAGCGATTGCAGCGGGATTAACGTGCGTTGTTGTACCGAATGATGTGACACGTAATTTACCATTTGTAAATCATCATCTTCGAATTGAAAGTATGAAAGATAAAAGTTTGAAAGAAGTACTGCAAAATATAAAGAAAGACCGTATTTCCTAAAAGGAAGCACGGTCTTTCTTTTTGTTTTTTTTACCTTCAATGACAGTTAAATGAGATTGTTTTCTTTTTCGCTTTAAAGAAGAAAGATTCCCTTTTTTCCCTTTGTCATTAGAAGCGTTTGATTTAAAGAAAGAATTGCTTAGGGGTGCTACATTTTGTTTCCCATGCTTGCGGCTCGATTGTTTTGCAGCGCGCTTATATGAGCTTTGCGAATTTGCTGAACCGCTAGAGTTTGTAAACATTTTGTAGAGTAAATAAAAGATACCAACGACAGCCAACATGATACCAATATTTCTTAACACTCCCATTGGATCTGTAATGACAGATGAAACAAGGCCGAATATTGCTAATCCGATAATAAGCACAAATATAGCGAAAGTAAACGAACGACCGTTCATAAGGAACACCTCCTAAAAACATATATTAAAATTAGTATATTAACGATGAGGAAAGGAGTTGAACACCATTTTTAAATAATTATTGTTTGTTTTCTAAACGTAATAATTCTTCAAACGATGCAATGGCTACTTCCACTTGATCATCGGTTGGTTCTTTCGTTGTTAATAGTTGTAGCCATAATCCGGGATATCCAAGTATGCGTAATACTGGAATATCGCGTAATCGATTCGTAAATTGTAACACTTCAAAAGAAATGCCGAGCACGACTGGAATTAATAAAATTCGGTTTACCACTCTGGCCCAAAGTGGATCTGTAGGGACAAGGAAATAAACAAACATTCCAATAATGACTGTAAATATAATGAAGCTACTGCCACAACGATAATGAAGGCGAGTTTGTTTTTGAACATTTTCTACAGTCAATGAAAGATTATTCTCATAGGCATTAATTACTTTATGCTCCGCACCATGGTACTGAAATACCCGCTTAATGAGTGGCGTTAAAGAAATAAAGTATATATAGCTCAATAATAACATGAGCTTAATGACACTTTCGACAATGATTTGCCCTGTATGAGATGGGAAAATCGGTCTCGTTAATTCAGCTAGTAATGCAGGAACTGCTGTGAAAATGACTTTACCGAATATGAAAGATAAAACGCCAACTGCTGCAACTCCTAATACCATCGTTAACTTCGATTGTTCTTCTTTTTTATTTGCAATTTGTTCGTCTTCTTCTGGGTGAACATCAAATCGTTCTGAAGCAAAGTTTAAATGTTTTGCCCCGTTCGCGCTTGCATCCACAATAGCGGCAATCCCTCGTAAAAATGGAATTTTTTTTAGGATAGATAATGCTTTATTACGAACGCGTGGTAATCGATAAAATTCAATCGATTTATCTTTACGACGAACCGCTGTAACAGTATATTCTCTACCGCCAAACATAACTCCTTCTATGACTGCTTGCCCGCCATATATTTGTTTTGACTCTTCTGCCATGTTAACACCAACCTGTATTTGTTTCTCTCTTATGTAGAAAAAGAGGCAATTGTCATACTGGGTTCTGTCATTTTGAAATAAGACAATCACCGAGTTTCCTTTATTTTATCGACAAATACAAGTATATGACAAGGAAAAATGTTACGAGAGTCGGACATTTCTTATTCTTTTTATAGACAAATTTCGCAGTATTTAAACATGGTTCAAAATAGTTTCGGGCATACTATTGAGCGGAGGTGTCGATGTGAGTCAAGAACAATTAGGAACAAGGAATTTTGTACAAATTGGTTTATTTGGTGGACTCTTTTGGGGAGGGATATGGTATTTCCTTCATATATTTTCATTTACGGAAGCGGGACCGAACTATTTATTATTACCATTTGCCTTTGGAAGCTGGAAAGAAGGGGTATGGGGCAATGTGTCAGGAATTGTTTGTATGGCACTACTCTCGATTTTAATTGCCTTTTTATATAAAGCGTTTTTGGCAAAGTTTGAAGGAGTTCTTCCAGGGATGATTTATGGTCTATTTTGGTGGGCGTTACTATTTTTCGGAATGGGGTTAATAGCGCCTGCTATTAAAAGTGCACTCCATTTACCGAAAGAAACAATTGTGACGACGATATGCATTTTTATATTGTATGGTGTGTTTATAGCATACTCTGTTTCCTATGCAGTAAATACAAATAAAGCTGGGCGAGAAGGGGAAGAGAAGACAAACTATTCAAACAAGTAACTCCTATGTTAAAATGTTGTATAGACATTTAATATTAAGGAGTTTTAAGCATATGAAAAAGGTACTCCTCGTAAACGGTCCTAACCTAAATCGCCTCGGTGTCAGAGAGGTAAATGTATATGGAAAGGGCACGCTAGCGACACTTGAAGCAGATATGAAGCAAGAAGCAGAAACAATGGGAGTGGAGTTAGAATGTTTCCAATCGAATCATGAAGGTGCGATTATCGATCGTATTCATGAGGCGGAAGATATATATGAAGGGATCATTTTAAATCCTGGAGCATTTACGCATTATAGCTATGCGATTCGAGATGCAATTGCGAGCATTTCGATTCCTGTTATTGAAGTACATATTTCTAACATTCACCAGCGTGAGTCGTTCCGTCACGAATCTGTGACGGCAGCTGTTTGTGCGGGACAAATTGTTGGATTTGGTTTTTATGGCTATAAGTTAGCGTTATTTGCATTAATGGAGAAATTGAGGGAGGCATAAAGTAATGGAGAAAATCGAAAGATTAAGAAGTGCATTTGATGAGGCTGGTATTGACGGTATTTTGTTAACAAATGAACATAGTCGCAGATATATGGCTAACTTCACAGGAACAGCTGGTGTTGTACTCATTTCGAAAAAACATGCTCGATTTATTACAGATTTCCGTTACGTAGAGCAGGCTAGTAAACAAGCGGTTGGATACGAGATTGTACAGCATGCGGGATTAATTATCGATGAAGTTGCAAAGCAAGTGAAAGAATTAGGAATTCAAAAGCTTGGCTTTGAGCAAGATACTCTTACATATAGTTCTTATTCAGCTCATAAAGAAGCGATCGATGCTGAATTTATCCCAACTTCTGGGCTTGTAGAAAAGTTACGCTTGATAAAGACTGATTCAGAGATTAAGATATTAAAGGAAGCTGCACAGATTGCAGATGCTGCCTTTGAACATATTCTATCATTCATTCGCCCGGGAGTATCTGAAATTGAAGTGTCAAATGAACTTGAATTTTTCATGAGAAAACAAGGAGCAACATCTTCTTCGTTTGATATTATCGTTGCTTCAGGTCTTCGTTCGGCATTACCGCACGGCGTGGCATCTGAAAAAGTGATAGAAACAGGAGATTTCGTTACATTAGACTTCGGCGCTTATTACAAAGGATATTGCTCTGATATTACTCGTACGATTGCAGTTGGTGAACCATCTGATAAATTGAAAGAAATTTATAATATCGTTTTAGAAGCACAATTACGTGGTGTGAACGGTATTAAAGCTGGTTTAACTGGCCGTGAAGCGGATGCGTTAACGCGTGATTACATAACGGAAAAAGGATACGGTGAATACTTCGGACATTCTACTGGTCATGGAATCGGTCTTGAAATCCATGAAGCACCAGGTTTAGCATTCCGTTCTGATACAGTACTTGAACCAGGTATGGCTGTAACAGTAGAGCCAGGTATTTATATTCCAGGTATTGGCGGCGTACGTATTGAAGATGATATCATTGTGACAAGTGAAGGTAATGAAGTAATTACGAAATCACCAAAAGAACTTATTATTTTGTAATACACAGGAGGATTTTTTTACATGATTTCAGTAAACGATTTTCGTACAGGTTTAACAATTGCAGTGGATAATGGCCTTTGGCAAGTACTTGATTTCCAACACGTAAAGCCAGGTAAAGGTGCTGCATTCGTTCGTTCTAAACTACGTAACCTTCGCACAGGTTCTGTTCAAGAGAAAACATTCCGTGCTGGTGAGAAAGTAGAAAAAGCACACATCGAAAACCGTCGTATGCAATACTTATACGCAAGCGGTGAGTCTCACGTATTTATGGATAACGGAACTTATGAGCAAATCGAACTTGGTGAAAAACAAATCGAGCGCGAGCTTAAATTCCTAAAAGAAAACATGGAAGTATCTATTATGACTTACCAAGGCGAAGTACTTGGTGTTGAACTTCCAAACACAGTTGAATTACAAGTTACAGAAACAGAGCCAGGTATTAAAGGTGATACTGCTTCTAACGTAACAAAACCAGCTACATTAGAAACTGGCCTTGTTGTACAAGTACCAATCTTCATTAACGAAGGTGAAACACTTATCATCAACACTGGTGAAGGTAAATACGTTTCTCGTGCATAGTAGAAAAGCACTCGTGATTATCACGAGTGCTTTTTTATAGAAAATAGGGCAAATAATAAATAGTAGTTATTATAAAACTGAAAGCTGTAAGACTAGCAGCACCTGTTGTGTAAGGACCCCATGTCATTTGAAAAGGTTTTACTGTACCTGTTTTATATATAGTGTGATCAATGTTGTTATTTTGGCTTATATTTAAAGCAACGAGCCAAATTGCCCCGAATATCGCTAAACTACCAAGGAAAAAGGCCTCCATAAATGACCAGCCGACCAGTAATGAAAAAAGATAAATAAGAGCTAATTCTACTACAACTGTTAAACTAATTTTTAATACCTTCATATTTTCCCCTCCTCATTCTGTAATTCCAACCATTTTAAAAATTTTTCACGTGACACGACGTGCAGAGAGCAAGGTGACCTTACTTCTTTCTCTAGTGCAGCGTGTTCGTCTGGAAATTTGTTTTCCACATGCAATGAAATATAAGGTAGTTTTTCTTGTGCTTTTAAAGAGCGAATATTATTCGTTTTAGCACCAGCAAATACATAGGAAAGTTGTAAGTCTAAAAAAGCAATCTTAAAAATTTCTTTTTTTGCAGCCTCATTATATCCTTTTCCCCAGTATGGATAGCCGAGCCAGCTGCCAATGTGAGATTGTTTCTTCTCGTAATTAATATGTTTAAGTGCGGTGAGACCGATTATTTCGTTTTCTTCATTTACAATCATTCTCGATAAAGACCTCTTTTGGCGCTCTTCTTCTATTGCGAAAAGAAGGAATGCTTTCGTATCTTCGATTTTTTCTACCTTTATTCCTAAAGCGTTTTTTACATGTGAATCACTGGATAGCTTAAAAATCACATTTGCATAGCGTAAGTCGAGTGGTACTAAGGTAACGTGTTGCATCGTCTATACCCCTTTTAAATTAAATATACCATAATATACCATAAAAAATAAGAATATTCAGACTAGATAAAGACGATAGAGAAAAATTATGTTTTTACTTCTGAAATAGACAACCTCTGCATATGGTTGTACAAATATATTCTTTTTGGAGTGCAGCACTAGTAACCGTTATGGGAGAAGGTGGGAGAATGAAACAGTGGCTAGCGGCAATGGAAACGTCCGTGCTTGTAATGGGGTTACTTCGGTTGTTTTCAGGTAGCGCGGAAATATTCGCCGCTTTGCTCATGCTTTATGTGAATGATGCGAAGAAAGCATTGTTTATAAATGGTATGTTGGCGTTTGTTGGACCGACCGTATTAATTTTAACAATGACAATAGGTATAGCGAGTGTGGCAAGTGAGATTTCTTTTTTGAAACTCTTTTTTCTAGCGCTTGGAATTGGCTGCATTTTTATCGCGTTGTTGAAATAAGTAAGCCAGGTATAGTGGGGAGAAGCTGATGAAAGAAGTATTAGAAGTTTTACCGAAAACGATGAAGCAGTTAGTGGAAAGTTGTAAGCAGTACGATGCTCTAGAGGAAATCCGTGTTCGAATTGGAAGACCGCTAGAGTGTATTGCTCATGGTGAAGTGTTTTTTTATGACTATATCGTTACAGCAGAGGATGCTATTTACTTATTGAATAAATTAAGTCAATTCTCAATTTATACGATGGAAGAGGAATTAAAGCGTGGGTATGTGACACTCCGAGGAGGTCACAGAATCGGCTTAGCAGGGAAAGTCATTACAGAAAAAAGCGCAGTGAAAATGATCCGAGATGTCTCTTCCTTTAATATTCGTATTGCTCGCCAAAAAATAGGAATTGCTGAACCGCTTTTGCCCTATTTGTATGAATCACGATGGTTAAACACGATGGTAATTGGCCCGCCGCAAACGGGGAAAACAACACTTTTAAGAGATGTAGCACGTTGCATGAGTCAAGGTGTAAGTGCTTCGAAAATACCTTCGTGTAAAGTAGGGATCGTTGATGAACGGTCAGAAATTGCTGGCTGCGTGAAAGGAATTCCGCAATATGATTTTGGCACACGAGTAGATGTGTTAGACGCATGTCCAAAAGCTGAAGGAATGATGATGATGATTCGTTCTATGAGCCCAGATATATTAATTGTGGATGAAATTGGTCGTAAAGAAGATAGTGAAGCAATTATGGAGGCAGTACATGCAGGGGTTCAGCTTTTTATAAGCGCACATGGCTTTTCTTATGATGATGTTGTGAAACGCCCATCACTAAAGGCAGTGCTAGAGCTCGGCATTTTTGATAGGTTTGTGGAATTGTCAAAAGCAAGAGGGCCAGGAACAGTTATGCAAGTGAAAGATAAGAATGGGAAATCGGTATTATCTCATAGAAAGGCTGAGGGCGTATGGTGAAAATATTTGGTGCAGTGTTAATCGTTGCGGTCAGCACCTTCTTCGGGTTTTCATACGCTAAAAGATATAGTGAGAGGCCAAGGCAACTTAGATTATTAAAAGCGGCACTTCAATCACTAGAGGCAGAAATTATGTACGGGCATACACCTTTGTCTGAAGCCGCTGAGCGATTAGTAAAACAAATGCCGAAGCCGTTAAATTGGATATTTCAAAGTTTCGCTAGCAGGCTAGAAAGCGGAGAACAAACAGTAAGAGAAGCTTGGATAGATAGCTTGAAAGAAAATTGGAAGCTAACAGCATTTCAACAAACCGAGTATGAGATTTTGCAGCAATTTGGTGAAACGCTCGGACAACATGATCGTGAATCACAACAAAAACATATTCGGTTATGTATTACACATTTAGAGAGAGAGGAAGAAGAAGCGAAAGCATTACAGCTGCAATATGAAAAGATGATTAAGAGCTTAGGAGTACTAGCGGGGCTACTTATCGTAATTTTACTGCTATAGGGGGGAGAAAGGCGATGTCCATTGATGTTGGATTAATATTTCAAATCGCCGGAATCGGCATTGTTTTAGCTTTCATTCATACTGTACTAAAAGAATTAAAGCGTGAGGATATTGCAAATTGGGTTATCCTCGTCGGTTTTGTCGTTATTTTATTTCATGTCGCATTTTTAATTAATACACTATTCGACAAGATTAAAAGTGTCTTTCTCTTCCAGTAAAGGGGGCGGTTCGAATCGAGATTATACAAATTGTCGGATTAGGCCTCGTTGCTACGTTTTTAGCGGCTGTATTGAATCAGCATAAATCTAGCATTACGTCATTATTTATTGTGTTCGTAGGTAGCGTAATGTTTCTTCTTTTAATCGATCAAATTCACGCTATTTTACAAATGATTGAGAGAGTAGCGAGTGAAGCGAAAGTTAGCAACGTATATGTAGAAACGTTACTGAAAATTATTGGGATTGCTTATATCGCTGAGTTTGGAGCGCAAATTACAAAGGATGCAGGGCAGGGGGCAATCGCTTCGAAAATTGAATTAGCTGGAAAGATTTTAATTCTCGTTATGGCGATCCCTATTTTGACGGTTGTAATTGAAACTATTCTCGGATTTTTACCGACGGGATAAGGGGGAGTGAATGTTGAGGGGGTTTGGAGCTAAGCTGCTATTTGCTTGCTTCCTTTTCTTTTCTTTACCGGTTGTTGTACAAGCTTCTCCTGTAGAAACAAACGTCGTTGATCAACAATTGGATAAGCTCGGAATTGAAGATGTGAAGCAATTTTGGGACGGGCTTGTTACAAAATATGGAGGTTACTTACCAGAGAGTCAAAAAGGTAGCTTTATGGAGTTTGTAAAGGGAGAAAAAGAAATCTCTATAAAAGAGTGGATGCTAGGTTTATTAAAGTACTTATTTCACGAACTTGTTGCAAATGGGAAACTACTCGGAACGCTCATTATGCTCACAATTTTTAGTGCATTGTTGCAATCACTGCAATCTGCATTTTCAAAGAGTAGCGTAAGCAAAATAGCCGATGCAGTTGTATATATGGTACTAATTATTTTCGCTTTAAATAGCTTTTATGTCGTTATGACATATGCAAGAGAAACGATACAAACAATGGTAGATTTCATATTAGCGTTATTGCCTATCTTGCTTGCACTCATAGCGACAGGTGGTGGTGTTGTATCCGTATCGTTTTTTCATCCGATTATCATCTTCTTAATGAATACGAGTGGGCTTTTGATGAATTATATCGTTCTACCACTTTTATTACTTGCAACGATATTAAGTATTGTAAGTACGATGAGTGATCAATATAAAGTTACGAAATTGTCCAAGCTTCTGCAAAACGTTAGCGTCGGGATTATCGGTATCTTTTTAACGATTTTTTTAGGCGTATTATCTGTACAAGGAACAGCGACAGCTGTTGCGGATGGAATCGCTGTGAAAACAGCTAAATTTGTAACAGGAAACTTTATTCCCGTAGTAGGAAGAATGTTTACAGAGGCGGCGGATACAGTTATTAGTGCGTCGGGATTATTAAAAAACACAGTCGGAATTATCGGACTCGTCATTCTATGTTTAATTGTCGCTTTTCCAGCGATTCAAATTTTTTGCATTGCATTTATTTATAAGTTCGCAGCAGCAGTATTGCAACCAGTTGGCGGCGGAGCAATTATTCAATGTTTAGATATCATTGGACGGAGCATCATTTATGTATTTGCTTGCTTAGCTATCGTATCGTTTATGTTCTTTTTAAGTATCACAATTATTATTGCTGCGGGGAACATTACACTTATGATGCGGTAGGAGGTGAAGGGTATGCAATTTGTTACAGAGTGGATTAGAAATATTATCGTTTTTTTACTCTTAGCGACAATGCTTCATCTTATTCTTCCAAATTCCAATTTGCAAAAGTACGTTAAATTCGTTGTAAGTCTATTATTAGTTGTTTTAATTTTAACGCCTCTATTTAAACTATTGCAAACAGATGTAAATGAAGTAATCGCAAATTTTAATGAAGAGAAGTACGTAGCAGAAGGATCTGTAAAAAATTCAATAGATTCGAAGAAAAAAGAAATACAAGCTCTAACACGTGCATATAGTTTAGAAGAGATGGCTACCAAAATGAAAAAAGAAGTAGGAAAAGAGTTTGAGAAACAGTATGGTATGTCAGTCTCTGAAATACAAATAGTCGCAGCGGAAAGCACAGCGGAAGTAAAGTCAGCGAAAGATATTCAATCTGTTGTTGTGACGTTGAAAGAAAAAGAACGTAGTAAAAATGATGCAATCGAAACAGTAAAACCAGTTGAAATTAATACGAAAGAACCACCGAAAAAAGTAGAGGAAACGAATGGAGAAATGAAAGACTTCTTTTCAAGCAGGTGGCAACTAGAGAATAAACAAATCCAAGTTCAAATGGAAGGGAGGACAGGTAGAGTAAATGGACAATAAAGATAAAAATTCGAAGTTCTCATTTTTTCGAAACTTATTGAATGGAGATGAAAAAGAAAGTAATGAGAAGGGAAAAAAGGTAACACCTAAGTTCTTACTTGTCCTACTCATACTTGGAATGTTGCTTATGTTTTCTAGTAGTTTCTTTTCAAGTAAAAAAGAAGAAGTACCTGTATTTAAAGAACAAAAAACTCAAAACCAAGAAAAAGACGTACCAACTTTTGGACAAAAAAATAATGATAATATGTCAAATGTAGAAAAATATGAAAAAGCGTATGAACAAGAATTAAAAGCAGCCTTAGAAGAAATAGCAGGAGTAAAAGATGTAACGATTAATGTAAATTTAGACTCATCAGAGGAAAAAATATTAGAAAAAAATACAGTGAAACGTTCACAAACAACAGGTGAAACAGATAAAACAGGTGGCAAGAGGGAAGTAGAAGATGAGTCTCTTGATGAAAAGACAGTCATTATACGTGAAGGGGATAAAGAAACTCCCGTTGTTTTACGAACAGAGAAACCGAAAGTGCGAGGTGTTCTTGTCGTAGCAAAGGGAGTGGATAATATACAAGTTAAAGCGATGGTAAAAGAAGCTGTCATACGGCTACTAGATGTACCAGCCCATCGCGTTTCAGTTTCACCGAAAAATTGATAGGGAGGAAATAAAGTGTTAAAAAAACAAACGGTTTGGCTATTAACGATGTTAAGTTTAGTTGTTGTATTATCTGTGTATTACGTAACAACTCCAGACAAAATGAATACAGCATCGCCGGCAACAGGTGAAAAGATTGGACAAGAAAAACAAGGTACTGATAAAGCAGTAACAAACGAAGCACCTAAAGAAACGCCTAAAAAAGAAAATACAAACAAGGAAACATCAAATAAAGAAACAAACAAAGAAACAGATAAAAAAGAGAGTGCTACAAAAGAAACAAGCAAAAAAGAAGCTAACGTAACAGTTCAATCAAGTGATGAAAATTTCACAGCATTACGTATGCAAATGGAAGATCAGCGAAGTGAACAAAAAGCAAAATTACAAGAAGTGATGAGTTCAACAAAAGCTTCAGCAACAGAAAAGAATAAAGCGAAAGAAAATTTTGATGCAATCACTACAATGGAAACGAAGCAAGAATTACTTGAGACAGTAATTAAATCTCAAGGTGGATATAAAGATGCCCTTGTAAGAGCCGATGGAACTGACATTAAAGTAACTGTAAAAGCAGCAAAACATTCACAAAAAGAAGCGAATAAAATTATACAACTTGTAAGAAGTGAAGGCGGATCAAAAGATGTAGGTGTAAAATTTGATCCACCAACAAAATAAAACGAATAATCCGCGGGGAATTCCTCCGCGGATTATTCGTTTTTAGTAATCGGATTGTTTGAAAATAGTTAGATAAAAATAATAATAGAAAAAAGCTATCATTTTCGATAGCTTTTTTCTGTTTCGTCTTTGTTTTTACTATGTTCAACTCGGAACGGAGAAATACGTTGTGAGTAAAAGATTAGCGGTTCATGGTAGTGATGATTACTTTTTCCGGATTTGACGTGGATGAAGAGAACGAATGCCCAGACTATTACGGCAGGTAAGAAGAGAATGAGCCATATCATATGTCCACACCTCGATACGATATATTTTCTACACTTTGAACATACTATTCTTATATGAAGGAATGATGAACGACGTGTAAACAAAAAAATAATATTTGGTAAAAATACGTTATTGACTATAGATGTGGCGAAGGGTAGAGCGGGAATGGGGTGTTTACTGTGTACAGTTTTGAATAAGTAGTGGATGTTTTTTAGGAAGTGGTCTTGCCAATTTCATGTGAAACTTGGTATTATTACTAGGTATTAAGTTTTTAATGGGATAACATTTTTACAGGAATTTCGATTTATTATAAAGAAATATAAATTGGAATGTTTAAAAAATTTATCGTAAGATGGAAATAGTAACTATTTCTATTAGTAAATGAAATGCATTTTCTAATAGAGTACATCGTATTTTTACAGTCAATCTAGTTTTTAGTGACGAGAAATCTGTAAAAACGGGACAAACAAGAGTATGGGAGTGGATTTTACATGTTTAAAATTCAAGAAGTTCGTGAATTAATTAAATTAATTGATAGCTCTAATATTGATGAATTTGAATACAAAAAAGATGGTACGACAATCAAAATGAAAAAGCGTGGTAATGAAGTTGTTGCGGTGCAAGCACCTGTAGCAAAACAAGCCGTGCAACCAGTAGCACCTGTTGAAGTTGAAACAACAGTAGCGGCAGCACAAGTGGAAGTGCCAAAACAAGAAGAGAAAAAAGCTGTTCAGAATGAAAACCTACATAAAATTACATCACCAATGGTAGGTACATTCTATTCTTCTTCTTCTCCTGATACGCCTCCATATGTAAGTGTTGGGGATAGAGTATCGAAAGATTCTATCGTATGTATTGTCGAGGCTATGAAGTTATTTAACGAAATCGATGCAGATGTAGATGGAGAAATTGTTGAGATTCTTGTTAATAACGGACAGCTTGTTGAGTATGGACAACCGCTATTTCTTGTAAAAGCGTAATAAGGGAGTCTTTGTGATGATAAAAAAAGTATTAATAGCCAATCGTGGGGAAATTGCTGTACGAATTATTCGTGCTTGTAAAGAAATGGATATTGAAACAGTCGCAATTTATTCAGAAGCAGATAAAGAGTCACTTCACGTACAAATTGCTGATGAGGCGTATTGTGTAGGACCAACGATTTCGAAAGAAAGCTATTTAAATTTGACGAACATTATTAGTGTTGCGAAGTTAACAGGCTGCGATGCAATTCATCCAGGATACGGATTTTTAGCAGAGAATGCAGATTTTGCAGAGTTATGCCGTGAGTGTAACTTAATTTTTATCGGTCCAAGTCCAGAAGCTATTTCAAAGATGGGCACAAAAGACGTTGCTCGTGATACAATGAAAGAAGCAGGGGTTCCGATTGTACCAGGTTCACAAGGAATTATTAAAAATACCGAAGAAGCGATCGAACTTGCGAATCAAATTGGATATCCTGTTATTATTAAAGCGACTGCAGGTGGCGGCGGAAAAGGTATTCGTGTTGCGCGCCATGAAGAAGAGCTTGTAAAAGGAATTCAAATTACACAGCAAGAAGCTAGTACCGCTTTTGGGAACCCTGGTGTATACTTAGAAAAGTACGTTGAAGATTTCCGCCATGTTGAGATTCAAATAATGGCAGATACACACGGAAATGCCATTCATTTAGGAGAGCGTGATTGTACGATTCAGCGCCGCTTGCAAAAACTACTAGAAGAAAGTCCATCACCAGCACTTGATGAAAATGTGCGTAAGCAGATGGGTGAGGCGGCAGTTAAAGCGGCGGTAGCGGTTGATTATACAGGTGCTGGTACGGTTGAGTTTATTTATGAATATAAAACGAAAAGCTTTTATTTCATGGAGATGAATACGAGAATCCAAGTTGAGCATCCAGTTACTGAAATGGTAACAGGGGTAGACTTAATTAAAGAACAAATTCTTGTTGCTTCTGGAGAAAAGTTATCGTTACAGCAAGAAGAAGTACAATTTAATGGTTGGGCAATTGAATGCCGAATTAATGCGGAAAACCCTGCCAAAAAATTTATGCCATCTCCAGGTAAAGTAGAAATGTACTTGCCACCAGGCGGATTTGGTATTCGCGTCGATTCAGCTGTATATCCGGGATATTCAATCCCACCTTTCTATGATTCGATGGTTGCTAAATTAATTGTTCACGGAAAAACACGTGAAGAGGCAATTGCAAAAATGAAGCGTGCACTCAGTGAGTTTGTCGTTGAAGGCGTACATACAACAATCCCGTTCCATTTGCAATTGTTAGATCATCCTGATTTTGTAAAAGGTGAGTTTAATACGAAATTTTTGGAAGAGCATGAACTTGTGACGCAGTGATACATTAAAGGAGGTTTTTTTCATGGCTGAACATATGTTAGATATGGGTCAAGATACAACTCTTGGTAAAGTAGAAATTGCACCAGAAGTAATTGAAGTAATCGCAGGTATTGCAGCTGCTGAGGTAGAAGGCGTAGCGGCAATGCGTGGTAATTTTGCTACAGATGTTGTTGAGAAGTTAGGTAAGAAAAATCATGGTAAAGGTGTAAAGGTTGAATTAGCAAACGAAGATATTATCGTTGACCTTTATGTTGTAATGTATTTTGGCGTAGCAATTCCAGTTGTTGCACAAAAGATTCAAGACAACATTCGCCAAGCACTCTTTACAATGACAGGGCTTGAGCCAAAAGAAGTGAATGTTCACATCGTTGGCGTAACATTCGAAACACAAAAAACAGAAATCGAACCAGTGTAAGAATGAAAAAGGTGCCTAGTAACATAGGCATCTTTTTTATCGTTTCATTTCTTCACAAATTACAACCCTCTAATTATTATACTATTTCAAAAAATGAGAAATAAAAAAGAAAATGTTTCGTTTTACCAAAAAACGTACATTGTGATAAGATATGGAACTTGAAGTTAATCTTTTTATTATTTTTCAGCCTTGTAACCCGTGTGTGAAACGATAAATTGTGTTATTATCATTGTATTATAAGGTTGGAAAATCAATGAAAACTGTAAGAGTAAGTGAATTGACGGCTTATAAATTATAATAATATAACAAAGTATAAGGAAAGACTTGAAGCATAAAGGAGAGTTACAATGAAACGTAGGACGGCTAGAGAAAGAGCTATGCAAGCATTATATCAAATGGATATTACAGGTGAATTAGAACCGAAAGTAGCAGTGGAAAACACGCTAGATGAAGGTGAAGAAACAAATGAGTTTCTAGAATCACTTGTTGTAGGTTTTGTAGAAAATAAAGAAGTAATTGATGAAGCGATTCGTCAAAATTTAAAAAAGTGGAAGCTTGAGCGTATTAGTATTGTTGATCGCAGTATTTTACGTGTAGCTGTGTATGAAATGAAATACATGGAAGAAATTCCACACAACGTAACAATTAACGAGGCAATTGAAATTGCTAAAACATTTGGGGATGAGGAATCTCGTCGTTTTATTAACGGCGTTTTATCTAATATAAAAGATACACTGTAATTTCTTTAAGGGGGAATCTTAAAATGGTAGCAGTAATCATCAAAGGAAATGAAGTTGCGGAGAAAAAACGAGCACAATTAACAGAAGAAGTTGTGAAGTTGAAAGAGCAAGGGATTGTACCAGGATTAGCAGTTATTTTAGTTGGAGAAGATCCAGCATCTCGTTCTTATGTAAAAGGAAAAGAAAAGGGCTGTGAACAGGTAGGAATCTATTCAGAGCTAATTGAATTTCCTGAAACAATTACAGAGGAGCGTTTGCTTGCTGAAATCGATCGCTTAAATGGCGATGACCGCATTAATGGCATATTAGTGCAATTACCTTTACCAAAACATATTGAAGAAAAAGCTATCATTGAAAGAATTTCACCAGAAAAAGATGTAGATGGATTTCACCCAATCAGCGTAGGACGTATGATGACGGGACAAGATACATTCCTTCCATGTACACCGCATGGTATTGTAGAGTTAGTAAAAGAAACAAATCTTGATATCTCAGGAAAACATGTTGTAGTAATTGGAAGAAGTAATATTGTCGGCAAGCCAGTGGGACAATTGTTCTTAAATGAAAATGCAACTGTCACATACTGTCATTCTAAGACGCAAAATATGAAAGAGTTAACGAAATTAGCTGATATTTTAATCGTAGCAGTAGGACGACCTAAAATGGTAACAGCTGATTATATGAAAGAAGGAGCAGTTGTAATCGACGTTGGTGTAAACCGTTTAGAAACAGGAAAACTTTGTGGTGATGTTGACTTTGACAACGTGTTAGATGTTGCAGGTTACATTACACCTGTGCCAAAAGGTGTTGGTCCAATGACGATCACAATGCTTCTTCATAATACTGTTGAATCGGCTAAGCGTGCAGGTGTCGTTTGTAAATAATTTGAGTCGGCTATGAGGAGAGAGAAATGGAGAAACAATATTTAACCGTTACAGCGTTAACACGCTATATAAAAACAAAAATAGAATATGATCCGCATTTACAGTCTGTTTGGTTAAAAGGTGAAATTTCCAACTTTAAAAATCATAGCCGTGGCCACATGTATTTTACATTGAAAGATGAAAATGCAAGAATCGCAGCGGTTATGTTTGCGGGTCATAATCGTAATATTAAATTCAGACCTGAAAATGGGATGAAGGTACTCGTGAAAGGGAAAATTTCTGTTTACGAGGCGAGTGGTTCTTATCAAATTTATATTCAAGACATGCAGCCTGACGGAGTCGGAAACCTGCATTTAGCTTACGAACAATTAAAGGTTCGTTTAGAGGAAGAAGGATTGTTTTCTCAAGTTTATAAAAAAACAATCCCTCCTTATGCGAAAACAATAGGTGTGATTACGTCACCAACAGGAGCAGCGATTCGTGATATTATAACAACGATTAAACGTCGTTATCCAATTGGAAATGTTATTGTGTTTCCAGTACTTGTACAGGGGGAGTCAGCAGCTCCCTCAATTGTACAAGCGATCCGTACAGCGAATGAAATGGAAGGGATAGATGTCCTAATCGTTGGGCGCGGTGGAGGTTCTATTGAGGAATTGTGGGCGTTTAACGAAGAAATGGTTGCAAGAGCTATTTTCAAGAGTGAGATTCCTATTATTTCAGCAGTAGGCCATGAAACAGACTTTACAATTGCGGATTTTGTTGCCGATTTAAGAGCACCAACACCAACTGCAGCGGCTGAGCTGGCAGCGCCTAATATTATCGAGTTACAAGAAAAGGTATTACAAAGAACTCTAAGGTTGCAAAGAGCAATGAGAGAGTTAGTACATAAAAAAGAAGAAAAACTACAAGTATTGCAAAAATCTTATGCGTTCCGTTATCCAAGACAAGTATATGAGCAAAAAGAAGAGCAATTGGATAGAGCGTTAGAACAGCTTGTGTTAGCGAAAGAGCGCTATATTGATAAAAAGGTAAATCAGTTAAAACAGCTTTCATTTTATTTAGAGAAGCACCACCCATCTCAAAAAATTATGCAAACAAAGGTAGCAGTTGAAACATTGCAAAAGCAATTGCAACGTGAAATGCAAACGTTACTCCAAACGAAAGAATTTGCCTTTGTAAGAGCTGCTCAAAAGCTTGAAGCGCTAAGTCCGCTTAAAGTAATGATGAGAGGGTACGGGCTTGTATATGATGAAGAGAAGCAAGTGTTAAAAAGTGTGAAAGATGTTAGCCTTGGAGATGCTGTTTCAGTTCAATTACAAGATGGAATATTAGATTGTAGCGTATCAGGAATAGAGGAGCGTGAATTGAATAATGGAAAATAAATTAAGCTTTGAAGAGGCAATTTCGCAACTTGAGCACCTCGTTTCTAAATTAGAGCAAGGTGACGTACCTTTAGAAGAAGCAATTTCTTATTTTAAAGAGGGTATGGAATTATCTAAGCTTTGTGATGAGAAGTTGAAGAACGTACAAGAACAAATGGCAGTTATTCTTGGGGAAGATGGAGAGCTTGAACCGTTTACTGCTTTAGGAGATGAAGCATAGTGACAATTGCTTTTGATACTTTTTTGAAAGAAAGTAAAACTTTCGTAGAAGAGAAGCTTGTAAGCTATGCAAATGAATTACAATGTCCAAATGTACTTCGTGAAGCGATGGCATATTCTTTGGAAGCGGGTGGAAAGCGTCTCCGCCCGTTACTTTTATTTGCAACATTACAAGCGTTTGGTAAAGAAAAAAATCTTGGTGTAGGTGCTGCTTGTGCTCTTGAAATGATACATACATACTCGTTAGTTCATGATGATTTACCTTGTATGGATGATGATGATTTAAGAAGAGGGAAGCCCACAAATCATAAAGTATTTGGTGAAGCGATGGCAGTTTTAGCAGGAGATGGTTTGTTGACATATGCTTTTCAAGTTATTATGGCATATGAGCAAAAGGAAATCTCTGCTGAGAAAAAAGTAAGACTTGTACTTGAGCTTGCAAAGGCGGCAGGGCCAGAGGGAATGGTTGGCGGACAAGTAGCAGATATGGAAGCGGAAGGGAAACAGCTTACGATCGATGAGCTAGAGTATATTCATAAGCATAAGACTGGGAAACTACTTGAATTCGCTGTACTTGCAGGGTCGATACTTTCTAATGCCACAGAAGAACAGGAAGAAAAATTACTTGAGTTTGCAAAATATATCGGCCTAGCTTTCCAAATTCGAGATGATATTTTAGATGTGGAAGGAACTGAAGAAGAGATTGGAAAACCGATTGGTAGTGATGTTTCCAACGAAAAGAGCACATATACGACGTTATTTACTGTAGATAGAGCAAAGGATATTTTAGAAGAAACGATTGCAAAAGCAAAAGATGCTATTAGTTCCTTGCAATTACAAGATGAATATTTACTATCTATTTGCGATTTGATTGCAAAACGTAATAACTAATATAACAGCGTTTTCATTTGTTGAGTCATTCATCATTTTATGATATAAATGTAGGAAAAGGTTTTTCTTTTCTTGTTATTGGCAAAAATATATGTAGATTACATTGCCGTTATCACTTCGTGTTAGCGGCTATTTTTTTCATCGCCTAAAGAAATATGGTTTATAATAAGATTAGGGCGCAATAGACTGGTTAATAGCAGGACAAGGTGAAAAATAAAAAAAGAGAATTTCTTGTTTTGTGTAAATGTTTTTTATAATATTTGACATGTTGACAGATTATGAAATGAAAGTGAGTGATCCATGTGGATCTAACGCAAATTCAAAACCCTAGTTTTTTGAAAGAGATGTCTATCAGTGAACTAGAGGGATTGAGTGAGGATATTCGTAAGTTTTTAATTGAAGAGCTCTCTCAAACAGGTGGACATATTGCGCCTAATTTAGGTGTAGTAGAACTCACAATTGCTCTGCATAAATTATTTGATAGTCCGAAAGATAAATTTTTATGGGATGTAGGACATCAATCCTATGTACATAAAATTTTAACTGGACGTGCAAAAGAATTCGGCACATTAAGGCAATATCAAGGTCTATGTGGTTTCCCAAAACGTTGTGAGAGTGAGCACGATGTATGGGAAACTGGCCATAGCTCGACATCATTATCTGCTGCAATGGGAATGGCTCTAGCACGTGATTTAAAGAAAACGAAAGAATATGTTATACCAATCATTGGTGATGGCGCTTTAACGGGCGGAATGGCTTTAGAGGCATTGAACCATATTGGACATGAAAAAACAGACATGATTGTTATTTTGAATGATAATGAAATGTCAATTGCGCCAAACGTTGGTGCGCTTCATAATGTGCTTGGACGTCTACGTACCGCAGGAAAATACCATTGGGTAAAAGATGAGCTAGAGTATATTTTGAAGAAAATTCCAGCTGTCGGTGGGAAAGTTGCTGCGACAGCAGAGAAAATAAAAGATAGTCTTAAATATTTACTAGTATCTGGTGTCTTTTTCGAAGAGTTAGGCTTTACATATTTAGGTCCAGTCGATGGACATGATTATGAAAAGTTATTCGAAACGTTGCAATATGCAAAGAAAACAAAAGGCCCAGTGCTTGTTCATGTTATTACGAAAAAAGGAAAAGGTTACAAACCAGCTGAGAGTGATGTTATTGGCACTTGGCATGGAACAGGACCTTATAAAATTGAATCAGGTGACTTCGTTAAACCGAAAGAAGTTGCACCAGCATGGAGTGCTGTTGTTAGTGAAACAGTACTTAAGTTAGCGAGAACGGATGAGCGTATCGTTGCAATTACACCTGCAATGCCTGTTGGATCGAAACTTGAGAAATTCCAAAAAGAATTCCCAGATCGTATGATTGATGTAGGTATTGCAGAACAGCATGCTACAACAATGGCAGCGGGTATGGCAACGCAAGGTATGAAACCATTCTTAGCGATTTATTCAACATTTTTACAAAGAGCTTATGACCAAGTTGTTCATGATATATGCCGCCAAAATTTAAATGTTTTCATCGGAATTGATCGCTCTGGTTTAGTAGGAGCAGATGGTGAAACGCATCAAGGTGTATTTGATATCTCATTCTTACGCCACTTGCCGAATATGGTACTTATGATGCCAAAAGATGAAAATGAAGGGCAACATTTAGTATACACGGCGATGCAATATGAAGATGGACCAATCGCATTACGTTATGCGCGAGGTAATGGACTTGGCGTTCATATGGATGAAGAATTAAAGGCGATTCCAATCGGTTCATGGGAAACGTTAAAAGAAGGTACACAAGCAGCTATTTTAACATTTGGTACGACAATACCAATGGCAATGGAAGCGGCTGAGCGTCTTGAAAAGGCTGGTATTTCAGTGAAAGTAGTGAACGCTCGCTTCATTAAACCAATGGATGAAGCATATTTACATGATCTCTTAGGAAAAAATATACCAATTTTAACGATTGAAGAAGCTTGCTTAATTGGTGGTTTTGGAACAGGAGTAGTTGAATTTGCGTCTGAGAACGGGTACCATAGTGCGTTAGTTGAACGAATGGGTATTCCAGATCGTTTCATAGAGCACGGTAGTGTAACAAAATTATTAGAAGAAATCGGTTTAACGACAGATGCTGTTGTAGACCGTATTCATACAATGATTCCATCAAAACAAAAAAGGGCGTAACAAATGAGTGCGAAAAAAGAAAGAGTAGATGTACTATTAGTAGAGCGAGGGCTTATAGAAACACGTGAGAAAGCAAAACGCGCCATTATGGCCGGCCTTGTATATGCGAATGAGATGAGATTGGATAAGCCAGGGGAGAAAATCCCACAAGATACAGAGATTACGGTGAAGGGGCAAGTTATGCCGTATGTAAGCCGTGGTGGTTATAAACTTGAAAAGGCATTAGAGACATTTCATCTTGATTTACAAGATAAAGTTATGATAGATATTGGTTCATCAACTGGTGGCTTTACCGATTGCGCGCTTCAAAATGGAGCGAAATTATCTTATGCATTAGATGTAGGGTACAATCAACTTGCGTGGAAATTGCGTCAAGATGAGCGTGTTGTCGTAATGGAACGAACGAACTTCCGTTACGTAACACCAGCAGACTTAGAACGTGGTTTACCGCAATTTGCTAGTATCGATGTTTCGTTTATATCATTAAAACTTATATTGCCAGTTTTAAAAACAATGCTTATGCCGAATGGGGATGTAGCAGCGTTAATTAAACCGCAGTTTGAAGCTGGAAGAGAGCAAGTTGGTAAAAAGGGTATCGTTCGTGATCGAAAAGTACATGAGGCTGTCGTAGAAATGATTGTCGACTTTTCTATAAAAGAAGGATACGACGTAGAAGGCTTAACATTCTCACCAATTACGGGCGGGGATGGTAACATTGAATTTTTAATTCATCTGAAATGGCATGGTGAACGTGAGAATGGCGAAAATCATTCTCCAGTTTCTGTTGAGCAAGTAGTTACAGAGGCCCATGATGTCCTAAAACAAAAAGGGAAAGGGGAATAACATATGTTGTTCCTCTTTTTGTTGTAATTGTATAATGATTGTAAAAACAATTGTGTACAAGTAACGAATTATAAGTTAACATAAATAAGTGAAGTATACCAATGTTTAAACTATGGTAAGAGATAGTGTGAGGTGCAAATGTATGAATAAAGGTCAGCGCCATATTAAAATCAGGGAAATTATTGCGAACAAAGAAATTGAAACACAAGATGAATTAGTTGATATTTTACGTAATGAGGGATTTAATGTAACGCAAGCAACAGTATCGCGCGATATTAAAGAATTGCACTTAGTGAAAGTGCCATTACATGATGGTCGCTATAAATATAGTTTGCCAGCAGATCAACGATTTAACCCGTTACAAAAATTAAAACGTAATCTAGTGGATTCATTTGTAAAATTAGACACGGCAGGACATATGCTTGTGCTAAAAACATTGCCTGGTAACGCTCATTCACTTGGAGCACTTATTGATCATTTAGAGTGGGATGAGATCATCGGAACCATTTGTGGTGATGACACTTGCTTAATTATTTGCCGTACACCTGAAGATACAGGTGTTGTCTCTGATCGTTTCTTAAATATGCTGTAACAAAAAATCTTGTTTGCTTTCCTCTGTAAAGTGGAAAGTGAACAGGATATTTTTATTGGTTAAAAACGTGAATTCTTAATTGTAATATAATATTTTCTTTGAATAAAATTAGGAAATAGGTGGATTGACCCGTAAAACAAATGTTTGGTACAATGGAGCGGTTAGAAAAGTAATTTATACATACAAACATATAGTATGACTATTTGAATAAAGAACTGAGAAAAGCCCTTCATAGGGGATTAGTTTATAACGAGGTGAATGGGGCATTGTTATCGGAATTATCGATTAGAAACTTTGCTATTATTGAGGCATTAAATATTTCTTTTCAAAAAGGATTAACGGTTTTAAGTGGTGAAACAGGGGCCGGAAAATCGATTATTATTGATGCGATTAGTTTACTTGTAGGTGGCCGTGGTTCAGCAGAATTTGTTCGATACGGAACAGAAAAAGCTGAGATAGAGGGGCTATTTTATGTGGAAGATGATAAGCATCCATGTATTGAAAAAGCAGAAGAGTTGGATATAGAAATAGAAGACGGCATGATTATTTTGAAGCGTGATATCGCTGCAAACGGAAAAAGTGTATGTCGTGTAAATGGAAAACTAGTTACCCTTAGTGTGTTAAAAGAAATTGGAAAAACACTTGTTGATATTCATGGACAACACGAAACGCAAGACTTAATGAATGAAGAACGTCATCTATTTATGCTCGATCATTTTGATGGAGAGCGTATCGTTAAACAATTAGAGATATACCAAAACGTATATGCTGACTATGAGAAATTAAAAAAACAGTTGAAATCGTTAAGTGAAAATGAACAACAAATGGCACATCGTTTAGATTTAATTCAATTTCAGCATGAAGAAATCCGTAAAGCGGATTTAAAGATAGATGAAGAAAATGACTTAACTGAAGAACGATTGCAAATTTCTAATTTCGAAAAGATTTATAAAGCATTAGGTGACGCGTATCGCTCGTTAAGTGCTGACGGACAAGGGTTAGATAATGTACGAAGCGCAATGGGACAAATGGAGAGTATTACACATTTAGATGAAGTGTATCAAGAAAATCATGATTCCATTGCCAATAGTTATTATTTATTAGAAGAAGTTGCCTATCAACTAAGAGAAAAGCTCGATATGATGGAATATGATCCGAATCGCTTAGATGAAATTGAAACGCGTTTAAATGAAATTCGTATGCTAAAGAGAAAATATGGAAATACTGTAGAAGAGATTTTAGCGTATGCTGATAAAATTGAACAAGAAATTTTTACGATTGAAAATAAAGACGTTCATATTGAAACGACGAAGAAACAGTTGAAGGAATTAGAAAGTGTTATTCTGAAAGAAGCAACGTTGTTAAGTAATATGCGTCATGAACTTGCAGAGCATCTTACAAATGCCATTCATCAGGAATTAAAAGAATTATATATGGAAAAAACAAAATTTGAAGTGAGAATTATGAAGCGAGAAGGAAATGCAGAAGAGCCTCTCGTGGAGGGAGCACCGGTAAGACTTACAGCGGATGGTTACGATCATGTGGAATTTTATATTTCAACAAATCCGGGTGAGCCGCTAAAACCACTTTCAAAGGTTGCTTCTGGCGGAGAGTTATCCCGTATTATTTTAGCTTTAAAAAGCATTTTTTCTAAGCATCAAGGTGTTGCATCTGTTATTTTTGATGAAGTGGATACTGGTGTAAGTGGCCGGGTCGCACAGGCTATTGCGGAAAAGATTTATCGAGTATCAGTAAACTCACAAGTACTTTGTATTACGCACTTACCTCAAGTAGCTTCAATGGCGGATTCGCATTTATTTATTCGAAAACAAGTAGCAAATGATCGAACAATTACATCAGTTACCGTTTTAACTATGGAGGATAAAGTAACAGAAATAGCTCGAATGATTTCTGGTGTGGAAATTACAGATTTAACGACAGAACATGCGAAAGAATTACTTACGCAAGCGCATCATTTTAAACAGACAGCAGAGGCTATCCAGTAATGGATAGCTTTTTTTCTCAAATGATGATTTCTTAATTCTTCCGGTTATAAATAAAGCATTGCAAGGAGAGATTAAAAAGTGAAGCCAAAAGGCTGAATGTGGGGTAGGAGCGAGGAGAGTGAACAAATTGAAATTAGAAAGATTTCGCAAAATAATAGGTATTTTTCTCCTTGTTTCTTTAGTTTTTATTGGGTGTTTTAAACCGCTTCGGACGTTTATTTCATCTCCGAAGCAACTTGTTGTTTTTGAAGGACAACAATCAGAAATAGCTTCATTACCAGTGTTTCAAGCTTCATCTACAGATCGTCATGTGTTTACAGTAAGTTCAAATGAACAAAAACAAGGACTTATGGTAAATTCTCATCAAAATGGTGAAGCAGATATGGTGTTTCAGCTTGCTGGTTTTCCAGTGAAAAAAGTAAATGTGAGAGTATTAAAAGATTTCAAAGTTATTCCAGGTGGACAATCAATTGGTGTAAAGTTAAACACAAAAGGGGTACTTGTTGTAGGCCATCATTTAATTCAAACTGAAAAAGGGAAAGTATCTCCTGGTGAAACAGCTGGTGTGCAAATTGGAGATATGATTACTGAAATTAATGGTAAAACAATTGAAAGAATGAGTGATGTAGCACCATTTATTCATAATAGTGGGGAAACAGGCGAACCGCTTAATCTCGTTTTGTTAAGGGATGGAAAGCATATCCGCACTAAATTAACACCACAAAAAGACAGTGGAGAATCGTCTTATCGTATTGGTTTATATATTCGTGATTCGGCAGCTGGAATCGGAACAATGACATTTGTTCATCCGGATTCTATGAAATATGGGGCACTTGGTCATGTCATTTCTGATAACGATACGAAAAAACCGATTCAAGTCGAAGATGGACAAATTATGCGTTCGACAGTTACATCAATTGAAAGAGGTAGTCATGGGAATCCAGGGGAGAAATTAGCGAGGTTCTCACCTGATCGTGAAGTGATTGGCAATATTACAATAAATAGTCCATTTGGTATTTTTGGCAAATTGAATACAAATATGACAAATGGCGTAATGGATAAAGCAATGCCTATTGCACTATCTCATCAAGTAAAAGAAGGACCAGCAAAAATATTAACGGTTATTGATCAAGATAAAGTGGAAGCGTTTGATATTGAAGTTGTGAGTACAGTACCGCAAAAGTTTCCGGCAACAAAAGGCATGGTAATAAAAGTAACAGATAAACGTTTATTAGCGAAAACAGGTGGTATCGTACAGGGGATGAGCGGAAGTCCAATTGTACAAAATGGAAAGGTAATTGGCGCTGTTACACATGTATTTGTAAATGATCCAACATCAGGGTATGGTGTTCATATTGAATGGATGTTACATGAGGCTGGAATTAACATTTATGATCAAGAAAGAAAAGCGAGCTAATTAATAATTAGCTCGTTTTTCTATTGAAAAATTCGTTGAAATTTTGTAAAAGCTCCGCAAGAGGTGTTTTTTGTTGTAAAATAAAAGGAAAGGGTTGAACGTTTCGTTGTTTTTCTATGATGGAATGTGTTGCGAAAAGGAATAAATAAACGATAAACATATTTTTTTGTGATTTTATCGGAAAGTAACAAACTTTAAAAGGGAATTTTCACACAATTGTCGAACAATTCATGTAGCCTAGAAGGATACACATGTCGGAGAATCGATTCGGTAAGGGAGGAAAAGCTGTGGAGAAAATTAAAGTATGTCTTGTGGATGATAATAAAGAATTAGTATCAATGCTAGAGAGTTATGTAGCTGCTCAAGAGGATATGGAAGTAATCGGTACTGCTTATAATGGTCAAGAGTGTTTAAATTTATTAAAAGATAAGCAGCCGGATGTACTTGTATTAGATATTATTATGCCACATTTAGATGGGTTAGCTGTACTAGAGAAAATGCGCCATATTGAAAGGTTAAGACAGCCTAGCGTAATTATGTTGACAGCGTTTGGACAAGAAGATGTGACGAAAAAAGCAGTTGACTTAGGTGCGTCATATTTCATATTAAAACCATTTGATATGGAGAATTTAACGAGTCATATTCGTCAAGTGAGCGGTAAAGCGAACGCTACTATTAAACGTCCACTGCCATCTTTCCGATCAGCAACAACAGTAGATGGAAAACCGAAAAACTTAGATGCAAGCATTACGAGTATCATTCATGAAATTGGTGTGCCTGCTCATATTAAAGGGTACATGTACTTAAGGGAAGCAATTTCTATGGTGTACAATGACATCGAATTACTTGGATCTATTACGAAAGTATTGTATCCAGATATCGCGAAGAAATATAATACAACAGCAAGCCGCGTTGAGCGTGCAATCCGTCACGCAATTGAAGTAGCATGGAGTCGTGGGAATATCGATTCTATTTCGTCCTTATTCGGTTATACAGTATCTATGTCAAAAGCAAAACCTACGAACTCTGAGTTCATCGCAATGGTTGCGGATAAGCTGAGACTTGAACATAAGGCTAGCTGAGAATAGAAGAAGTAAGGGATTTAAGTTTTAATAAAGCTTAATAATTCTTGAAATGTATACTCGATAGTAAATTTAAAACCAATGAACTTTTTAATTAATGACCAATGAATGTTAGAATTCGTTGGTCTTTTTATTGTACATGTTCGAAGTGAAGGTTAAATTGAATCATGGTATATCCAATGAGGGATTTTAGCAAGGAAGCCATCCATGATATAATAGAAAATAATAAAAAGTCCTGCGAAACAGGACTGTATTATTCTTCGTCTTTATTTTGTTTTTCTAATTCAACTAACTTTTGAATTAAAATGTGCTGCGGCATATGCATAAGTTGTTCAAGTGGAACACCTAATGCTTTTGATAGGCGGACTGCAGTGTCTGGAGAAATTTGTAATGGTCTCATAGAAGTACCTCCTTTTTCGTATAGTATAGCATAAGATTGGGGGAGTGAGGATGACTCTTATATTTGCACATCGTGGTGCAGCGGGAACGTACCCAGAAAATACGATGATTTCATTTGAAGCAGCTGAATCTTTTAAGGCAGATGGAATTGAGCTGGATGTTCAATTAACGAAAGACGGAAAGGTTGTCGTCATTCATGATGAAACAGTGAATCGGACAACGAATGGAAAAGGTGCGGTTCGAAATTATGTATATGAGGATTTATGTAAATTAGATGCGAGTTATAAATTTGGTGATAAAGTAGGATTTTGTAAAATACCTCTTTTAGAAGAGGTGTTAAAATGGATTGAAAAAACAGAGTTGTTACTTAATATTGAACTTAAAAATAATAAAATTCCATACAGAGGTTTAGAAGAAGAAGTTATAACGCTTGTACGGAAATTTAATCTAGAAGATCGTGTTATATTTTCTTCATTTAATCATTACAGTATGAAAAGGTGTCATATGATGGCTCCAGATATTCAAACAGCGATTTTATATCGCGAAGGTTTGCATAGTCCGTGGGCATATGCAAAAAAAATGGGGGCTACAGCAGTGCATCCTAATTATCGTTATCTTCAAGATGCTGTTGCCGAACTAACGATGGAAAGTGATGTAGAGGTTCGGCCCTATACAATTAATGAAGAAACACTTATGCGTAAATATTTTGATATGAATATTTCGGCGATTATTACGGATTATCCTGAAACGGCAAGAACATTATTGCCAATAAAAAAATGAGACCGCTTGTAACGGTCTCATTTTTTTATTTGTAAATAGTAGGGCTTTCCTATCTTCGAAAGCGAGCTTGTACTTTATTTCGTTTACGATCTCGGTGTAAGACGAAACCACCAAAGATATAAAATCCGAGCGCGAAGCAGAGAGCCCCGATTAAAAATTGTAACCATAGTATAGAGAGTGGAGGAAATAAAATCCCGAATACGGTATCTCTCATTAACTTAATGCCAAACACAGCTAATGAAATAGGGATGAGTGCTAATAATAGAGCAAGGTAACGCTGCATATAAACGCTCCTTTTCAGATTATTTTGTTTATTTTAATGATGTTATATGAAAAGGGGGTTTGTCAAGAGGGGGCTGAACGAGTAAGATAAGGGTGTGAAAAATTTTGCAGAGATACTCCGAGAGGAAGTGTAATATATGAAACAAAAAGTTTTAATTGTTGGTGCAGGTGAAGGTGGTAGTACACTGCTGCGTCTGTTACAGAGTTCGAATATATTTCAAATTATAGGGATTATTGATATAAATCCGATAGCAAAAGGGTTACAGATGGCAAAGGAATACGGGATTGCAATTGGAGAGAGTGTGACTCCGTTTCTTTCTATGCACATTGATGTAATGTTTGATATGACAGGTGACGATGATTTACATAAAGATTTATTAAAGAAAAAGCATAAAGATACTCTTCTTATACCAGGTGATATTGCAAAAATTGTTACGAGATTAGCACATGAGAAGGAAAATTTAATTGGAAAGTTAGAAGAGCAAACGCAGCAAGGTGATTTAATTTTAAACTCTACGCATGACGGTATGATAGTGATTGATCAAGAAGGACAAGTTCGCCTATTCAATAAAAGTGCAGAACGTATTATCGGATATAAAAAAGAAGATGCGGTAGGGAAATATATTTTAGAAGTTATTCCGACTAGTAAGTTGCTTCGTATTATACGTACGAAACAAATAGAAGTAAATTATGAACTGACGCTTGAAAATGGAAAGAAAATTATTACAACCCGTATTCCAATATTAAAAGAGGGAGGAGAAGTGCAAGGGGCATTTGCAATTTTTAAAGATATAACAGAGGTTGTAGATCTTGCGGAAGAAGTTACAGATTTAAAGGAGATTCAAACGTTACTTGAGGCGATTATTAACTCGTCTGAGGAAGCCATTTCGGTCGTGGATGAAAAAGGTCGAGGGTTAGTAATTAACCCTGCATATACGAAATTAACAGGTTTAACAGAAGAGGACATTATTGGAAAGCCAGCTACAACTGATATTGTAGAAGGTGAAAGTATGCATATGAAAGTACTTCGAACGCGTAGGGCGGTACGAGGCATACATATGAAAATCGGACAAAAAAAGCGAGATGTAATTGTAAACGTAGCACCAGTTATTGTGGATGGAATATTGAAAGGGAGCGTCGGTGTAATTCGCGACGTATCAGAAATTCAAAAATTAACAAATGAACTGAATAGAGCAAGGCAAATCATTCGAACGTTAGAAGCGAAATATTCATTTGATGACATTGTCGGAAATTCAGATGAAACAACGGCTGCTATTGAACAGGCGAAACTGGGGGCGAATACACCAGCAACAGTGTTGTTACGCGGGGAGTCGGGGACAGGTAAAGAATTGTTTGCGCATGCTATCCATAATGGAAGTAATCGGAAATATAATAAGTTTGTTCGTGTAAACTGTGCGGCTATTTCGGAGACGTTGTTAGAAAGTGAATTGTTTGGTTATGAGGAAGGGGCATTTTCTGGCGCGAAAAGAGGGGGAAAACGTGGATTCTTTGAGGAAGCGAATAACGGCAGCATCTTTTTAGATGAAATAGGGGAACTATCTGCAAATACGCAAGCGAAACTCCTTCGCGTTTTGCAAGAGAAAGAAATTGTAAAAGTTGGTGGAACGAAAGCAATTCCTATCAATGTCAGAGTAATTGCAGCGACGCACGTGAATTTAGAAAAAGCCATTCTAGAAGGGAAGTTTAGGGAGGATTTATATTATCGATTAAATAAAATTCCAATTCAAATTCCATCTCTTCGTCAGCGTAAAGGGGATATACCGGCAATCGCAGACAGATTAATTCAAAAAATCAACCAAGATTATGGCCGAAATATAGAGGGGCTCACTAATTCTGCTATTTCATATTTACAATCATATGAATGGCCAGGGAATGTGAGGGAACTTGAAAATATTTTGGGGAGAGCTATTATCTTTATGAATTATAACGAGACCTATATTGATGTACAACATTTACCGCCATTACATAACGAAGAGCAAGTGGAGTCAAAGCAAGCTCATTTATTGCCTGAGTTAGAAGAAAAGCCACTTGAGCATTTAGTGACGGAGTTTGAAGGGAATATCATTCATGAATATTTAGAGAGATTTGGTGGAAATAAAACACAAACAGCAAGAGCGTTAGGAATTTCGGTTCGAAATTTATATTACAAGCTAGAAAAGTATGAGTGTGCAAAAAATAGCATGCAATAAATTGCGTACCGTGCAATTTATTGCATGGTATACAAAAAGCGACAAAATAAGACAGAATCTTTTGTTATTTTCCAAAGTATTGATTTTACTGTGTTTTGAATGCGTTTTCATTATTGGTAAGACCACTTTTAAAAGTTGGCACGGTATTTGCTTAATAAAAAGACGAGGGACGACGGAAAGGGTTGATTACAAAATATGAAGTTAGAACACTTAATTGATCAAGCGGCAGGCCAGCCTAAAAAAACTGTGGCTGTAGCAGTAGCTGAAGATCATGAAGTAATTGAAGCTGTAGCGAAAGCAATTACATTACAGCTAGCTCAATTTCGTCTATATGGAAATCAAGAAAAAATAATGGGGATGCTACAAGAACATAGTTTACAAACTTCAGAACATATTGAAGTGATTGCAACACAGTCAAGTGCTGAGGCTGCAGAACTTTCTGTTAAAGCTGTAAGAAATGGCGAAGCAGATGTGCTTATGAAGGGGAACATCCCAACAGCAAATATTTTGAAAGCTGTATTAAATAAAGAGTGGGGACTTCGTAAAGGTAGCGTACTTTCACACGTTGCAGCATTTGAAGTTCCGAACTACAATCGTCTCATTTTTGTTACAGATGCAGCGATGAACATTGCACCTGATGTAACACAAAAAGCTGCTATTATACAAAATACTGTAGAAGTTGCCCGGGCAATAGGAATTGATTTGCCGAAGGTAGCACCAATTGCAGCGGTAGAGGTTGTGAATCCTGCGATGCAAGCGACAATTGATGCAGCGATGTTAACTCAAATGAATCGCCGCGGACAAATTAAAAATTGTGTCGTTGATGGACCACTTGCTTTAGATAATGCAGTATCACAAATTGCAGCAGAACATAAAGGCATAGTAAGTGACGTAGCAGGTAAGGCAGACATTTTACTCGTCCCAACAATTGAAGCTGGAAATGTACTATATAAATCACTCGTATACTTTGCGGATGCAAAAGTAGGAGCAATAATTGCTGGCGCAAAAGCACCGATTGTTTTAACATCTCGTGCTGATTCAGCAGAAACAAAAGTATATTCATTAGCATTGGCAGTTGCCACTGCTTCAAAATAAACCAAATAGGGTAAAACATTAGGGGGAAACGACAATGGCATTAGAAATCTTCGAATACTTAGAAAAATATGATTATGAGCAAGTAGTATTTTGTCAAGATAAAGAATCAGGTTTAAAAGCAATCATTGCAATTCATGATACAACACTTGGACCTGCTCTTGGTGGAACAAGAATGTGGACATATGATTCTGAAGAAGCGGCGATTGAAGATGCATTGCGTCTTGCAAAAGGAATGACATACAAAAACGCAGCAGCTGGTTTAAACTTAGGTGGTGCGAAAACAGTAATTATCGGTGATCCACGTAAAGATAAGAGCGAAGCAATGTTCCGTGCATTAGGTCGTTATATTCAAGGACTAAACGGACGTTACATTACAGCTGAAGATGTTGGTACAACAGTAGATGATATGGATATTATCCACGAAGAAACTGACTTTGTAACAGGTATTTCACCATCATTCGGTTCTTCTGGTAACCCATCTCCAGTAACTGCATACGGTGTTTATCGTGGTATGAAAGCTGCTGCGAAAGAGGCTTTCGGTACTGATAATTTAGAAGGAAAAGTAATTGCTGTTCAAGGTGTTGGTAACGTAGCATATCACCTATGCAAACATTTACACGCTGAAGGCGCAAAACTAATCGTTACAGATATTAATAAAGAAGCTGTACAACGTGCAGTAGAAGAATTCGGTGCAACAGCAGTTGAGCCAAATGAAATTTACGGTGTTGAATGTGATATTTACGCACCATGTGCATTAGGCGCAACAGTTAATGACGAAACTATTCCACAACTTAAAGCAAAAGTAATTGCAGGTTCTGCAAATAACCAATTAAAAGAAGATCGTCACGGCGACATCATTCATGAAATGGGTATTGTATACGCACCAGACTATGTAATTAATGCAGGTGGCGTAATTAACGTAGCAGACGAGTTATATGGATACAATAGAGAACGTGCATTAAAACGCGTAGAATCAATTTATGACACAATTGCAAAAGTAATCGAAATTTCAAAACGCGATGGCATTGCAACTTATGTAGCAGCTGATCGTCTAGCTGAAGAGCGCATTGCAAGCTTGAAAAACTCTCGTAGCACATACTTACGCAACGGTCACGACATTATTAGCCGTCGCTAATCATTCATATATTACTTTTACAAAAGGTGTGGTTACCTCTTATGAGGTTTCCACCTCCTTTTGAATTTATTAGTGGAGGTAGCAACAGTGTCTGTAAATCGAATTCTTGTTATTAATCCGGGTAGTACATCCACAAAAATTGGTGTTTTTGATAATGAAAGACCCGTTTTAGAAGAAACTATTCGTCATGACGAAGAACAGATTGGAAAATATAAGCGAATTATCGACCAATATGAGTTTCGTAAAGAAACGATCTTAGAAGTTCTACATTCTCACGGTATTAACATTTCAAAATTAAACGCAGTTTGTGGCCGTGGGGGATTACTTCGTCCAATCGAAGGCGGAACATACACAGTAAACGATGCGATGTTAGAAGATTTAAAAAATGGTTTTAGTGGTCATCACGCTTCAAACCTTGGGGGCATTTTAGCATATGAAATAGCTTCTGGATTAAATATTCCGGCATTCATTGTAGACCCTGTCGTTGTAGATGAAATGGAGCCTATTGCTCGTATAAGTGGTATTGCTGGTATGGAACGCAAAAGTATCTTCCATGCATTAAATCAAAAAGCAGTTGCTCGTAAAGTAGCTGAACAGTTAAATCACAAATATGAGGATTTAAATTTATTAGTTACACATATGGGCGGCGGTATTACAGTTGGTGCTCATAAAAAAGGAAGAGTAATCGATGTAAATAACGGTTTAAACGGAGAAGGCCCATTTAGTCCAGAGCGCGCTGGTACAGTACCAGTAGGGCAACTAGTAGAAATGTGTTTCTCTGGTGAGTATTACCGAGATGAAATGATTAAAAAACTTGTCGGACAAGGTGGACTTGTAAGTCTTATCGGTACAAATGATGCGATTAAAGTAGAACAAATGGTTGAAAAAGGTGATCCTGAAGCAACTCTTATTTATAAAGCTATGGCATATCAAGTTGCAAAAGAGATTGGCGGAGCTAGCGCTGTACTTCACGGGAAAATCGATGCAATCGTATTAACTGGTGGACTTGCTTACAGTAAAATCCTTGTTGATGAAATAAAAGAACGAGTAGACTGGATTGCAGATGTTATCGTACATCCAGGAGAAGATGAATTACAAGCATTAGCAGAAGGGGCACTTCGTGTACTACGTGAAGAAGAAGCTCCAAAAGAATATATTGTACGTGAAAAAGAAACGGTAGCTAGGGGTTGAGATAATGGCAAAAGAATATGATTTAGTCATCGTTGGCGGCGGTACTGGTGGATATGTTGCTGCAATTCGTGCATCACAACTAGGGTTAAAAACTGCACTTGTTGAAAAAGAAAATCTTGGTGGTACTTGTTTACACAAAGGATGTATTCCTAGTAAAGCCCTTTTACGTAGTGCGGAAGTATACGCAACTGCTAAAAAAAGCGAAGAGTTCGGAGTTATTGCAAGCAATGTAGAACTAAACTTTGCGAAAGTACAAGAGCGTAAAGAGAAGATTGTAACGCAACTTCATAAAGGTGTTCAGCACTTAATGAAACAAGGTAAAATTGATGTGTTTGAAGGTATTGGCCGTATTCTTGGCCCATCTATTTTCTCTCCGATGCCAGGGACAATTTCAGTTGAACTTGCAAGTGGAGAAGAGAATGAAATGTTAATTCCAAAAAATGTACTTATTGCAACAGGTTCTCGTCCGAATTCATTACCAGGTTTAGAATTAGACGGAGAGTATGTAATGTCTTCCGATCATGCCCTAAAAATGGAAACGCTTCCTAGCTCGATTATTATCGTTGGTGGCGGTGTAATTGGTATTGAGTGGGCATCTATGCTTGCTGACTTCGGTGTAGAAGTTACAGTATTAGAGTATGCGAAAACGATACTACCACTAGAAGACCAAGACGTTTCAAAAGAAATGCAACGTCTATTCAAGAAAAAAGGTATTAAAGTGGTAACTGGTGCAAAAGTATTACCAGAAACATTGGTAAAAGATAATGGAGTAACAATTCAAGCTGAACATAACGGTGAGAATAAAGAATTTAAAGCAGAAAAAATGCTTGTATCTGTAGGACGACAAGCCAATACGCAAAATATTGGTTTAGAGAATACGGATATCGTTGTGGAAAAAGGATACATTCAAACAAATGAGTTTTATCAAACGAAAGAATCTCATATTTACGCAATCGGTGATGTAATCGGTGGCTTACAGCTTGCTCACGTTGCTTCTCATGAAGGAATTGTTGCAGTAGAACATATTGCTGGTAAAGAAGTTACACCAATTGATTATTCTATGGTATCAAAATGCGTATATAGCAGTCCGGAAGTTGCTTCTGTCGGTTTAACAGAACAAGAAGCGAAAGAAAAAGGCTATAAGCTAAAAGTAGGTAAGTTCTCATTCCGTGCAATCGGAAAAGCGCTTGTATACGGCGAATCAGATGGTTTCGTAAAACTTGTAGTTGATGAAGAAACAAATGATATTCTCGGTGTTCATATGATTGGACCGCATGTAACAGATATGATTTCTGAAGCGGGTCTTGCAAGAGTACTTGATGCAACACCTTGGGAAGTAGCACATACAATTCATCCGCATCCATCATTATCTGAGGCGATTGGTGAAGCAGCATTAGCTGTAGATGGAAAAGCGTTACACGCATAAAAATGTGGATTTAGGAGGTTATGAAAAATGGCAGAAGTAAAAGAAAAGCGCCATGAAGAGCTTGGCTTAAGTGATGAGCAAGTATTAGAAATGTTCCGTACGATGTTACTTGCACGTAAAATTGACGAACGTATGTGGTTATTAAACCGTGCTGGTAAAATTCCATTCGTAATTTCTTGTCAAGGACAAGAGGCAGCACAAGTTGGAGCAGCATTTGCTCTTGATAGAGAGAAAGATTATGCATTACCATACTACCGTGATATGGGTGTTGTACTAGCGTTTGGTATGACAGCGAAAGAACTGATGCTATCTGGTTTCGCGAAAGCTGGAGATCCAAACTCTGGTGGTCGTCAAATGCCTGGTCACTTCGGTCAAAAGAAAAATCGTATTGTGACAGGTTCATCTCCAGTAACAACGCAAGTACCACATGCAGTTGGTATTGCATTAGCTGGAAAAATGGAAAAGAAAGATTTAGTAACGTTTGTTACATTCGGTGAAGGTTCTTCCAACCAAGGTGATTTCCATGAAGGTGCAAACTTTGCTGGCGTACACAAGTTACCTGTTATTTTTATGTGTGAAAATAATAAATACGCGATCTCTATTCCAGTTGAAAAACAATTAGCATGTAAAAATGTATCCGACCGTGCAATTGGATACGGTATGCCTGGATATACAGTAGACGGAAACGATCCGCTTGCAGTATATAAAGCTGTAAAAGAAGCAGCAGACCGTGGCCGCCGTGGTGAAGGTCCAACTTTAATTGAAACAGTATCATATCGTTTAACAGCACATTCAAGTGACGATGATGATCGTGTTTATCGTGATAAAGAAGAAGTAGAAGAAGCGAAGAAAAATGATTCAATTGTAACATTTGCTGCTTATTTAAAAGAGGTTGGCGTGTTAACTGAGGAATCTGAAAAACAAATGTTAGACGAAATTATGCATATCGTAAACGAAGCAACAGAATATGCAGAAAATGCTCCGTATGCAGCACCTGAAGATGCATTGAAGCACGTATACGCAGAATAGGGGGGAACGTTTCATGGCTGTAATGTCTTATATTGATGCTATTACATTAGCAATGCGCGAGGAAATGGAACGCGATGAGAAAGTATTCGTTTTAGGTGAAGATGTTGGTAAAAAAGGTGGCGTATTTAAAGCGACACACGGATTATATGATCAATTTGGTGAAGATCGTGCGCTAGATACACCACTTGCAGAATCTGCAATCGCTGGGGTCGCAATTGGTGCAGCAATGTATGGAATGCGTCCAATCGCTGAAATGCAGTTTGCGGATTTCATCATGCCAGCAGTAAACCAAATTGTTTCTGAGGCAGCAAAAATTCGTTACCGTTCTAATAATGATTGGACTTGTCCAATTACAGTTCGTGCGCCATTTGGCGGCGGTGTTCACGGTGCATTGTATCATTCGCAATCTGTAGAAGCGATGTTTGCAAACCAACCTGGTTTAAAAATCGTTATCCCTTCTACACCATATGATGCAAAAGGCTTACTAAAAGCTGCAATTCGTGATGAAGATCCAGTATTATTCTTTGAGCATAAACGTGCATATCGCTTAATTAAAGGTGAAGTGCCAGAAGATGATTACGTATTACCAATCGGAAAAGCAGATGTAAAACGTGAAGGTGATGATATTACTGTTATCACATACGGATTATGTGTTCATTTTGCTCTTCAAGCAGCTGAAAAGTTAGCACAAGATGGCATCTCTGCACACATTCTTGATTTACGTACTGTATATCCATTAGATAAAGAAGCAATCATTGAAGCAGCTTCTAAAACAGGTAAAGTTCTTCTTGTAACAGAAGACAATAAAGAAGGAAGTATTATGAGTGAAGTGGCAGCAATTATTGCTGAAAACTGTCTGTTTGATTTAGACGCACCAATCGCACGTCTTGCGGGTCCAGACGTTCCAGCAATGCCATATGCACCAACAATGGAAAAATTCTTTATGGTAAATCCAGATAAAGTTGAAAAAGCAATGCGTGAACTTGCGGAATTTTAATCGGGGGGACTATACATGGCTGTAGAAAATATTACAATGCCTCAGCTCGGGGAGAGCGTTACAGAGGGTACAATTAGTAAATGGCTCGTTAATGTTGGCGATCACGTAAATAAATATGATCCGCTTGCAGAAGTAATGACTGATAAAGTAAATGCTGAAGTACCATCTTCTTTCACTGGTATTGTGAAAGAGTTAATCGCTAGTGAAGGTGATACGTTAGCTGTAGGTGAAGTAGTTTGTGTAATTCAAGTAGAAGGCGCAGATGAAGTAGCAGCAACAGCTGTTGAGGAAAAAACAAAAGAAGAACCAAAGGCAGAAGTAGCTACGCCTGAAAAAGCACCGAAAGCAAAACAACCAACTGATGGAAAACCTCGTTTTTCACCAGCTGTGTTAAAACTTGCAGGTGAACATAATGTTGATTTAGATCTAGTAGAAGGTACGGGAGCAAACGGCCGTATCACTCGTAAAGATATTTTAAAGCTAGTGGAATCTGGAAATATTCCGCAAGCAGGTGCGGCGAAGAAAGAGGAAACGGTAGCAGCTGTAGTAGAAGCGCGTCCAGAAGCACCAAAAGCAGCGCCAGTAGCGCAAAAAGTAGAAGCTGCGAAACCAGTTTCTGTACCAACAATGCCTGGCGATATCGAAATTCCAGTAACAGGTGTGCGTAAAGCAATCGCAGCGAACATGTTACGTAGTAAACACGAAGCGCCACACGCTTGGATGATGATTGAAGTAGATGTGACAAACCTTGTGTCATACCGTAATTCAATTAAAGGTGATTTCAAAAAGCGTGAAGGCTTTAACTTAACGTTCTTTGCTTTCTTCGTAAAAGCAGTAGCACAAGCGTTAAAAGAATACCCTCAAATTAATTCAATGTGGGCTGGCGATAAAATCGTTCAGAAGAAAGATATTAACCTTTCTATCGCTGTTGCAACAGAGGACGAACTATTTGTACCAGTAATTAAACATGCGGACGAGAAGACAATTAAAGGCATCGCTCGTGAAATTACAGAACTTGCAGGAAAAGTACGTACGAAATCGTTAAAAGCAGACGAAATGCAAGGCGGAACATTTACAATTAATAACACAGGATCATTCGGTTCTGTTCAATCTATGGGTATTATTAATTACCCACAAGCGGCTATTTTACAAGTTGAATCAATTGTAAAACGCCCAGTAATTATGGAAAATGGTATGTTCGGTGCTCGCGACATGGTTAACTTATGTTTATCACTTGATCACCGTGTACTAGATGGTTTAATTTGTGGTAAGTTCTTAGGACGTGTAAAAGAAATTTTAGAAAATACGTCAGAAAATAATACATCTGTATATTAAATAAAAAGCTCGCTTATGCGAGCTTTTTATCATCTTATTTCTTCATCTACATCCTACTATATGTATAATACCTTTCCCAGTAATCTTACAATGAACGATTATGTATTAGGAATTTATGAAAATACATTGCTGATATATGGTATATGGATATAAAATAAGAAAAGAATAATTTTTTTGGCAAATCTTACTGACGAAACTGTAGTATAATATATTGTATTGTATGAAAAAGAGAGTTATTCTATATAAGTGTTTTATAGATAATGTGTAATCAGTCGTCAAAACATGAAGAATGTTGACTCCTGGTTTTTTATTTTGCTGTAACAATGTTTCAGGAGGATGTCATGAAAAGAAGTACCGAGTTTCTAAAAAGTTTAGATGTAAAATTAATATTAATTTTGTTTGCATTATGTGTCACGAGTATAGCTGCTATATATAGCAGTCAGCAAACTGGCCAATATGGAGAGGCAAACTTTGCGATGAAACAGGGTTTGAACTACATAATTGGAGTTGTATTGTTATTGCTTGTTGCAAGCATTGACTTAGATCAATTGCAAAAATTGTCTTGGCCACTTTATATCGTTGGATTTGCTTCACTTATTCTTTTGAAAATACTACCGGTTTCCACTTTCACACCTGAAAAATTAGGTGCAAAAAGATGGTTTGTATTTCCGTTAGTTGGACAAATTCAACCATCTGAGTTTTTCAAAATTTCATTGCTTCTCGTAGTAGCAAGTATAGCAGTGAAACATAATGCACAGTATATGGCAAGGACATTCCAAACGGACTTAAAATTAGTAGGTAAAATTGTGTTAGTATCCCTCCCGCCTATGGCTGTTGTATATAGCCAACCGGATACGGGGATGGTGTTCTTATACGCTGCTGCCATTGCATGTATTTTATTTATGTCAGGTATTCAGAAGAAATTGATAGCGTTATGTACAGTTATTCCAGTCACCATACTATCCACGTTAATATTTATTTACGTAAGGTATGAGGATTTCTTCTTTAATAAGTTAGTTACGCTACTAAAACCGCACCAACAATCACGTATTTTAGGTTGGTTAGATCCATTTGAACATACAGATCAAGGTTATCAAACACAGCAATCAATTTTAGCTGTAGGTAGTGGCGGTATGGAAGGGAAAGGGTTTGGCGAAGGGAATGTTTATATCCCTGAGAAGCATACAGACTTTATTTTCGCTACAATTGCCGAAGAAGGTGGATTTATCGTAGCAGCGTTAGTTGTATTCTTGTTCCTATTACTACTATATAGAACAATTATTATCGGTTATTCTGCTGATAATTTATTCGGTACATTATTATGTGCTGGATCGATTGGGATATTAACGGTTCAAATATTCCAAAATATCGGTATGATTGTTGGGTTAATGCCTGTAAAAGGGATTGCATTACCTTTCTTATCGTATGGGGGAAGTTCCTTGTTCTCGAATATGATTATGATGGGTCTCATATTATCGGTACGAAAAACGTATAAAAAGTATATGTTTTCCGTTAAGTAAAAAAAGCTGGTTCGTTTTTAAACGAACCAGCTTTTTTTACATATATACTCATAAACGTTGCAAACTAAAACAGACTAGCAGTTTGGGATGTAAGGAGTGCAAAGTGATGCATATGCATATTTTTGAGGGAGCACGGCATCTTTCTAATAGTGAATGGGTTATTCGGGCTATTATAGCATACATATTTTTAATATTAGTTGCGAAAGCGATGGGGCAAAGGTCCATCGCACAACTTCGCTTTTTAGATGTTGTATTGGTGTTATTGCTTGGCGGGAATATTTCTAACGCATTGTCTGATGAAAAAGTAGGATTAATGGGCTCGATGATTACAACGTTTATACTCGTTGTACTTCATATTATAAGTTCAGTTTTAATGTTGAAATGGGATAGATGGAGACGCTTTTTAGAGCCAGCACCTATCATTCTTATACACAACGGCTCCATTGATTTTAGCAATTTGAAAAAAGCGAGAATTACCGTGGAATATTTATTTTCAGAACTTCGTATGCGAAATGTGAGCGATATTCAAACAATCAAATTAGCATTATGGGAAGCGAACGGTGTCGTTTCTATATTTCGGTATCCAGAATATGAGGCAGTTTCCCGACTTGATCTAAAAGTGGCGGGAAAAAAATCTCCAGTTTCTTTTGTATTAGTAAAGGATGGGAGCATTCAGCAAGATGTTCTTGCTTTATTAGGGAAAACAGAAGAATGGGCGAGAGAATTTCTAGAGAAAAACGCAGAAGTTGAATCCATTTTGTTAGCTACAGTTGATGAAACACATAAAATAAATATTTTGTTAAAAAAATGAAAAATATACGCATTTTGTCGTTTCATACATATGATACAATAGTGTGGACAACGAAAAAGGAGGGATACGATGGGATATGTAGAAGAATTACGGAAAATAGTTGGTCATCGCCCTTTAATTTTAGTTGGTGCTGTTGTACTCGTTATAAATGAAAATAGATATGTATTATTACAACAAAGAACAGAGCCTTACGGAAAATGGGGGCTGCCTGGCGGATTAATGGAGCTTAGTGAATCACCAGAAGAAACTGCTTTTCGTGAAGTATACGAAGAAACAGGAATAAAGGTGAAGAACCTACGATTAATCAATGTGTTTTCTGGAGCGAACTATTTTACAAAATTAGTAAACGGTGATGAATTTCAATCTGTAACGACCGCTTATTATACGGACGAATACGATGGAGATTTTGTTATGAACAAAGAAGAAGCGGTTCAGCTTAAATTCTTCCCACTAACAGAACTACCTGACTATATTGTTGGGTCGCATAAAAAAATGATTAGTGAATATATGAAGATTATGGAAAAAAAGATATAATAATAGTGAAAGAAATACAAAAACACAGTTCTGGTTGGTAGTCCAGACGCATGATTTCATGTCAGTAACCTTCCCCTCCGGGATGTCCCGTATTTCTAATTTTTTTAGGGGGGGCTGTCAATGGATTTGACAGTATATCACGATGGCCAATTTTTTGTTGGAATCATTACATGTAAAGAAAAAGGGAAGTTGTATGGAGCGAGGTATATTTTTGGAACGGAACCTTCAGACGAAGAAGTGCTTATATTTGTGAACGGTTCAATGTTAGCGTATTTTCAGCACTTTGCAAAATGTGGCGTGGAAGTGAAAGAAAAACAGCGTCCCAAAAATATAAAGCGGATCATACGACAAGCAGCAAAAGAAGTAAATGTAAACCGCTTTACTAAGGCGCAAGAGGCAATTAGCTTATCTTATGAACTGCATAAACAAGAAAAGAAAGTGCAATCTAAGGAGAAGCGAGAGGCTGAAAAACAAAGAAGACGTTTAATCAAAGTACAAAAAGCAAAGCAAAAACATCGTGGTCATTAAGAAAAGGTGTTAGAGCAAGAGCTCTAACACCTTTTCTATGCTGAAATACAAGTAAACTTACTTGTATTTCATAAACATTAACTGGTAAGATACAAATAGGTAGTTTTAGAGGAGGGAAAAGATTGATTAATTTTAACTTTTTTATGAATGATGTTGTCCGCCAAGCGCGTGAAGAGATTGTCTCTGCTGGATATACAGAATTGACGACGCCAGAAGCAGTAGACGAAGCGTTTAAAAGAAATGGAACAACACTTGTAATGGTAAACTCTGTATGTGGTTGTGCAGGCGGTATTGCTCGTCCTGCTGCTGCGCATTCTGTACATTATGATAAACGTCCTAACCACCTTGTAACGGTGTTTGCAGGTCAAGATAAAGAAGCGACAGCAAGAGCTCGTGAATATTTCGAAGGGTATCCACCATCTTCTCCATCATTTGCTTTGTTAAAAGATGGAAAAATTGTAACAATGGTAGAGCGTCATGAAATTGAAGGTCATGAACCGATGCAAGTTATTGCAAAACTACAATCGTATTTCGAAGAGAATTGCGAAGAACTATAAAAAATTGAAAAGGCGCTACGCTCACAATTAAGTGGGTGTAGCGCCTTTTTTATTTGTTATTCAAAATGATAGGATATACAGTAGTTGGTTTCTTTATGCATCTTTTTATGCATTATTAACAGTGATTTTAATGATTTTTTATTTATTTTTATTTTATATATTGCATAAAAATAAAAGTACTGATACAATACAAACATCGAATAAATATTCTATTAAACTTTTAAATATACATCATTAGGGGGAAGAAATATGAAGAAGTTATTATCAATATCGTTTGCACTTATTTTAATTGTAAGTATGTTCAGTGCTTGTAGTAACGGGGAAGAAAAGGCTACTGGAAAAAATAAAAAAGTACTCGTTATGGGGACTTCAGCAGATTATAAACCATATGAATACGTAGAAGCTTCAAAGAGTGATGAAATTATCGGCTTTGATGTTGATGTTGCTAAATATATCGGAAAAGAACTTGGTTATGAAGTGAAAGTGAAAGATATGGATTTTGGTGGTTTATTAGCATCTCTTAGCTCAGGAAAAGTTGATTTCGTAATGGCAGGTATGACGCCAACTGCAGAGCGTAAAAATAATGTTGATTTCACAGATATTTACTTTGTTGCGAAAAACATGATTGTTTCTAAAAAGGACTCTAACATTCAATCTGTAGAGGATTTAAAAGGGAAAAAAGTAGGGGTACAAACAGGATCTATTCAAGAAGAGAAAGCAGCAGAATTTAAAAAACAAGTAGATTTCAAAGTTGAGGGACGTGACCGTATACCAGAAATCGTACAAGAAATTAAAGCTGGTCGTTTTGATGCTGCAATTATAGAAGACACAGTTGCTAAAAATTATTTAGAGAAAATGAAAGATTTACAAGGAATTGAAATTAAAGAAGCTCCAGAAGAAGTTGGAGCAGCAATTGCCCTTCCGAAAAACAGTGATAAAACAGCTGAATTTAATAAAGTAATTAAAAAAATGCAAGAAAATGGAGAAATGGATAAATTAGTGAAGAAATGGTTTGGCAGCGAAAAATAAGCTGCCTTTCACTTTTCTGTGAGGGGAATGAAAAGAATGAACTTAGATTTTTCGGCGATTACGCCTTCGATACCGTATATATTAAAAGGTCTAGAAGTTACTTTGAAAATTGTAGCAGTATCAGCTTTAGCAGGGTTTATTTTAGGGACGCTATTAGCACTTTGCAAAATTGCTAGAATACGAGCATTAAATATAGCGGCAGATCTTTATACATCAATTTTCCGTGGTACACCACTTGTATTGCAATTAATGATTATTTATTTCGGTGTCCCGCAAATAATTGGTTATGAAATACCGGCATTTTTAGCAGCTGTACTTGCATTTAGCTTAAATTCAGGTGCATATATGTCAGAAGTAATCCGTGCTGGCATTCAAGCGGTTGATAAAGGACAAACAGAAGCGGCGATGGCTTTAGGAATTCCTTACGGAAAAATGATGCGAAATATCATTTTCCCTCAAGCATTAAAAAATATATTACCAGCGCTTGTGAACGAGTTTGCGACACTTACGAAAGAATCGGCTGTAGTAACGGTAATAGGAGCAACGGATTTAATGCGTCGTGCTTATATCGTAGGCGGGGAGACTTTTAAATACCTTGAACCATTACTTTTTGTTGGACTCATTTATTATATGCTAGTCATTATTCTTACATTAGTCGGGAAGGCAATTGAAGGGAGAATGAAGAAAAGTGATTAAAATTGAAAACCTTCATAAATCATTTGGAAAAAACGAAGTATTAAAAGGAATTACAACAACGATTGAAAAAGGGGAAGTAGTAGCAATTATTGGACCGTCTGGATCAGGGAAATCAACATTTTTACGTTGTATGAATGTGTTAGAAGCACCGACAAATGGTCACATTTGGATTGGAACGGAAGAAGTAACGAATCCAAAAACGAATATTATGCACGTTCGTGAAAATGTCGGAATGGTATTTCAGCATTTTCACCTATTTCCTCATATGACTGTATTAGAAAATATTACGTATGCTCCTATCAATGTAAAAGGAGTAACGAAACAAGAAGCTGAAAAGAAAGCCGAAAAACTGTTAGAAAAGGTCGGCTTATTAGATAAAAAAGATACGTATCCAAATCGTCTTTCGGGAGGACAAAAGCAACGTGTAGCAATTGCAAGAGCGTTAGCAATGGAACCAGAAGTAATGTTATTTGATGAACCGACATCAGCACTAGATCCAGAGATGGTAAAAGAAGTGTTAGAAGTTATGAAATCATTAGTTACGACAGGAATGACAATGGCGATTGTTACACATGAAATGGGATTTGCAAAAGAAGTAGCAGATCGTGTTCTCTTTTTAGATGGTGGAAAGCTTGTAGAAGATAGTGCGCCAGCAGAATTTTTTGCAGCACCGAAAAGTGAGCGTGCGCAACAATTTTTACAAAAGATATTGTAATATGTAAAGGTTACGTGAATAATAAGTAGAAAAGGATGACATTGTGTCATCCTTTTTTTATACTAACTGTAAATACGTTTATACATATAGGAGCAATGATATGTTCAAAATTGGATACCGTACAGTAAAAACAGCAATAGGGACAGGCGCAGCCGTTTTTATTGCACAGTTATTAGGATTGGAATTTTATAGTTCAGCGGGTATTTTAGTTATATTATGCGTACAAAATACGAAACGTAAATCACTTCAAGTGTCGTTACACCGTTTTTTAGCCTGTGTATTGTCAATGGTGTTCGCGTTTTGTATTTTTGAAACAATTGGATATACACCACTAGCAATTAGCGTACTATTACTTACATTTATTCCGACTGCAGTTATGCTTAAAATTCAAGAAGGTATTGTTACGAGTTCAGTTATTGTGATGCATCTATATTCATTGAAACAAATTACATGGCTTATTGTTGGGAATGAAATTGCGATATTAACGATAGGGATTAGCGTGGCTCTCTTAGTAAATATGTATATGCCAAGTAGTGAAAATAAGCTAAAAGAGTATCAAGGTAAAATAGAAAATAATTTTAAAAAGATTTTGTTTGAAATGGTTGTATATTTACGAAACCGAGAAAGTAGTTGGAGCGGGGCAGAACTTATTGAAACTGAACAGATGCTAAATGAAGCTAGAGATTTATCGTTTAAGAAACTTGAGAATGCATTTATGCGAGAAGATGACTATTACTATCGTTATTTTAATATGCGCATGCAACAATTCGAAATTTTAGAGCGAATGATTCCGTTAGCAGCTTCTTTATCGTGGACATATGAACAGGCGGACATGATTGCGGATGTGGTTGAAAACATTGGAAATGCTATTAGCCCTCAGAGTACCGGGGTTATTTCTTTAAGGCAGCTTCAAGAAATGCGAGAATTATTTAGAGATATGCCATTGCCGGCTACACGTGAAGAATTTGAGATACGTGCGAAACTTGTTCAACTTGTATACGAAATGGAACAATATTTACTCATTAAAAGTCGCTTTAAAGGAAAGGATAATATAAAAGAACTTATATAGAAGGTAGGAATTATCTATGCCGTATCTTCTCTCTTTCATATTATGTCTTTCTTTATCGCCTATTTGGCCTCTTGGTGATAATCCGCGTGCCGGTGATCCTTTCATTATTGTAAATAAAGCGACGAATAAACTAGCTTATATTGACGATGGAAAGATTCAAAAGGTTTTTCCAGTCGCGACAGGGAAAACAAATGAATTAACCCCAGAGGGAACTTTTGATATTGTAATGAAAGCAAAGGATCCATATTATATTGCGAAGAATATTCCTGGGGGATCACCGAAAAATCCACTTGGATCTAGGTGGATGGGATTTAATGCAAGAGGAACTGATGGGAGTAAATATGGAATACATGGAACAAACCAACCGAGTTCAATTGGAAAGTATATTTCACAAGGATGTATAAGAATGAAGAAAAATGATGTGGAATATTTATTTGATCGCATTCCAATTGGAACGAAAGTATGGATTGTAAAATCGAAAAAGTCATTTCAGCAATTGGCAAAAGAAAAAGGAGCCATTGCATATGAAAAAGTCAACGAAAAAGTTGGCTTTTTCTATTGTAATAAGTTGTCTTGACATGTGTACATAACCATGCGTTAATGAGAGTATAGAAAGATAAAATGAGATAAAGGGGTTGCTCATATGTACTTGAATCCAAAACTTTCGTATATGCAGTTTTTTATGGGATTTCTATTTATTATTACATTCATATTGGCAACTTTTAATATATGTTCTTATCTTGTAGCGATTGTATGTATGGCATTACTCAATCTTACTTTTGTTATTGGGGCATTTCAGCAGAAACAATATACAAGTTTTGTGATAGCACTTGTAATGTCATTTTTCTTTAGTATTGTAGCGATTGTGCTTTACATAAAATAAACCATCTCGATTTCGAGATGGTTTATTTTATTATGTGTAAAAAGTAAAAAAAGGACGAACAGATCGTCCTTTTTACCAAAACATACTTGCGCCAGCAAGTAATGTTGTTACAAGCATAGAAATTAGCATTACATAAATCATAACTTTTTGAGCTTTTTTATGCATCGTTAAACCTCCTTGCAAATCAGTACAATATCATTGTAACGAGAAATGATATTGTGGACAAGGGGGAGAGAAATGACAAAATTCGAGAAGTGTGTGTAAAGTATAACAGGAAATTTGTATGTACGTAGAGAATATATAAGAATGATAGGGTATAAGTTTTTTGTTATGCAAGCTGAAGAATGGAGATACGATGATGAAAATATATGAAACAAATCGTTTACATTTAAGGGAAATTGATGAGTCGTATGCTGAAAAAGTTCTTCAATATTACGACAGAAATCGTGAATTTTTAAAAGCCTGGGAAGAGTATAGACCGGATGATTTTTTTACGTTAGATTATCAAAAGAAAAAGTTACAAAAGGATAGAAAAGAGATCGCAGAAGGTAAAATCATCAGACTTTGGATTTTTAAAAAAGGTGATGATACGAAAATAATTGGATGTATTTCATTTAATTTAATTGTTCGTGGAATTTACCAATCTTGTGTACTCGGCTATAAATTAGATAAGGAAGAGTTAAACAAAGGTTATACGACAGAAGCGCTTAGAAAAGCGATTCAAGTTGCTTTTGAGGAATTTCAATTACATCGTATAGAAGCACCGATTATGCCACGAAATTTAGCATCTATACAAGTCGTGACGAAGATAGGTTTTCAGTATGAGGGCGTGTCTAGGAAGATGTTAATGGTTAATGGAGTGTGGGAAGATCATATGCGCTGGGTATTGTTAAATGAGTAATAGAAAGCAGATGGTTATCTAGACATATAAACCGTCTGTTTTTTGTCTTGTATTTCGAAACTTTTGCGAAATTCTGTTATAATTAATAGTGTTACATACATAATGGTAGTGCAGGAGGCGCAGTCTTATGATTAATCAAGAACGTTTAGTAAATGAATTTATGGAGTTAGTACAAGTAGATTCTGAAACGAAATTTGAAGCAGAAATTTGCAAAGTATTAACAAAGAAATTTACAGATTTAGGTGTAGAAGTATTTGAAGATGACACAATGGCTGTTACTGGGCATGGTGCAGGTAACTTAATTTGTACATTACCAGCAACAAAAGATGGTGTTGATACAATTTACTTTACTTCTCATATGGATACAGTAGTTCCTGGTAATGGAATTAAGCCTTCTATTAAAGATGGATATATCGTATCAGATGGTACTACGATTTTAGGGGCGGATGATAAAGCGGGATTAGCATCCATGTTCGAAGCAATCCGTGTTTTAAAAGAAAAAAATATCCCTCATGGTACAATTGAATTTATTATTACAGTTGGAGAAGAATCTGGTCTTGTTGGTGCAAAAGCATTAGATCGTGAGCGCATTACAGCGAAATATGGTTACGCGTTAGATAGCGATGGGAAAGTTGGCGAAATCGTTGTTGCAGCTCCAACACAAGCGAAAGTGAACGCGATTATTCGCGGGAAAACAGCTCATGCTGGTGTAGCACCAGAAAAAGGTGTATCTGCAATTACGATCGCAGCGAAAGCAATTGCGAAAATGCCACTTGGTCGTATTGATTCTGAAACAACTGCAAATATTGGACGTTTTGAAGGTGGTACACAAACGAATATCGTTTGCGATCATGTACAAATCTTTGCAGAAGCGCGTTCTTTAATCAATGAAAAAATGGAAGTACAAGTTGCGAAAATGAAAGAAGCATTTGAAACAACTGCAAAAGAAATGGGCGGCCAAGCAGATGTTGAAGTAAAGGTTATGTATCCAGGATTTAAATTTGCTGATGGCGATCACGTTGTAGAAGTTGCAAAACGCGCAGCTGAAAAAATTGGTCGTACACCTTCTCTTCACCAAAGTGGTGGCGGAAGTGATGCAAACGTAATTGCTGGACACGGAATTCCAACAGTTAACTTAGCAGTTGGTTATGAAGAAATTCATACAACAAACGAAAAGATTCCTGTTGAAGAATTAGCGAAAACAGCAGAATTAGTTGTTGCAATCATAGAGGAAGTAGCGAAATAATATAACAAAAAAGCGTGTAAATCAATTGTGATTTACACGCTTTTTACTTTGATTCGATTGCTTTTACAAGGCGGATAAGCCAATACAAGAAAATCCATGGCAGTATGTAAGTTGTTACTACATGGACTAGACGAGGAAAGAAACCAGCTATGTTTATATCAAATATAGGAAGAAGTAAATAATTGATTGCGACGATTAGTATAATTATGAGAAACGTATAATTGAGTTTATCAGTTGATTTCATAATAATCACCCCTAATTACAAAAATATCCACTTCATTTAAATTATAGCAATAAATATGATGGAAAAGAACAAGTAATAATTATAATTATTGTGCAAAATTTGCTATAATAAAAGAACGAACGTTCTGATTAGGGGGTGAGTACTATGCGAGAAATGTATCCAAAAAAAGGTCGTGTTATTTTACATGTAGATATGAATTGTTTTTTCGCATCTGTTGAAATTGCTCATGACTCATCATTACAAGGGAAGCCGTTAGCGGTTGCTGGAAATGAAAAAGAAAGAAAAGGAATTATCATAACATGTAGTTATGAGGCGAGAGAATATGGAATACGTACAACGATGCCACTTTGGGAAGCGAAAAGGTTATGTCCGCAATTAATTGTAAGGCGCCCTAATTTTACATTATATCGCGAAGCTTCATTTCAAATGTTTCAAATTCTTTCCCGTTTTACGGAAAAAATACAACCAGTCTCTATAGATGAGGGGTATTTAGATATTACAGACTGTTACGCACTTGGTTCACCTCTTGAAATAGCAAAGATGATTCAGCAGGCGTTATTAACAGAATTGCAGCTTCCGTGTAGCATCGGGATTGCTCCGAACCTTTTCTTAGCAAAAACAGCTTCTGATATGAAAAAGCCTCTCGGTATTACCGTGCTCCGAAAACGAGATATTCCAGAAATGATTTGGCCGCTTCCGGTTGGAGCGATGCATGGAATTGGAGAAAAAACAGCTGAGAAATTAAAAGATATTCATATACAAACAATTGAACAGTTAGCAAAAGGAAATGAACATATCATTCGCGCTAAAATTGGAAAGCATGGTGTTGATTTACAAAGAAGGGCAAAAGGTGTGGATGATAGAGAAGTTGATCCGAGTCAAATGGGACAACATAAAAGCGTTGGTAATTCGATGACTTTTTCAAAGGATATGGATGAAGAAAAAGAATTACTTGATATGTTAGAAAGGCTATCAAAATCAGTGAGTAAAAGATTACAAAAGCGAACTCTTGTCAGCTATAATATTCAAATTATGATTAAATATCATGATAGGCGGACAGTAACGAGGAGTAAGCAATTAAAAAATGCCATTTGGGAAGAACGAGATATTTTTCAAGCGGCCTCTCGTTTATGGAAGCAACATTGGGATGGCGATTCCGTTCGTTTATTAGGTGTTACAGCTACTGAAATAGAGTGGAAGACTGAATCGGTGAAGCAATTAGATTTGTTTTCATTTGAAGAAGATGCGAAAGAAGAGCCGCTACTTGCTGTCATTGATCAAATTAATGATAAGTATGGAATGCCGCTTTTACAACGAGGTAGTCAATTATTACGTAAGCAAGAAAAGTCTTTTCAGCAAAAATTAGAAAATAAGTTTATGTAGAAGGTGTCATGAAGCTGTACATATCATGACACTTTTTATTTTTATAAAAAACAAATTGTCGTTTTTGCACTACAAGCAAAACAATTATGTAATAACTCAAGTAAAAAGATAATTTTAGATGAATTTGATTTAAGTATGTATACAAATTTTTTGACGGAATATGCCGATTTGCTAAATAAGTATAAATAAAAAGCACTGTAACCAGTGCTTTTTACGATAGATTAAGAGATTGTATGATTTTCAAAAATAACAATCTCTGAACTGTTTGCAGTTGAAACGCGTTGTGCATAATATGTTAAAGCTGAAGAAATATATGTTGGTAACGAATCATTTGTATGTGTTGTTGTATATTCATGGATTAACTCTTTCAAAGTCGTCCATTCTAATTGTGCTGGGTGATCAGACACGAAAGAACGTACCCAGCGATCAAATGAAGATGAAAAATCAGTTTGTAAACGAAATGCTTCTTTCATAATAAAACGCTCCCTTAAAATGTAGTATAATCATTTTAACATAAAACACGAACGATTGCTAAGTTTTTTAAGTATAACGTTCGTGATATATAGTTGTCTAGATGATTGGTTATGTAAATTCGATTTGCCATTTGAAATAACATTCCGTAAGATGAAAGATAGATTATATAAAGAGCTGGAGGAAAGAAAGTGGAATTTGTATTTTTAGGAACTGGTGCAGGTGTTCCTTCAAAAGGAAGGAATGTTTCGGCAATTGCTTTGCAATTGTTAGAAGAACGAGGACAGACTTGGTTATTTGATTGTGGTGAGGCGACGCAACATCAAATATTACATACATCAGTACGTCCACGCCGCATTGAAAAAATATTTATTACGCATTTACATGGGGATCATATTTTTGGTTTGCCTGGTTTATTAGGAAGCCGTTCGTTCCAAGGAGGGACTACACCTTTAACAGTGTATGGACCAAAAGGAATTAAACAGTTTATTGAAGTCGCATTATCAGTAAGCACGACACATGTAAAATACCCGCTTGAAATTGTTGAGATAACAGAAGAAGGTACTGTGTTTGAAGATAATGAATTTCATGTGGAAACGAAAAGATTGTCACACGGTATTGAATGTTTTGGGTATCGTATTATAGAGAAAGATATACAAGGCGCCCTTTTAGTCGGTAAATTGCTGGAGATGGGCGTGAAACCAGGTCCACTCTTTAAACGTTTAAAAGATGGAGAAGTGGTTGAATTGGAAAATGGTACGATATTAAACGGAAAAGATTTTATCGGCCCACCTCAAAAGGGAAGAATTATTACCATTTTAGGTGATACGAGATATTGTGAAGCGAGTAGAGAGCTGGCACAAGACGCTGACGTACTAGTTCATGAAGCCACTTTTGCGGCAGAAGATGAACAACAAGCTTATGATTATTTTCATTCCACATCTAAGCAAGCTGCGAGTATTGCACTTCAGGCAAATGCAAAACGATTAATATTAACTCATATTAGTTCCCGTTATCAAGGGGATACATATAAGGAATTATTGAAAGAGGCAAGAGAGCTATTTTCTAATACAGAAATAGCTACAGATTTAAAATCATTTCCAGTGGACAGATAATAATGTTGTGAAAAAATGGTGACGAAAGGTTGCCATTTTTTTATTTCTAAAAAAAAATAAAAATAAAACTGTTATCATTTTATGCTTATATAGGATGAAACAGAAAATTTTAATGATGTAAAGATATAAGATGAAACTACATAGTATCGAGTATTTAGAAAAACTGTTATATAAGTCGGACGACATACAAGTAGTACAAATAGCAAAAATGGATTGTTATTCAGAACTTTTAAAATTCATTAAAAGTAAGCGTTTTATTAAAAACAAGCTATAATGAGGACAGATTATAATTTACTGTAGGCTACATGTGTTTGAGACGTTTATCATAACAAGTGAAGTTGAATAAATTGTGAGAGAGCAACATGGAAATTATAATAGGAAGGACATTACTATTATTTGTATGAAGCCTTTTTCACTTTTTAGCTTTAAGGCATCAAAAGGTATGAAAGCAATGGGCGTTTCACTTGTTTGTGCTATGCTTGTAAGGGGTTCTGTGTTAAACTTTGGATTGCTACAAGACTTTACTGTAGATTATCTTATATTATGTGTAAATGAAGGTAATGCTAAGTTTCTTATTTCATATTATAACTAGTATTATTTCAGGATATATCGCTTCACTGTTATTCAAAAACGATCCAATTCGTACAGCAGGACAAATTCGTAGTACAACTGGAAAAGCAACCAATCCGGTAGCTTAATAGAATAGTAAAAAATTTTTTCATAGAGGTTTAGGGGGAGTTATAATGAAGTATCGCTCAGTATTTGATATTATTGGTCCAGTTATGATTGGTCCATCAAGTTCACATACAGCAGGTGCAGCAAGAATGGGGCAAGTTGCTCGCCAGCTGTTTCGTCATGAACCAGAAAGAGTAAGCATTTCATTATATGGATCATTTGCAAAGACGTATCGTGGGCATGGTACAGATGTAGCGCTAATAGGTGGGATATTAGGATTTGAAACAGATGACTTACGTATTCCAGAGGCGCTAGAGATAGCAAAAGAGCGCGAAATTGAAGTGGAATTCATTGAAGAAGATGCAAATGCACCTCACCCAAATACAGCGAGAATTCGCTTGTATAAAGGTGAAGAAGAAATTGAAGTTGTTGCTTGCTCAATTGGTGGCGGTAAAATTGAAGTTGTAGAATTAAACGGATTCGATCTTCAATTATCAGGCACGAGTCCAGCACTACTTATTGTAAATAACGATCGCTTCGGTGCTATTGCAGCAGTAGCCTCAATCCTTGCGAAACACGAGATTAACATTAGTACAATGAGTGTTTCTCGTAAAGAAAAAGGAAGAAGAGCACTAATGGTCATCGAAACAGATGAAATATTAGCAGATGAAGTAATTGAAGAAATAAAAGCGCAACAAAATATTTGTCAAGTAACTATTATGGAATAATTGCAGGGGGGACACACCATGTTTCGGAACGCAGCGGAACTAGTGGCGCAAGCTAAAGAACAAAATGTAAAAATCGCAGAAATTATGATTCAATGTGAAATGGAAACAAGAAGTATTTCACGTGAAGAAGTAATCGCTGGTATGGAAAAGAACTTAGTCGTGATGGAGCAAGCAGTAGAACGTGGTATTCGCGGTGTGAAATCACCAACTGGTTTAACTGGTGGAGATGCTGTAAAAGTTCAGGCGTATATGAAGAGCGGAAAAGGCTTATCTGGAGATACGATTTTGGACGCGGTGAGTAAAGCTGTTGCAACAAATGAAGTAAACGCAGCGATGGGAATTATTTGTGCAACACCAACAGCAGGGTCTGCTGGAACAGTGCCAGGTGTGCTATTTGCACTAAGAGAAAAGTTGCAACCTACACGTGAAGAAATGATTGAATTTTTATTTACAGCAGGAGCTTTCGGTATGGTTGTTGCAAATAATGCTTGTATTTCTGGTGCAGCAGGAGGATGTCAAGCTGAAGTTGGTTCAGCAAGTGGAATGGCGGCCGCGGCTGCAGTTGAAATGGCTGGTGGAACACAAGACCAAGCAGCTACAGCGATGGCAATTTCATTAAAGAACATGCTTGGTTTAGTATGCGATCCGGTGGCAGGACTTGTAGAAGTACCTTGCGTAAAACGTAATGCAGCAGGAGCTGCAAATGCGATGATTTCAGCTGATTTAGCATTAGCTGGTGTAACGAGTACCATTCCATGTGATGAAGTAATTGAGGCAATGTTTAGAATTGGACAAACGATGCCAGTAGCACTTCGTGAAACAGCAGAAGGTGGACTTGCAGCAACACCGACTGGTCGTCGTCTACAAGAAGAAATTTTTGGGAAGACGAATAACTAAAAATATATGTTTATAAAAAATGGAGCTCAAGTAAGATTGAGCTCCATTTTTTATTTTTCTTTTGTTAATTGTTCTAACGTTTTCCCAAGATTATGTGATCGTTGCGCTGCCTGTGTAATACAAGAAATAAGCGCTTGTTGAAATTGGTGTTCTTGTAATATTTCAATGCCCGCTTCGGTCGTTCCACCAGGAGAGGTAATTTCCTTTCGCAAAATAGACGGGTGTTTTTCACTTGCTTTTAGCATTTCAGCAGCACCAATCATCGTTTGGAGAATAAGTGACTTTGCAACATCTTCTTTTAAACCGATTTTTTTTGCAGCTTCTTCCATCGCTTCTACTACGTAATAAATATAAGCAGGCCCGCTTCCGGATAATGCAGTGACAGCATGCATATCTTCTTCCTCTACAACAGAGACGAGACCGATCGTTTCAAATAAAGCTATGGCAGTTTGAATATGTTCCTTTGTTGCATGTTTTGAAGATGAGATAGCAGTAGCTGATTTTAAAATAGCTGCAGATGTATTTGGCATGGCACGAATAATCGGAACGTCTTTTTGAAGTAGATTTCTAATTGAATGAGTAGAAACACCTGCTAATAACGAAATAATAAGCAGGTTATTATGTATGTCTTCTTTAAAAGGGGTAAGCGCTTCTGCAACATCTTTTGGCTTCATTGCTAGAAAAAGAATATTTGTATTAGTAAGTAGTTCTTTTTTATTATGTGTACCTTTGACACCGTATTTGTTATGTAGCTCCTGTAACCTTGTCTCGTTAGAACGATTACTTACAGTAATTTGTTCGCCTTTCACAACATTTGCATGTAACAAGCCACCAATAATCGCTTCAGCAATAGAGCCTGCACCGAGAAAGGAAATGTTTTGAATAGACATGATGTTCCTCCTTTAAATTTGGTAGAAATTCTTATAAATGTACATACATTCGTTTTTTAATAGGAAACACCTCTTTTTATCTGAAAATAATGACAAATATATGTATAAGTTGTAAACTGAAGAAGTATTCATTTTTGAACCGGAAAGAGACAGGGGGGCTAAGCATGACGGCGATTCACCGAATGGAGATTCCTGTGCCATTTGCAGTTGAAACTGTAAATGTGTTTTTAGTTGAGGGGGAGACATTAACATTAATTGATACAGGGACGAATACAGAAGAGGCAAGAAATGCGTTAGAAAGTCAATTAGGTGCATTAGGATATACGATAGAAGATATTAAAACAGTAGTTATTACGCATCATCATGCGGATCATTGTGGGCTTTTAAATATATTTTCTGAGAAAACGAACATTATTGGACACCCTTGGAATGAGCCTTGGATTAAGCAAAATCCAGAATTTTTAAAGCGGTATCATGAGTTTTTTAGAGAGACAGCCTTGCAATTTGGTGTTCCAGCAGCATTTTTGAAAGATGAGGCGTTATTAACGACAAGAACACTGAAATATTCTTGTAATAGATCGTTAACGCATACTGTGCGAGAGGGAGATCGTATTGATTCCTTACCTGGGTTTACAGTAATTGAAACACCGGGTCATGCTTCCACTCATATTTCATTATATAGAGAATCTGATGGAATATTAATTGGCGGAGATGCTCTCATTAGTCATATTTCTTCGAATCCAATATTAGAACCACCATATGAAGGACAAACAGAAAGGGCACGCCCATTATTACAATACAATCAAACGTTAAAGCGTTTAAGTGAAATGAATATTTCGCGCATTTTAGCAGGACATGGAGAAGATGTTCTCCATGTGAAGCAACTTATTGAAACGAGATTACAAAAGCAAGAAACACGTGCATTTAAAGTGCTTGAGTTATTAAAGGAAAAACCAATGACAGCATTTGAAGTATGTGTAAAACTATTTCCGGTATTATATAAGGAACAATTGCCACTTACTATTTCAGAAACGGTTGGACAATTAGACTTTTTAGCATATAATCAACAAGTGATGATTGATGAATCTTCGCAACAATTGATTTATTATGCAAAGTAGGTGACAGCAATGACGGGACGTTTACAAAATAAAGTAATCGTCATTACAGGTGCTTCTAGTGGAATTGGAGAGCAAGTTGCAATGCAAGTTGCAGAGCAGGGAGCGACTCCAGTATTAATGGCTAGAACAGAAGAGAAATTAAAAGCGCTAGCAGACAAAATTAAAGAAACTTATAATACGCCTTGCTATTATTATGTATTAGATGTAAGTGAAGAGATGGGGGTAAAATCTGTTTTTTCAAAAGTATTACAAGAGGTAGGACGTATTGATATATTAGTAAACAATGCAGGATTTGGTATTTTTAAAACGTTTGAAGATGCGTCAATGGATGAAGTGAAAGATATGTTCCAAGTAAATGTATTTGGATTAGTAGCTTGTACGAAAGCGGTACTACCTTATATGGTGAAAAGAAACGAAGGGCATATTATTAATATTGCTTCACTTGCTGGGAAAATTGCAACGCCGAAATCGAGTGCGTATGCAGCAACGAAACATGCAGTACTAGGATTTACGAATAGTTTACGCATGGAGTTGTCTAGTACGAATGTTTTCGTAACAGCGATTAATCCAGGTCCGATAGATACAAACTTTTTTGAAATAGCTGATCAATCCGGTACATATGTGAAAAATATGGGACGATACATGTTAAAACCAACATATGTAGCAGAGCAAATTGTAAAATCGATGCAAACGAAAAAGCGTGAAGTAAATTTACCGAAATGGATGGGCATTGGTCCGAAACTTTATGCATTATTCCCAGGTTTATTTGAGCGTGTTGCAGGTAAATCATTAAGTAAAAAATAGGAGATTTCCATATGGAAATCTCCTATTTTTTTATTTTCCAGTCACATAATCGTAAACGATATCCTCAACTGCCTCGTATACATCAATTTTAGTATTTGAATGAATTATTGCTTGAATGTGTTTAACAAGCAGTTCTTGATCCCCATTTGACACAGGATTACTTTGATATTGCTGAAAACTTTTTATAATCATTTTCTCAATTAATTTTTCATTCATGCTTTCCCCGCCTGTATGTACGTATGTATTGTTTTATTGTACTTGAAGTGGAATAAAAAAACTACTATACACTATTTATGTATAAAAATTCGGTTGTGTATATTGTTTTTCTAATAAAATTAAGTTTTTTAAGTTTATAAAATTTATAAATATTTAATTGACTCTATAAATATACAATATTATAATCATACTTAATTTAAAGAATCAATATGAGGAGGAGCATATGAAGGTCGCGATTATTGGAGCAACTGGGTATGGAGGTATTGAGTTAATTCGGTTATTAGAACAACATCCATATTTTTCGATAGCATCTCTCCATTCTTTTTCACAAGTTGGCGAGTGTATAACAAATGTATATCCGCATTTTCAAAATGTTCTTGTTCATACGTTACAAGAAATTGATGTGGAGGAAATAGGGAAGGAAGCAGAAATTGTATTTTTAGCAACCCCAGCAGGAGTATCAGCAGAGTTAACTCCCAAATTATTAGCAGTAGGCTTAAAAGTAATTGACCTATCTGGAGACTTTCGTATGAAAGATCCTTTCATATATGAACAGTGGTATAAAAGGGCAGCTGCAAAAGAAGGAGTCCTTAGGGAAGCTGTATATGGGTTAAGTGAATGGAAAAGGTCCGAAATTCAAAAGGCAAATTTAATTGCAAACCCAGGATGTTTTGCTACAGCTGCATTATTAGCGATATTACCGTTAGTTCGTAGCGGCATAATTGAAGAAGATTCCATTATCATTGATGCGAAATCAGGAGTATCTGGAGCAGGAAAAACGCCAACAACGATGACTCACTTTCCTGAGTTATACGATAACTTGCGTATTTATAAAGTAAATGAGCATCAACACGTTCCTGAGATTGAGCAAATGCTTGCGGAGTGGAATAGAGAAACGAAGCCAATCACGTTTAGTACACATTTAATACCGATATCACGGGGAATTATGGTTACACTTTATGCGAAAGTAAAACGAGAAATGGAAATAGAACAACTTCAAAAATTATATGAAGAAACGTATGAACAAGCGCCTTTCATTCGAATTTGTACGCAAGGAGAGTTTCCAAGTCCGAAAGAAGTGAGGGGCTCAAATTATTGTGATATGGGGATAGCTTACGATGAAAGAACAGGAAGAGTGACAGTCGTTTCTGTTATAGACAATATGATGAAAGGTGCGGCTGGGCAAGCAATTCAAAATGCAAACATAATAGCGGGACTAGAAGAAACAACAGGTTTACAACATATGCCGCTTTATCTATAAGGGGGGACATGATGATTAAAGTAGCGTCTATTACAAAAGTAGAAAATGGTTCGATTGTAACTCCAAAAGGTTTCTCGGCCATTGGCAATGCAATTGGTTTGAAAAAGGAGAAAAAGGATTTAGGGGCAATCGTTTGTGATACACCAGCATCATGTGCTGCTGTTTATACAACAAATCAAATACAAGCAGCTCCCTTGCAAGTAACGAAAGACAGTATAGCGGCTGAAGGGAAATTACAGGCTATTATCGTCAATAGTGGAAATGCAAATGCTTGTACAGGAATGAAAGGATTACAAGATGCATACGAGATGCGTGCATTAGGGGCGGAACATTTTGGAGTGAAAGAAAATTATGTTGCAGTAGCTTCAACAGGTGTAATTGGTGTTCTGCTACCGATGGAGATAATCCGAAAGGGAATTGTAACTCTTATACCGGCGAAGGAAGAAAATGAAGCTCATTCTTTTTCTGAAGCAATCTTAACGACGGATCTTATAACGAAAGAAACTTGCTATGAAATGATTATTGATGGGAAAAAGGTGACGATTGCTGGTGTTGCGAAAGGTTCAGGGATGATTCATCCAAATATGGCAACGATGCTAAGTTTTATTACGACAGACGCTCATATAGAGCATGACGTATTGCAAACCGCATTATTACAAATAACGAATCATACATTTAATCAAATTACGGTGGATGGCGATACTTCTACGAATGATATGGTCATTGTTATGGCAAGTGGATTATCAGAAACGAAACCAATCGATATGGAACATGCAGATTGGGAAACTTTCGTATTTGCCTTACAGAAGGTATGTGAAGATTTAGCAAAAAAAATTGCACAAGATGGTGAAGGCGCTACGAAGTTAATAGAAGTAAATGTGCTAGGAGCTCAAACGAATGAAGAGGCAAAGAAAATCGCAAAACAAATAGTCGGTTCGAGTCTTGTGAAAACAGCAATACATGGTGAAGACCCAAACTGGGGGCGAATTATTAGCAGCATTGGACAAAGTGAAGTAGCGATTAATCCAAATACAATTGATATTACTCTTCAATCTATCGTTGTGCTGAAAAATAGTGAACCTCAAATGTTTTCTGAAGAGGAAATGAAAATGAGATTACAAGAACATGAAATTATGATTGATGTGTATTTACATTTAGGAGAAGAGACCGGATCAGCTTGGGGCTGTGACTTAAGTTATGAATATGTGAAAATAAACGCTTGTTATCGTACATAAGGAGAGGGAAGATGAGCGATTATGTTGTAGTGAAATGCGGCGGTAGTATGTTGGATCAATTAAATGATGTGTTTTTTGATTGTATAAAGAAATTACAACAGAAGTATAAAGTAGTGATTGTTCATGGTGGTGGCCCAGAAATTGATGCCCAATTAAAAGATTATAACATCAACGTAGAAAAAAGAGATGGATTACGGGTAACACCAAAAGAAGTTATGGATGTTGTTCAAATGGTGTTATGTGGAAGTACGAATAAAAAACTCGTAATGAATTTACAAAAGCATAATTTACGAGCGGTAGGTTGTTCAGGATGTGACGGCAATCTACTTCAAGTTCAACCTATTAGTGAGGAGATAGGATATGTGGGAGAAGTAAGGTATGTCGAAACGGCTTTACTAAAAGGATTAATAAATATGAATTATATTCCTGTTATTGCTCCAGTCGGCATAAATGATAATGAGATTTATAACATAAATGCAGATACCGCCGCAGCTGGAATTGCGGCCGCGTTATCTGCAAAAGAACTCATTTTTATTACAGATGTAGATGGGGTATTACATGAAGGAAAGTTAGTAAAGAAAACCGATGAATTTGAGATTGTTAATTTTATAGAAAACGGTGTTATTACCGGTGGGATGATTCCGAAAGTACAGGCAGCACTAGCATCATTAAAAATGGGAGTGCAAAAGGTTAGTATCGTAAATGGGACGAAGGATTTTACCGAGGTTACAGGTGAGTGTATCGGAACGACGGTAACGAGGGGCGTGAGTATTGCATGATAAGTCATCTTTTTCAAACGTATGGGAGAAGAAAGATTGAGTTTGTAAAGGGAAAAGGAACGAAAGTCATTGATAATAACAGTAAGCAATATTTAGATTTCACATCAGGGATCGGTGTATGTAATTTAGGACATTGTCATCCTACTGTTATGAAAGCTGTACAAGAGCAACTGCATGAAATATGGCATATATCTAACCTGTTTACAAACAGCTTACAAGAAGAAGTCGCGTCATTATTAACAGAAAACATAGCATTAGATTATGTGTTCTTCTGTAATAGCGGGGCAGAGGCGAATGAAGCTGCTTTGAAGCTAGCCCGTAAGCATACTGAAAAATCTCTCGTCGTAACATGCGAGCAATCTTTTCACGGTAGAACATTCGGAACGATGAGTGCGACGGGGCAAAATAAAGTGAAAGAAGGATTTGGTCCGCTCCTTCCATCTTTTTTACATACGCCTTTTAACGATATAAAGGCATTAGAGGAAGTAATGAATGAAGAAGTTGCGGCAGTAATGATAGAAGTTGTTCAAGGAGAGGGAGGAGTCATACCTGCTGATCTATCTTTTTTGAAAGCGATTGAAGCATTATGTAAGAAGTTCGGGTCCTTATTTATTATAGACGAAGTTCAAACAGGAATCGGAAGAACAGGGACATTATTTGCTTACGAACAAATGGGAATAACACCTCATATCGTTACTACCGCTAAGGCGCTTGGAAATGGCATTCCAGTTGGAGCAATGATTGGCCGGAAAGAATTTGGAATATCGTTTCCTGCAGGGTCACATGGTTCAACGTTTGGTGGAAATTATATTGCAATGGCTGCGGCGAAAGAAGTATTGCAAATAACTAAGAAACCATCGTTTTTAAAAGAAGTAAAGGAAAAGGGCGAGTACGTATTACAGAAGTTGCAAGAGGAATTACAACATGTCGAATGTATTCAAAATATACGTGGTAAGGGGCTTATGATTGGAATTGAATGTACGCATGAAGTTGCAAGTTTTATAGAACAACTAGAAAAAGAGGGACTTCTCGTATTACAAGCAGGGCCTAATGTTATAAGACTATTACCGCCACTCATTGTAACGAATGAAGAGTTAGAACAGGCAGTATATATGATAAAAAAAGTAGTTTGTACAAAAAACGTATCAATTATATAAGGGGGAAGTTTTATGTCAACTGTACAAGTACCGAAATTAAATACGAAAGATCTTTTAACATTAGAAGAACTAACGCAAGAAGAAATTATTTCTTTAATTGAGTTCGCTATATATTTAAAAAATAATAAGCAAGAGCCTTTACTACAAGGAAAAATATTAGGCCTTATCTTTGATAAGCATTCGACTCGTACTCGTGTATCTTTTGAAGCAGGAATGGTACAGCTCGGGGGACATGGTATGTTTTTAAGTGGAAAAGAGATGCAAATGGGCAGAGGAGAAACTGTTTCAGATACTGCGAAAGTATTATCGCAGTATATTGACGGGATCATGATACGTACATTCTCACACGCGGATGTAGAAGAGCTTGCAAAAGAATCGAGCATTCCTGTTATTAACGGTTTAACGGATGATCATCATCCTTGTCAAGCATTGGCAGACTTAATGACAATATATGAAGAAGTAAATACATTTAAAGGAATAAAATTGGCTTACGTAGGTGATGGAAATAATGTATGTCATTCATTGTTGTTAGCGAGTGCAAAAGTCGGAATGCATATGACTGTTGCAACGCCTATAGGGTATGAACCGAATGAAGAGATTGTAAAAAAAGCGTTAGCGATTGCCAAGGAAACAGGAGCTGAAATTGAAATTTTGCATAACCCTGAATTAGCGGTGAATGAAGCAGATTTCATTTATACTGACGTTTGGATGAGCATGGGGCAAGAGGGCGAAGAAGAGAAATATACGTTGTTTCAACCATACCAAATTAATAACGAACTTGTTAAGCATGCGAAGCAAACATATCGCTTCTTACACTGTTTACCTGCCCATCGTGAAGAAGAAGTAACAGGCGAAGTTATAGATGGGCCAAAATCTATCGTATTTGAGCAAGCCGGTAATCGATTGCATGCGCAAAAAGCATTATTAGTAAGTCTATTTAAAAATGTAGAAGAGCTTTCCTAAATGATGTACACCTCCAGTTGTGAGACACAAATAACAATTGGAGGTGTATTTTTTTTATTGAAATGTCATATGTATATTTAGTTAACTATTTCGATATCATCTATAATAAAAGAGAAAATGAAATTTGTTTTTCGGAGTGTGTAAGGGCATACTAGGTATAAAAATATAGTTAAAGAGATGATGAGAGTGAAAACAACTAAGAAAACATATTCGTTTTTTCAGCGGATATGGAGAATATTAAAGTTTCAATATTATAAGTTGCTTCGATCACCAGAAGGAGCAAAGAAAGTATCGTTAGGTTTTGCGATTGGTTTTGGTTTAGAGATGTTGGTTATATATACGGCATCGCTCGTCTATTTAATATTTTATCCAATCGTCAGGTTAGCAAAGGGATCTTTTCCTGCCGCGGTTATTGGCAATATTATTGGGAAAATATCGTTTCTCCCAGTAGTTTTATTTCCGCTTGCGTATGCGCTAGGGAAAATGATTTATCCATTTCATGTACAAAAAATACATCATGAACCCTTTACGATATCGGACTTGTTTTCAAGTCACATTTTTACGATATTAAAGAGCTTATTACAGAGTGAAGTGTATGTATTAATTGGAATGACGATTTTAGGGGTTGTGTTTGGTGTAGTTTCATATTTCGTTGTGCATTATTTATATGAAAAGAACCGTAAGTTACGTTTGAAGAACAGAAAGAAAAGAGTGAGAGAACCACTCATGCAAATATAAAGAGTGTCACACTCATTTTCTCCTTTGAATATGTTTAAGAAAAAGGAGGAGAGAATGAATGTATTATTATTACGTACCTCAAGTATATCCATATGTAAATTATTATCCGGTTTATGATACGAGTAGGCAATACGAATTATATCGACAACAACAATTACCGCAAATACCATCGCAACAACCTACGCAAGATCAAAAACCATATTTAACGACATGGCCATATTCAAATGTATATTATGGTAATTATTACGAATCATAAAGCTGCTTCTATTTAGAAGCAGCTTTATGCGTTTGTTTTCAAAATTAAATTTTGAATGGTTTGAAGAGAGTGAATGAGCTTTTCACGTTCTGCCTCAGATAATGTTTGAAAATTTTCTTTTAGTTTGTCTAAAATGAATTGCTGATACTGATTTACTAACAATTTCCCTTCAGCTGTTAGGGAAATTAAAATGACCCGTCGATCTTTTTCGCTATAATGACGCTCTATTAGTTCTTCTTGAATCAGTTTGTTTAATAGAGGTGTCATGTTAGGCCGTGAAATCGCTAGCCGTTTGCCGATTTCGGAAACTGCTAATGTGCCATTCTCATGCAGAAGCAGTAATACTTGTGTATGTGATGGCGGCATATGTCTTTGAGAAGAAAATTCTCCAGGAAGCATAAATTTGCGATAAAAAAGAGGCACTAGCGAAAGAAGATGATCAACAATACGTTCCCACTCGCGTGATTCCATATAAAGGCCCCCTTCCACTCTCATTGTAACAAAAAAGACATGTTATAAAAATAGAATTGTTTCATGCGAATTTTAATATTTGTAGGCCAACACTTTTTTTGTAAAGGAATCGGCAATAATCGAATAGCCTTTATCATTTGGGTGTACTTGGTCAAAGAGTAAATCTTTCTTATCATTCGATATTAATTTGCGAATTGGTAAAACGATAGATGGTTGATTCGCTTTTGCAATGGAATAAACGGATTCATTCCAGCCGTCTAAAAACATATCTGCATAACTTGCGATGGAGTCATCGAGTTGTAACGGGTTATAGAGTTCAGAAAGAATGAGTAAAGCATCCGGATTTTGATCTCGGACTGTCTTTACAATACTTTTTACATCCGCTTCAAAATGAGCTTTTTCTTTATTTAACATTTTAATACCGTCTATAACACCGACATCACGATTTAAGCGAAACAAATTATTTCCCCCAATATTAATTGTAATGATATTTGCTGCTCTAATTTTTTGCTTTACATCTTCTGATTGAACCTTTTTAGCGAGACGATCTGTTGTAAGACCGTTTATCCCAAGGTTTTCTACAGTAATTGATTTATGAATTTGTGCTTCTATTTGTGTAGAGGCTAATTCAGCAAATCCCCCTTGTGTCGATCCATATCCTTTGGCAAGCGAATCACCTAGTACGAGATGATAAAAGGAATCGTTTGTTTGCTTATCAATCCAACTTGGAGTAGATGTTTTTTCTGTTTTTTCTTCGGGTTCATTTTGTTTTGTCTCATCGTTCTTTTCAAAATAAGAATAAGAAATGATTAGAAGGAGGAGACAAACAATTGTTAAGATGACTTTTTTCATAATTCATCCTCCTTGTAATTGGTAATTGTATCATATTCAGCAGTATTAGCAATGTAAGGGCATATTATATGTTTATGAAAAGTTTACAATAACTTTACAGAAAATTTGTAGAAGTATGTCAAAAAATATTGACGATATGAAAGGACATTATATATGATAATGTCAGATAAGGTGAAATTCTACATAGTGGGAGCTTTATCTCCCGTTAATTGCTAGTCTCCATCAATGGATCGTTTAAGGAGACTACTCGTTAGCGTAGGGTGAAATGAAAATCGTGTATCTACTAGAAGAAAAAAGGTATGTGGTTAGAGAATGCTAGAAATTCATTTCATTATTCTTTGGTAATTGTATAAGGGGGATTTTTTGTGAAAAAGTCAAAAAAAATGCTGGCTGGAGCAACTCTTGCTATTGGTGTCATAGCGCCGCAAGTATTGCCAACAACAGCTCATGCGGATGAGAAAGCTGGGGAGAGTACAGTTAACTTACGAATTCTAGAAACATCAGATATTCACGTTAACTTAATGAATTATGATTATTATCAAACGAAAACAGATAATAAAGTAGGTCTCGTGCAAACTGCAACACTTGTTAATAAAGCGCGTGAAGAAGCGAAGAACTCTGTCCTATTTGATGATGGGGATGCATTACAAGGGACACCGCTTGGAGATTATGTAGCGAATAAAATAAATGATCCGAAGAAGCCTGTGGATCCTAGCTATACACATCCATTATATCGTTTAATGAATTTAATGAAGTATGACGTCATCTCTCTTGGGAATCATGAATTTAACTACGGTTTAGATTATTTAAACAAAGTGATTAGTAAAACAGAGTTCCCGGTTATTAACTCAAACGTCTATAAAGATGATAAAGATAATAATGAAGAGAACGACCAAAATTACTTTAAACCATATCATGTTTTTGAAAAAGAAGTAGAAGATGAATCAGGGCAAAAACAAAAAGTGAAAATTGGTGTAATGGGATTTGTTCCACCTCAAGTTATGAACTGGGATAAAGCAAATTTAGAAGGAAAAGTGAAAGCGAAAGATATAGTTGAAACAGCGAAGAAAATGGTGCCAAAAATGAAAGCAGAAGGTGCAGATGTTATCGTTGCACTAGCGCATTCCGGTGTTGATAAGAGTGGATACAACGTCGGTATGGAAAACGCGTCGTATTATTTAACAGAGGTTCCTGGTGTAGATGCAGTATTAATGGGACATTCACATACTGAAGTGAAGGATGTATTTAATGGTGTTCCAGTTGTAATGCCTGGTGTCTTTGGAAGTAACTTAGGTATTATTGATATGCAATTGAAAAAAGTAAATGGAAAATGGGAAGTACAAAAAGAGCAATCGAAGCCGCAACTTCGTCCGATTGCTGATAGTAAAGGAAACCCACTCGTACAATCTGATCAAAATTTAGTTAATGAAATTAAAGATGATCATCAAGCGACAATTGATTATGTGAATACAGCTGTAGGAAAAACGACAGCACCAATTAATAGTTATTTCTCATTAGTACAAGATGATCCTTCTGTACAACTTGTGACAAATGCACAGAAATGGTATGTAGAAAAGTTATTTGCTGAAAATGGACAGTATAGTAAATATAAAGGAATTCCAGTTTTATCTGCAGGTGCACCATTTAAAGCAGGTGGCCGAAACGGTGCTACATATTATACGGATATTCCAGCTGGAACGTTAGCGATTAAAAACGTTGCAGATTTATATGTATATCCAAATACGTTATATGCTGTAAAAGTAAATGGGGCACAAGTAAAAGAATGGCTTGAAATGTCTGCAGGTCAGTTTAATCAAATTGATCCAAAGAAAACAGAAGAACAGCCATTAGTAAATATCGGATACCCTACATATAACTTTGATATTTTAGATGGCTTAAAATACGAAATTGATGTAACACAACCAGCGAAATACGATAAAGATGGAAAAGTTGTAAATGCTAATACGAATCGTATTATAAATATGACATATGAAGGTAAGCCAGTAGCTGACAATCAAGAGTTTATCGTCGCTACAAATAACTATCGTGGAAGTAGCCAAACGTTCCCAGGTGTAAGTAAAGGGGAAGTTGTATACCAATCACAAGATGAAACACGTCAAATCATTGTGAAGTATATGCAAGAAACACCAGTTATTGATCCGGCAGCAGATAAAAATTGGGCATTTAAACCGATTGTTGCAGATAAATTAAATACAACATTTGATTCTTCACCGAATGCACAAAAGTATATAAAGAAAGATGGGAACATATCATATGTTGGACCATCTGAAAATGAATTCGCTAAATATGCAATTGATATAACGAAGAAGAACGATGATGATAAGGAAACTGGTGGAGAGAATCCAACAACACCGCCAACAGGTGAAGGAAATAATGGAGAAAATCCAACAACACCGCCAACAGGTGAAGGAAATAATGGAGAAAATCCAACGACACCACCAACAAGTGAAGGAAATAATGGAGAAAATCCAACGACACCACCAACAGGTGAAGGAAATAATGGAGAAAATCCAACGACACCACCAACAGATGAAGGTAATAATACAGGATCTGGACAAACTACAACGGATAATCAAAACGCAAAAGAAACAACAACTGTAAGTGAAAAGAAAGAAGAACGTGATTTACCGAAAACAGGTACAAGTGTTGTTTCTACAATTGGAGCAGGTTTGGCGTTTGTTGGAGCAGGATTCCTTCTGTTATTTAGAAGAAAGAAAGCAAATAGATAGTGGAGAAATATAAAAAGGATTACCGATTCAGGTAATCCTTTTTGATATATTATGAAAGTGTTACAGCTTTTTCCTTCTTCCATGAAAGGCCAAATCCAGTAAAGCCGACGATAATTGTTACAACTGGACAAGCTAAGCAGAAGATTGCGAATGGAACGTAATCAAAAGTTGGAACGCCAAGGACGTTCGATAAGAACACGCCACTTACTCCCCATGGTACGAGCGGGTTAATAACTGTACCTGCGTCTTCTAATACACGTGATAAATTACGACGTTCTAAACCGACTTCATCATATTTATTAGCGAATGCTTGTCCTGTTAAAACGATAGATAAGTACTGCTCACCAAGTAAGAAGTTCACACCGATTGCAGTTGAAGCGGTAGAAATAATTAAGCGTGTGCTAGTTTTTACGAAGCTAGAGATGATATTCATTAGCTGCGTAATAATACCCATTCCTTGTAATAATCCTCCCATACAAAGAGCTAGGAAAATAAGAGCGATTGACATCATCATACTTTGCAGGCCACCGCGAGATAATAAGCTATCAATATCTTTCATACCCGTTTTAGAAACGTAACCGTCTTGCATAATTTTCATTAAATCAGTTAAAGAAGTACTAGGTTTAAATATAAATAGGATAATGATCCCTACTATAATTCCAGCAAGTAATGTTGGAACTGCTGGAACTTTTTTAAATGCGAATAGGAACAGTAATAAAATTGGAATAAGTGTAAAGATAGAAATCGTTGCATTTTTCTCTAATGCGCTAATGAAGTTTGTGAAGTCAACGTCTCCACTAGTACCACTTCCTAAAATGAAAAATGCGATAAAAGCAATAATGAAAGCTGGAACTGTTGTCCAAAGCATGTTACGAATATGCTCAAATAAATCTACACCCGTTACAGCTGGCGCTAAATTTGTTGTATCAGATAAAGGAGACATTTTATCTCCAAAGAATGCACCAGAAATAATTGCACCAGCGATTAGAGCAGGATCGTATCCGAGAGCACTACCCATGCCCATAAAGGCAAGTCCTACAGTTGCGGCAGTTGTAAAGGCACTACCGATACTTGTTCCAACAATTGCACAAACAACAAAAACAGTTGGAATGAAAATTTTGGGGGATACAAGCTGGAAGCCGTATACCATTAAAGTTGGAATTGTTCCAGCAGCGATCCAAACACTAATTAATACGCCTACAAGTAAGAATATAAAAATAGATGGAATACCAGCTGAAATACTACTTATCATTCCTTTTTCCATCGTAGACCAATCAATTTTTTTCATAAATCCAAATGCTAATAAAAGAACGATACCAAATAAAATTGGGATGTGTGGTGAAACTTCTAATTGAATAACACTAAAGCCAATGCAGAAAAAGATAAATACTGTTAAAAGAACAGATTCAATTTTTGAAACCATTGTTTTCCCCTCCTAAGTAATCTAAAATAGATCTTTTTTATATAAAATTCGCCAATATTGTTTATTTCCTTCTAAATTTTAGAATTTTGTGACAAATTACCGGTAATTGTTGTTTCTTTAATATGATACGGAAATGAATGGATAAAAAAACGTCCCTGCATATAATTATGCAGGGACGAAGAAATCGCGGTACCACCCTAGCTTGTGAAATGAATGTATCACAAAATAAAGGGTCGTATGATATGCGCTAATAAAATAAAAACGCCCCTGCAACATATGCAGGGACGAAAAGTTCGCGGTACCACCCTAAATTGTGAAACAGTGTCGTTTCACCACTCTTTAGATATAACGGTCTATAACCGTCTTTCACTACTCCTTACGTTTCGCAAAAGAAGCTCCAGGGGGTAATTCATAATTCGCTCTGTACTGGTTCGCACCGACCACCAGCTCTCTGAAAGCAGAAATCGAAATACTACTAAATCCTATCAATGCCGATTCATATGATGTTAGTTAAATTTTTATCATATATTCGTCTCACATGTCAATAAAAATATTCAATGATTTTTTAGGGAAATAAAGGAGAACGATTTTAATCCTATGAAAATGTGCGTTATAATGAATTTGAAAGGAGAGGAAAGAGTGAAGAAAAAAATAATTCTTTTTACCACTTTACTAGTCATTGGCGGAAGTGCTGGCATTTACACAGCTTTTGCAGCTGAATCAGAGCAGGCGAAGCAAAAGCAAATACAGCAGTTAGAAGTGAAGAAAGCGAAAGAAGCTGAAGAGAAGAAGTCGATGGAAAAAGTAGCTGATAAACTAGGGGTTTCTACGGAAGGAAAAACAAAAGAAGAGGTTGCGAAAGAAGTAAATACCGCAAGATTTGAGAAGCGCCATGATCTATTGATTGAACATGCAAAACAACTTGGAATTGAAACAGAAGGAAAAAAAGATGAAGAGATTATTTTAGAAATCGGAAAGATACAACATGGAAAGTAGAACAACTTATCTTATGATAAGTTGTTCTTTTTTAAGAACTACTTGATTTAAAAATAATTGACAGTCATTTAGATTTAATGTTAACTATATTTATAGACTAGTTAACATTAGGGGTGACAATTGTGACTTTTAGTAAGAGTACGACTGACAAACCATCACATACATATGAAGAGTTATCGGAGAAAAATAAAGCCTATGTATGGCATCCATTTACACAAATGAAGGATTATTTAGAAGAAGATCCTGTCATTATTGAACGGGGAGAGGGAAGAAAGCTATACGATGTAAATGGAAATGAATATTGGGACGGTGTTTCGTCTATTTGGTTAAATGTTCATGGACATCAAGTGCCAGAACTAGATGAGGCAATTCGTGAGCAATTAAATAAAATTTCCCATTCTACTATGTTAGGGCTTGCTAACGTTCCATCTATTTTATTAGCCGAAAAAATAATTGGAGTTGTACCAGAAGGTTTGAAGAAAGTATTTTATTCAGACTCCGGTTCTAGCGCTGTTGAAATTGCAATTAAGATGGCCTTTCAATATTGGCAGCATAAAGGAAAACCGAAGAAACAAAGATTTGTTACATTAAAAGAAGCGTATCATGGTGACACAATTGGAGCTGTTTCAGTGGGAGCAATAGACTTATTTCACCAAGTGTATAGTTCGCTTTTATTTGAAGCAATTAAAATGCCTTATCCATATACATATCGTTCTCCTTATGGAAATAATAAGGAGGAAATTGTAAAAAAACATTTAGAAGAAATGGAAGAGCTGCTGAAAGATAAACATGAAGAGATTGCGGCGATTATTGTAGAACCTTTAATGCAAGGTGCTGGCGGTATGATTACAATGCCAAAAGGATACTTAAAAGGGCTACGTAATTTATGTACAAAATATAATGTTCTATTTATTACAGACGAGGTAGCGACTGGATTTGGGCGTACTGGAAAAATGTTTGCATGTGAACATGAAAATGTAACACCGGATATTTTGACAGCCGGAAAAGGTTTAACAGGCGGATATTTACCAGTTGCAATTACTGTAACGACAGATGAAATTTATAATGCCTTTTTAGGAGGCTATGAAGAACAAAAAACATTTTTCCACGGACATAGTTATACAGGGAATCCGTTAGGGTGTGCGGTAGCAATTGCAAATCTAGAACTATACGAGAAAACAAATTTAATAGAAGAGGTGGCACGTAAAACAGAATATGTGGCGACGCAATTAGAAGACCTCTTTGCATATAAACATGTAGGGGACATTCGTCAATGCGGGTTAATGGTTGGAATTGAACTTGTGAAGAATAAGGAAACGAAAGAAGCGTTTGAATGGACAGAGAGAGTCGGTGTTCAAGTATGTAAACGCTCAAGAGAACTAGGTATGATTTTGCGCCCGCTCGGTAATACGATTGTATTTATGCCCCCTCTTGCTTCTACAATTGATGAGATTGATGATATGTTACGTATTTTGTATAAAGCAATCTCGGATGTTACGGAGGGAGAATAATGAGTGGCTTTTTTATAACAGCAACGGATACTGAAGTGGGGAAAACTGTAGTCGCCGGTGCATTAGCAGGTGTATTTAGAGAACTGGGATATAACATCGGGGTATATAAACCGTTGCAAAGTGGACATGTTGCATCAAATCCAGAAGGAGATGCAGCAAGGCTAAAGGCATTATCAGGTGTACCGACAAAAGAAGATGAAATTTGCCCTTACTCTATTGAAGAGCCGCTTGCCCCGAGACTTGCCATGAAAAGAGCTGGAAGTACAGTAACGTTAAAAGACATTATTCATCACTATAATGAACGATTGAAAGATTTTAATAGTCTACTTGTAGAAGGAGCAGGTGGATTAGCTGTTCCATATACAGAGGACGCTTTAGTAATTGATTTCGCAAAAGAATTACAACTTCCACTTATTGTAGTAGCACGCCCTACATTAGGAACAGTAAATCATACAGTTTTAACGATCGCTTACGCAAAGGCATATGGTTTAACAGTAGCAGGTGTCATTTTATCTGGCTGCAAAGAATGCGAAATGGAAAGAGTGCAAGAAAATAAAGAAATGATTGAAGAGCTAAGTGGGGTACCGGTTTTAGGTTTATTACCATTCTTTGCAGGTGAGTTTACAAGAGAAGAAGTCTTGGAATCTGCTAAAGAATATATAATGATTTCAAAATTAGAGGAGCTTATCCGAAATGAATCAAACGTGGCGCACACATCTTCAATCTAAATTGCAACAATTACATGAGCGAGAGCAGTATCGTAATTTGCATGTAACAGAACAAGCAGAAGAGACATGGCTTATTCGAGATGAGAAAAGGATGCTAAATTTAGCGTCAAATAATTATTTAGGGTTAGCTGGAGATGAAAGGTTAAAAGAAGCTGCTATCGCATGTACAAGAAAATATGGAACTGGGGCGACAGCATCAAGGCTCGTGGTAGGAAACTATTCACTGTATGAAGAGGTTGAGAGAAGTATATGCGATTGGAAAGGCACTGAAAAAGCCTTAGTTGTGAATAGTGGATATACCGCAAATATTGGAGTGATCTCTTCATTAGTGAGTCGTCACGATATTGTGTTTAGTGACAAATTAAATCACGCAAGCATTGTTGATGGAATTATATTAAGTGGGGCAGAGCATAAAAGGTATCGTCATAATGATTTGGATCATTTAGAGAAGTTATTGAAAACAGCGTCACCTGAAAAGCGGAAATTAATCGTAACAGATACGGTTTTTAGTATGGATGGTGATACTGCGTATTTAAGGGAGTTAGTAGAGCTGAAAGAGAAATACGGGGCAATTCTTATAGTTGATGAAGCACATGCGAGTGGAATATATGGAATTGGCGGAGCTGGATTATCTCATATAGAAGAAAATCTTGCTCGAAAAATAGATATACATATGGGGACGTTTAGTAAGGCTTTAGGGTGTTATGGTGCGTATTTGACAGGCGATGCAATTTATATAGAGTATTTACACAATATGATGAGAAGTTTTATTTTTACTACAGCTTTACCTCCAAGTACGTTAGGAGCAGTGCAAAAAGCAATTGAAATTGTGAAAGAAGATAATGAAAGAAGAGAGAGACTTATAGAGAATGGAGCATATTTCAGACACCATTTACGAGAAGCTGGTTTTGATATTGGAAATAGCTCAACTCATATTGTACCGATTGTAGTCGGTTCAAATGAAACAGCTTTACGGTTTAGTAAAAGGTTGCAACAGGTAGGGATTGCTGCAATTGCAATTCGTCCACCAACGGTTCCAGTTAATAGTTCACGAGTCCGTTTTGCAGTTACGTCCCAACATACAATAGCTGATTTGCAATGGGCTATCCACCATATTATACGTATTGGTAAAGAAGAGGGGTTTTTCGTATGAAAGAGCTAAAGATTATTTTTATTCCTGGGTGGGGAATGGAAGAAGGTGTTTGGACTTTAGTTCTGTCGTATTTTAAAGAATATTCTGTTCAATGTATCAATTGGCGTAATGTGAAAGAACAAAGTGAGTTTGCAGGTCGAGTAATAGATGTAGCAAAGGATGAAAATGTCATTTTAGTTGGATGGTCATTAGGGGCGTTAGCAGCAGTTCAAGCACATAAAAAGATTCAGACAAAAGGTATTGTACTAATTGGTGGTACTGCCAAATTTACAAATTCGAGCGACTATATGAGTGGATGGAATGCTTTGCATGTAGAGCGGCTGAAAAAGAATGTGGCGAGAAAGAAAGAAGATACGCTCAAGCGGTTTTATGAAAATATGTTTACAAAAGATGAACTGAAAGAGAATACGAGTTTTGAAGAGATTGCGCTGAATTTTAAAGGAGACTCGATTCAGTCATTACAATTAGGCTTAGATTATTTAATAGAAGCAGATATGAGAAACGAATTAATAGATGTCAAAGTCCCGCTGTTACTTCTTCATGGAGAACAGGATGTGATATGTCCATTATCTGCAGCTCATAGTATGACAAAGAATGCGAATGCTAAGTTAAAAGTAGTAAGTGAGGCTGGACATGCATTATGCGTAACGAATTTCGAATATTGCGCAAATGAAATCATTCAATTTGTAGAGGGGATACGACATGATCAACAAAACGTTACTACAAAAACGATTTAACGTGGCAGCTGTATCCTACGATCAATATGCAAATGTACAAAAAAAGATGGCGCATTCATTACTTTCTACATTGAATCGGCGATATAGTGCAAATTCATCGATACGTATTTTGGAACTTGGATGCGGGACAGGATATGTTACAGAGCAATTATCAAACTTATTTCCGAAAGCACAAATTACAGCTATTGATTTTGCCGAAAGTATGATTGCAGTTGCGAGAACTAGACAAAATGTAAACAATGTAACATTTTACTGTGAGGATATCGAAAGATTACGACTAGAAGAAACGTATGATGTCATTATTTCAAATGCCACATTTCAATGGCTAAATGATTTAAAACAAGTGATAAGAAATTTATTTCGTCATTTATCTATAGAGGGGATATTACTCTTTTCAACATTTGGACAGGAAACATTTCAAGAATTGCATGCTTCGTTCCAGCGGGCGAAAGAAGAAAAAAATATACAAAATGAAACATCGATTGGGCAACGTTTTTATTCGAAAAATCAGTTGCGCCATATATGTGAGATAGAAACAGGGGATGTACATGTTTCTGAAACGTGTTACATAGAGAGATTTACAGAAGTTAGGGAGTTTCTACATTCTATTCGTAAAGTAGGAGCGACCAATAGTAATGAAGAATCATATTGTCAAAGTCCCTCACTCTTTCGTGCGATGCTTCGCATATACGAAAGAGACTTCACGGGAAATGAAGGGATAATGGCAACGTATCATGCTTTATTTGTGCATATAACAAAAGAGGGGAAGAGATGAAATGAAACAAGTACAAACAAAAAGGGATTGGAAAAAACTTGCATACGACGTAGTAGAAGAAAAAATGATTACGAAAGAGGATGCAATAGCGATATTAGAAGCTAATGATACAGAAGTTTTAGAGATTATGAATGCTGCTTACATTATTCGCCATCATTACTTTGGTAAGAAAGTAAAATTAAATATGATTATTAATACGAAATCTGGATTATGTCCTGAAGATTGCGGATATTGTTCACAATCGATTATTTCAGAAGCACCGATTGATAAATATGCATGGTTAACGCAGGAAAAGATTGTAGAAGGAGCACACGAAGCAATACGCCGTAAAGCTGGTACATATTGTATTGTAGCATCTGGTCGTCGCCCGACGGATAAAGAGGTGAATCACGTAATTGGAGCCGTTAAGGAGATTCGTGAAACGACAGATTTAAAGATTTGTTGTTGTTTAGGTTTCTTAAACGAAGATCAAGCAGGACGTTTAGCTGAAGCTGGTGTACATCGTTATAACCACAACTTAAATACACATGCGAATAATTACGAAAGCATTTGCTCCACTCATACGTATGATGATCGTGTTGATACAGTTCAAAAAGCGAAACAAGCAGGTATTTCACCATGTTCTGGGGCGATTTTTGGAATGGGAGAGACAATAGAAGAGCGCGCTGAAATTGCATTTGAATTACAACGTATAGATGCAGATTCAATCCCATGCAATTTCCTTGTTGCTGTAAAGGGTACGCCGCTTGAAGGACAAAAGGAGTTAACGCCAGTAGAATGTTTAAAAGTACTGGCAATGATGCGTTTTGTAAACCCAACAAAAGAAATTCGTATTTCAGGAGGGCGTGAAATCAATTTACGTTCTGTACAGCCAATCGGTTTATTTGCAGCAAACTCTATTTTTGTTGGAGACTACTTAACGACAGCTGGACAAGAACCGACTGCAGACTGGGGTATGATTGAAGATTTAGGATTTGAGATTGAAGAATGTGCACTTTAAGATAGAAAAAAGCAAACTTGTAAAAGAGTTTGCTTTTTTTGTAAATAAAATGTAATAAATAGTTGTGAACGCTTGATACTATTGGCTTTTGAGCGAAAAAAAGAATTTTGGTGGACGAATTTTCCAAGCCCCAATTGTACATAGTAAATATGTAATTTATCCGACTTTAATGGGCAGTAAGACCCACACCTCAAAAAGCAGCGAAAGCAAAGAAGTTAGGTGGGGGTCGGGCTGCCATAAAAGTCCGATTGGTTCAACTAATAATCAGTGGGGGATGAAGCCCCCCACTGATTAAAGTTTCACTTTACATTGGGTTGGAGGATTTTACATGCACAAATATATATTAGCGATTATGACTTGTCTCATTTTACTAAAAGCGATAAGCGCTGATCCAGTTAAGGCCGCCGAAAATCCTGAACAAAAAGAGATGCAACAACGAATTGAACAACATTTTCGAACGAAAGCTGAACATTTTGGATTGAAAACAGAAGGGAAAGATTTAAAGGAAGTACGAAAAGAAATTACTATTATAGAAGAAGCGAAGAAAAGAGAGAATGTATGGAAAACAGCACAGACGCTTCGTATACAAACAGAAGGAAAGACAATGGATGAATTAATAAAAGATGTACGGAGAAAAGTGAAGAAATAAAAAAAGAGGCCGCAGCCTCTTTTTTTATGCCCATTGTTTTGATAAGTGAGCCATTTCAATTGCAGCAACTGCAGATTCATAGCCTTTATTACCAGCTTTCGTGCCCGCGCGTTCAATCGCTTGCTCGATCGTTTCAGTCGTCAATACACCGAAAATAACTGGGATGTCTGTTTGTAGTGATAAAGATGCAACACCTTTTGCTACTTCATTACAAACGTAATCGTAATGTGTTGTAGCACCACGAATGACAGTGCCTAACGTAATAACAGCATCATATTTCCCACTATTCGCCATCTTTTTAGCGATTAAAGGAATTTCAAATGCACCAGGAACCCAAGCAACATCGATATCAGCTTCTTCTACACCGTGACGCTTTAATCCGTCTAAAGCGCCGCCAAGTAATTTACTTGTAATAAATTCATTAAAACGTCCAACAACAACCCCAACTTTTAATCCTGTACCAACTAAATGACCTTCGAATACCATAATAAATCTCTCCTTTAATTATAAGTTTAGTAAATGTCCTAATTTGTTTACTTTCGTTTGTAAATACGTTTTATTCTCTTCTTTTGCTGGCATTTGTAACGGTACACGCTCGATTACTTCTAAATCGTAACCTTGTAAGCCAGCAATTTTTCTTGGGTTATTCGTTAATAATCGTAAATGTTGTAAACCTAAATCTTTTAATATTTGAGCGCCAATACCGTAATCCCGCAAATCAGCAGGGAAGCCAAGCTTTTCATTTGCTTCTACAGTATCGAATCCTTCTTCTTGTAACTTATAAGCGCGAAGCTTATTCAGAAGCCCAATGCCTCGTCCTTCTTGTCTCATATAAAGAAGAACGCCCTTTCCTTCACGCTCAATTTGAGCAAGTGCAGCATGGAGTTGTGGTCCGCAATCACATCGGCACGAGCCAAATACATCTCCTGTTAAGCACTCTGAATGAACGCGTACAAGTACAGGCTCTCCTGTTGAAATATCACCTTTTACGAGTGCGATATGCTCTTTCGAATCTAAGGAATTAGAATAGCCAATTGCATGGAAAGTACCGAAATCTGTAGGTAATGTAATTTCCACTTCTCGTGTCACTAATGTTTCATGGTGGCGGCGATAAGCAATTAAATCTTCTATTGTAATCATTTTTATATCAAATTGTTTTGCGCACTGTAGTAAATCAGGTACCCGTGCCATCGTACCGTCCTCATTAATAATTTCACAAATGACGCCAGCTGGCTCTGCTCCGCAGAGCTGTGCTAAATCGACAGCAGCTTCTGTATGACCAGCCCGGCGCAAGACACCACCTTCTTTCGCAATTAATGGAAAGATATGTCCGGGACGATTGAAATCAGCACCTTTTGATGCAGGATTTAACATTTCTCGTATCGTAGTTGCACGTTCGTGGGCACTAATCCCAGTTGTTGTAGAAACATGATCAATGCTCACTGTAAATGCAGTATGATGCGAATCTGTATTATGAGCTACCATTGGTTCTAATTGTAGACGTTCTGCGTACCCTTCTGTAATTGGTACACAAACGAGACCACGTCCATGTGTAATCATAAAGTTAATTGTTTCTGGCGTAATATACTCTGCTAAAGCGATAAAATCGCCTTCATTTTCACGGTTTTCATCATCACATACGATCACGACTTTTCCTTGTTTTAAATCTTCTAGAGCTTCTTCAATACGATGAAACATAATGCTTCCCCCTTATAGAAATCCGTTTTCTTGTAAAAAGTTTTCGGTCATTGAACCTGTTCGTTTTACAGGCTTAGTAATAAATCGTTCGATATATTTACCAATCATGTCACACTCAATGTTTACGATGTCACCGGCATTCTTTTCTCCGATAATAGATTCACTTACTGTGTGCGGGATGAGTGAAATTGTAATGGAAGATTCGTCTAGATCAAATATTGTTAAGCTCGTTCCATCAACAGCAATGGATCCTTTATGCAAACAATAGCGCAGCAGTTCATCAGAAATAGCTATTTTGTAATAGATGGCATTATAGTGTTGTTTTTTGTTTAATATCGTCCCAATGCCATCAATATGTCCTGAAACGAAATGTCCACCGAATCGTCCGTTTGCAGCCATTGCTCGCTCTAAATTTACTTTAGAGTGTAATTTGAGTAGGCGAAGTGATGTCGATTTCATCGTTTCGGGCATTGCATCCACTGTGAATGAAGTTGTTGTGAAACTCGTTACAGTCAAGCAAATACCGTTAACCGCGATGCTATCACCTAAGTGAACATCTGATAAAATTTTATTGGCATGAATCGTTAACTTCATCGCTTCGCCGCTTTGTTGCATGTTTGCAATCGTTCCTAATTCTTCTACAATTCCTGTAAACATTCCATCACCTCACTTCGGGCATGCGCAACAATTTTTATATCATCGCCAATTTGTTTCATCTCTTGAATTTCCAAGGAAAGTGCATCTTGTAATGTTGAAAAACCATTGCCGCCAAATAAAGTAGGGGCATTTTTTCCACCAATTAATTTTGGACTTATATAAGTTACAATTTCATTGAAATACTTTGTTTGTAAGAAACTTGCATGAACGGTTTGACCACCTTCGACGAAAAGAGAAAGAATTTGTTTTTCGCCGAGTAGGTGTAAAACATCCTGTATTTCAATCTGTTTCGTTTTCATTTGGAATATAGCTATATTTTCAGATTCATAAGAAGCTATTTTCTCTGGATTTACATCCGTACCAACTATAATCCATGTCGGTGCTAAACCATCTGTTATGACATGAGAAGATGGTGGCGTTCGTAAATGGGTATCTAAAATAACGCGTATAGGATTTTGCCCCCCGTTAGGAATTCTTGTTGTTAAATGCGGATTATCAGCTATAACTGTATTCACTCCAACAAGAATCGCATCGTGTGTATGACGATATTGATGAACATCAGCTCGTGCATCTTCACTTGTAATCCACTTACTTTCACCGGTTACGGTTGCTGTTTTTCCGTCTAAGCTCATCGCTGTTTTTATTGTTACAAACGGACGTTTCGTTTTCATGTAGTGAAAAAAGTAGCGATTTAATAAAACTGCTTCTGCTTCCAGAACACCGGTAGTTACTTCGATGCCAGCTTCCTCTAATCTTTTTTTTCCATTACCAGAAACGAGAGGATTGCAATCAAGAGTAGCAATTACAACCCGTTTGACTTCTTTTTTGATGAGCAATTCACAGCAAGGTGGTGTTTTTCCAAAATGGCTACATGGTTCAAGTGTTACATACACTGTGGCTCCTTTTGCTTTGTCACCAGCCATATGAAGAGCATGAACTTCTGCGTGTTCTTCACCAGCACGTAAATGAGCTCCCATACCGACGATATTTCCGTCTTTTACAACAACAGCACCAACCATAGGATTTGGACTTGTTTGCCCAGATGTTCCTTCTGCTAATTGCAGAGCAATCCTCATATATTCTTGATCTGTCATTTTCTTCACCTCTCCTAAAAAAATCAAAAAACCCCAAGGATTTTAATATCCTTGGGGCTTGGGAGACGTGATTTCTAGAAATATAGTTCGAATACGAAAGTATAGGAAAGAAACCTAACGATGATTGATATTTTGGCATAAGGAAGAAACCTAGCAAAAATATCAAATTTTTCAAACGCTAGTCGTATCTTTTTATTTCAGTATAGAAAGATAAGTATACAAAATAAAACATATATATAGATTTGAATTGAATCTATAAAAATATGCATACTGAAATAAAAGTGTATTCGCTATATAAAATTACTAGAAAACATATCCTTCTCCCATCCAGACTATACTGTCGGCCCTAGAGTTTCACTAGATCCACCGTTTTCGAGTTGAAAACGGGTCACGGACTTAGAAGTTTGCACTTCATCACCGCCGGTTGGGAATTTCACCCGACCCCGAAGGATGCTGTTTGCTCAAATTATAGCACAAAAAAAATAAAAGGCTAGTAAAAAGTATTCGAATGTGAAGAATTGTGTGAAAATATATGTAGGCTGAGATGGAGACAAAAGTATTAGAAATGTTGTAAGGAGAAGGGATATAACGGAGTTGCTAAAAAGAAAAAACATGCACAAAAAAATGTGCATGTCACATGTGAAATTATTCTGCCTCTGGTGCTCTAACAACAGATTCGAATTTACCTTTATGCGAAGCATCGCAATAAGGCATATTTTTTGATAAACCACAACGGCATAAAGAAAATGCCGGTTTTGCTGGGAATACATTCCCTTGTGAATCAACTAATTCCACGTCCCCTGTAACGCGAAAAGAGCCATTATCATTTACTTTAATTTGTACTTTAGCCAACGCTATCCCTCCTTCCCAAACGCTTAATTTCATCATATAATCAAGAGAAGTACTTGACAATATGAAAAGAGCACTTTCTTTGGAAGAGAAGAGAGTGTTATAATGTTTTTTATAACTGACTAGAGTAAGGTGACGAAAGATGGATAAACAATTACGTACATTACGAAATATTGCAAATGAGCGCACGTGGGCATCATTTTTGAATGATAATCATCCATATAGTTTGTTACACTGGTCCATTGCTGGTGTAGGACAAGAGTCAAAGGATGTTTGGTTACTGCAAGATGAGGTAACATTTCAAACGACAGAATTTCCAACGCTAGATGATGCAATAAAGTGGATTTCTGAAAATATGGAACAAGTTACAGACGTTTTAGCGCAATAAAAAAACAGGCTTATGCAAGCCTGTTTTTTGTTTCTTTTACATATGAGTTTAAAAATTGATCAACGGCTGCTTCATACTCTTCTTTATTTTCGTTATAAGAGCAAGCGTGTGCGCCGTGTTCTGCAATATAAAGTTGTTTATTGTTTTCCTTCGCTTCATAGAGCGCTTTCGTCATATCAGCTAAAATATAATCATCATCTTTACTATGAATAAAGAGGACGGGATTGTTAATGTTTTTTATACAATCGATTGGTGAAACTTCACGAATCGTATAACCGTCACGCACTTTTAAGAAAGCATTTGCTAAAGGTAATAAAGGCCATTTTGGTAAATGGAATTCAACCTTTAAACGGTGCTGTAATTGTCCGTAGAAATCAGAGAAAGGACAATCTGCAATATAGAAGTCAGCACCATCTTCTACAAGTCCTGCGTACTGAAGAAGTGTTGCAGCGCCCATCGATTCACCATGAATACCGAGTGTTATATTTGTTCCAAAACGACCTTTTAGCCAGTCAACTACAGATTTTAAATCATGCTTTTCATAGTAGCCATAGCTTGTTGTTTTTCCGCCAGTTTTACCATGACGACGATGATCATAAATAACGACATTATATCCTCTGTTTAAAAATAACCTTGCATATTTTACAGAGTTCATTTTATTTACAGTTACGCCGTGACAGAAAATCATAAACTTATTGGAATGACCAGCAGGAATGTAATATCCGTGAAGATCATATCCGAATTGCGAAGGAATATCAATTTCTTCTTTATGAAGAGCATCAAAATCCTCTATACGAAAATGTTTTTTCGTTTCTCTTTCGAGTATTTCTTCCTCTGTTTTTTTCTTTAAGTACATCACCTTATTTGTAAAGAAAATCCCAAGGGCAGTTATCGCACCTAGTATAGTAAACAATGCTGCAAAAAAACGTTTCATACTTTACCTCATCCTCCAAATACCGTTACATGTGATACACTTATATTGTATCACAAGGATAGAAAAGGGGAGAAATAGGAAATGGTGCATATACAAAAAATTACGCCAGCGATGAAAGAAACAATTCGAATGTTCATGTGTGAGAACTGGGGGAGCTCATTGATGGTTTCACGTGGTAAGGGACATCAGTTAGAAGAGTTGCCAGGATTTGTTGCGCTCTCAGAAGACAGAATAATCGGAATTGTAACGTATGAATTGATCGGAAATATGTGCGAAATTGTATCGTTAGATAGCTTTGAAGAAAGAAAAGGAATAGGGACAAAACTTGTGGATTGTGTATTAAGAGTTGCAGAAGAAGAACGGTGCAGGCAGGTTTGGCTTATAACAACAAATGATAATATGAATGCGTTACGTTTTTACCAAAAACGTAATTTTTTGATGACGAATTTATATGTAAATGCGGTGGAAGAGGCACGAAAAATAAAGAAAGAAATTCCGCGCATTGGGTATGATAATATCCCGATTTTACATGAAATTCAATTAGAATATAGTTTAGTGTAATGATGTAACAATTTTCAGAAATATAAATTATTAACCTTGACGAATATTGTAATTTAGGTTACCGTAAAATTGTAATCTATTACCATATTAAGGGGTGACGATGTGGCAACTATACGTGATGTTGCAAAATTGGCAGGTGTTTCAGTCGCAACCGTTTCACGAGTTATAAATGAAAAAGGATACGTTCATGAGGACACAGTAAAACAAGTAAAGGAAGCAATTGAGGAATTACGTTATAGGCCAAATAGTGCAGCAAAGCCACTATTTAAAGAGAATTCAACGATAATTGCATTACTTGTAGATAATCTATATGACCCATCAAACATCACTTTGCTACATTGTATTGAGGAAATAGCGTATAAAGAAGGATATCAAATTATTGTTTGTAATATAGAGAATAAAGATAGATACATACATATGTTGAAGGAAAATAACGTTGCAGGTGTTATTTTGACAAGATCCGTTTTTAAAAGTATAGGAGAAATCCCACTTCCGTTTGTTGTGATTGATGAAAAAAAATCTCATGCAAATTATTATGAAAGTGGCCAAAGAGCGGTCTTTTTATTAAAAGAAAAAGGTTGTCACTTTCTTGCTTATTTCGGTGAGGGCGAAGATAGTGAAGAAATGGAAGAGTACATATCAGGATTTTTAGACGCTGTTTGGGAGGAAGGAATCTCTTATCGAGAAGAATGTGTACAAGGGTATACGAATAAACAGTTTGTTACATTATTGCAAACTTATCCGTATATAGATGGAATTGTAACTTCAAATGATAAGATTACCTTTGAGTTAATTCGAGCAGCAAAAAAATTAAATATCCGTATACCGGATAAATTGAAAATTATTGGAATGAACGGGAGTATAGACAGTGAGTGGGCAGGTCCGTCATTTATGCAAATGGAAAGTTGTATCGAAGAAAATGGGAAAATAGCATTGCAACAATTAAAGGGAAAAATAAAAAAGTAAAAGGTGCGTATAAAACGCACCTTTTATAATGTAATTGCGGCAATAAAGCCGAATATAAGTAACGGTATATTGTAATGTAAAAAAGTTGGTACACACGTATCCCATATATGATGGTGTTGACCATCAGCATTTAAACCGGATGTTGGTCCAAGTGTACTATCTGATGCTGGAGATCCTGCGTCTCCTAGCGCTCCGGCTGTACCGATAATTGCAATGGTGGCCATTGGACTAAATCCAAGCTGAATACAAAGAGGTACAAAAATTGTTGTTAAAATAGGGATGGTTGAAAAAGATGATCCAATCCCCATCGTAACGAGCAGTCCAATTACAAGCATAAGAAATGCAGCGAGTGGTTTGTTATTCCCAATTATATGTGCACTCGTTTGTACAAGAGATTCAACATGTCCTGTTTTTCGAAGAACAGCTCCGAACCCAGCGGCAGAAATCATAACAAATCCGATAAAGGACATCATACGCATTCCGCTTGTTAAAATTGCATCAGCTTCTTTAAGAGGTAGACTACCACTAACTGATAAAACGATAATCCCCGCTAGAGCGCCGAAAATCATTGATTCTGTTGCTAATTGAACAGTTAATGTAGCTAAGATAGATACTAGCCCGAAAGTAATGCTTCGTTTTGTATAGGGAACGATTTCATTTTCAGTAGTATGAATTTGTTCTGTTTCATACGTACGAGGTTTTCGGTACGTAATAAATACTGCCACACATAATCCGATAATCATACCGATTGCTGGAATGGTCATTGCTTTTGGAATAAGTGTGACATCAAATGTAAGACCGCTTTGCGCAGCATTTGTTTGTAATACGTCATGATAAATTTTTCCGAATCCTGCTGGAATCCACATATAAGGAGTAATCAATCCGAATGTAATAATACATGTAACAAGTCTGCGATCCACTTTCAGCTCATTTAATACTTTTAAAAGTGCTGGAATTAAGATGGGGATGAAAGCGATGTGAACAGGAATCACATTTTGTGAGAAACAAGCCATCGTTAAAATGATAAATAGAATAAGTATTTTAGAGTAAACTTGTTTTTTCGTGTCTTGTTCATTGCCAATCCACTTTAATGCCGTTTGAATCATAGCATCTGGAAGTCCGGTTTTGGAAAGAGAAATAGCGAAACCACCAAGCATTGCATAACTTAAAGCGATTGGAGCACTGTTTCCAAGACCAGTTGTAAAAGTGTTAATCGTTTCTGAAATACCGAGTCCACCGATAAGTCCGCCTGTTAAAGCTCCAACAATGATGGCGACAATGACCTGGACACGTAACAAACTAAGCAATAGCATAACTGCTACTGCAATGAGTACAGCATTCATAATAAATGTAATCTCCCCAAAATTTTATTGTGTTAAGGCAAGGAAATATGAATCACCTTGCTAGATTTATACATAGTTGCGACATATTATTATAAATTGTTTTTTATGAAATGTAAAAGAGCCTTTTGTTACTAATGGTGAAAAGCTAGCTCTTGTTTAATGGATTGTAAAGAACGAGCGAATAATTCTGGCTCTTCTAAATCGGGAGAATGTGCTGAATTTGGGAACCAAATCATCTTTTTTATCGGTGCTTCTATTACATCACAATATTCCTGAACGAGTGCATAAGGAGTTTGATAATCATAGCGACCAGAACAAAAATAAACTGGAATAGATAAACTCGTAATAGAAGAAAGGAAATCGATTGTCAACATTTCTTCCCATAAAACGCCAGATTTTAAATTCCCTGCGAGAAACTTGAACCAATCTAATAGCGTATATTCAGGGGAAAAGAAGCCTTTTCGTATGAACGAAAAGGAAGATCCGTTTTGGATTGCTCCTCCGAATGTGCCAAGCCATTTTCTTTGAATAATAAGGCGTCTCGTATCTAAAAATGGCGGTTTTCCTAATTTTAAAAGGGACGCTAATGCTTTTTTATGATTATATTTTTTTGCAGAACGAATTAAATGCTGATATAGTAATTCCTCGTTTTGTTTCATATGTACAATTTGCCCAATACCGATATAAGCCTCGATATATTGTGGATAATGGTGTGCTATGTTAAGCCCGATAATACTTCCCCAAGAATGACCAGCGAGAAATAGTTTCTGTTTATTGAACTTTTTAAGTACATATTGAATCACTTCTTTTGCATCGGAAATGAATTGTTTGATTGTAAAATTTGCTCCGAAATCTTTCATTGAAAAGGATTTACCTGCCCCGCGCTGATCCCAATTAATTACGATGAAGTGTTTCTCCAATTCTTTTTGAAAATGACGAATAAATCCGATTTGTGCCATGCCTGGTCCACCGTGACAGCATAATAAAATAGGCTGCTCTACGTTTTGCCCGCGCATAAGGAGAGTTTGTTTTCGGTTGTTAATCATAACGCTTTCCATCGTAGCGATACTATTAGGAATGAGTTTTTTATTTTCATTATAGAACTGCGGGGTATTGCTACGAAAAAGCATATTGAAAACCTCCTTTTCTAAAATCGTATGAATCGCACAGGCTATTCGTTTTGCATATACTGTTAGAAAATCATTGTAACATACCATACTAGTGTCATTTCAATATGGGAGGAGGGAAATTGTGACGATTGGAGAAATTATCGATTGTTTAAATAGGCGTGAATCCATCGCTATTATAGCAAAACGTCTTGAAATAAGCCCGTATACATTATCGAAGAAATTAAGATTGATTGGATACGAATATGATGGAGAACAGAAAAAGCGTATTTTTGTAGGAGATGGAGAAGAACCGCGTCACTTACAACTCCAAGAAGCGACAGCCCTTCAATATGCGAAAACGGATTATCAACTATTAATTTATGAACAATTACAAAGTATTTATGAGTTATTAAGAAAGAAAGAAGAAGTAATTGCGCCCATGATGAATATAAGTACAGAAAAAAAGAAACGTACCTTTTCTATTAATAAAGAAATATTAGCAAAACTAGACGTTATATCAGAATCGAAAGGAATTCAAAAATCTAAACTTGTAGAAGAGGCGTTACAACAATTTTTACAACAATATGATTTTAACAACACATCACATATTGATAAATAAAGAAAAGGATACTATGTTCATTGTAAGAACGAGTATCCTTTTTAGGTTTCACATATATGACGGATAAAAGGTTTATGTGTATCTTTTACGATGAAAAATTAATATTGTTTATCTATGAGTGTACTTAATTTGTTTTTTGAATTCTACCATCGATAATTGGCTGAATAGGTTCTTTTAATTGTTTTACGTAATCGACTAGCGCTTCAAAGTCGTTTGGACCAGTCTCTGGATTTTTACCATTTTTAAATGATACAAATCCATCACCGCCAGAAGCTAAAAAGGCATTTGCCACTACGCTATACGTTTTAGATGGAGATAATTCTTCACCGTTTGTTAAACGTATATTTGTAACTTTTTCACCGTTGGGTTTATTTGCATCCCACGTATATTGAATACCTGAAATTTGAAGCATTCTCGTCGTTCCTTTTTGCCATTGTTGATTTAAAATGTCGCGAATATCTTGACCTGTTAAATCTACTTTAATTAATTGGTTTCCAAAAGGCTGAATGCCGTATAATTCGCCCCATGTAATATCGCCAGCATCTAAGTCATTACGAATGCCGCCCGGATTCATAAGTGCGATTTGAGTTTGCATCGTTTGGCGCTGGGCATCGGCAACTAAATTTCCAAGAGTGGACTCACCAGCATCGTTTTGTTTACGGTCGATAGGTGCTGTAGATTTTCCGACAACTTCATTTACAAGCGGTGCAATTTTTTCTTTATATTGATCTAGTTTTTTCTTTACTTGTTTATCAGGTTCTACACCTTCATGGTATGTTGTAACAACTTCAGCTTTTTTCTTTACAATATCTTTTGTTTTACGATCAATTGTTACATCTACATCTGAGAAAGCCATTCCGTAAGAGTTCGCTTGGACGATTAGTTTATTATTTACAGTACCATTTACATACGTATGACTATGCCCACCAAAAATAACATCAACTTCCGGATCTGTTTCATTTGCAATTCGAGTAAGGTCTCCATTTGTCACACCAGACTCATCTGTTGTTCCACCGACATGAGCAAGGACAACAATGGATTTAACACCAAGACGTTTTAATTGTTGCGCTGATTTATTAATTGCCTCTACCTCGTCAGTGATTTCTACATTTTTAAGCATAGTAGGCATCACGACATTTGGTGTATCAGTTGTAACGACGCCAATGAATCCTATAGGCACACCGTTTACCATTTTTACAGTAAATGGCGGTAAAAATAAGCGACCAGTGGATTTATTATAGAAGTTTGCAGCGACATAAGGGAAGTTAGCTCCTTTGAAATTGCCTGTTTTTTCGTGATATCCACCGTAAATGAGGCGTTTCATTTCATCGATACCTTCATCAAATTCGTGATTTCCAATTGTACCAACATCAAACTTTAAGTCATTTAAAAATTCAATCGTTGGTTCGTCCTGTAACAACGCTGAAACTGGTGGACTAGCTCCGACAATATCGCCAGCATGTACGAGAAGTGTATTAGGATTTTGCTTTTTACGTTCTTTTAAATAAGTAGCTAAGTAATCAGCGCCACCAGCTTCTTTGTTATTAATTTTTTTAACAGTATCTAGTTGTCCATGGAAATCATTAATACCAAGCATTTGTACGTCTATGTAGCGGTTTTGTTCAGCTGGAGTCTGAGATGGGGGAGCGGCAAATACGCTTGAAAAAGTAATGGTACTTAAAACGGCAACAGTAGGAATAATTTTCTTCCACATAATATAATTCTCCTTTTTTTATAATCTGACATCATACGACATAATTTTAATAGATTCATAGGATTATATCTATATAAAAATTTAGTTTTTTCGAAAAATTAACATATTTACAAAGAGTGAATAATAGAGTAACGCTCCTTTTTTGTTGTCGATTTCATGGTGTATCTACTATAATGGAGAAAAAAGTAAAAGGTGAGCAGCATGAAGAAAAAGAAACAAAGACAAATGCAAAGACAATCGCAAGTGAATCAACCAAAGAAAGAATCTCTTACATTAGGTGATCAATTAAATGATTCACTTATGCAGCAATTAAAGAATAAGAAAAAAGAGTTGCAAGTGAGAGAAGAGAAAAAAGAGGCAGCAGAACTGGAAAGAAAGCGTCAAGAACAAAAAGAACGTGAAAAGAATAAATCATTTGAAGAACTGTTAAGTGAAAGTAACCTTACTTGGAAAGACTTTAAATAATAACAAAAATGATCAGTGAAATAACGCTGATCATTTTTTTGACGAGCTTGTAAGAAAAGGGGAGTTAGAATGAGAAAAATTGTAGTTGTTCCGCATGAAAATCATTGGGGGGAAAAATTTCAAATAGAGGCTGAAAGATTAAAAGCAGCGATGCCAGAAACGGTGAAAATGCATCATATTGGAAGTACGTCAGTGCCGGGACTGGCAGCTAAACCAATTATAGATATGATTATGGAAGTGGAGAGTATCGACAGAGTAGATCATTGGAATGAATGTTTTGAAAAGCTTGGTTACATCGCAAAAGGGGAGAATGGTATTTCAAGACGCCGCTATTTTATTCATGGAACGGAGGAAAAACGTTCGTATCACTTACATGTGTTTGAAAAAGGAGATCCTGAGATAGTAAGGCATTTAGCATTTCGTGATTATATGATGGCTCATTGTGAAGAAGCTGAGGCATATGCAACTTTAAAGACAGAATTAGCTGAAAAGTATACATATGATGGTGCGTTATATTCGGAAGGGAAAACTGAGTTCGTACGTAATATTGATGAAAAAGCGAAGAAATGGATAGAAAATAACGTGAATGAATGAATTCGTATTATTGATGAATGTGTATAAATTTATTATGTAAACTGTACGTATGTTTTGACTTTTTGGTTGAATCTTGTTCAAATAAAGTGGTGGCTTATAAAAAAATGTAATAATGAAAGGGAGACGACTGTGCACATTCCAACAACTACACTTCATAATGGCGTAAAAATGCCGATGATTGGTTTAGGTGTTTATAAAGCGAAAGAAGGCGACGAAGTAAAACGAGCAGTAAAAACAGCGTTAGAAGTTGGATACCGTTCGATTGATACAGCAACTGTATATGAAAATGAAAGCGGTGTCGGAGAAGCGGTTCGTGAATCAGGGATTCCAAGAGAAGACATTTTTATTACAACAAAAGTTTGGAATGACGATCAAGGATACGAGGAAACACTTGAGGCGTTTGAGAAAAGCTTAAAAAAATTACAAATGGACTATGTAGATCTATATTTAATACATTGGCCAATAAGAGGGAAGTATGTTGATACGTACCGAGCGTTAGAAAAACTGTATGAAGAAGGTAAAGTGCGCGCGATTGGCGTTTCTAATTTCCATAAACATCATTTAGAACTGCTATTACCAAATTGTAAAGTAAAGCCGATGGTAAACCAAGTGGAACTTCATCCGATGTTAACACAATTTGAATTGCGTAATTTCTGTCAAGGTGAGCAAATTCAAATGGAAGCATGGAGCCCATTAATGAGAGGCGGCGAAGTATTTCAGCATCCGATTATTCAGGCTATTGCTACTAAATATGAAAAAACACCTGCGCAAGTTATACTAAGGTGGGATATTCAAAGCGGGATTGTGACGATTCCTAAGTCTGTTACACCATCTCGCATTCAGGAGAATTTTTCTATCTTTGACTTTTCATTAACAGAAGAAGAGATGACTCAAATTAATACGTTAAATCGTAATTTACATGTAGGAACGAATCCTGATAAATATGATACGTTATAAAAAGACGCTACCAGTATGGTAGCGTCTTTTTATCGGTGTAATGCGTACGTATCACATTTCACAATTTGCTGAAGCTGTGTATATTCTGCTGTTGTTAACTGTGTTTGTTTACTAGCTTGTACATTTTCTTGCAATTGCCCAATAGAGCTTGCACCAGGTATAACAGCTGCAACAGTTTCGTTATGTAAGCAATATTGAATAGCTGTTCCAGTTAAGGAGTTTTCTCCAATTATTTCTTTTACATTCGCAAGCGTCGCATATAATTCATCGTAAGAATAAGAAAGGTAATCTTTTTCTTTTACTCTTTCTATCTTTCTTGTATTGTTATCAGTTAATATTCCTTTCGCAAGTGGTCCGCGAGCAATGACGCTAATTTGATGTTCATTAAGAAGCTGGAACCATTCTTCAGGGCGACGATTCAAAAGGCTATATTCCATTAGAACACTAACGATATTTGAACGCTGTGCATATTCACGGATGACATTTGGACGTATAGAAGAAATACCGTAATAGCGAATGATACCTTCTTTTTTCAATTCTTCAAAGGCTTCAATTACTTCATCTATAGGATCTTCAATCGTCCCGCCGTGAAGTTGATAAAGATCAATATAATCAGTTTGAAGTCTACGTAAACTTTCTTTCACTTCAGCCTTTATGTAATTTTTAGAAGGATCCCAAGACCAGCCGTTTTTTTCTTCTGTCCATCGATTCCCAACCTTCGTTGTAAGGATAATTTGGTCTCGTTTTCCTTTTAAGGCTTTTCCAACAAATTCTTCGTTTAATCCATAATCATATAAATCCGCTGTATCAAAAAAATTGATTCCTAAATCGATTGCTTCGTCGATAATACGCAAGGCTTCTTTTTCAGATGTACCGAGGGACATACAGCCAAGTCCCATTTCTGTCACAAATAAATCTGAGTTTCCTAATTGACGTTTTTTCATAGTTCAACCTCCTTCTCCTTATTCTTATTGTACGCAAGGGAAAAGAGGTTGACAAACGTTTACTTTTTAGTTGCTGTAATCCACTCTTGTACAGTTGTATACTCTTTGCCATATTGTTTTAGCTTATGGCGAATTTGCCATGCTTTTCCGACTAAAGTGACGCGATTTGGTAAAATATAAACTTTCATTTCTATCACGCTCCTTTCAATGTGGTAAAATGTATGAGGAAAGAATAGGAAATAGAACAGGGAGATGAAGTAGTATGAGTAATCTTGCAGAGAGAACAGTAAAAACTGAGCCGATTTTTGATGGTAGAGTTATAAAAGTTCGTGTTGATGATGTAGTATTACCAAATGGAGCAATGAGTAAACGTGAAATTGTAAATCACCCTGGTGCAGTTGCTATTATTGCTATTACTGATGAGGGGAAAATTGTACTTGTTGAGCAGTATCGTAAAGCGCTTGAAAAGGCGATTATAGAAATTCCGGCTGGCAAGTTAGAACCTGGTGAAAAACCTGAGGTGACAGCAGTTCGTGAATTAGAAGAGGAAACAGGTTATGTATGTGAAAATATGGAGCTTATTACTTCTTTCTATACATCTCCAGGATTTGCAGATGAAATTTTATATGTATATAAAGCGACAGGTTTGACGAAAAAAGAAAATAAAGCTGCGTTAGATGAAGATGAGTTTGTGGAATTAATGGAAGTATCATTAGAAGAAGCAACTACTCTTATGAAAGATCTTCGTATTCACGATGCGAAGACGATGTTTGCAGTACAATATTTACAACTACAAAAATAAACACTCGCCAAAGGCGAGTGTTTTTAATTAATTTTTGCATATACGCGTGCATCACGTAAGCTACCATCTGGTGCTATGAAATCATTTTCCATTGTACCTTCTAGAATAAATTCTAAACGTTCTGCTAAGTTACATGCATTTGTATTTGTTGCATCAATACGAATTTCAATTCTTCGAGCGCTTAGCTTATCAAAGGCAAATTGAATGGCACCTTTCACAGCTTCGGTCATATAGCCTTGTTTTGTATAAGCGCTATGTAGCCAGAAGTGAAGTGAAAACTTTGGAATATCCCAGTTTTCAGGCTTGAGCGTTATAGCTCCGATGAATGTACCAGATACTTTATCGTATAAGTGAAAATCAAGTGTTTCACGAAGTAAAAACTGTCCGTGAGCGTTACGAACGATTTCTTCAGCACTTTCTTCTGTTTCAGCATTAATTGGCATCCACGGTACTAAGTCTTCTAGAGAAGCTTGTATTGCTTCATACACTTCTGCACCATCACCTGGAAATGGCTTACGAACCTGTAAGCGTTCAGTTTGAAATAATGTTGGAAAATCTAATAATAATGGTTTCAAGAGAAATCCCTCCTATTCTCTACTTTTTAGTTTAGCAAAGTAGAGCGGAATTTCAATGTTAATTCGTCATACTTTTTTCTTTCTTTCATACATTTTTAGTAAGAGTGTGAACGGAGGGAAGAAAAATGTGGAGAAAAACTTGGCAAGACCGTGTAATGTCTCACATACAGGAAAACTCTTCATTATATATATTTAACGCTGTTTTGTTATTGATGGGAGTAATATTTGGAGCGATTCTTGTAAATAGTTTACAATTAAATCAAAAACAAGATTTATCATTTTATTTGCAACGTTTTTTTGGACAAGTTTCTAAAGGAGAATTTGCTATTGCAGGCGAAATGTTTCGAGAAAGTTACTTTTCACAATTAAAATACATTGGATTTATTTGGATTTTAGGGATTTCAATTATTGGATTGCCACTCATTTTTATTTTATTATTTGCAAAAGGAGTAGTTGTCGGATTTACAGTAGGTTTCTTAGTAAGTCAGCATGGATGGAATGGATTATTATTAGCATTCGTTTCTGTATTGCCACAAAATCTCATTATCATCCCAGTATTTCTCGTTATGACAACAATTGCCGCAAGTTTTTCCTTACGCATGATTAGGCATCAATTTATCCGAAAAATAACTGAGCCGCTATTACCATTATTGATCCGTTATACATGCTTCTTTCTTGTAATTGGAGCGGTGTTAGCTCTTGCTTCTAGTGTAGAGGCTTATGCATCACCAGTTTTAATGAAAGAAGTCGTTGAGGCTATTAATAAACAATAAATACTTTATGAGAATAATTATCAATTTGTTTTTATTGTTTTTCTTTTGACAGAAGCCCTTCTTCTGATATAATGGTGTAAGAGTGGCGAGGAGGGAGTAGTACCGAATGGAAGAAAGAATTGAACGAATTAAGAAGCAATTACATGCAGCGAGCTACAAATTAACACCGCAACGTGAAGCAACAGTTCGTGTGCTGCTAGAAAATGAAGAAGATCATTTAAGCGCAGAAGATGTTTACCTCCTTGTAAAAGAAAAGTCGCCAGAGATCGGATTAGCAACCGTCTATCGAACTTTAGAACTATTATCTGAGTTAAAAGTTGTCGATAAGATTAACTTCGGAGACGGTGTTTCACGCTATGACTTACGCCAAGAAGGTGCGCAGCGTTTCCACCATCATTTGATTTGTACACAATGTGGTGCTGTACAAGAAATACAAGAAGATTTACTTGGTGAAGTGGAAAGGAAAGTAGAACATGACTGGAGCTTTAAGGTGAAGGATCATCGTTTAACATTCCATGGGATTTGTAAAAATTGTCAAGAAAATGAAACGGATGAAAAATAACCTTTTCCTATTTAACTAGGAAGAGGTTTTTTATTTGAATAAGGTATAAATTGGTGAAAGCTTGGCATATGTTGTAATAACTTATATTTTGGAGGAATTTACAATGCGCCGAGCTTTAAAATTAACTTTTGATGGGATAAAAGTATTTTTATTATTTACAAGTTGTACGATTTTGTTTTATTTCGCTATACTATGGATAAATGAAGAATATGAAAGCTATCATCGTTATGAAAAGCCAAAAGAAGAGACTGTAGAAAAAGTATCAGGGAATGAAGAGCCGGCAAAGGATGCTTTCGTAAATAGAATGATGTTTTTCTATGAAAATGGGGAGTAGTGTAGATTGGAAGATCAATTAAAAGATTTTATTCATTATATGGTTGTTGAAAAAGGACTAGCGAAAAATACAGTAGTATCTTATGAACGTGATTTAAAAAGTTATGTAAAGTATTTGCAAAATGTAGAACAAGCGAAAAGCTTTCACGAAGTGACACGCTTGCACATTGTTAACTTTCTGCAGCACTTAAAAGAAAACGGAAAATCTTCGAAAACATTAGCACGTCATATTGCATCGATTCGTTCGTTTCACCAATTTTTACTTCGTGAACGAGCGGTAGAGCACGATCCATCCGTACATATTGAAACGCCGCAAGGAGAACGGAAATTACCGAAAGTATTGTCAGTTGATGAAGTAGAGGCGTTACTGCAGACACCAAAAATGACGAGCGCTTTTGGGGTTCGTGATAAAGCGATGCTAGAGTTATTGTATGCAACAGGGCTTCGTGTTTCAGAATTAATTGCATTAAATTTAGAAGATGTACATTTAACGATGGGATTTGTTCGATGCATAGGGAAAGGGAATAAAGAAAGAATTATTCCACTAGGAAGTTTAGCGACGGAAGCGATTCAAAAGTATATTGAAAAGGGAAGAAGAGAATTGATGGGGAAAAAAGTAGTAGATGCACTCTTTTTAAACCATCATGGCAATCGATTATCAAGACAAGGATTTTGGAAAATTTTAAAACGATTAGCGAAAGAAGCAAATATTGAAAAAGAGCTTACACCTCATACGTTGCGTCATTCTTTTGCTACGCATTTATTAGAAAATGGAGCAGACTTACGTGCTGTGCAAGAAATGCTTGGACATGCAGATATTTCAACGACACAAATTTATACGCATGTTTCAAAAACTAGATTAAAAGATGTATATAAACAGTTTCATCCGAGAGCATAGGTACTATGCTCTTTTTTCATAGATTCAAAAGGCTATAGCACTTCACAGAAACTTCACAAACATTTCGTACATTGTTTTCAGCAGAAGACTAGAATATTACAATGTATTTCCTCTATACTAAATAAAGTATGAAGGAGGAAATGATGATGAAAAAACTTATTATGACTTTATTTATCGCGATGCTAGCATTGGCTGGCTGTAATACAAACAAAGAAGAACCGAAAAAAGAACAGAAACTAGAAGCTGTAAAAGTAGCAGTTCAAACAAATCCGAAAGAAATTAAACCTGGTGAAAAAACAGAAGTACAAGCACTTGTTACACAAGGAAAAGAAAAGGTAACAGATGCTGATGATGTAAAGTTTGAAATTTGGAAAGCTGGCGACGAAAAGCACGAGATGCTAGAAGGTAAGCATAAAGGAAAAGGTGTTTATGCTGTAGAGAAAACGTTCGAGACGGATGGCGTATACCATATTATCGCTCACACAAATGCGCGTGAAATGCATGTTATGCCAGAAGTAAAAGTGGCTGTAGGAAATGCGAAAGTAGAAGATGCGAAAAAAGAAAATAGTGATCATGGTGCAGGACATGGCGATCATAAAAGCGATACAATGATTCACCTTATGGCTGGTGACATAAAAGCAAATGCTGAATCAACAATGAAAGTTCATTTAAAACAAAAAGAAGAAGCTTTAACTGGTGCTGAAGTACAACTTGAAATTTGGAAAGATGGTGTGGAAAAACACGAATTCATTCCAGCAAAAGAAGGAAATAAAGGGGAGTATGAAACGAAACATACTTTCAAAGAAAAGGGTTCTTACAAAGTGAAAGTTCATGTTAAAAAAGGCGAATTGCATGAACATAAAGAAGAAACAGTAGAAGTAAAATAAAAAGGTAGCTCTTGAGAGCTGCTTTTTTTATTTTTATTCTGAAAATGATTAATGGGAAAGAACAAAACCGCCACTGATTAAAATTTCACTTTATATGAAGAAATAAATCATAAAATGATTAGCACTTCTGTGCATAATGGATTACAATAGAAGTGTGAAGAAAATGAGAAATTCTACGAAAATGTATTAAAAAGAAAGCGTAAACATGTTATGATATCAGTATCAGATGTCTGACATCTGACTTAGAAAAAACTAGAAATGTTTTTGCGTCGTTTCAAGGTAAACGAAATAGGTTAGAGAATGATTTAAAGAAGTACTGTTTGATAATGAGAACGAAAGATAATTCTTATGGAGAACAGTTTCACTTTATAGCGTTTTGAACATACTACAAGAAGTAGAACTGAACTTATAGGAGGTCGCAGTTATGAATAAATATAAACGTATATTCCTAGTCGTAATGGACTCTGTTGGAATCGGTGAAGCACCAGATGCTGAACAATTTGGTGATTTAGGATCTGACACAATTGGTCACATTGCTGAACATATGAATGGGTTACAAATGCCTAACATGGTGAAATTAGGTCTTGGTAACATTCGTGAAATGAAAGGCATCTCTAAAGTAGAAAAACCACTTGGATATTATACAAAAATGCAAGAAAAATCTACTGGTAAAGATACAATGACAGGCCACTGGGAAATCATGGGTCTTTACATTGATACACCATTCCAAGTGTTCCCAGAAGGATTCCCAAAAGAATTACTTGATGAATTAGAAGAAAAAACAGGCCGTAAAATCATCGGTAATAAACCAGCTTCTGGAACTGAAATTCTTGATGAACTTGGTCAAGAACAAATGGAAACAGGCTCTTTAATTGTTTACACTTCTGCTGATAGCGTACTACAAATCGCAGCACACGAAGAAGTAGTGCCGCTTGATGAGTTATATAAAATTTGTAAAATTGCACGTGAATTAACGTTAGATGAGAAGTACATGGTAGGCCGTGTTATTGCTCGTCCATTCGTTGGTGAGCCTGGAAACTTTACACGTACACCGAACCGTCATGACTATGCATTAAAACCATTCGGCCGTACAGTAATGAATGAATTAAAAGATAGTGATTATGATGTGATTGCTATCGGTAAAATCTCTGACATCTATGATGGTGAAGGGGTAACTGAATCACTTCGTACGAAGTCTAACATGGATGGAATGGATAAGCTTGTAGATACATTAAATATGGACTTTACAGGTCTTAGCTTCTTAAACTTAGTTGACTTTGATGCGCTATTCGGTCACCGTCGTGACCCACAAGGATACGGAGAAGCTCTGCAAGAATATGATGCACGTCTTCCAGAAGTATTCGAAAAACTAAAAGAAGATGATCTATTATTAATTACAGCAGACCACGGTAATGACCCAGTTCATCATGGTACTGATCATACACGTGAATATGTACCGTTATTAGCATATAGCCCAAGCATGAAAGAAGGCGGACAAGAATTACCACTTCGTCAAACATTTGCTGATATTGGTGCAACTGTAGCAGAAAACTTCGGTGTGAAAATGCCAGAATACGGAACAAGCTTCTTAAACGAGCTAAAGAAATAGGGGGATAAACAAATGAATCGTGAACTTATTACAAAATCAGCTTCATACTTAAAAGAGAAATTTCAAGAGACACCACAAGTAGGACTAATCCTTGGATCTGGACTAGGTGTATTAGCAGATGAAATCGAGAACGCAGTAACAGTACCTTACAGTGAAATCCCTGAATTCCCAGTTTCAACTGTAGAAGGCCATGCTGGTCAACTAGTATTCGGTACACTTCAAGGTGTAACAGTAGTAGCAATGCAAGGACGTTTCCACTTCTATGAAGGATACGATATGCAAAAAGTAACATTCCCAGTTCGTGTCATGAAAGAACTAGGAGTAGAAACAGTTGTTGTAACAAATGCAGCTGGTGGTGTAAATACATCATTCGAACCAGGCGATCTTATGTTAATTTCAGACCACATTAACTTCATGGGTACAAATCCATTAATCGGACCAAATGATTCTGAAATGGGTGTACGTTTCCCTGATATGTCTACATCATATACAGTAGAGCTTCGCGAAATGGCGAAACAAGTTGCAGCAGACTTAAATATTAAAGTACAAGAAGGCGTATACGTTGGAATGACAGGTCCTGTATATGAAACACCTGCTGAAATTCGTATGCTTCGTACACTTGGTGGAGATGCAGTTGGTATGTCAACAGTACCTGAAGTAATTGTAGCGCGTCACGCTGGTATGAAAGTACTTGGTATTTCTTGTATTTCAAATATGGCAGCTGGTATTTTAGATCAGCCACTTCACCACGATGAAGTAATCGAAACGACAGAACGTGTTAAAGCTAACTTCTTAGCATTAGTAAAAGCAATCGTAAAACAAATGAAGGGGTGACCTCACAATGAGAATGGTGGACCTAATTGCAAAAAAACGTGACGGACATGCATTAACGACAGAAGAAATTAACTTTATTGTTGAAGGATATACAAATGGTGATATTCCTGATTATCAAGTAAGTTCACTTGCAATGGCAATTTTCTTCCAAGATATGAACGATCAAGAACGTGCAGATTTAACGATGGCAATGGTAAATAGCGGTGATACAATCGACTTATCAGCTATTGAAGGAGTAAAAGTAGATAAGCACTCGACAGGTGGCGTTGGTGATACAACAACACTTGTATTAGGTCCATTAGTAGCCGCTTTAGGTGTACCGGTTGCAAAAATGTCTGGACGTGGTCTAGGACATACTGGTGGTACAATTGATAAATTAGAAGCAGTTCCAGGATTCCATGTTGAAATCGAAAATGATGAATTCATGCGTCTTGTAAATGAAAATAAAATCGCAGTTATTGGTCAAAGTGGAAACTTAACACCTGCGGATAAAAAATTGTATGCACTTCGTGATGTAACGGCAACAGTAAACTCAATTCCGCTTATTGCAAGCTCAATTATGAGTAAAAAAATTGCTGCTGGTGCAGATGCAATTGTTCTTGATGTAAAAACTGGAGCAGGTGCATTTATGAAAACAGATGAAGATGCAAAACGTTTAGCAGAAGCAATGGTGCGCATTGGTAATAACGTTGGTCGTAATACGATGGCTGTTATTTCTGATATGAGTCAACCACTTGGTGAGGCTATTGGTAACGCACTTGAAGTACAAGAAGCAATTGATACATTACAAGGTAAAGGACCGAAAGATTTAGAAGAGTTATGTTTAACGCTTGGAAGTCAAATGGTATACCTTGCTGGACAAGCTTCATCTCTAGAAGATGCACGTGAGAAATTAATTGAAGTAATGAACAACGGTAAGGCGCTAGAATCATTTAAAACGTTCTTATCAGCGCAAGGCGGCGATGCATCTGTTGTTGATAATCCTTCTAAATTACCACAAGCACAATTTAAAATTGAAGTGGAAGCGAAGGAAGACGGTTATGTATCAGAAATCGTTGCAGATGAAATCGGAACAGCAGCAATGCTTTTAGGAGCAGGACGTGCGACGAAGGAATCTGAAATTGATTTAGCAGTTGGCTTAATGCTTCGTAAAAAAGTAGGGGACAGCGTGAAAAAAGGTGAATCCCTTGTTACCATTTACGCAAACCGTGAAAATGTAGAAGACGTAAAAGCAAAAATTTATGAGAACATGAAGATCTCTAAAGAGCATGTAGATGCACCAACATTAGTGCATGGCATCGTTACTGAATAATAAAGAAGGGCCAGGGAGTATTTCTCCTTGGCTTTTTTTACTATTTTTTGTTTATAATAATAATGGGTGAAAATATGATTAGAATTTGTGCAATAACAAAAACAGATGAAGTATTATATGATGTTTCGCTAGAGGAAACAAAGAAAGACCATATTGTATGGTATTGGCTAGATTTATATAAGCCAACGAAAGAAGAGTATACATACATTTTGCAAGATCATTTTAAGTTCCATCCCCTTGCAATTGAAGACTGCATAGAATATGTACAGAGGCCAAAAGTTGATTTTTATGATGGATATAACTTTTTAGTTCTTCATGCATTTGGTGAGGATGGATTAGAACCGCACGAGATTGATTTATTTATTAGTGATCGTTATATTGTTTCTTTCCACTTTTCTCATAACAATGCAATTGAAAGAGTATGGAAAACGCTTGGAGAAAAGAAGCGTATTAAAAATAGTCCCCTGCACGTAGCGCATACAATTATCGATCAAATTGTAGATGACTATTTTGCGCCTGTATATTACATTGAGGATCATTTAAATGCAATTGATGATAATTTAACGGGTGAAACGGCAGGAAGTGTACTAGAAGAAGTATTTGATATACGTGCAGATTTATCGAAGTTAAGACGTACAATTATTCCGATGCGTGATTTATTGTATCGTATTTTAAATTCGACTCGTTTTTACGGTATAAGTGATCATGAAATTTATTTTAAAGATATACATGATCATTTGCTTAAACTGACCGAAATGATTGAAGCAAGCCGGGAGTTAACAGCAGATATTCGAGATAGCTATTTTTCATTAAACTCGCATCATATGAATAACATTATGAAAACATTAACTGTATTCTCGACTATTTTCATGCCATTAACATTTATTGCGGGAGTATACGGAATGAACTTTGAGCATATGCCAGAGCTTGGTGGACAATATAGTTATTTTATTTGTTTACTTATCATGGCTTTAATTGGCGGTGGCATGATGGTTTGGTTTTATAAAAAAGGATGGTTTAAGTAAAAAACACCGAGGGAAAATTCCTCGGTGTTTTTACTTAACCAATAGCATGTAATACGAACATGGCTAAGAATAAGCATGTAATGATATACATAGACGGTGCGACTTCTTTACGCTTTCCAAGAGCAACTTTTAAGATAGGATAAGCAATAAATCCGAACGCAATGCCATCAGCGATACTATATGTGAGCGGGATCATGACGATAATTAAGAACGCTGGAAATCCTTCTGAAAAATCGTTCAGAGGAATTTGTTGAATGCTTGTAATCATCAGGCCGCCAATAATAATTAAGATTGGTGCAATGGCACTATCAGGAATTAGTTTGACAAACGGAAGTGCAAACAGTGATGCAAAGAATAACAACCCTGTAACGATAGACGTCAGACCTGTCTTTCCGCCTGCAGTAATACCTGCGGCACTCTCTACTGTTGATACGGTAGGGCTTGTGCCAAATAGACCACATGTCATTGCTGAAATTGCATTGGCTTGGTAAGCACGTGGGAATTTACGGTCATCTTCTAATAAACCGTGCAGAAGTCCCATGTTCTCAAAAATAAGCACCATGCTTAAGGAGAATGTTGCAATCCAAAACGGTAAGGAAGAGAGTTTGCCAAATGACATAGCTCCAAACACATCGCCGTAATTAGCGAATGAGAATGAACTATTTCCAATTTGACTTGTATCCACAAGACCAAATAGCCATGCGATACCAGTTCCTATTGCAATCGTCCATAAAAAGTTTCCACGTACGTTACGAATAAATAATACGAGTGCAACGATAAGAGTAAGCACGGTCGCAAGAACGACAGGGCTACTTAATTTCCCCATTGCAACAGCAGTATTTGGATTCGAAACGACTAAACCACCTTTTTGCAATCCGATAAATGCTAAAAACAATCCGATACCAACAGTAATAGCTTCCTTTAATGACTTTGGAATCGATACGGAAAGCACGCGAGCGATTGGTGTAAACGCAGCAATTGCAAAAATAATACCAGAGATGAAGACAGCTGCTAATGCTTCCTGCCAAGTTAATCCGAGCGTATGGACAGCAGTGTACGTGAAGAATGCATTTACACCCATACCAGGGACAAGAATAGCAGGTGCATTTGCCCAAAATGCCATGAGCAGACATCCGACAAATGAACTGAAAACAGTTGCTAAAATTCCAGCTTCAAGAGGAATGCCAGCATCGGATAAAATGGATGCATTTACAATCATAATGTATACGATTGTGAAAAATGACGTAACTCCAGCTAAAACTTCTTGTTTTGGTGATGTTTCGTGTAAACCTAATTTAAATGTTCTTTCAAGTATTCCTTTCATGTTAAACCTTCTTTTTCATATCCCTCTCCCACCCGTGATATCTCTTTCGTAAGAGCTCACCGTCCTTTATTATATCAGAACATCATGTTTTTACAACAAGGAAAATGATAACGTTTACTTATAAATGAAATTATTTATAAGTACGTAAAAATTGCCCGTATTGTAGAAATGATTTCTAATTCTCCCGATTGAATGGGAGGAGACGCTTGTGCATGTAAAGTAGCATAGGAAGCGACTTCCCTTGGTAATTGAGCAGATTCTTCAACGAATGAGAGTGGAACAGGATTAATGTTTAAATTGTATGTACTCGCAATAGCACGAGCTTTTTCTACAGCTTGTTGCAGAGCTTGAATGAGAGCTTGCTCATAATATTTATTTGGGTGAGATATTCGAAACCGTAAACCTTTTGCTACGTTTGCTCCATTTGAAACGGCTATATCATATACTTCCCCTGCTTTTTGTACATTTAAAACGGTAATTTCATACAAATGTTCCACCCGATATCCTTGTAGTAATGCTTTATCATTTACATACTCGTATTGAGGAGTGATCGTATAAGAAATCGTTTCTATATCTTTATCAGCGATACCAAGCTGTTTAAGTGCATCCAGCAATTGTGTTGATTGTACTGCATTTTCTTCTTGCGCTTGTTTCACATTTTTACTATCAGTTCGAATGCCAAGTGTTAGTATAACGACATTTGGTTTTGCTTTGACAACACCTTCACCTTGTACAGTAATAGTCGCTTCTTTACCAGTATTAGCTGTGCGTACGTTGTGTAAATAAGGATTCATTCCACCTTGCATTTTCCATCACCATCCTTTTTATATGTATATGTGTGAACAAAAAAGAAATTTGTATGAAAAAGTTACATAAATGGGAATGTTAAAGAAAGAAAGCATATACAACGAGGGTATTTATAGATTATAATATGTGTAAATATGATAAAAAAGGGACGAGGCTAGTGAACGAAAAAAGAGAAACACTGATTTTAGAGTTATCCGGATCATTTCGAAAGATGATACGTTTATTACAAAATGATATTAATACACGTTTTGCAGAACATATGCCATATAATGAATTTTCTGTATTACGCGCGTTATTTTTAAACAGTCCACAGATGGCTTCGCAAATTGCGAGTGAAGTAAACGTAACCTCCAGTCATATTACAGCTGTTACAGATCGTCTTGTACGAAAAGGATTAGTAGAAAGAAAACGTTCTAATTCAGATCGTCGTATCGTGTACTTAGAAATTACAGAGCACGGAAGAGAAGTAACTGAAAAACTAGAAGCTGTACGAAAAGAATATTATAAAGAGAGATTTAAAGGTTGGAGCGACCAAGAAATAGAAATGGTGTTAGAGCTATTTGGCCGCGTATTATAATAAATGAGGATAGGGAGCGACAGCTTTCCTATCCTTTTTCTTTTGAATAAAAACATTTTGAAACTCCAATACTTTAATTAAAAGATCGGAGGAAAGATTATGAAATATATTGCTGCACTTACCATTTTATTTGGTGGTTTTTTCTATTTTCAAACATTCGCGTACGCAGATACGCCTATCCAAGTGGTGCGAAAAGAAGTGAAGTACATTGAAAACGATAATACAGTCTTATATTCAAAATTATGGGTTCGTTCTATGCAAAACACAGTATTATTCCACCATAGCGATAATATTCGTAATCAGGACACATTACGTAATGTAACAAGTTCATCGCTTGTTAAAGCGAAGCAACTATCTTTTCAGAAAGCAGCACTCTATATACCGAGACTATCGCAATACGTATCAAAAATAGGAAAAGAAAATATTCAAGTGTACTACATTGCGATTCACTATAATGTGAAAAAAGAAAATGCATATCAATTAGATGGCATGAACTATTTTCTACAAGTATTTGTGAAAGAGCGTGGGGAATGGAAAATTGCTGAAAGTGTAGTTGCACCGACAGAGCAAATTGTGCAAAATGGTGATGGATTTGGGATGAAAGAAGAGATGGTGTATGGGGATAGGAGAGAGAATGTGAAATAACCTCCTCAATAAGAGGAGGTTATTTCATTTAAAATTCCAAGAGACTTTCCATTTTAATATTTTAGATAGGAAGAAATACGTAATAAAACTAGTTACTAAAAATCCGATGTAAAAGCTGGACAATGAGTGCGCTCGACTTAGTATTAAACCTCCAACGATCCCACCAAAGAAAATAGCGCATGCCATTACTAACTTTTGTAACTTTGGATATAATAGATAGTTACCATTTCGCTCATTGATTGAACGGGCATATAAATATATACCGAGTGGTAATAAAAGAATAATATGTGCAATAGGTCCAATCAATGTTTTTGCCGGTGGAATCTTTGTAAAGTTTGGTTCGTTATGACGTACTCCATTTTGATCAGTATAAGCGCTCTGTGGATCATAATTAAAGTAAATACGAAAATCTTCTGCTGGGCTAGAGATACGTATGTTTTCCATCACATCATGTATAAGGCTGTTGTCTTCATGAAATTCAGTGTTTGAGTGAACAGCAATGACTCCGGAGATAAGTGATGGAAGTAAAGCTGGAAAGATTAATATAGTTGTAGTGAGAAATCCTTGCGATATAATATTCCCTGTAATTGTACCTACACATAAGGTAATTGTATAAATAGCGATTAATACAATTAACATGTATATAAAATAACTATGAAAGGGAGAGAATACTTGATATTTATTATGAAAAGTTAACTTTTTCATAATAGCAAATAGCCCCCAGTTTAAAATGACAACTGCGACGATATTACAGATTCCAAATAACCACTTTGTTATATAAAGGTGCGAACGTTTAAAGGGCATAGACCATAACAAGTCGCTAGCGTTATTTTGTCTTTCCCATCCAATTAACGTACAAGCTAGAACGATAAGTACACTACCTAACAGCAGAACAGAATCTAGAAGTGTTAAATCAAAATGGTAATGATATACATAGTTCCACTTTTTATTGTCATTTAGAAATTGTTGCTCTTGAATAGAAGTCATATAGTATTGATATGACAAAGTATAGAAGCTGACGAGCCAAAATAACCATACAATATATTTACTTTGTTGATACGTTCTTAGCCACAGTGCTTTTTGAAACATAGGATCTCTCCTTTAAAAAACTTTATAATTTGTTAGGCGTGATAATATAACATAAGTAATGATTCCGGTTAGAAACAAACCGATATAGTAACTAGGTAAGAAATTAAAATGGTTTATTTTATAGCCGCCTAGTAATGCAAAGTAAATGGTTGAGCCCCATATCCATATCGGTAAACTCTTTTGGAACATAAATATCTTCTGAGTGTTTTCATTTGGTGATCTTGTATATAAATATGTTCCAAGTAGTAAGTAAACTAATGTATAAAAAATTGGGACTAACATTGATTTTGCTGAATAATATATATGAGATGCTGGATCTCTTAAAGCAGTTGGATTGTTCTCGATCTTACGGGATTCCGGATCATAGTAATAATTGATAGAAAAATGACTAATTGGTGCAGCTGTATTTGTTTTTTGATTGATTTCATAAAGTTGTCGATATAAGTTTTCATTTTTAATATTTGCAGCGTATAAATGGTTAGTTGTAAAAGTGTATAGTAATGTAATAAATGTAACCCCTGCTAGTAACCATGGAACACAAAAAATAATCTGCGAAACGATGCTTCCAGTAAAAGTACCGATACATAAGGCAGCTGTATAGACTGCAACATAAGAAACTATCGCATAAAGAAAGTATCGATGAAACGGACTAAAAGATTGATAATCAAAATGAATCGTTGTTCTATAAATAACATACATAAGAACCCAATTGATAAGTAATGAGCCCACAATACAAAATGAACCGAAAGCCCATTTAGATAAGAAAACATCTTTTCTTTTAAATGGCAATGTCATAAGTAGTGTATTAGATTGGTAGCTGCGTTCCCATCCTATCAATAAGCAGGCTAAAGCAATGATAAGAACAGTTAACCAAAAACTATTACTTTCTCCTGAAGAAAAAATATAAAAATAATAATACTGTTTCCCTTTTTCTTGTAATTCATAATACGCATCAAGTTGTTGCTGAGCACTTCTATAGTAGCCAAAAGGTAACAAGTAAAACGAACTAAAGAAGAATAGTAACACAGCATATTTTCCGCGCTTCCAATTCCACATCCATAACGCCTTATGAAACATACCCATCCTCCTCCAGTGTTGTAACGAAGACATCTTCAAGTGACATTGTTAATTCTTCAATGAGTATAGGTTGTTCTTTATAAAACTTCTCCAGTGTTGTAGCCACATTTCCCTCGATTAAGATTGTATACACTTTTCCTGTTTGATTTAATATTTTAATATTGCTTAAGTTTTCTAGTTTTTGAGGTAATGAACGTTCGTAAGCAACTTGTATTTTAGCAAATCGTGATTTTGCATCGTCTAGTGATGTAATAGAAGATATAGTATGGCCTTTTAATATAATGATTGTATCTGCAATTTGTTCTACTTCATCTAAATGATGAGTTGAGACGAAAATCGTAATCTCTTTTTCTGCAACTTCTCCAACGAGAAACTGTAAAATTTGCCTTTTCACGATAGGATCAAGTCCATTTGTCGGTTCATCTAAAATGATATATTCTGCTTTTGTAGAAATAGCTAAAATGATGGCAAGCAGTGCTTTCATTCCTTTTGAATAACTACGAATTCGTTTGTTTGGTAAGTTAAAACGTTCTAACAGTTCATAGAAATATACTTCATCAAACGCGGTATAAACGGTTTTATAAAACCTTACAATTTCTTTTACTGTATATCCGTTCAATATGTTAGTAGAATCCGGAACATATACGATTTTTTGTTTCGTTTCAGGATTCTTATGAATGTCAGTATCCCCATATGTAACAGATCCTTCATCAGGGTCTAAAATACCGACCATCGTTCGTAATAAAGTTGTTTTCCCCGCACCGTTTCTTCCGAGTAATCCGATGATACTTCCTCTCTGTAATGTGAAAGAAACATCGTCTAAAATCGTTTGACTATCAATCGTTTTCTTCAAGCTTGTCACTTTCAACATCCGCATTTCCTCCAATCTCTTTGTAGTATGAATCTATCCAATCATGAATTTTATCTTTCGTAACACCAAGATAAGAGGCTTCTAATAGTAATTGATGAAATTGCTTTTCAACCATCGCGATTTTCCTTTCGTCTAATGTTGGGGTAATCGATTGGGATACAAATGTTCCTTTTCCTCGTAATGTTTCAATAATCCCTTGTCGCTCTAACTCTTGGTACGCTTTACTCACTGTATTTGGATTAATAACGAGTAAAGAAGCGAGTTCACGTACAGAAGGAAGTTTATCACTTGGAGCTAACATGTTTTTCAATACGAGTTCTTTTATATTTTGAACAATTTGTTCCCATATCGGAGTGTTGCTTCTTGGATCAAGTTGAATATGCAAGAGCAATGTCTCCTTCCTGACATGTATTAAGTGTACTAATGTGTGTAGTACACTTAATACGATATAGGTGATGAATGTGTTTGTCAACTGAAAATGTTAGAAAAATATGGTATTAAAAAATAATAAATTGGAAAAAATAGGTTTGATATAGAATGGAGGGTTGGTCATGAAGCGAGTTTTTGGAATACTTGTTTGTTTCATGTTATTGCTTTCTGGTACTTCAGTTAGTTTCGCACAATCTGAGAAAACGAAGCAGGATAAAACAGAAGAAACAACGCCGAAGTTAGCAGAACAAGCGTCGTCAGCAATCGTAATTGAACAAGATACAGGTAAAGTTTTGTTTGATAAAAATCCAAATGAGAAATTACCGCCTGCTAGTATGACGAAGATTATGACAATGCTATTAATTATGGAACAAGTTGAAAAAGGAAAATTAAAACTGACCGATAAAGTTAGAGCGAGTGAGCATGCAGCTTCAATGGGTGGATCACAAATCTTTTTAGAGCCTGGAGAAGAGATGACTGTAAATGAAATGCTAAAGGGTATTGCAATTGCATCTGGAAATGATGCGTCTGTTGCAGTAGCGGAGCATATCGCTGGTTCAGAAGAAGGTTTTGTAAATATGATGAACAAAAAAGCGAAAGATTTAGGGCTGAAAAATACTCATTTTCAAAATCCAACAGGTCTTCCGGCTAAAGACCATTATTCTACAGCAAATGATATGGCTATCATGGCGAAAGAATTGATGAAGTACCCACTTATTCGCAAATACACAGGTAAATACGAAGACTATTTACGTGAAGATACGGATAAGAAGTTTTGGCTCGTTAATACGAATAAGTTAGTACGTTTTTATCCTGGAGTAGATGGTGTAAAAACGGGCTTTACGACAGAAGCAAAATATTGTTTAACAGCATCGGCTGAGAAGAATGGGATGCGTGTTATTTCAGTTGTTATGGGAGCACCTACATCAAAAGAACGGAACAATCAAGTAACGAAGCTTCTTGACTACGCATTTGGTCAATATATGACAAAGAAATTGTATACACGAGGCGAAAAAATTAAAACTGTCCAAGTAGGAAAAGGGAAAAAAGAAAAAGTAGATTTAGTTGCGTCAGACAATGTATCTCTTCTTATGAAGAAGGGCGAAAATATGGACAAGGTAAAGCAAGAAGTAATTGCTGAAAAGAAAGTGAAAGCGCCGATTAAAAAAGGTGATGCACTTGGTACGCTTGTTATTAAAAAAGATAAAGATGTTTTATTAAAACAAACAATTGTAGCAAAAGAAGATGTTGCTGCAGCGAGCTGGTGGGAGTTATTTAAAAGAAGTTTTGGGATGTTTTCAACATCAAAATAGCGGCAAATATTTTGCCGCTTTTCTATTCGTATGTAAGTAAATAATTGCTGAATGGTTTCACTTTATGGCGAAATAGTTCTTCTTTTGTCAGTAGGAAGGATTCTTATGTTGTATCACGAAAATCTTTATGTATGTAAATGAGTAAAGTTTGAGCATAAGGAGGAAATCGTGTGAGTCTTTCCATGCAATTAGAAGTAAAACGTGACGTCCTATGTGTGAGACTAGCGGGTGAATTAGATCATCATACTGCTGAAGAGTTGCGAACGAAAGTAACAGATATGATTGAGACACATGGTGTTCATCATATTGTTTTGAGCCTAGAGAACTTATCGTTTATGGATAGTTCTGGTTTAGGTGTTATATTAGGCCGATATAAGCATGTAAAGGGATTAGGTGGAGAAATGGTTGTTTGTGCAATTTCACCTCCTGTTAAACGTTTATTTGAAATGTCGGGCTTATTTAAAATTGTTCGTCTAGAAGAAAGTGAAGCGCATGCGCTCGCGACGTTGGGGGTGGCATAAATGAGAAATGAAATGAACCTTCAATTTTCAGCATTAAGTCAAAATGAATCGTTCGCTCGCGTTACAGTAGCTGCTTTCATTGCACAACTAGATCCTACGATGGAAGAACTTACAGAGATTAAAACAGTTGTGTCAGAAGCGGTTACGAATGCAATTATTCATGGGTACGAAGGAAATGCAGAAGGTGTTGTTTATATTTCTGTAATTTTGGAAGAAGCAATGGTGAAACTCACGATTCGAGATGAAGGGATTGGCATCTTTAATTTAGATGAAGCGAGACAACCCCTTTTTACAACTAAACCTGAATTAGAGCGTTCCGGAATGGGATTTACTATCATGGAAAATTTTATGGATGAAGTAGAAGTTATTTCAAACGAATCTTTCGGGACAACAATCCATTTGACAAAATACTTATCAAATAGTAACGCTCTATGCAATTAAGGAGAATAGCCTATGGACATAGAGGTCAAAAATGAGAAGAAGAAACCTCAGTTAAAGGACCACGAGCTAAAAGCGTTAATTCAAAAAAGTCAAGATGGAGATCAACAAGCAAGAGATACAATTGTTCAAAGTAATATGCGTCTCGTATGGTCGGTTGTGCAACGTTTTCTTAATCGCGGATACGAACCAGACGATTTGTTTCAAATTGGATGTATTGGACTCTTAAAATCGGTAGATAAATTTGATTTATCTTTCGACGTGAAATTTTCAACATATGCAGTTCCCATGATTATTGGCGAAATACAACGATTTTTACGTGATGATGGATCGGTGAAAGTAAGTAGGTCTTTAAAAGAAACAGGAAATAAAATTCGAAAGATGAGAGATGAGCTTTCGAAAGAATTCGGAAGGGCTCCAACGATTAATGAAGTAGCTGAAGCGTTAGAACTAACGCCAGAGGAAGTGGTTCTGGCGCAAGAAGCGAGTCGTGCCCCTTCATCTATACATGAAACGGTGTATGAAAACGACGGAGATCCAATTACTATTTTAGATCAAATTGCAGATCAATCTGAAACGAAATGGTTTGATAAAATTGCTTTAAAAGAAGCAATTAGAGAATTAGATGAGAGAGAGCGTTTAATTGTATATTTACGCTATTATAAAGATCAAACGCAATCAGAAGTAGCAGAGCGAATAGGTATTTCGCAAGTACAAGTTTCAAGACTTGAAAAGAAAATATTAAAACAGATGAAAGATCGAATAGATGAATAGTTATCTATTCGATCTTTTTTTATGAATGTAATAGGAGGGTATTATAAACTTTCGTAAAAATTAACAGAATTTATTGATAATTTAGTAAATTTAAAATATAATCCAATTATGAACTTGTCACAAAGGGGGAAGGAAATATGGAAACGAGGCAACAATGGGGAACGAGGGCTGGATTTATTTTCGCAGCGGTCGGCTCTGCCGTTGGATTAGGAAACATATGGCGTTTTCCTTATACAGCGTATGAAAATGGAGGAGGCGCATTCTTTTTACCGTACTTATTCGCATTATTAACGACTGGTATTTCATTGTTAGCATTCGAATTTGCTCTTGGGCACCGTCACCGTGGTTCAGCACCACTTACGTTTTTCCGTATTCATCCGCGTGCTGAATTTATCGGTTGGTGGCAAATGTGTGTAACATTTATCGTTTCAACATATTATGCAGTAATTATTGCTTGGTCTATTTCGTATACGTATTTTGCAATTACTGGCGCATGGGGGAAAGACACGGAATCATTTTTATTTAAAGAGTATTTGCATGTTGCAGATAAGCCTGGACAGTTTGGAGGGCTCGTACCGGAAGTATTAATTCCACTAGCTCTCGTTTGGATTATTGTGCTTGGTGTTGCATTTAAAGGAGTTAAAAAAGGAATCGAAGTTGTGAACCGTATTTTCATCCCTTTACTAGTTGTTATGTTCCTTATTATCGTAGTTCGTGCGGTGACAATGGAAGGTGCGATGCAAGGATTAGATGCATTCTTTAAACCAGATTGGAGTCGCATTTTTGATGGGAAAGTATGGCTTGCTGCTTACGGTCAAATCTTCTTTAGTTTATCTTTAGCATTTGGAATTATGATTACGTATTCTAGTTATTTACCGAAAAACTCAGATACAACAAATAATGCCTTTATTACTGGATTTGCAAACTCAGGATTTGAATTATTAGCAGGGATTGGGGTCTTTGCGGCTCTTGGATTTATGGCACACAATATGGGAGTACCGGTTGATAAAGTAGCAAGTGCGGGTGTAGGGCTTGCGTTCGTAGTATTCCCGCAAATTATTAATGAATTACCGATGTCACCGTTATTTGGTGTATTATTTTTCTTATCATTAACAGTTGCTGGAATTACATCCCTCATTTCGCTTGCGGAAGTATGTTTTGCTGCTGTATCTGAAAAGTTCAGCTTAAGTCGCCAAAAAACAATTGGAATTATGGGGACGCTTCTCGTACTAGTTTCTCTCGTTTTTGCAACACGTGGCGGGCTTATGTTCCTAGATGTTGTCGATTATTTCGCTAATAACTTTGGATTAATCACAATTGCACTAGTGGAAGTAGTTACGATAGGGCTCATTCTACGCCGTTTACCAGTTTATCAAAATCACGCAAACTTCGTATCTGATATTAAGTTAGGGACGTTTTGGAGAGTGAGTTTACTCGTTATTACTCCGCTTATGTTAGGTTACATGTTAATTGATGGTACAATCCAAAATATTAAAAAGAACTATGGAGGTTACCCAACGGAGTTTGTCGTAACATATGGTTGGTCAATTGCAGCAGCGTTCCTTATCGTTGCGCTAATTATTAGTCTGAAAAAATGGAATGCACAAATACATTCAGATTCTGCTAAGCTTGAAAAAGAATGGAAAGATCGAGGTGTTTCATAATGAGTGGATCAGCGATTATGATGATGGTTATTGGAATAGTAGTCATTTGGGGAGGGCTCGCATTAAGCATTGCAAACTTATTTAAGAAAAAAGCATAAACAAAAAAACATCTGTACCGAAATGGTACAGATGTTTTTTTGTGAAAAAATTGTATTAGAAAAAAATTGAATAACCATACTACAACTACGAGGAAGAGTGAAGAGGTGAATGGAAATTGGAACAAACAATTTATATTAAAATGCGTAATCGATTAAAAGTTTCTCCTACGTATGAAGTAAAGCTTGGTGATGTTGCTCAACTTGCCGGAGATGCTGTAGTAGTTCAGTCGTTACAGGATGAGGTAATTTATAAAATTACAGCGCGTGATAAAACGCATGTTGTCATTGATGTTATGAAAATAATTGAGATTATTAGGCAAAAAGCCGCTCATATACAAATTAATTTACTCGGTTCTGGACAAACTCTTGTTGAAATTATATATGAAAAAAAGAAAGTACATCCGATTTTCTTCGGACTTGTATGGTTGTTACTTTTCATTGGAGCGGCTCTTGCCATCATATATTTCCATGAAGATGTAAGCATGCAACAAGTGCATCAACGGTTATACTACATGATTACGGGAGAATTTAAGGCGCAACCACTCTTATTTCAAATTCCTTATTCATTAGGTCTTGGGTTAGGTATGGTCTTATTTTTTAATCATGTATTTCAAAAGCGAATTAATGAAGAACCGAGTCCGTTAGAAGTGGAAATGTTCCAATATCAGCAGTCACTTGACCAATATGTAATTGTTCATGAAAACAAGGATAATATGAAACAACTTACCGATGATTGAGTCTGGATTCGTTATTTTAATTGCTTTAGCAGGAGGAATTGCTGTAGGTAGCGGATATGTTGCATTTTTAGCTGTACTTGGTATAATCCCCCGTCTAGCTCAATTAACGAGAAGTGGAAAGCACATTCAATATTTTGAGTGGGCAGTTATTGCAGGTACGTTAACAGGAGCTGGGTGTAGTTTGAAAAACATTACATTTCAAACGTCGCAATATTGGCTTGTTATATTAGGAATATTTTGTGGCACATTCATTGGAATGCTCGCTGCCGCATTAACGGAAGTGTTAAATGTTCTACCTATTTTAGCGAAACGAGTAGGGGTAGAGGGGAAGATTGTTATTTTACTCGTTGCTCTTGTACTTGGAAAAGTAATAGGCTCGTTGTTTCACTGGATTTATTTCGTAAAGTAGGAGGCAATATATAAATGACAGGGCGAAAACTAAAGGACGATTACGTAAATAAAGTGAAGGAATACCATCCGAAGCCAAATTATTTTATAAATTGTGTTAAGGCATTTTTTGTAGGTGGACTCATTTGTACAATCGGAGAAGTATTGATGAAATTTTATATACATTATTTTCATTTTAGTGAACAAGAGGCAGGGAATCCAACAGTCGCAACTCTTGTACTATTATCGGCGATTTTAACAGGTTGTGGTGTATATGATAAAATCGGTCAATTTGCTGGAGCTGGATCGGCCGTACCTGTTACAGGATTTGCGAATTCTATGGCGAGCGCTGCGCTAGAACATAAGAGTGAAGGCATTGTGCTAGGGATTGCTACAAACATGTTTAAGCTAGCGGGAAGTGTTATCGTTTTCGGGGTCGTTGGAGCATATATTATTGGGTTAATAAGATATACGTTTAAAATTTTTATGTCTTAAAGGAGGGGCTAATATGAGGTTGACAGGAAAACAAACGTGGGTATTTCAAAATGATATTTATGTGAATGCAACCGGTACTGCTGTCGGTCCAAAAGAAGCTGAAGGCCCTCTTGGAAAGGATTTTGATATTTCATATGATGATTTACATTGCGGAGAGGAAAACTGGGAGCTTGCTGAACGAAGATTAATGTCAGATTCGATTCAACAAGTTTTGGAAAAAGGAAATGTAAAAACATCACAAATTGATTTCTTTTTAGCGGGTGACTTATTAAATCAAACAGTGACAGCAAATTACGTTGCGCGTAGGTGGGGAATTCCCTTTTTAGGCATGTTTAGTGCTTGTGCGACCTCGATGGAGACTTTAGCGGTCGGATCAGCCTTTATAGATGGTGGATTCGCAAATCGTGTTTTAGCGACGGTAAGTAGTCATAATGCAACAGCTGAAAGACAGTTTCGTTATCCAACAGAGTATGGGGGACAAAAACCAGGAACAGCAAATTCCACTGTTACAGGTGCGGGATCCATATTAATTAGTAAAGAAAAAAGTGCCATTAAAATTACGTCGGCTACGATTGGAAAAGTACAAGATTTAGGAATTGCGAACCCTTTAGATATGGGATCGGCGATGGCACCTGCTGCAGCTCATACAATTCAGCAACATTTTGAGGATTTGAAGAGAAGTGCAGCCGATTACGATTTGATTGTTACCGGTGATTTATCAGCTATTGGGACACCAATCGCGAAACAACTGTTACTGGAAGAAGGTTATGATATTGGGCATATATATAACGATTGCGGATTAATGATTTATGATCCCGGTCAAGAAGAAGTATTTGCTGGTGGTAGTGGTTGTGCTTGTTCAGCTGTTGTCACATATGGTCATTTATTAAGCGAGATGCAAAAAGGGAATTTACAACGAATTTTTGTCGTTGCTACTGGTGCGTTATTAAGCCCGATGATGATGCAGCAAAAAGAAACAATTCCAACAATTGCACATGGTGTCGTATTTGAGAGAGTGAAGGGAGAGTGAATTGTGGATTATATATATGCATTTCTTGTAGGAGGCGCTATTTGTGTAGTTGGGCAAGTATTGTTAGATTTCGCAAAGTTAACACCAGCCCATTTAATGGCTACCTTTGTAGTGATAGGAGCGGTTTTAGATGGATTCGGATTGTACGATAAGCTTATAAAGTTTGCTGGTGCTGGGGCGACAGTTCCTATTACAAGTTTTGGACATTCCCTATTACACGGGGCAATGCATGCTGCAGAGAAACACGGATATATAGGGATTGGTATGGGTATGTTTAGTTTAACGTCTGCAGGTATTTCAGCAGCAATATTATTTTCATTTTTTATAGCACTTATATGTAAACCGAAAGGATAAATCAAATGAGACGAAGGGTTGTTTTGGTCACAGATGGAGATGAATATGCAAAGCGAACAATTGAGCTTTTAACGAAGGAATTTGGGGGAAGGTGTATTTCAGCATCACAAAGTAATCCAACCAAATTGACAGGGAAGAAAGTTGTTGAGCTTATTATGCAAACGCCATATGACCCTGTATTTGTCATGTTTGATGACAGTGGATTTATTGGAGAAGGATCTGGTGAAAAAGCTTTAAAATATGTAGCCACGCATAAACAAATTGATGTACTTGGGATTTTGGCAGTAGCGTCTAATACACACCATTGGGAATGGGCACGTGTAGATGTAAGTGTAGATCGGAACGGGAATTTAACGGAATATGGTGTTGATAAATTTGGACTTCCAGATGGTGAAATTGGCAGAATTAGCGGAGATACAATTTATTGTTTAGATGATTTGAATGTTCCCGTCATTGTTGGTGTTGGTGATATTGGTAAGATGTGTGGAAACGATGAATGGGAGAGAGGCTCACCAATTACGAAAAAAGCAATTCAGTTAATTTTGGAAAGGAGTGGATTTTATGACGAAGCCTAAAAAAATAGATATTCCGATTTCAACTTTCATAAGTGACAATGAAAATTATTTAAAACAAACGGCTGGATTAGGCGTCACATTTGATGTTGGTATTCGTAAATTTCAAATTTTGAATAAAGAAATTGCAGTGTTATTCGTAAATGGACTTTGTGATACAAATTATATTATTCCTATTTTAGAAGAAGCTGTGGATACGAATGAAATAAGGGATGTTGAAGAAGATACTGTAAAGCTTTTAGAGAATCGTTTAATTCATCAGCAAGTAAGTAAAGTGAAAACGATGGATGAAGTAATGCTTCAAGCGTTATCAGGGCTTATTGTTATATTTGTGGAAGGCGAAACAGAAGCGTTCGTGATAGATGTTCGTAGCTATCCAGGACGAACACCGACAGAGCCAGATACTGAAAAAGTAGTACGCGGTGCGAGGGATGGATTTGTTGAAAATATCGTTGTAAATACAGCGTTAATTCGTAGAAGAATTCGAGATCCACGTCTTCGAAATGAAATTATTCGAGTAGGGGATAGATCGCAAACGGATATTTGTATTACATATGTACAAGATGTTGCAAATCCAGATTTAGTAAAGATTATAAAACAAGAATTAAATAACATCGATGTCGATGGCATTACGATGGCGGATAAAACAGTGGAAGAATTTGTTGTAAAGCAAAGCTATAATCCATTCCCGCTTATTCGATATACAGAAAGACCGGATGTAGCAGCTAATCATTTATTAGAAGGACATGTTCTAGTACTAGTTGATACATCACCGAGTGCTATGATTACGCCAACAACATATTTTCATCATTTACAGCATGCAGAAGAGTTTAGACAAAATCCAGCTGTCGGAACATTTTTACGTTGGGTACGTTTTTTAGGTGTTTTATTCTCCTTGTTTTTATTACCATTTTGGTTAGTGTTTGTATTTGACCCAACTCTTTTACCAGAAAATCTTGCTTTTATTGGACCGACTAAGATGACACATTTACCAATTTTATTACAGGTGATAATGGCAGAAGTAGGACTTGAATTTTTAAGGATGGCAGCCATTCATACTCCAACGCCGTTATCGTCAGCAGCAGGATTAATTTCTGCCATATTAATTGGTCAAATAGCAATCGATGTAGGTTTGTTTGTACCAGAAGTTATTTTGTATGTAGCAGTTTCTATGATCGGTGCTTATGCAACACCGAGCTATGAATTAGGGCTAGGGAATAAGGTTGGAAAATTATTTGTTATTATTTTAACAGGTCTCTTCCATGAGATGGGCTTTGTAATTGGTATGACGATATTGATTTTATTTTTAACGTCTATAAAAAGTTTGCAAACCCCTTATTTATGGCCGTTTTTACCATTTGATTGGGGCGCATTAACAAAAATTCTACTCCGTCCGACGATGTCTAGTTTAAAAGTACGACCAAGTATTGTAAGACCTCAAAATGTAAAAAGACAAAAATAAACGGGATTATACACCCGTTTATTTTTTTAGCAAAAATTTATTGTTTTTTAACAAAAATCAAACATTTTTTGTGTACACTTAGAGTAGATATTGTGTATGGAAGGGGAAGAGGACATGATTAAATTATTTGTAAGTGATTTAGACGACACGCTCGTTTACAATGTAAATCATATGCAAAAAGAAGATGAACGTGCAATTTGTTGGTTAGCTGAAAAAGGGACAAATATTTGTTTTGCCTCAGGCCGCTTTACTCATCGAATTGATGAAGTCGTAAATAGGTTTGAATTCCCATATTACACAACTGGCTTAAATGGAGCGACAATGTTACTTCCGGATGGGAATTTATTTTATGAATCGAGTTTTGAAAATACGGTTGCCCAGGAAATATATCGATATATACATAAAAAAGGACTAGCGGATATTGTTTGTGCAAATGAGCAGCGATATACAAAAAGGAAGAATGAACATCACCATAATTTTGAAGCGTATATGGGCGTGCATATCGCTGAAATTGAAGCGTTAGAAGAGGAATTTGGTAAAACTGTACATCCTGCGAAATTGTTTGTTTTTGGGGAAGAAGAGACAATTGAAGCATTAGATCAAGAATTACGAGATACATTTCAGAACGAAGCGGAAGTTTTTATGTCTGGTAAACGCTATGTTGACATTATGCCAAGGGGAGTAAGTAAAGGGAGTGCTTTAAGACGACTAATGGAACATTTGCAAATTGAAGCAAATGAAGTTGCATGCATTGGAGATTCTTTTAATGATATTTCTATGTTTGAAGTAACCCCGCATTCATTTACTCTGCACCATGCTCATCCATATGTGAAGGAGAAAGCGAATCATATTGTTCGTTCGGTTGAAGAAGCTATTATGAAATTGCCGTTACTTGTATAAAAAAGAAGCTCGCTACTAGCGAGCTTCTTTTTACTTGAATAACGATTTAACAAAATCAATGATACTTGAGAAGAAATCTTTCACTTTATCTAGGAAACTTTGCCCTTCTTCAGATCCTAAAAAGGCAGAAACGTGTTCTTTTGCTTTATTTAACTGACTGCCAACTTGATTCCAATCAATGTTAAGATTTTTCATTTTATCAAATAGAGCAACTAAGTTATCTAACTGTTCATCCGTTAATGTAATACCAAGTTGATCCGCAATTTTTTTAATTAATGAACGTAAATCTTCAGTCGTTTTTGGCTGCTCTTTGGCAATTTCTTCTTTAATTTTCGCAACAAGTTGAACTGCTTTTTCTTCACCAATTTTATCGCCGAGCTGGGATGTTTGCACCATTTCTTCATTGGCTACTTTTTTTACTTCCTCAGGAATTGCTTTGTTTGATGTTGTTTCATAGGCTTTCATTAAACCAGTTAAAGCAGCAGTTCCAGAAACTTTAAATGGTGCAGTAATTTGAATTTCTGCATCTTTCACACCTGCTGTAATAAGTGCGTTTGTGTACATTGCATCTGTTATTGAATTAATGTTTTTTGAACGTACAATGAGACCAGAACCTGGCTTTGTGTATGTGATCATAGAAGAGGAAATTGCTCTCGTACCAATTTGCGCTTTTGGAACAATCCCTTCTAGAAATTTATGTTCTTCCGCATTAGACACAGTAATAATTGTAGCATCTTTTGGTGCTTTCATTTCTTTTAACAGATCTTGTTTTTGTTGTTCAGACAAGTTTTCTCCTAGTGTAACAATTGATTCTCCTTCGATGATGTCTGCAAACGAAGCTGTTGGCATAATAAATACTGCTACAGCTAATAGCAGAGCTAGTAATTTCGTTTTCACGAAAAATCGCTCCCTTTCTCTTTCTAAAATTTTCGGGCAACACAGTTATTATAGTATATATTTCTTATTTGTCACCTAGCTTTTTCCACATTTCAAAAAAGAAGTATGTAGATTGTCGGATTCTTTTTGTTTCTAGTCATGAATGTGGTAATATAGTGCTGAGATAGTTGAAAGGAGACATATACGTATGAAAACTTTAGGATACATAGTAATGGAAAATGGTGAAAAAATCGATTTGGAATTTTTCCCAGAAGAGGCACCAAAAACAGTAGAAAACTTTAAAAAACTAGCAGAGCAAGGATTTTATGATGGTGTGACATTCCACCGCGTTATTCCTGGCTTCGTAAGCCAAGGTGGAGACCCAACAGGAACAGGTGCGGGTGGCCCAGGTTACTCTATCCCATGTGAAACTGATGGAAATCCTCATAGACACCTTGTAGGATCACTTTCTATGGCTCATGCTGGCCGTAACACAGGCGGTAGCCAATTCTTTATCGTTCATGAGCCACAGCCACACTTAGATGGTGTACATACTGTATTCGGTAAAGTAACAAGCGGTATTGAAACAGTATTAAACATGCGTCAAGGTGATGTAATGAAAGAAGTTAAAGTTTGGGAAGAATAAGTGAATGAGAAAAGAGAGCTATTGCTCTCTTTTTTTAATAGGAATGGGTATTTCGTTTACGGTACATGATACAAGTAGTAATGTGATTGTAGTGAAATAAGTCGCTTATGAGAACAAAATATTAACAAATTACATAGAATACATTAGATTACACATTTTAATAAAAGTTGTTTATTACATTCATTTTGCTAGAATTCATCTGCTCTAAGGTGATGAATAGTGAAGTGATAATGAGCGGTGGATGTTTCTTTTCACTTTCATATAACAGTGTTTCTTCTTTTATCTACTTAACAAAAATAGTAATGAAACGTATATTTGACTTTCTTCTTTTCGCTTTGTATGATTATCAAGTTGTTTTAAGCTCTTCTCACTCTGTTGAAAATATTGTAAAATGAATGTGATATGAAAAGAGTGATTGAGGGGATTTAATAGTTTGTAACTTTTGTAAGAAGGGATAAGGGTTATGTTAATTCGTTTTAAAAAAAGTTATGAAAAGATTGCAATGGGGCTTCTTTCATTTATGCCAACTGAAAAAGATGTGAAAACATTACAATTGACTATGAAAGATTATGAAGCAAAGGATGATTGGCAATTGTATTTGTGGAAACAAAACGAAGATTTTGTTGGGATAATGGGGATTGTAAAAAAAGAGAATCAAGTTTTGGAAATTCAGCATTTGAGTGTGAATCCATCTCACCGTCATATGGGTATTGGGACGAAGATGGTTCAAGAGTTAAAGAGTAAATTTCTTGAATTTACAATTTGCGGAAATGAGCAAACAGCAAGTTTTTGCAAAAAGTGTAAAGGGCTTGAACAAAATATACATTCGTGAAAGCAGAGATAAGTAGTTTATTATCTCTGCTTTCTTTTTTGTAATTGTTCGTTTCGTTCAGCGATGACTTCTGTTCGATCACGTAATGTGTGCTTATGTATTATAAATTCATTAGAAGTAGCATTCACGTCTTTCCAAGGAAGGTTTTGTTTCTGACATAATTCTATGCAGTACTTTTCTAATGTTGTATCCGCCAATGGTAAAAATAACGGTGTAAAACTTTCTTCTTTCTGGATAGATTGCAATTTATCTTTGAGTAAGAACAGAAGTTGTGCCTCATCTATTCCTAAACGAAGTAAATGTGCACTGTTTTTTTCTAAAATCGTTATGGCGCTTTTCATCATCTTCTCTGCGCCATTCCAGTTAGAGCGTCTGTGATGGTATAAAGAAACTGCAATTTGAATGAGGCCGACTAAATAATGATCCCGATTTCCTCTCGGTTTTGTTTTCCAATATTCTTCCAGTATTTCGTGGCATTCAAAATAATCATAATCTCCGTGAAAATGAATTAAAAACTGTATGTATTCCGTAGGATACATTTTCTTCGCCCCTATCTAACGGTTATAAGTATAAGTTTATCATAGAAATATGAACAATAAACGACTAGGGAATTTCTCCCTAGTCGTTTATTGTTCATATTAGCAGAAGCAAGCCGCCCCTACAATAATTAGTAAAATAAACAATACAACAAGTAATGCGAACCCACCGCTAAAACCACAATCAACGTGACCCATAGTTTTTTGACCTCCTACATTGTTCTTACTACACTGTTATCATATGAAGTGGTGGGCATGATGACATAGGCATCGGTCTATTTTTAATTAAATTTCTTAAAAAGGTTGGATAGAACATGAGTATGCTCTATACTTATGTTGTTATAGAAAAAATGTGGTGGGATGCTTTGTGCAGTATAATTTTAAAGTAGAGGCTTTTGAAGGGCCTTTAGATTTATTGTTACATTTAATACATCGTTATGAAATTGATATATATAATATTCCTGTAGCGGAAATTACAGAGCAATATTTATCTTATGTTCATACGATGAAAGAACTACAATTAGATGTTGCAAGTGAGTATTTAGTAATGGCTGCAACGTTATTACAAATTAAAAGTAAAATGTTGTTGCCGAAACATGAAGAAGATGTACTTGATAACGGTGATGACTTTATAGATGATCCTCGTCAGGAATTGATGGAGAGATTAATTGAATATAAGAAATATAAGCAAGTTGCTACTGAACTAAAAGAAAGAGAACAAGAAAGAGCACAGCTATATACACGTCCGCCAATTGATTTTACATCGTTGCAACAAGAAGAGGAGACAAGCTTGCCTCTTGATGTTACGTTATATGATATGCTAGCGGCATTTCAAAAATTAATGCGCCGTAAAAAAGCAAAGAAACCTGTGACAACACGTATTACTCGTCAAGAAATACCAATTGAACAGCGTATGACGGATATTTTAAAGCAGTTAGAAATACAAGGTGGTCGTCAAAGTTTTTATGATTTGTTTGTTGATGATGAACGGGAAATAATGGTTGTAACATTTTTAGCGGTTCTTGAGCTTATGAAAAATCAACAAATCGTAATTGAACAAGAACATAATTTTGATGAAATTTTCGTATCAAGCTATACTAAATCTGCATAGAGTTAGTATGGAAAATGGGATAGAAATAGTATATCTCATGCTAGGTTTGAATGTATCGTTTGGAACAAGAGAAAAAATATTGAACCGAACGCATTGATTGTGATTCGGTTTTTTGATGTGTATTTTTATGGAGAAAATAGGAGGAAGGAGCTCGTAAGATGGATAGAACAGAACAGAAATCAATCATTGAAGGGCTTTTATTTGTTTCTGGTGATGAAGGGATTTATCCTGAACAAATAGCAAAAGTCCTTGAAATTGAAGGAAACGAAGTAATCGATATTTTAGAAGAAATGCAAAAAGAATGTGAAGGTGCACACCGCGGTTTGCAAATTGTACAGTATGCAAAAGTGTATCGTTTTGCTACAAAGAAAGAACATGCGTCGTACTATCAAAAACTAATAGATATCCCAACAGCTGCTTCACTCTCTCAGGCCGCTCTAGAAACGTTAGCGATTGTTGCATATCGTCAACCAATTACAAGAACTGAAATGGAAGAGATTAGAGGGGTAAAAACCGATAAGGCGTTACAAACGTTAGTATCACACTTACTTATAAAAGAAATGGGAAGAGCAGAAGGACCTGGGCGTCCGATTTTATATGGAACGACGAAAGAATTTTTGGACACGTTTGGATTAAAAACATTAGATGATTTACCTCCGCTTTCTGAAGAAAACGAACAAATGAATGAAGCGGATTTATTCTTCGGTTCTTTACAAGAGATATCGAAATAAAAGCTTAGCATTTTGCTAAGCTTTTTTTGTATATCAATTATATACCGTGCCATACTAATTGAAAAAAGGAGACGAGTTATGAGAGGTATACGAAGTGTTTTATTATTAGTTTCTGTTTTGTTATGCTTTTCTTTAAATAGTGCATCGGCAAAAAGGTATATGATGTCTATTCATACTGCGTCTCCTTTACATATGCAGCGGCAACATTTTGGTAAAATGAAAGTGAGTTTCTTAAAAGTTGGACAAGGTGATGCAACACTTATTACATTGCCAAATGGACAAACGATGTTAATTGATGGAGGGCCTTATGAAGCTGGTGAGGTTATTATCCAAAAGCTAATTGAAAAAGGAATTAACCATTTAGATGCTATCGTCAGTACTCATCCTGATATGGATCACATTGGGGGACTCATTCCAATTGTAGAGCAAATGCCAGTATCACTTATATTAGATAGTGGAAAAACATATAGTTCTCTTACTTATCATACGTATCGAAATCATATAAAGAAAAGGGGAATCCCTTTCATTTCAGTAAAAGAGGGCCAATACATACCGCTAGATCCGCATGTTTCCATACAAGTATTAAACAATGGGAAGTCCAAAGATGAAAATAATGAATCTTCAATTGTATTAAAGATTCGGTATGGTAAGGCAGATTTTTTACTAATGGGTGATGCTGATGTGCGGACGGAAACGGAAATATTAAAGCGATTTGATGTACATGCAGATGTGTTAAAGGTGGGACATCATGGCTCGTACACTTCAACAAGTGAAAGGTTTATAAAGAAGGTAGAACCACAGTTCGCGATTCTTTCTTATGGTAGCAGAAATCCGTATGGACATCCGCATCAAAGTGTAGTGAGACGATTAAAACAGCATGGTATAATGATGTATGGAACAAATAAGCGTACAGTAGAAATGGAAACAGACGGCGAACATATTACAATTGGGTCTAGCGGATTAATGCCATTACTTAAGTGATTCATACAATAGATGATATTGTTCCTTTTTGGAAAAAATGAATAACATATATTATAATTGCGAGAGACGTACTAAGTTTCCTTTTTGTTAAACAAAGAGGAAATTTCATTAGAATGTATAGACAACTACTCGTGCATATATTAAGATGGAATTAGGCGAATAAGGTAATAATAACAAGTAGGTATTTCATGGGAAAGGATCGATGAAAATGAAAACGCAAGTTGTCATCAATGCCAAAATTTATACAGGTCAAGAAGTAGTGGAAAACGGATTTATTCGTTACGCAGAAACAATTAAAGAAATTGGTTTGATGGCTCAATATGTATCACAAGAAAATGAAGCGGTTTTAGATGCGGCAGGGAAAATTGTGATTCCAGGTATGATTGATGTTCATATTCATGGTGGATACGATATTGATGCGATGGATGCAAATAGCGATGGGTTAGTAACTCTAGGTAAAGAAATGTTAAAAGAAGGAGTTACAACTTACTTCCCAACAACAATGACACAAGCTCCAGAAGCAATCGAAGCAGCACTACATGCTGCGAAGGAAGCGAAAGAAAAAGGAGCGCATTTCGAATATATTCACTTAGAAGGACCGTATGTTTCAAAAAAACGTGCAGGTGCACAACCACTTGAACATATTGTTCCTGCGAATATTGAACAATTTAAACAATGGCAGGAAGCAAGCGGAAATTTAATTAAATTAGTAACATATGCACCTGAAGAAGAAGGTGCGTTAGAGTTTGAGCAGTATCTTGCTGAAACTGGTGTTGTCGGCACAATGGGGCATACAGATGCAATTGATGCGCAACTAAAAAACAGAAACATTACACATGCAACGCATTTATACAATCAAATGCGTGGATTACATCACCGTGAACCAGGAGTTGTTGGTCATGTGTTATTAAATCCAGATGTAATGGTTGAAGTAATTACAGATGGTATTCACATTCACCCGGATATGGTGAAATTAGCATATAAATTAAAAGGACCGAAAAAAGTAAGTGTTATTACTGATGCAATGCGTGCAAAAGGTCTTGAAGATGGATTATATGAGCTTGGCGGACAGCCAGTACATGTAAAAGATGGTAGTGCTCGATTAGAAGATGGAACGTTAGCTGGTAGTATTCTAAAAATGGATCAAGCTTTCCGAAATGTAATTGAATTTACAGGTTGTTCAATCGAAGATGCAGTACTAATGACATCAGTGAACCAAGCAGAAGAGTTTGGATTAAATAATAAAGGTGCATTAGCGGTAGGAAAAGATGCAGACTTTGTTGTGATGAATGAAGATTTACATGTATATGATACGGTTCGTTTAGGAATTCATATGAAGGAAGGGAAGTAATGAAATGAATATTCTTGTTGTAAAAACTCCAGAAGAACTAGCAGAAGCAGGTTATAAATTAATTGAAGAGGTTGTAAAAACAAAAGAAAATCCAACATTAGGAATGGCTACAGGAAGCTCTCCATTAGGTATTTATGCAGAAATGCGAAAAAATAAACTTGATACAAGCCGTGTAACCACTGTAAACTTAGATGAGTACGTAAATTTACCACATGAAGATAAAAACAGCTATCACTATTTCATGCAAGAACAGTTGTTTGATCATCTTCCATTTAAACAAACTTATGTACCAAACGGGATGGCAAGTGATTTAGAGGAAGAGTGCAAACGTTACGAGGGCATTCTAGCTGCTAACCCAGTTGACCTACAGATTCTTGGAATCGGTGAAAACGGTCACATCGGATTTAACGAACCAGGAACACCGTTTAATTCTCCAACAAACATTGTTGAATTAACAGAATCTACACGCCAAGCAAACCTTCGCTTCTTCGAAAAAGAAGAAGATGTGCCAACTCATGCAATTACAATGGGAATTGGAAGCATTATGAAAGCGAAACAAATTCTACTTGTTGCTATGGGTTCTAAAAAGGCAGAAGCTGTTAAAGAATTATTGCAAGGTGCATATAGTGAAGCGTGTCCTGCTACAGTTTTACAACGTCATCCGAATGTAACCGTAATCGCTGATCAAGAAGCTCTATCTTTATGCAGTGAGGCGATTGCTGATGAACATCGACAAGTATTCACCATTTCCGATCTATTATCAGATTCAAGAGTGGGTGAAACAGCTAATTGAGGACGGCGAATGGAAGCCGGGAGATAAAATCCCATCTGAGAATGAACTTTGCGATAAGTTCGAAGTAAGTCGTATGACAATCAGACAGGCGATTAATAATTTAGTGGAACAAGGTTATTTATATCGGAAACGTGGAATCGGTACGTTTGTCCAACTTCCGAAAGTGGAACAAAAACTGCAAGGAATGACAGGATTCACGGAAGATATGATTTCTCGTGGGATGAACCCAAGTAGTCAATTATTAAGTTTCCGCCTAGTTCCAGCTACTGCGAAAATAGCAGACCGGCTGAGAATACAGGAGGGAGAGTCGGTTTATGAAGTGAGGCGTATTCGCTTAGCTGACGATGAACCGATTGCTTTTGAGACGACATATTTGTCGCCAGCTCTTGTAAAAGATATTAACGAAGAAATATTGCAACAATCTTTATATGAACATTTAGAGAAAAAACTGGGCTTCAAACTTGTTAGCGCTACTCAATCAATTGAAGCTTCAATTGCAACGGATAATGAAGCGGAACATCTGCATATTCCTAAAAAGGCGCCAGTGCTTGTCATGCGTCAATGGTCATATTCAGAAGGTGAAGTACCGTTAGAGTATGTGAAATGTATTTATCGTGGAGATCGTTATAAGTTTATTACAAACATCGCACGTAACAAATAATATATTTCAGTTTGTGAAGTACAGTAAATGTCAAATTGTTTAACATGTAAAGAAAAAATACGACTCATCCTTACAAGGAGTGAGTCGTATTTTTATTATGAGCAATTACGTGGTTAACAGCATCTTTAACTGTATTTACTACATAGTGAGCGTGTTCTTTTACTGCGTCATCTGCTTGAGCCATAGCAAAACTGTGAGGAGTTAAAGCAAACATTGGAATATCATTATAAGAATCCCCTATGCAAGCAACTTCCTCTGGTTGTAATTGAAACTCTTTTAATAAAACAGAAATAGCAGAACCTTTACTAATATTAGGTGGCATTACATCTAAACATTGTTCTGCTGAAATGAACGTACTAACTTTTCCATGAAATTTTTCATCAATTTTTTTCTGAAGGAGTTGTAAGCTCTCCTTTGTTCCACCGACAGAAATTTTATTCGGGAAAATTGTATCATCTATTTTCTGTAATAAATTTGGTTCTTCGACAGAAGTCATCGTTACTTGTTGCTCAAGTTCGTGAATAAACGGTGTTTTTTCTTCAATGTAGTAATTATGTTCATCACTAACATAACGGAAATAAGGATCTTCATTCGTCATGTGTAACAATTCAGGAAGAATGCTGGAATCAAAAGTTGCAGATAATAGCTGCTTATTTTCATTTGTATATACAAAAACACCATTCACACTAATGCGGTGGAAATTTGTATTTACAGCTTTCATTAAGTCTGCAATTTCATTATCAAGTCGGCCAGAAGCGAAACAAAGAATCACATTTTGTTCAGCAAGACTACGAAGTGCTACAATATCCTGTTCGTCAATTAAACCTCCGTGTTGCATCATTGTACCGTCGATATCACTTACAAACATTTTAATCATGTTGTTATCTCCTTTCTATGTACAGTTGCTCTTACATTATACGCATCATATATAAACATGTCTAAAAAATGAATTTTTATGAAATGGTAGATGTTTTACATTGACGACAAAGAAGAATATTCTGTAACATAAAAGCAGGCTATTTAAGTACGAGGGTGGTGTTATATGAGTAATTATCTAGAAATTAAAAAAGTTTTAAATAATAATGTCATCATTGCTAGCCATCCTGAACATGAGGAAGTAGTAGTGATTGGTAAAGGAATTGGATTTGGAAAAAAAGCGAAAGATGTATTGGAGCAAGAACAAATTGAAAAAATGTTTGTTCTAAAAAATGAACGTGATCGTGAACAATACAAACTGCTAGTTCCACATGTGAGTGAAAAATTAATTGAATTAATGAATGATATTATGTTCTATATTCAAGAAAAAGCAAAATCTCCATTGAATGAACATATTCATATCGCTTTAACAGATCATATTTCTTTTGCAATTAAGCGTTTAAAACAAGGGTTTACAATTGATAATCCTTTTTTAGTTGAAACGAAAATGCTCTATCCAGAGGAATATAAAATTGCTGAAGGTGTTGTAAACCTTTTAAATTCTCGTTTGCAAATTACATTGCCAGAAGGAGAAATCGGGTTTATTGCACTCCATATTTACAGTTCACTTACAAATTCAGATTTATCTTCAGTTAATCAAAACTCCCGTCTCATTGCACAGCTTGTATCTTTAATTGAGACGAACTTACAAATTACATTAGACCAAGAAAGTATTCACTATTTACGCCTTATTCGTCATCTTCAATATGCTATTGAGAGGGTGAAAAAAGGAGAAAAAGTAGAGGAATCGCAAAGTTTTGCTGATTTATTAAAGGCGGAATATCCTGTCTGTTATAATTTAGCTTGGAAGTTAGTTAAGGTTATGCAAAAAGAATTGCAACTTCCTGTTTATGAAGCAGAGAGTATATATTTAACGATGCACCTGCAGCGCTTAGTGAAGGCAGAGCATGTGTAAAAAGACATATATTTTTGTCGAAAATGAAAACGTTAAAAAAAATCATTGAATCGCTTACAATAGTTATGTATAATAACTATTGCAAAGTTATACAAATTTCGACAAACACATTAAGGGATAAAACGAAAACGTTTGCCTTAATTATAGTGAACTTATACGTAAACCTATTTTTGACACGTGTTACTGATTCGATCAGGCATGAGTGGAGAAAAGTAAGGAATGTAAGCTAGAGAAAGGGATATACTACCCTTTGTATAGCTATCGTTCTATCTTTTTTTCCTCATGCCTTTTTGGCGTTTGTCGGAAGGTATCAATATAGATAAGAGAGGAAGGGTTTCCATGTTTAAGAAGATCTTTGGTGTTCTTCAAAAAGTCGGAAAAGCGCTTATGCTTCCAGTAGCGATTTTACCGGCAGCAGGTATTTTACTTGGATTTGGTAATGCATTTCAAAATCCACAGTTAACAAATGTTATTCCTGCTTTAAAAGCAGATTGGTTCGTAATGGTAGCAAAAATTATGGAACAATCTGGTGATATTATTTTCGCTAACCTTGCATTACTATTCGCAGTTGGGGTAGCAATTGGCTTAGCTGGTGGAGACGGAGTAGCTGGTTTAGCAGCATTCGTTGGCTACTTAATTATGAACAAAACGATGAGTGTGTTCTTAGAAGTAGATAAGCTAGTGAAAGTAACAAGTTCTGGAGCAGACCCAGTAAAAATTGGATTTGCAGATCCGGCGTATGCAAACGTATTAGGAATTCCAACGCTACAAACTGGAGTGTTTGGTGGTATTATCGTCGGGATAGTAGCGGCATATTGCTATAATAAATACTTCAACATTGAATTACCATCATACTTAGGTTTCTTTGCAGGTAAGCGTTTCGTACCGATCGCAACTGCAACATTCTCTTTAATAGTAGGTATTATCATGTGCTTCGTTTGGCCATACATTCAAGGTGGCTTAAACACGTTCTCACATCAAATGATTGATGCAAATAGAACGTTAGCAGCATTTATTTTCGGTTTAATTGAACGTTCATTAATTCCATTTGGATTACATCACATTTTCTATTCACCGTTCTGGTTCGAATTCGGTCAGTATACAAATGCGGCTGGCGAATTAATTCGTGGTGACCAAAAAATCTTTATGGCACAGTTAAAAGACGGTGTAGAATTAACAGCAGGTACATTTACAACTGGTAAGTATCCGTTCATGATGTTCGGTCTTCCAGCAGCAGCTTTAGCAATGTACCATGAAGCACGTCCAGAAAATAAAAAATTAGCAGCTGGTATTTTAGGTTCTGCTGCATTAACATCTTTCTTAACAGGTATTACAGAGCCACTTGAATTTTCATTCTTATTCGTAGCACCAGTATTATTCGGAATTCACGCTGTATTCGCTGGTCTATCATTTATGACAATGCAAATTTTAGGTGTTAAAATTGGTATGACATTCTCTGGTGGTTTAATCGACTTCCTATTATTCGGTGTACTACCAGGCCGTACGGCATGGTGGTGGGTAATTATTGTTGGTCTTGTACTAGCGGTTATTTACTACTTCGGATTCCGATTTGCAATCCGTAAATGGGATTTAAAAACACCTGGCCGTGAAGTTGCAAATGCGAATGAAGGTGCAGGAAAAGCAGAAGCTGGTGAACTTCCTCGTGAAGTATTAGTAGCACTTGGTGGTAAAGAAAACATTGCTTCTTTAGACGCTTGTATTACTCGTTTACGTGTTCAAGTTAACGAACAAAAGAATGTAAATAAAGATCGCTTGAAAGAACTTGGAGCAGCTGGTGTACTTGAAGTTGGAAATAACATTCAAGCTATTTTTGGACCGAAATCTGACACATTAAAATCACAAATTCATGATATTATGTCAGGTCGTACACCTCATGTTGAAAAAGCAGAGCCTGTAAAAGTAGAAGAAGCTCCTCAAAAAGTTGATGAAAACGAAACAATCGTTTCACCAATTGAAGGGAAAATCCTACCAATTACAGAGGTACCGGATCAAGTATTCTCAGGAAAAATGATGGGAGATGGATTTGCAATTGAGCCAACAGAAGGAACAGTAGTTTCTCCAGTTAATGGTGAAATTGTCAACGTATTCCCTACAAAGCATGCAATTGGTATTCAATCTGAAGGTGGAAAAGAAATTTTAATCCACTTCGGTATTGATACTGTAAAATTAAATGGTGAAGGTTTTGAAGCACTTGTAGCGCAAGGTGACAAAGTGAAACAAGGACAACCATTATTAAAAGTAGATCTTGCATTTGTAAAAGAAAATGCACCATCTATAATTACACCAATTGTATTTACGAATTTACAACAAGGGCAGCAAGTCGAATTGAAAAAAGATGGAAATGTTAAGAAGGGCGAAAACGCTATTATTGACATTCAGTAGGAATTTGACGCAAAATGTTTATAATTATAATAGGTGATGTGGTTGACCGAACATCGCCTATTATATACAATAGATGATGTAGTACTCACGTCTATACAACTAAAAAAATACTGTAATTTAAAGGAGATAAATTATCATGGAAAAAATCTTTAAAGTAACTAGCGACTCAGGAATTCATGCTCGTCCAGCAACTCTACTTGTAAACACTGCAAGCAAATTTGGTTCTGACATTAACTTAGAGTATAACGGAAAGAACGTTAACTTAAAATCAATCATGGGCGTTATGTCTTTAGGTATTCAACAAGGCGCGGAAATTAAAATCACTGCAAATGGTGATGATGCAGCTCAAGCACTAGCAGCTATCGAAGAAACTATGAAAAACGAAGGATTAGGAGAATAATGACTCTTAACATTCAAGGGATCGCTGCATCAAGTGGGATTGCTATTGCAAAGGCTTTCAGACTTGAAAATCCTGAATTTAACATCGAAAAGAAATCAATTACAAACGAAGCTGCAGAAATTGCACGCTTAGAAGCTGCGCTTGAGAAAGCAAAAACTGAATTAGAAGCAATTAAGGACCACGCTTTTGCTGAGCTAGGTGCTGACAAAGCTGCGATCTTTGAAGCACATTTATTAGTGTTAAATGATCCAGAACTAGTAAACCCAGTAAAAGATAAAGTAAATAGCGAAAAAGTAAATGCTGAATTTGCAATGGATGAAGTTGCATCAATGTTTATTTCTATGTTTGAAAACATGGATAACGAATATATGAAAGAACGTGCTGCGGACATCCGTGACGTAACAAAACGTGTTCTTGCACATTTACTAGGCATTAACTTCTCAAATCCAGGTACAATTTCTGAAGAAGTAATCATTATTGCTGAAGATTTAACACCATCTGATACAGCGCAGTTAAACCGTAAGTATGCAAAAGGTTTTACAACTGATATCGGTGGACGTACATCTCACTCTGCAATTATGGCTCGTTCTATGGAAATTCCAGCTGTTGTTGGTACAAAAGTTGTTATGGAGAAAATCCAAAACGGCGATATCGTAATCATCGATGGTTTAGATGGAGAAGTAATTGTTAATCCATCAGAAGAAACTCTTCGCTCGTTTGAAGAAAAGAAAGCGAAATTTGAAGAGCAAAAAGCTGAATGGGCAAAACTAAAAGACCAAGCTACTGTAACAAGTGATGGACATCACGTTGAGCTTGTTGCAAATATCGGAACACCAAATGATGTACAAGGTATTATCGATAATGGCGGAGAAGGCGTTGGTTTATACCGTACAGAATTCTTATACATGGGCCGTGACAATCTTCCAACAGAAGAAGAGCAGTTCGAAGCATATAAAGCAGTTCTTGAAGGTGTAAAAGAAGGTCAACCTGTTGTTGTTCGTACACTTGACATCGGTGGAGATAAAGAGCTTCCATACTTACATTTACCAAAAGAAATGAACCCATTCTTAGGATACCGTGCAATTCGCTTATGTCTTGATGAGCAAGATGTGTTCCGTACACAACTTCGTGCATTACTTCGTGCTAGCGTATACGGTAACTTAAAAATTATGTTCCCAATGATTGCAACTCTTGATGAGTTCCGTCAAGCGAAAGCGATCTTATTAGAAGAGAAAGCAAAACTTGTAGAAGCGGGTACAACTGTTTCTGATTCTATTGAAGTTGGTATGATGGTTGAAATCCCAGCTTCAGCAGTATTAGCAGATCAATTCGCAAAAGAAGTTGATTTCTTCTCTATCGGAACAAACGACTTAATTCAATACACAATGGCTGCAGACCGTATGAACGAACAAGTATCTTACTTATACCAACCATATAACCCATCTATTTTACGTCTTGTAAAAATGGTTATCGATGCTGCTCATAAAGAAGGCAAATGGGCTGGTATGTGTGGTGAGATGGCGGGCGATTCACTTGCTATCCCATTATTATTAGGATTAGGTTTAGATGAGTTCAGTATGAGTGCAACATCTATTCTTCCTGCAAGAACACAACTAAGCAAGTTGTCAAAAGCAGAAATGGAAACATTAGCAGAAAAAGCATTAATGATGTCAACTGCTGAAGAAGTTGTTGAACTAGTTAAAAGCATATAATCAATAAAAAAACCTGAGTCGATTTGAAATCGGTCTCAGGTTTTTTCTATGAGAAAAGTAAATCTTATTTTCTTACTATAGAGGATAAGGAACAGAATTAGATAGCGATAGCAACGATATCAGTTGGGCAGACACGTAAAATACCAGTAAAAGTATTACGGTTTTGATTGTGCTTATCATCTTTGTTGTTATCTTTATTGTCTTTGTCATTGTTATTACGAGCTAAAGCAGAGAAAAGAGCAACACCGTTAGCGAAACCTTCAAAAATTACATTGTTGAAAGTGCCGTTACCTCTAATGCTTAAAAGAGAAAGCTCTGTTCCAACTGAAATGCTAGCAAGTACGTTACATACAGCTGGTTGTTGTGGTCTAACTACTTCTTTCTCTTTCTCTTTCTCATGATGTCTGCACTCTCTTTCATGATGATGACAGTCTCTAAAGTTATCACAGCATCCAAATGATCCAAACATAATCCTCATCACCCCCTTCACACTTATAATCTATGTAAGTTCGGTAGTGAGTGACTGGACAGAGAGTGGAATTTTTTCTAGGGGATTTTCTCATTTTAAATGACTAGCTGGGTGTTTATTACGGAATGATGTTTAAAATAGGATAGATATCACAAAAAAGTGTAAAGACCACCGAAATGAATGAAATAGGTAGCCTTTACACTTTTTTGCTTTTATATAAAACGATGATATATACAGGAAGAGCTAAGAGTAGCGGTACAATGGATCGTGCAGTATGTTTTTCTGATTCTAATTGGAATGCTTCTTCTTTTGGAAATTGTAATACTGAAATATTTGCAGCATCGCCAATAAAATATAGAAGCAGTACAGTTACTATGTAACATAAAAGTGCAATAAAGCTTCCGTATGAACTCAATGAAAATCCCTCTCTTGTTATCTATTTGTTATCATTGTATCATAATTGTAACAAAAAAACACGATTATATTTCGATGTTTTAACAAGATTCGACACGAAACGTCATTTTTGTGTATGAAAACAGCATAAAATTTAATGTTTTTTTATATGTAGTTGTCGAATAATACATTGTAATATTACGGATGTGTGACAGAACATAAAAAAACGAAGGTAATGAAATTACCTTCGTTTTTTATTATTTTGCCCATTCACTTACTTGTTCTACGCTCATTCGTGGTGCAGGATGGCCTTTTAAAGTTGATTCCCCAATTGTAATAAGCATAATTGGTACGTAGCGAGATGAAACATTGAATTCTTCTGTAAGTGCTTGTGGGTTGAAACCACCAATCGCACAAGTATCCCAGCCAGTTGCTTTAGCTGCAAGCATAAGTTGCATTGCTGCTAAAGATGCATTTGAAAAGGCTGCATCTCTTGGGAATTGCTCACGAGCATATGCAGACTCAATATTTTTAGCTAAGCGTTCTTTTGCTTCTTCTTTCATAAATCCTTGTTCTACAATTGGACCATAAACGGGTTCAACGTTTTTATAAGCTTCTAAATCACCTAAAATAGCGACTACAGCAGAAGCATCAAGAATTTGTTGTTGGTTATAAGCAATTGGATGTAATCGTTTCTGTACATCTTCACCTTGGAATACAAGGAATTTCCAATGCTGTAAATTCCAAGCGGAAGGTGCTTGAGCAGCTCCCTTTAAAATCTCGTGTAACTCTGTAGATGAAATTTCTTTCTCTGGGTTGAATGCACGTGTAGATGTGCGTTCATATAAAACATTAAAAAAGTTTTCGTTTGTCATTATATATCCTCCAAATTACATATCAAATTATGAAAAAAATACATGTAATATATTCTACTTACATTTTGTAAGTTATCGAATTTAAGAATATAATATCTTTATTTTAATTGTCAAGTTTTCAAGCGGAAGCTAGGGCATTCATACAAACGATACAATTCCTATAATCATACACTAAAAAAGGAATTTATAGAGTGAAAAAGCAAAGATAACATTCTCAATTAGCTTGTTAACATGTATCCCTCACTCATTAAAGTTTTTAGAGAACAGTTTTTTATAAAATGTTTGTGAGGAATTCTGTAGAACAAGATATATGAAGTGAGTGAAGACTAGTGATGAACATACTACATTTTTTATTAGAGAATACGGTTTTCCAAAATGTATTACAAGATCTTCAGTTAAATGTCCTTTATATAGAAAATGGATGCACACATCAACAAACGATAGAAAATATCCATCCAAAATGTATGTTTATAGCAAATAGTTTTGAAGAAGGAGAAGTATTATTTCAGAGGACTAAACCACATATTGTAATTATGTATGTAACAGATTTTTCTCAAATAAAATATATAAAGAATATGTATAATCCACAGAGTACATTTATTGTCATTTGGGATCAACAAATAACAAGCGAGTTTGCAGAGGTGCTTACGTTAGGAATACGTAATATTGTGATAGCCCCTGTGACTCCGCAAATGGTGTTAGAGGAAGTAAATAAAAGTTTATATCAGCTTTCTTTAGTGCGGCAAGTAAGTTTGCAACAAGAACTACTTCAAACGATGTTTGATTTTCGAAATGATCTATTATTTATAGTAGAAGACGATGAGATTGTTGATTGTAATACAAATTTTTTAGAGTTTTTCGGATATGAAAATTTGTTTGCTTATCGTGAGCAACATTTAGTATTTGCTGAACATCTTATTAGAGAAAATGGATACTATTCAACAACTCATGATATAACATGGTTAGATGATACATTATCATATGATAGAAGAATTAAGATGTCCAACTATGAAGGGGAAGTGTCAACTTTTTTATTGCGTGCGACACCATTGCCAGAAGATTTATCAAGATTTATTGTGAAGTGTACAGAGATTACCGAATTAGATGAAATCTATCAAGAACAAGAAAGACTTGCTATGATAGATTCGTTAACAGAGATTTATAATCGTTTGAAATTCCAACAAATACTCGAGGCAGAATGGGATAATGCGATGCGTAATAATGAAAATATAGCACTTATTTTATTTGATATAGATAATTTTAAAGCAGTAAATGACACGTATGGCCATGATTTTGGTGACTTAGCATTAATTGAGCTTGCAGAGCTCATGAAATCTAAAGTGGAGCAGCAACATGTATTTGCTAGGTGGGGAGGAGAAGAATTTATTATTTTAGTAACGAATACAGTAGAAAAAGAAGCATTTCAAGTTGCGGAATCATTACGATTTTTCATTGAAACAAAGCAATTCTCAGGAATTTCGAAATTAACAGCGAGCTTTGGAGTTGCATTATATGAAAAAGGGATTACAAGAGAAGAATTAATGCAACGAGCGGATATTGCATTATATGAAGCGAAAAAAAATGGGAAAAATCAAGTGTGTGTATATAGAAAAGAAAAAAAGTGATTTTTCGCAACAAATTGTTGCGATTTTTTTTTATTACTTGATAATAGAGTGTAGGGGGGATTTTGAACGAAGGAATTATGGAGGAACAAAATGATAAAAAAAATAATGATGATAGTTTCAATATGTGCTTTAGTTTGTGGAGGAGTATACTATTTTCTCTATAATTCTAATATAAAGGAAAATAAAGAATTAACAACTAAGGTGAATCCTGCTGTTGAATCAGAAGTACAAGAGAATATAGAAGAAGAAAAAGAAAAGCAAATTGATTACGCTAGCATATCTCAAGAATTAGATCAATATTTAGTCGGAAAGCAATTCAATGGAACAGTTTTGGTAACAGATAAAGAGCATGTTATATTGAATAAAGGATATGGGTATGCTGATGTTCAAAATAAAATAGAAAATATGCCTCACACAAAATATCGTATCGGTTCTATTACAAAAACAGTTGTGGCTACATCTATTTTACAACTGCAGGATCAAGGTAAGCTAAATATTCAAGATAATGTAAATAAATATATTCCTTCATTTCCGGAGAATAAAAATATTACGTTATATCATTTATTAACGCATACCTCTGGTTTACCTGAACACGCAAAAGGCAATGTTAATGCTGCTTCCCGTTTACAGTTAATTAATTGGATTGGACGTCAAAATTTAGAATTTCCTGCAGGAACAGGTTGGAGATATACAGATTATAATTATATGGTGCTTGCCTATATAATAGAACATATATCGAAAAAACCTTTAGGAGATTATATAAAAGAAAATATATTTACAAAAGCAGATATGCATGAATCTGGTATGGGAAATATGGTACCTGGAGATAAAAATTTTACAAAGGGTTATGTGAAAAAAAATCAAGAGCTTGTACCAGCGCAGAAGGTAGGCATGGATTGGCTATATGGTTGTGGTGAGATGTATACGACAGTTGGAGATATGAAGAAATTAGACGAAGCAATTATAAATGGAAAACTTCTTTCTGAACAAAGTATACAAGCGATGTTTTCACCTTCAACAGAACGAAAATATGCATTTAGTTTTTACATATATCCGGATTATTTTCATAATCATGGTGTACTATCTGGTTGGAACACTTTCAATAATTTTAATAAAGAAAAAGGGACTTTTGTTATTTTATTTTCAAATGTGAAAAATAGTATGGATGATGACTTCAATAAAGATTTCCGAAAGATGGTAAGTGATTTATTAGAACAAAGGGGATGAGAAAATGAAACATAAAAATGTATCAATTGGTTTCATTGGTATTGGTGTAATGGGAAAAAGTATGGTGCGTCATTTCATGCAAGACGGTCATACAGTATATGTATATAATAGAACAAAATCGAAAACAGACTCTTTAGTGCAAGATGGTGCAAATTGGTGTGATACACCGAAAGACTTAGTAAAGCAAGTGGATGTTGTAATGACTATGGTAGGATATCCACATGATGTAGAAGAAGTGTATTTTGGGATAGATGGGATTTTGGAGAATGCAAATGAAGGTACAATTACAATTGATTTCACGACATCTACACCAACATTGGCAAAACGTATTAATGAAGCGGGTAAAAGTAAGAATATATATACGTTAGATGCGCCTGTATCTGGAGGAGACGTCGGTGCGAAAGAGGCAAGACTCGCAATTATGGTCGGTGGCGAGAAAGAAATATATGAAAAATGTTTACCGTTATTTGAAAAACTAGGAACAAATATTCAGTTGCAAGGACCAGCTGGAAGTGGACAACATACAAAAATGTGCAATCAAATTGCAATTGCTTCTAATATGATTGGAGTATGTGAAGCGGTTGCTTATGCGAAAAAAGCTGGACTAGATCCAGATAAAGTGTTAGAGAGCATTTCAACGGGTGCAGCAGGTAGCTGGTCATTAAGCAATTTAGCCCCTCGCATGTTAAAGGGAGATTTTGAACCGGGGTTTTATGTAAAGCATTTTATGAAAGATATGAAGATTGCTTTAGATGAGGCTGAAAAATTACAATTACCAGTACCAGGTTTAAGTTTGGCGAAGGAATTGTATGAAGAGCTAATAAAAGATGGAGAAGAGAATAGCGGAACACAAGTGTTATACAAAAAATACATAGGGGGTAAGTAAGATGGATCTTCAAAAATTTGATGAGATGATTGATGCTGTACAACGAGCAACTTGTGTACAAATTAATGAAAAACAAATAGAAGCTTTTAAACAAAAATATGATTTTGAACCGAAATTCGAATATGGAAGAGATGAAAAAGGGCATTACGTTATTCGAACTTCAAAAAAGATGCTAGAAGAAATGGAATTTTATTTGGCATTGAAATATGATCGAGATGGAGTTGATCTTTACATGGAAGCGGAGATTGATAGTATATATCATGTATCTGTTAGCTATAGTGAAGACGCTTTGCACCTACAAGAATTGTTTCAATTTCTAGAAGAAAATAAATAAAAGTCCTCATTTGAGGGCTTTTATTTATTTAAGTATATTTAATTTTATAATTATAAGCTAGAAGCACGGCGGCATCGTTCAATTGGGAATGGAATAACTTGCGCGATGTGATTAGGACCAAATTGTTTTGTACGAGCATGGCGTATTATATAAAATGCACACAGAATTGAAACAGGAATAGCACCGAACAAACCAAAAAATAAAGCGCTTACACAAGATGCAACAAAACCTAAAACACCAACTTCTAATTCTTCCATAATAGCTCCTAGAATAATAGGAAGTGCTCCACACGTAACCCCTAGTATAAGTGCGATAAGTAAACTCATGATTATCCCCCTCTGTTTGCGATATTTTTTCCTTCTTAGTTAATTGTAGTATATCATATACAAAACAGAATTTTCAGAAAAAAGTCAAAAAAAGTTCAATAAATGTTCAAAAAATGTTAAGAAATACACTTGGAAAACAGAAGGATAAGATCGTTTTTGAAAGGAGGGACGCATATGTTTGAGAAAATAAAAAATCAGGCTTATTTCATTTTTTTTGAAATAAGCCTGCTCCATAGGAGGATGTATATATGTAGAGTGAATAAAAGGTTGGAAAAGGGGGTCCAAGACCTTTTATTCAACTAACTACCTTAATAGATTGGAACCCAACCTTCAGTTGTAACAAAAATACGAATAGCTACAACTTGACGATCATCTTGCAAGGTAAAATAATGTCTTGCATTTTCAGGAACAGATATGAGATCGCCTGGCTCAAGTTCAACGTCAAAGAATGTCCCATCTTTTCCTTCAATGGCAAAGATGCCATGACCACTAACAATAAAGCGAACTTCATCATCAGTATGATGGTGTTCTTTTTGGAAATTAATTAATAGTTCGTCAAGGTTAGGTGTGCTATTTGAAAGTGAAATTACATCATGTGCTTTATAACCTCGGCGTGCTGAAACATCAGCAATTTCTTTTGAAAACACAGCTAATATTTCAGCCTTGTTTTCATCTGTTAACGAATAATTTTCATTTAAATGAGGAGGAAGTTTAGAAATATTCCATTTCTCATATAAAACACCTTCCTCTTGTAGAAATTTAGATACTTCCACTTCATTTTCAATGCGAGTATTTACTTCATGAATACGAATTTGCGCCATTAGAAACGCCTCCTTGAATTGATAGTAGTTTTATATGAAATTGGAATAAAAACTCATAAGCTTCTAATCTTTTCTTTGCATCAAAGCTATCTCGGCCCCATACGGTAATACCATGGTTACGGATTAATACTGCCCCCGAATCTCCCTGTATATGCTTGCGGAAGTTTTCTCCAAGCGTTGGGATATGAGCGTGGTTTTCGATAATAGGAATGTGAATTGTTGCACCTTCTTCCCAAATATCGAGAGCTTTAATAATTTCTTGATTTTGAAGTGTGACAGCATCACTATATAAATTTGTGATGACATTGTTATCAGTTGTATGAACATGAAGGACGCACCCAGCATTCGTATTGTTATAAATATGTGTATGCAAGATTGTTTCTGCTGAGGGACGTAATTCAGTCTCTAATACGGGAATCCCTAGATGATCTACTAGTAGAAAGTCATCTGGAGTCGTTTTGGTTTTATCTTTACCACTTGCTGTAATGAGAAAAGTGAGTGGTTCATGACTAACCTTTATAGAAATATTACCACTCGTTGCTGGAAACCAATTTCGTGTTGTTAATTCTTTTTTTATCTCGCTTAAGTCATACCATTGACGAAAAAGTTGTTTCATAATTTCACCTCCAACAAATGTTTTAATTCAGTTTGAACATCGTGAAACGTTTCAAATGGTGTATAAGAAATATGATTTTCTTCGCATTTTGTAATAAGGAAATCACGAGCGAACACTTTATCCGCTTGTTTTGCAGCTTGTAAATCGGTAATTGAATCTCCAATTACAATATGGAAGTCATTCGTATCACTCAATTTACGGATGAGTGATGATTTACATAATCCGCAATGATTTTGACAAAGACGATCACAAGGATGAGGCCAATTCACCGTAATGTATTCATTTGAAAAATCTGTTTCATTACAGTAAATTTGCTCTTTTGGAATGAGTCCTTGTAAGAGTGGATAGACGAAGAAATCCATTCCACCTGATATAACATAAAAGGAAATATTGTTTTCATTTACAAATTGTATAAATTCATGAAAACCATTACGAATTTCAGCAGTCTCTATTAAAAAATGAATAATTTCATCGTGCAGATTAGTAGGTATGAATTGAAATAATTGAGAAACACCTTCTTGAATAGATAGCTCTTGTGATAAAATTCTATTCTTTACTTCTTCAGCTTCTGTTGGTGCGAATTTCTCCATAATGGACATAATGTTATCATTATTTGTAATCGTGCCATCGAAATCACAAAATACTTGAATACTCATAATTTCACCTCATGAGAGGGATTTCCCCATATTTGTAGTGCACTATGCAAATTTATATCATCTACTTCATGGAGTGGTTTATTTTGCAAAGTAGCATCAATGGCAGTACGGAAAGCTTTACCGCCGCCTTGCGCTCCATTTGGATGTCCATGTATCCCACCGCCAGCATTAATAACAACATCTTTACCGAAATCTCGTATAATAAAGGGAACGAAGCCAGGATGAATACCAGCAGACGGAACAGAAAAGCTCTTCTTGAAAAACACATCGTCTTCAGTTAAATATTTTGAGATAGCAAGAGCTTCCTCTTTTTCTAGCGCAACACTTCCGTATGGAGATGGGAATAATGAAAAATCAGCCCCAGCATAACGTAGCAGCTTTCCGAGTAATAATGGAGATGAAATTCCATATAACTTGGATGCTGAATAAGCGCCACTTACAGCAGGGTGTGCCATAATAGGAACTGGGATTTCATCATCTTCTGCAAGTGATTGTAGTACATCTAGTCCGTAAGCAAATACGTTAAATAATAAAATATCAGCTCCAGCTTGCACTGCACGTTTTGCATTTTCTTTTAAATCAAAAGTTCGTCCTGTTACATTTACGGCGTATAACGTTTTATGTCCGTACGTTTCATATACGGATTGTAAAACTTCTTTTCCAGATACAATGCGTTTCGTAAGTGGTGTTAATGCATTTTCAAATAATATTTCATCATCTTTTACGATATCTACACCACCAATTGCTTGATCGCGTAATTGCGTTTTTAAATACCCAATATTTCGTCCAATCATTCCTTTAAAAATACTCATTAAAAGGGGACGATCATGCACTTGTAAAAGATTTCGAATACCATCTATCCCGAATTTTGGACCAGGAAAATGTTTTTTTAACCCATCTGAAAAAGTTAAGTCAATTAATTTTACTTCGCCATCAAGTGATAGCTTTCCAAATGTAGTTGTCAAAATTGCTGGTAAATCTGGACTGAAGTTTAATAATGGATATTCGATTTTAATAATTCCGCGTTTTACTTTTTTACGTAAATACGAGTTGGTATGTTCATGCTCAGCTAATTCCTCAACATGAATGACGTTGCCTTTATGCTGCTTTAACTGTTCTTGCAATAAATGCGGCAAATGAGTCCAAGAGCCAATTGTTAAACCGAGTGCAATTTGCTCAGCTTTTTTTTCTAAGTTATGTGAATCATCATGGATTAAATATGTCGCTATAATTCCGCTCATTGTTATAACCTCCTAGTTAAATAAAAAAAACTCTCAGCTAAGGAGAGGTTTTTTTACAACCAGCTCCTTATCTGTCAGCGTAATGCTGCGAGAATTAGCACCGTGTCTACAATTGTAGATCGGTTGCCGGGTTTCGTCGGGCTCGTCCCTCCACCTGCTCTTGATAAGAAGTATTTAGAAATGTTTAAATTTTTAAGATAACTGAATTTTGTCAGATATTTTTCATGTTGTCAATTACTTTTTAAAAAAATTTAATTTATCAATTCGATTAATGGCTTCTCGTAATCTATCTTCTGTATGCAAGAGACCAACACGGACGTACCCTTCGCCATGTTCACCAAATCCAACACCAGGAGCAACTGCAACGTGTGCTTTTTCTAGTAAAATATTGGAAAATCTCTCAGAAGTATATCCTTTTGGAACGGGAAGCCATGCAAAGAATGACCCTGTTGGAATGCCTACATTCCAACCAATTGAATGACAAGCTGAAATAAGAGCGTTTCTTCGAGATTCGTAACTATTTACAAGGTCTATGACGCAAGACTGTGAACCTAATAGTGCTTCGCGGGCAGCATCTTGAATGGCACCAAAAATACTAACATACATATGATCTTGTAATAAGTTAATTGTTTCAATGACACTTTCATTCCCTACCGCAAAAGCGATGCGCCAGCCAGCCATATTGAAAGTTTTCGATAATGTGTAAATTTCGATTCCTGTATCTTTGGCACCATCTGCTTGTAAGAAACTAACAGGTTTTTGACCATCGAATCCAATCGCACCGTAAGCAAAATCATGAACGACTAATATATTATGTTTATTAGCAAAATGAATGGTTTCATCAAAGAAATCTTTTGATGCAGTAGCACCGGTCGGATTATTTGGATAGTTTAAAAACATTAATTTTGCACGCTCGGAAATAGAGTCATCGATTTTCGTATAATCTGGTAAAAAATTATTTTCTGCAATAAGCGGCATTGTTTCAAATTGTGCTTTCGCTAAAGCAACTCCTGATAAATAATCTGGATAGCCTGGATCGGGAACGAGAATCGTATCACCAGGGTTTGTAAAACAAACTGGTAATTCTACTAATCCAGCCTTTCCACCAAACAAAATAGCAACTTCAGTTTTTGGATTTACTACTACATCATATTCACGTTGATAGAATGTTGCCACGGCTTCTTTTAAACTTTCATGTCCGCGAAATGGCGGATATTTATGATGAATGGTCTTTTCTGCAGCATCTTGTAAAGCTTTTACGATATGCTGCGGTGTTGGTTGATCTGGATTACCTTGACCTAGATTAATAACATCGTGACCAGCTGCAACGACTTTATTAACTTTTGCAACAAGTGAAGCAAAAAATTGTGTTGGCAATGATGTTACTATCTCAGAAGGTTGAAATAATTTCATACTTTCCACCTCTTTTGAAAGTTGTTACAATTCTAGTGACAAATGATATAATCTTTCCAGTATTTTGTAAAGAAAAAAATGAGAATGGGGCTGAAAAAATGAAAGTCGCATGTATTCAAATGGATATTGTCTTTGGAGATGTAGAAAAAAATATTGAGAATGCTAAAAATAAAATAAGCGAAGCAATGAAGGAAAGACCAGATGTTATCGTCTTACCAGAACTATGGACAACAGGTTATGATTTAACGAGACTTTCTGAAATTGCAGATAGGGATGGATTGGAAACGAAAGAAAAGTTGATAGAATGGTCGAAACAATATGGTGTACATATTGTTGGTGGTTCTATAGCAAAGCAAACAGAACAAGGTGTTACAAATACAATGTATGTTGTAACGAATAAAGGAGAACTAGTTAATGAATATAGTAAAGTACATTTATTTCAGCTTATGGATGAACATAAATATTTAATCGCTGGAAATAGTACAGGTGAATTTAAGTTAGATGATGTAGAGTGTGCTGGCACAATTTGTTATGACATTCGTTTTCCAGAGTGGATGCGTGTTCATACTGCTAAAGGTGCAAAAGTTTTATTTGTTGTAGCTGAATGGCCATTAGTTCGTTTAGCACATTGGCGTTTGCTATTACAAGCAAGAGCGGTTGAAAATCAGTGTTATGTTGTTGCATGTAATAGGGCAGGAAAAGATCCAAATAATGAGTTTGCTGGTCATTCTTTAATTGTCGACCCTTGGGGCGAAGTTGTTGTAGAAGCGAATGAAAAAGAATCAATTTTATTTGGAGAGCTTACATTCGAGAAAATTGAAGAAGTACGTAAAGGAATTCCAGTTTTTGCAGATCGTCGTCCAGAATTATACAAATAAAATGTTGACAAGTGATTTTTATTCTTGGTATAGTCTTCAACATAAAGTTAAAAATTCTAAAAAATTATACAACTCTTATCAAGAGCAGGTGGAGGGATTTGGCCCGATGAAGCCCAGCAACCGACCGTAATACCATTGTGAAATGGGGCGTTTATGACGCCAAAAGGCACGGTGCTAATTCCAGCAGAAAGTAAAACTTTCTGGCAGATAAGAGGGGAGAAGATAAACTTCAAACCTCTTTCTTAGTGGAAAGAGGTTTTTCTACGTCAGAAAAACCTCTGAATGAAAAAAGGGGGAGAAGACGATGGGATATTATGCATTAACTGAAATAACAGCTATACAATATGCGAAAGAACACGGTTATTTTGAAAAGAAAGCAAATGTAGTTTGTCATGAAATTGGAGATGGAAATTTAAATTACGTGTTCAAATTAGATGATGGAGAGAAGTCAATTATAATAAAACAAGCACTACCATATGCGAAAGTAGTTGGTGAGAGCTGGCCGTTGTCTATAAAAAGAGCAACGATTGAAAGTAAAGCATTACAAATTTTCGCGAAGTATGTACCTGAATATGTGCCGGTAGTGTACAGTCATGATGAAGAGTTAGCAGTAACAGTTATAGAAGACTTATCAAGGCTAACCATTACAAGAACAGGATTAATAGATGGAGAGGAGTATCCACTTTTATCTCAACATATTGGTCGTTTTCTAGCACATGTTTTGTTTTATACTTCAGATTTCGGGTTAGAGTCAGAAGAAAAAAGGGTACTAGAAGGTACATTTGTAAATCCAGACCTTTGCAAAATAACAGAAGATTTAGTGTTTACAGATCCGTTTGGGCATTACGATACGAATGATTATGAGCCGGAGTTACAATTGGCTGTAGATGAACTATGGAGTGATAAAACTTTAAAACTAAAAGTAGCGCAATATAAATATAAATTTTTAACGAGAAAAGAGGCACTCATTCATGGAGATTTACATACTGGAAGTATTTTTTCATCACCTTCTGAAACGAAAGTGATTGACCCAGAATTTGCAACGTACGGTCCATTTGGATTTGACATCGGGCAATTTATTGCAAATCTATTATTAAATGCTCTATCTAGAGAAGAAGAACAGAGAGGTGTATTATTTTTTCATGTAGAGAAGACATGGAGTTATTTTGTAGAAACTTTTACGAAGTTATGGATTGGAGAAGGTGTAGAAGCATATACGAAAGAAAAGCAATGGCTACCAATTATTTTGCAAAACATTTTTACGGATGCCGTCGGGTTTGCAGGATGTGAGCTTATCCGTAGAACAATTGGCTTAGCACATGTAGCTGATTTAGATGAAATAACAAATAAAGAAACGAGAATTCAAGCTAAGAAACAAGCGTTATCCTTAGGGAAAGAACTAATAAAATATGAGTCTAAGAACGCCGATATTCAACTGTTCCGAACATTATTTCAACAGACAGTTTCTGGAGGGATAAAAGCATGAGTACAGTTGTTACGATTCCGAGGTCTGTCAGTTGGAAAGGTGATGCCATTGCAGTATTAAATCAAACAAAGTTGCCGCATAGCACAGAATACAAAACATTAACGACGATTGAAGAGGTATGGAAAAGTATTGTCATGCTAGAAGTAAGAGGAGCACCTGCAATTGGAATTGTAGCTGCATTTGGCTTGGCGCTTGCATCAAAAAAATATACTACTTTACATATTGAAGAATTTCAAAAGAAGTTTAATAGAGATTGTAATTATTTAGGGACGTCACGCCCGACAGCAGTCAATTTATTTTGGGCAATCGATCGTATGAGAGAATCTATTCAAGAAATTACTACAATAAAAGAAGCGCAAAAAATATTAGAAGAAGAAGCGCTTCGTATTCAGCAAGAAGATGAAGCGGTATGCCGGAGTATTGGAGAACATGCATTAACATGCTTTAAAGACGGTGATAACATTTTAACAATTTGTAACGCTGGCAGTATTGCAACTGCTAGATATGGTACTGCATTAGCACCGTTTTATATTGGGAAAGAAAAGGGTGTACGGTTACATGCGTATGCGTGTGAAACGAGACCGGTTTTACAAGGCGGACGTTTAACGACCTGGGAATTAAAACAGGCAGGTATTGATGTAACACTTATTACAGATAATACGGCAGCTCATGCTATTCAAACGAAAGAAATCAACGCAATTATTGTAGGAGCGGACCGAATTGTCGCAAATGGGGATACAGCAAATAAAATCGGAACGATGAATTTAGCTATATTAGCAAAGTATTTCGATATCCCGTTCTACGTTGCAGCTCCACTATCGACATTTGATATTACGAAACAAACAGGTGCAGAAATTGTTATTGAAGAAAGAGATGAAACAGAAGTTACGAAAATTTTTGGGAAACAGGTGGCACCAGTTGGAACTACTGTTTATAATCCTGCATTTGATGTAACACCAAATAAATTAATTACAGGTATTATTACTGAGAAAGGTATTATATGCGGAGATTATAAGCGAGAAATTGCATCATTGTTTGAAAAAACAAGCTAATACTTAATAGCTTGTTTTTTTTATGCCTAAATGTGTTCTTTTCTCTTATTTATATAATGAAAGGAGGAGAAAAAGATGGAAGAGTGGATCAAGATGATAGGTAATGTAGGGTTTCCTATTGTTGTAACATTATATTTACTTCATCGAATTGAAAGTAAATTAGATGGGGTAATTGTTGCAATAGAGAAGTTGCCAAGGCAATTACTAAAGTACGATGATCCTCGCGATAAAAAATAAAGTTTGCTCTTCGTGAGCAAACTTTATTTTTTATTGAGCGGTATAACCACCATCGATAACGACAGCTTGGCCAGTTATACCTTTAGCTTTTTCGCTCGCTAAAAACATCGCATAATCAGCAATCTCTTGTACTTGTAATAAGCGTTTTTGTGGGACAAGTGGATAAATGACATCCTCTAAAACATTTTCGAGTGGTACATTTCGTGTAGTGGCCAAGTCTTGTAATTGATTCCGTACGAGAGGGGTATCGACATAACCGGGACAAAGTGCATTAACAGTAATTCCGTGAGTAGCCCCTTCTAAAGCGGCAACTTTTGTTAATCCAATTACACCATGTTTTGCGCTATTATAAGCAGCTTTTCCAGCGAATCCAACGAGGCCATTAATGGAAGCTACATTAATAATTCGGCCATATTTTTGCTTTTTCATAATGGGAAAGGCATGCTTAATGGCGATAAAAGGAGCGATTTGCATAATTTTAATTAGTAGCTCGAATTTTTCGGTTGGAAAATCTTCAATTGGTGAAACGTGTTGCATTCCTGCGTTATTAATTAATATGTCTAATGAACCGAAATGATTAACAGTTTGGGAAATGGATGCTTCTATTTCTTCTTCGGATGTAACATCACATTTTAAGCCGATAGCTTGAAAGCCCTCTTTTTGTAGTTGTTCAGCAGCTTCTTTTGCACGCTCTTCAAGACGATCGGTAATAACAACTTTTGCACCTTCTTTTGCAAAAGCGTTTCCCATTTCATATCCAATACCACTTGCAGCACCTGTTAAAAAAACAACTCGATTTGTAACCATGATGAAAAACATCCCTTCATAATAAAGTTCTCATATTGCTCTATTTAGAGAGTGGATAAGAAAAATCCTGCAAAGGTTTGGAAAAATATTGCTAGCTATCTTGTTTTGCAAAATAGTCTTTGCTATACTATTTTGTAAAGCAAGATACTTACGCTTATCTATCTTGTAAAACAAGATAGTAGGAGGATTTGAATTATGTCGACAAGTCAAATGCTGAAAGGGATTTTAGAAGGATGCTTACTTGCTATTATTTCTGAAGGTGAAATATACGGTTATGAAATGAGTGAGAAGCTAGCAAAGTATGGCTTTACAATGGCGAGTGAGGGAAGTATTTATCCGTTATTAATACGAATGCAAAAGGAAGGATTCATAAAAAGTGTAATGAAGGAATCCCCATCTGGTCCAAAACGGAAGTATTACACGTTAACAGAAGATGGCGAAGATGCACTGGATGAATTTATGGATCGCTGGGAAGCGATGCAAAGTAGTGTGGAACGTCTACTTGAAGGAAAGGGGAGAAGAAGATAATGCTATCAAATGAAGCACGAAAGTTTTTATTAGATATGAGGTTGTTTTTGACTGCAAAGAGTGTGAAAGAAAGCGATATTGAAAGCTTTATTGAAGACGCAGAACTTCATTTAATAGAAGGTGAGAGTGATGGGAAAAGTGTAGAAGAAATTTTCGGAAGCTCACCGAAAGAATACGCAAATGAACTTGTAAAAGTGATGGAAAGAGATAGACAGGAAACGTGGAAGCAAATTGGTTTTACAGTAATGAATATCGTATCGTTTTGGATTATTGCTTCTATTCTAATAGTGAATAACGGACTATTACAGATGTCACTTATTCAGTGCGTTGGATATAGTTTGTCATTAATTTTAGTTGTGATAGGTCCTAATTTTCTACTTCGCAAAATGACTTTCGTAACAAGTTTTACAAAAATATGGTTTGCTATGTGGTCGTTAGTCATAATCGCACCAATGTTTCTAATAGGGGCTGTAACGATATTAGATGTGATTTATCCTACAAAAATGTTTATATTCACCCAAATGCAAAGTTATATATTAGCTGGTGGTATTTTCATCATTACAGTAGCAATAAATATATATTTTAATGGATGGTTTAAAAACTTATATTTAATCATCCCGCTTTCGATTATGTTACTGTTTAAAACATTTACATCAGAAGACCTTGTTCCAATGTTATTTCAAATTATATGTTTATACGGAAGTTTATTTATTTTAATTTTCCTTGAAATTATGATGAAGACGAATAGAAGAGAAACGGTTTAATAAGGGAGGGATGATCATGAAGATTTCTAAAGAAGGAGAAAAGTTTTTAATCGATACGAAAGTGTATTTAATAACAAAAGGAATGAAAGAAGAAGATGTGGATGCCTTTCTAGAAGATGCAGAGTTTCATTTAATTGAAGGTGAGAAAGAGGGAAAGACGGTAAGTGATATATTTGGTAATTCGCCAAAAGAGTATGCGGAAGAATTAGCGAAAGAGATGGAGAAGGATAAAGGCGGGAGTATAAAAAGTATCTTAGGAATGATAATTGGTATTGGCGGGTATTGGTTACTTACAAATATTTTATTTGGAAATCCGAATCAACAATTTACGTTAACAAATGTACAGTTAATTGGTTATCCTATTGTTTTAATTATTACGATTATTGGAACGATTGTTGCGTTTAGAATGTCTTCTTTTAAAAGTAAATTAGTAGAGTTTGGAATTATTTATGTAATAGTGATGATACCTATTTTATTATTAGTGTTATTAATGTTTATGAATAAATGGTATGGGACGCCAATTTTACAATTGTCGACAATGCAGACATATATATTAGCAGTAACTATATTTTTATTACTTCTTATTGGTGAAGTATATGTTCTTGGTTGGATGGGTGTTGCGGTACTTATTGTTCCTCTTGCGATTATGTTCTTATTTAAAGACTTAGAAGAAAGAAATGTATTTTGGGGAATTGCAAAGATCTTACTTATGTATGGAAGTATATATGGATTAATGAGATGGTCTTTAAAAATTGAAGAGAGAAAAAGTGTAAATTAGTTGAATTCTAATTTTTATTAAGAGGAGAACTAATATGCAAAGTATATTTTAAGGTATATTGTCTATTGTATTTTTAGGTTTAGCGATTTTCAGGTTATGTTTTGTTCTTCGGTTTAATAGGTAAAGGGCTGCTCTGGATATGAAAAAATTATTTCCAAAGAAATATTATATAGAGATTTTTAGAGTAATTGTATTTATGTTTAGTTGTATATTTGCATCCGTTGCAGCCGGAATTTGGTTTATTGATTGGAATCTATTGTTTTAAACAGTAACAAAATTGTTACTGTTTTTTTCTTTGCAATAAAGAGCTTTGTAAAGAGAGTGCTTTTTGTTCGCTCGTTAATAGAGACTGAATATGGACATTTTCAGGGCGAGGGACGATCGGATACATAAGATTTGTTGGAGAAGGATGGTGCTCCGAGCCAGTTGGGGAATGAGGATCTGCGTGAGTAAGTTTTCCGTGAACACGTCTTGTAAATAAAATATGACCAATTTCATGAGCGAGCGTATATATATTTTTCATAGGAGCAGCCGAGTTTGTTAAAACGATATACCCTGTAAGTTGCTGTTGTTTTGCTAAAGAGTAGGCACAGGCAATTACTGCTGTTTCTTTAAAATAATCACTGCCAATATAACAAATGTAAAGGTCGCATTCAGGAGCTTCATTTACACAAGTTTGAAAAAAGGATGCTAATTTTTCCTGACTTTGAATAGAATCTTTATAACTAATTTCACGGTCAGAAAAACGGAAGAGTTCATTTAAAACAATTACTTCTTGAATTTGAAATGTAATCGGGTGCCAAATTGACTCTGCAACTGCTAAATCTTTTGCAATACGGTCATCAGAAATATCGGCGCCTGGAGTAATGCAAATACATATATTGACGTATGGATCCATAAGGAACACCTCAACTGAAAAAATTCTTCCTATAATATATGTTGGGAAAAGATCCTACGTATGGATAAACGCCTTGTTTATTACAAGTCGAAAAAATTTCATAGTTCTATAACATGGTTTGGCCGTCTTTTTGATATAGTAAAGGAAAGGGGGAGAATATATGTATACATTAAAAATCGTTTCAGACAGAGAAGCTCTTTATCAATTTGCAAGTTATGTAAGAGTTGTACAAGGAGTGGAAGATGTATATGTAGAGGTGGGAGAACCTTTATACGAACATCCATTAATGAAATTTTATGTACATATTAAGCTTGAGGAAACATATGAGCAACATAAAGCGTTACAAGAAATAGCAAGATTAGTAGAATTAGGGCGTTTTACATATGTCCATTATCGTAATGATGAAATAGAAGAAGCTTTTGAAGCTGTAAAATATGAAAGTTTTAAGAAATAAAGGTGAAAAAAGGAGGCGAAAGCTTCCTTTTTTTCTTTAAAATTACATCAACAAAAGGAGAAAAATTTTGTTATGATAAGGGAGGGTGAGGAAAGGAGAGTTTACATATTGGGGTATATTGAAGAGTTACGCAAAGTCGTTGGTACAAGGCCGCTTATTCTAGTAGGATCAGCAATTATTATCTTAAATGATAATCAAGAAGTATTGCTTCAATATCGTTCAGATACATATGATTGGGGTGTACCTGGTGGAGCGATGGAGCTAGGAGAAACGACAGAAGAAACTGCTCGCAGAGAACTATTTGAAGAGACGGGACTAAATGCGAAAATTATGCAATTTATCGGGGTTCTTTCGGGAAAAGAAGTGTACTTCCAATATCCAAATGGAGATGAAATTTTTAATGTCATTCATCTGTATCAGGGACATCATGTGAGCGGGGAGTTAAGGCTTGACCATGAAGGATTACAGCTTCAATATTTTCCGGTAGATAAGTTACCGAATTTGAATAAAACAACAGAGAAAATTTTACAAAAATTTCTATATGCATTAACAGAATAGAAGGTTAATTCCTTCTATTTTTATTATATTAAATATTTTGATTTTTTAGTATGTTTATAGTATGATAGGTGTAGACATACATCTTATGGAATTTCACCTAAAAACTGACTAGGGTACATAAGAGAGGGGCAAGTGCAAAATGCATAATGTTGTTATTACAGCTGCAGTTCGTTCGCCAATTGGAACTTTTGGGGGAGCGCTAAAAAATGTAACGCCAGTAGAATTAGCTGTTCCTGTACTTCAGGAAGCTGTAAAACGAGGCGGGGTAGAACCACACGAAGTGGATGAAGTGATTTTAGGTCATTGTATTCAAAGAACTGATGAAGCAAATACGGCGAGAACGGCTGCATTAGCGGCAGGATTTCCTGACACAGTTACGGGCTATACAATCCAACGCCAATGTTCTTCAGGTATGCAAGCAATTATGTCGGCTGCAATGCAAATTCAATTAGGTGTAAGTGAAGTTGTCGTTGCAGGTGGAGTAGAAGCAATGAGTTCAAGCCCTTATGCATTGAAACAACACCGCTGGGGACAACGCCTACAACACGGAGAAATTCGTGATACGGTGTGGGAAGTATTAGAAGATCCGATTCATCATATTATGATGGGGGAAACAGCGGAAAATTTAGTTGAACAATATGAAATTACAAGAGAGGAACAAGATGAAGTTGCGCTTCGCAGTCATACATTGGCACTGAAGGCAATCGAGTCTGGATACTTTGACGATCAAATTGTTCCTATTACAATAAAAGAACGTAGAAAAGAAGTGGTATTTTCGAAGGATGAACATCCACGTGCTGACATTACAGCAGAAAAATTAGCAGGATTAAAACCAGCTTTCCGTAAAGGCGGATCTGTAACGGCAGGGAATGCATCTGGCCTGAATGACGGAAGTGCGGTTCTAGTATTAATGAGCGAAGAAAAAGCGAAAGAAAAAGGCTTACAACCGTTAGCTAGAATTGTTGGATATTCAGTAGCTGGAGTAGATCCGAAAATTATGGGTATTGGACCAGCACCAGCAATTCGTAAAGGATTAGAAAAAGTAGATTGGTCATTAGAAGATGCAGATTTACTTGAAATTAATGAGGCTTTCGCTGCACAATACTTAGCTGTAGAAAAAGAATTAGGTTTAGATCGTGAAAAAGTAAATGTAAACGGTAGTGGTGTAGGACTTGGACATCCAATCGGTTGTACAGGAGCTCGTATTACTGTAAGTTTAATTCATGAATTGAAAAGACGCGGGTTAGAAAAAGGAATTGCCTCTTTATGCGTCGGTGGCGGTATTGGGGTAGCATTATTTATAGAAGCACTATAAAAAAGAAGCAGCAATCGCTGCTTCTTTTTTTATGATTCAAATAAATGATGAAATAATCGATCACGATTTTCAAAGAAAAGTTTCGTCGTTTGGTAATGCTCAGTTTCTTCTAATGTGGATTCATGAATCCCTTCTTGTGTTAAAGAATATATAGTAGATTCAGGATAAGCCATTAAAATAGGAGAATGCGTTGCGATAACAAATTGTGAACCTTGTTCCGCTAGTTCATGCATTCGAATGAGCATAGAAAGTTGTCTCATTGGTGATAGAGCGGCCTCGGGCTCATCTAAAATGTATAAGCCTTGTCCTGAAAAACGATTCATAAATAAGGAGAAAAATGACTCACCGTGTGATTGGGCGTGTAGTGAAGTACCACCATATGAGTCAATAATTGGATTTCCACGTGCTTCTGAATCGGCATCCATTTCATCAATATAAGAAGCAACGTTATAGAATGATTCGGCACGAAGAAAGAAACCATCATTTGGTGTATTGAAACTTTTGGAAATTCGAAGGTATTCATGTAAAGATGAATGGGAATCGTTTGTACTAAAACGGAAGTTTTTCGTTCCACCTTCTGCATTAAATCCTAACGCAATTGCAATCGCTTCGAGTAATGTTGACTTCCCTGTTCCGTTTTCTCCAATAATGAATGTTACATTTGGATGGAAAGCTAGTGATTGTAATGTTCGAATAGCGGGTAAACAGTAAGGATATGCGGAGAAACTAGGGATATTTTCTTTTTTTAATGTGACATTTTTTAAAAAGGGTACGTCAATCAATATAGAAACCTCAATTCATAACGGATTTTGATTCTAAAAAAGCAGCAAATACAAGGGTAAGACAACTTGCAAATAGTATTGTATATTGAAGTGCGCCAAAGCCAAGACCTTCCCAGCCGAAAGTCATTCTCTTCCATATGAAAATAAAAAGAATGCTTATAAAACCAACGAGAGCAGGTATATATTTTATAATTTTGTAGTGCTTCCATAGATAGAAGCCAATGTATGTACTTAAAAACAAGGTAAACAGAACAAGAAAAAAGACAAGTGTTAATGACACGTGAATCCCTCCTTATTTTCTGAATATTTTATGTGGATTATATCATTTAAACTATCATATTCCAATGTGAAAATAAACATTGCATGTAGATTATTCATGTCGTTATGATAGTATGTAATCTATTGTAATTATAAAAAGGAGTCAAAACATGCCGTTTACATTTGCACATCCAGCAGCAGTGCTTCCTTTTGCAAAAAAGTATTCTCAACATATTTCAGTAACGGCTCTTATATTAGGTAGTATGGCGCCTGACTTTGAATATTTCCTACACTTTAGACCGTATGGTGTAATTGGGCATACGTGGCTTGGATTCTTATATTTTAATTTACCACTCGTATTTTTATTAGCATACATATATCACTACATTTTAAAAAAGCCGTTTATAACACATTTACCTAAACCATTTGCTGGCTACTATACATATGCAGTAGATGAGAGGTGGGGGCTTTACACAAAGAAAGATTTCTTTGTATTTTGTTATTCAGCATTATTCGGTATGTTAACGCATGTTGTTTGGGATGCATTCACTCATAAGACAGGCTATTTTGTTATGAAAATACCATTATTGCAAAGAGAATGGTACGGTATCTCTGTTTATAAATATATGCAACATGGAAGTACATGTATTGGTTTTCTGTTATTAGTATACGTTTTATGGAAGTGTAGAAATGAAATGGGTAAAGACCTTATTTTAGCTTCGGAAAAAATAAAATATTGGATTTCGGTAATTGTTGTAGCAACTATTATATTTATCGTGCACGCGTTCGTAGATCCCTATTTTCATATTTTCCAAATAGGGGGTATAATAGTATCTGGACTGACAAGTTCGTTTTGTGGACTTTTCATTGTTTCTATAGTTTACAAAGCAAAGGACTAATTAATATTAATGAATGATAGTGTTAGGAGAAATTATATGATGAAAGCATGGAAAAGTATTTTTGTTTTATGTAGTTTTCTTCTTATGTTAAGTGGTTGCTTCCATCAAGAAGAAAAGAAAGCTGAACCGAAGAAGAAAGAATCTATTCCTGAAACAAAAGAATATGGTGGGCGTGAGCTGAAAAAAGTAGGACAAAAAGTGAAAGAAACAGGATGGGGTACTTTTAAATTAGAACAAATTCATTCTGTGAATCAAACATTTGAAGTAGCACCAATGAAAATTCACGTACAAGATGTGAAAGTAATCTCTTTATCGCAGATGAGTAAAGATGCAAAAAATACATTAAAAGTATATACGGCATTAACTCCTGAAGAAGTAAAGCGTAGATTAGGAGATAAAGTCAGTCAAGAAGATGCGGAGTTATATGCATCGCTAAGTGGTACAGAGATTAGTGATACGATTCGTTACGTTGAAATTACATATAAGGTGGAAAATAGCGGGAATAAAAATATACAATTTTTCTCTATGAATGATGTTGCGATTAATGATAAACAACATTTTAAAGTAGCAACGCAAAACTTTTTATATGATGAAGATACGCTCGTTGGTACAAAAAATGTATCAAGGGAAGACTATAAGCCTGGTGAAACAAGAGATGGTATTATCGGCCTAATACTTGATGATGGAAAAGAAAAGGTAAAGGATATTAAATTTACAACAGATAATGTAATCGCAGCAAATACAGAAACGCAAGATGTTGAAAAAGAGCCACAAACTTTTAACATCTCACTTTCTGAGTAAGTTGTTTTTAAATATATGCAACAAAAAACAGTCAGCGCTCAAACTATTATGCTGACTGTTTTTTCTGTTCTTTTATGTATGAATCTACACTTTGAAAAGGCACCTTAATTTTAAACGCATCTTTTTGTTCATGAAATTGTTTTTCATTATAGGGGCCAAAACGTTTATTATGCTTTACGTCAATAATCCAATAATGCTCGCTTTTTTTATTTGCAATTGCTGCGTCAGGATTATTAGGATCTGACTTTTCCTCAGTTTGTTTTGCAATAATGTATTTATCATCCCAGGCTATGTCTGTAATTTTTGCAGGAATGTATTGTGTGGCATATACAGCATCTTGCGTGGGGAAAAGTTCAAATGCATTTCCAGAAGTACGTATGAGTTCGTATTCATCGTTAATCGTATATGTTATATGATTTGTATTTCCAGCACAACCGGCTAATAGGAGTGCGACGAATAGGATTATCCATTTTTTCAATATGGGAACCTCCTTTACAATGCTGTTGTAACACATTGTACAAGAAAAGTAAGAGAAACGCTAGTTTACAATGTTTTTTAGAAGTGGTACGATGAGACGGGTAAAGAAGGATATGAAGGAGTCGACATAAAAATGAAGTTAAAGATGCATCGTCCAGCGCTTGTAATGAACCGCATAGGTGCTTCCCTAATTGACATGTTTTTAATCTCGGTTATGTATGGTGCAGTAGTAGCTGTTATGACTGGAAATTATAGTGCTATTTTTAATCGCTTTAATATTAGTTTTGGCGATTATAGATATGATCTTGCAGTAGTTTTTATATTAATGGCGATATATTTTATTTTGCTACCCTTTATTTGGAACGGTGTAACACTTGGTAAAAAGGTAACGAGAATAAAATTAATTTCATTGAAGAGTGAAAAGTTAACATTACAAACATTAACGATTCGATTTTTTGTATTGTTATTACCGAACATATTACTGCTTGGAATTCCGATATTATGTAACGTATATATGATGTTATTCCGCAAAGATAATTGTGGTTTTCAGGATTTAATTACAAAAACGAAAGTGATAAGTCTTGTATAACAAAAAGAGACCTTTTTATATAAAAAGGTCTCTTTTTGTTATACAAATATATTTTAATGGATATATAATAGGGAAAAAGTTAATCTATATCATTTTCGGATTTAATAGATTGAAAATTAAGAAAATGTTATAATGATTAAAATAATATGTTTATATAATAAGGGGGAAATTGAAATGACTGGAGGTAGCGTAATCTTTTGGGGGATTTTAATTTTCATCGGTTTAGTTTTCGATCAGCGTAATAGTAAGAAAAAAGAAGGAGTAAAAAAGTAACCGTTTACAAATGAATAAGCAACTTTTCTTGCTTGCAGACTAATCTCATAAAGGAGTATACTGAATGACGGTAAGACTTATAGAAGGGGTAATGAAAATGAAGCTTGCAGGAAAAGTTGCTATCGTAACTGGCGGTGGCATCGGTATTGGACGTAATACAGCTCTTTTGTTGGCTAAACAAGGCGCAAAAGTAATTGTGACGGACATTGATCAAGAAAGTGGACAAGCAACAGTGGAGGAAATTACGAATCTAGGCGGAGAAGCACTTTTTGTATCCTATAATATGGAAAAACAAGGAGATTGGCAACGCGTAATCAGCATTACTTTGAATGCATTCAGTCGCATTGATATGCTTTTTCAAAATGCTGGTTTATATAAAATAGATTCTATATTTTCACGCCAACAAGAGAACGATTCCAATGTACTTTGTATTAATGACGTATGGATAGAGATAAAACAATTAACGTCATCTTTTATGAAACAGCAAGAAGAAGTGGTGCTAAGTGACTTACCGATTTTCGGTATTATTAGCACGAAAGGACAATCATTTCATACAGTAGAAGCCCTCGTATAATAGTGAAAACCGCCCTCAATATATGTGGACGGTTTTTTTGTATGAAAATTATTTTTTAACGAATGCGTTGTTCGTTTTGACTATCAAAGAAATGCGCTTTATTCATATCAAATGCTAGTTTAATTTGGTCACCAGGTGAGAATGTATGTCTTGCATCAACACGTGCTGCAAAATCTTGATTTCCAAGTTTCATATATAAAATAGATTCAGCACCTAATAACTCGGCAACTTCAATTTTTGTTGTGAAGGCAGTAGATTGTGAAGCTTCTAAAAATAATAGTTCATCATGAATGTCCTCAGGACGAATACCTAAAACAATGTCTTTATTTACATAGCCTTGTTCACGTAATATCTTCATTTTTCCTTCAGTTACTTTAATTTTTGCAGCATTGTCTATAACGAAATCGGTTTCAGTTAATTTACCACGGAAGAAATTCATCGCTGGAGAGCCGATAAATCCACCAACAAAAATGTTTTCAGGTGTTTCATATACTTCTTTTGGAGTACCGATTTGTTGAATTTTTCCGTCTTTCATAACAACAAGACGAGAAGCCATTGTCATCGCTTCAGTTTGATCATGCGTTACATAAATTGTTGTCGTACCAAGGCGGTGGTGTAACTTAGAAATTTCTGAGCGCATTGCAACGCGTAATTTAGCATCTAAGTTAGATAAAGGCTCATCCATTAAGAACACTTTCGCGTCTCGAACGATTGCTCTCCCTAACGCAACACGTTGGCGTTGTCCACCGGATAAAGCTTTCGGTTTTCTATCTAAATATTGTTCCAGTCCTAAAATTTTTGCTGCATCTTTCACACGACGATCAATTTCATCTTTTGGTATTTTTCTAAGTTTTAATCCAAATGCCATATTATCATACACACTCATATGTGGATATAGGGCATAGTTTTGGAAGACCATTGCGATATCGCGGTCTTTTGGAGGGACATCATTCATTAGCTTACCATCAATTGAAAACTCTCCTTTTGAAATATCTTCAAGTCCAGCCACCATTCGTAATGTTGTAGATTTTCCGCATCCAGAAGGACCGACAAATACGATAAATTCTTTATCTTGAATGTGTAAATTGAAGTCTGTTACAGCTGTTACGTTATTATCATATATTTTATAAATGTTTTCTAATTTCAGTTCTGCCATGGTATTTCCCCCTAGAAATAATTATGCAAACGTTTTCTTTGAGTTCATTATAAACGAATAGATTCAAAAAATAAACAAAAAAATAAAACGTTTTCATGAATTGGAAGAATATTAGTGAATTTCGTATGTTTTCTTAGAAAAATAAGAATAAAAGTTGTAAGCGCTATTTTAAATTAAGATAGAATCTGTTATCATTCATTAATGAAAACGTTTGCGCCTTAAAAAAGAGAAAATCGAATTATGAATGAAATGGGGTAGCATAATGGAAAAACAGTGGTGGAAAGAAAGTGTAGTATATCAAATTTATCCTCGTAGCTTTATGGATAGCAACGGTGATGGCATCGGGGATCTTCGCGGTATTATTTCAAAGTTAGATTACTTAAAAGAATTAGGGATTGATGTAATTTGGTTATCACCAGTCTATGAATCTCCAAATGATGATAATGGTTATGATATAAGTGATTATTGTAAAATTATGAATGAGTTCGGAACAATGGAAGATTGGGATGAGCTATTACATGAAATGCATGAACGTAATATGAAACTTATGATGGACTTAGTTGTTAATCATACTTCTGATGAACATAATTGGTTTATTGAATCACGTAAATCAAAAGATAATAAATATAGAGATTACTATATATGGCGCCCTGGAAAAGAAGGAAAAGAGCCGAATAACTGGGGAGCAGCGTTTAGCGGATCTGCATGGCAGTATGATGAAATGACAGATGAATATTATTTACATTTGTTTTCTAAAAAACAGCCAGATTTAAATTGGGATAATGAAAAGGTAAGACAAGATGTTTATGAAATGATGAAGTTTTGGTTAGAAAAAGGAATTGATGGCTTCCGTATGGATGTTATTAATTTTATTTCTAAAGAAGAGGGATTACCAGCTGTTGAAACAGAAGAAGAGGGGTATGTTTCAGGTCATAAGCATTTTATGAACGGTCCAAACATTCATAAATATTTACATGAAATGAATGAAGAAGTATTGTCTCATTATGATATTATGACGGTTGGTGAAATGCCTGGTGTAACGACAGAAGAAGCAAAATTGTATACCGGGGAAGAACGAAAAGAACTGCAGATGGTATTCCAATTTGAACATATGGATTTAGATTCAGGAGAAGGCGGAAAATGGGATGTAAAACCATGTTCACTTCTTACTTTAAAAGAGAATTTAACAAAGTGGCAAAAAGCATTAGAACATACAGGCTGGAATAGTCTGTATTGGAATAACCATGATCAGCCTCGCGTTGTATCTCGTTTTGGTAATGATGGAATGTATCGCATTGAATCTGCGAAAATGTTAGCGACGGTGCTTCATATGATGAAAGGAACACCATATATTTATCAAGGAGAAGAAATTGGAATGACAAACGTCCGATTTGAGTCGATTGATGAATATCGAGATATTGAAACATTAAATATGTATAAAGAAAAAGTGATAGACCGTGGTGAAGATATAGAAAAAGTAATGGAATCTATTTATATAAAGGGTCGTGATAATGCTAGAACTCCGATGCAGTGGGATGATCAGAATCACGCTGGATTTACAACAGGTGAACCTTGGATTACGGTAAACCCTAATTACAAAGAAATTAATGTGAAACAAGCGATCCAAAATAAAGATTCAATTTTTTATTATTATAAAAAATTAATTGAGTTACGCAAAAATAACGAAATAGTAGTGTATGGATCATATGATTTAATATTGGAGAATAATCCATCTATTTTTGCATACGTAAGAACGTATGGAGAAGAAAAACTGCTTGTCATTGCAAACTTTACTGCGGAAGAATGTGTATTTGAATTGCCTGAGAACATTAGTTATAGTGAAGCAGAGTTATTTATACACAATTACGACGTAGAGAATGGACCGATAGATAACATGACATTACGTCCGTATGAAGCAATCGTGTTCAAATTGAAATAAGAAAAATCCTTATACCACTTTGGTATAAGGATTTTTTTTGTTACCATTTTAATATGGAGAATCCATATGGAGGAAGTGTAACTTGTAATACACTTGCTTCCGCTGAAAATTCTTCGTTTGTATAAATATTAATGATTTTCTTTCCAGTAACATGGAGAGGCAGTGAAGCTGTAATAGCACTATTAGTCGGATTTAAAACGAAAAAGATAGTTTCATCTTCATATGTTTTTGTATAAGAAATATAATTATGTTCATCATTTGCTTCAATGAATTGGAAAGTACCATGTCCTCCAAATGCTTTATATTGCTTTCGTAACGAAATTAATGTTTGTACATGTGTAAATAATAGATGATCTTGTTCTTTCGTATCCCAAACCATACATTTGCGGCAATCAGGGTCCATACCGCCATCCATACCAATTTCGTCTCCATAATAAATACAAGGAGAGCCGATGAAAGAAAGGTGGAATACATAAAGTAACTTTAACTTATTTTTATCTCCGTTACATGTTGTCAATATTCTTGGTGTATCATGGCTGTCTAATAAATGAAATGCTGCTTCATTTACATTCATAGAGTAGGAATGTAGAGATTCTATAATTTGTTTCATAAATTCATTTGCCTTAATGGAGTTGTTAGCAAAGTAAGACAGTAGAGCGTTTGTAACAGGGTAGCTCATTACAGCATCAAATTGATCTCCTTGTAGCCAAGGAAGTGCATCGTGCCAAATTTCTCCTAAAATATATACTTCAGAATTTAATGCTTTTATCTCCCTTCGGAATTCTCTCCAAAAGTTATGGTCGACTTCATTTGCTACATCAAGGCGCCACCCGTCTATATTGAATTCTTTTACCCAATAACGCCCTACTTCAAGTAGGTATTCTTTTACATCCGGGTGTGCAGTGTTTAATTTCGGCATATACGGTGTAAACGCGAAAGTATCATAATTCGGAAGTGGCTCAGTTCTAATTGGGAACTCATGAATATGAAACCATTCTTTATATGCTGACTGTTCACCATTTTCTAGTACGTCTTGAAATTTATCGAAAAAGTATCCACTGTGATTGAATACGGCATCGAGCATTACTTTTATACCATGTGTATGACATGCTTCAACAAGTTCTTTGAATGTTTCTTTTGTGCCAAATTGCGGATCGATTTCCATGTAGTCAATTGTGTCATATTTATGGTTTGAATGTGCTTTGAAAATAGGTGTGAAATATATTCCCGAAATTCCAAGCTTAACAAGGTAATCGAGGTTTTGAATAATACCAGCAAAATCTCCGCCGAAAAAATTAGTTGGAGTTGGTTCAGCGCTTCCCCAAGGAAGGGTGTTTTCTGGATTCAACGTATGATCTCCATTAGCGAACCGTTCTGGGAAAATTTGATACCAAACAGTATCTTTAATCCAGGAAGGTGCTTTGAATACATCATTTGCATGAATAAATGGAAAACAAAAAAAGTTACCAACGTCATCATTTGGAATGCTGGAAAAAAATCCGCGTTCTGCATAAATAAGCGTTTCTGTCTCTGCTTTTAATTCAAATCCATAACGTAAGCGCTTAAATTTTGGCTCGATGGAAATGGACCAATAATCAAATAATGCAGTAGAACCAGTTTTTTTCATCGGTGCACTTGAAGAAATCCACTTCCCGTCTGTCCATTCATAAGGATCACCATAAATAAGATTGGTGCTTTGAACATCGTCTCTTTTCGTACGTATTCGGATATGAATCGTTTTTTCATCGTAAGCGTATGCGTAATTATCTTTTGGCCTATGATAGATGGCGTCTTTAAGCATATAAAAAATCCCCCTTTACTATCTCTATGCATATTGTTCCCTTAAGTATAATAATAAAGCATATGTTGCAAACGATTGCCTTTTGCATAGCTTTAATATTGCTTATAAGAGTAGTATTCATTTCGTATAAAGTCAATGTACAAAGAGTGTAGTAATAATATTTTTAAAATTAATATTTGCAAAATGAATAAAAGAATGTATAATGATAGACAAATAGCGCAAACGTTTTCATAGATTAAGATATTGTTTGCGCTTCTATTAAACTATTCAATGCAAACGTTTTCAATTAGTAGGGTACATATACAATTCAGGGAGGTTTTTGGGATGAAGAAAGCATTATCATTATTAACGGTTTCAGCATTATCAATTGGTATGTTATCTGCATGTGGACCGAAAGATTCAGGGAAAAAAGAAGAAAGTAAAGCAAAGAAAGATTATGATCTACTCGTTTGGGAAGATGATAAAAAAGGTGTTGGTTTAGAACCAGCAGTGAAAAGCTTTGAGGAAAAATATAAAGTAAAAGTAAAAGTTGTTGAAATGCAAATGACAGATCAAGTGAAGAAGTTACGCCTTGATGGACCAGCGGGGACGGGACCAGATGTTGTAACATTGCCACATGATCAAATCGGAAATGCAGTAACAGAAGGTTTACTTTCTGAAGTGAAAGCTGATGATGCTGTAAAGAGTAAATTTACTGATTCATCAATAGAAGCACAGACATATAACGGAAAATTATATGGTTTACCAAAAGCAATTGAGACACCAGTCTTTATTTACAATAAAAAACTAATGCCAAAAGCACCAGAAACGATGGACGAGCTGTTTAACTTCTCAAAAGAATTTACGAAAGATGGCAAGTACGGATTTTTAGCATTAGGAGATAACTTCTACTTTGCTAATGCATTCATGGCAGGTATGGGTGGTTATGTGTTTGGTGAAAAAGATGGAAAGCCAAATGCAAGTGATGTTGGATTAAATAATAGCGGAGCAGTACAAGGTGCTGAGTATCTTCAAAAATGGTACAAAGAAAAGTTATTCCCGAAAGGTATTATCGGTGAATCTGGTGGACCTGCTGCTGATGGGCTATTTAATGAAGGAAAAGCAGCATCTATCATGAACGGCCCTTGGGCGTTCCAAGCAATGGAAAAGAACGGAATTGATTATGGCGTTGCTCCAATGCCGAAATTACCAAATGGTCAACCAATGAAAACATTTGTTGGGGTTAAAGGATGGCATGTAACAAGTTTCTCTAAACAAAATGATTTAGCTACAAAGTTCACTGAATGGGTAACGAATGAAGAAAACGCAAAAATTCGATTTGAGAAGACGAAAGAAATTCCTCCAGTAAAAGCAGTAATGGAAGATCCAATTATTAAAGATAACGAAGCTGCAAAAGCAGTTGCAACACAATCTGAAAATGGAATTCCAATGCCAAACATTCCAGAAATGCAAGAAGTATGGAAACCAGCTGGAGATGCGCTTCAATTAGTTGTTACGGATAAAGAGGCACCAAAAGCAGCACTTGATAATGCAGTGAAGCAAATTAAAGGTAATATTGAGGCAAATCATAGTAAGAAAAAATAAGGTGAAATTCGTGCCTCAAATATGAGGGGCACGAATTCTCTCCCAAGAAAAAAGGGGGAAGGAACATGCAATCATCTATGGAACCAGCAAACGGCTTAAACGGTTCAAAACATAGGAAAATGGCAACCATGTTATCAATCATTCCAGGCGTGGGCCAAATGTATAATAAACAATTTGTAAAAGGTCTTATTTTTCTAGTATTAACAGGTTCATTTATTGTAGCCTTTGCTGATTTATTAAATATGGGATTATGGGGAATTGTAACGCTTGGTACAGAAGTTCCACGTGACCATTCTGTCTTTCTATTAGTAGAAGGAATTTTGGCACTCATTGTCATCGTGTTTGGACTCGGAATATATGCATTTAATTTATATGATGCATACCAAAACGGAAAGAAACGGGATATAGGAACACCGTTAAACTCTGTAAAAGAACAATACCGTAATTTATTAGACCAAGGTTTTCCGTATTTAATGGTTTCACCAGGGTTTTTATTACTTATCTTTGTCGTTGTATTTCCAATCATTTTCGTAATTTTAATTGGATTTACGAACTATGATTTATATCATTCTCCTCCAGCTAAATTAGTAGATTGGGTAGGATTTAAAAACTTTATTGATATCTTTACATTACCGATGTGGAGAGAAACGTTTTTAAGTGTATTTTCTTGGACTGTCATCTGGACATTCGTTGCAACGACATTACAAGTTGCGCTTGGTATTTTCTTAGCGATTATCGTAAATCAGCCTGGTATTAAAGGGAAGGCGATTATTCGAACAATCTTCATTTTACCGTGGGCGGTCCCAGCATTCGTATCTATTCTTGTTTTCTCTGGTATGTTTAATGAAACATTTGGAGCGATTAACAATCAAGTATTAGCTTTATTCGGAATTGAAAAGATTGCTTGGATGACAGATCCATTTTGGGCGAAGATTGCTTTAATTATGATTCAAACGTGGCTTGGATTCCCGTTCGTCTTTGCAATGACAACAGGTATACTGCAATCGATTCCAGGAGAATTATACGAAGCGGCTACAGTAGATGGAGCTACAGCTTGGCAACAGTTTCGTAAAATTACATTGCCACTTGTTCTATATGCAACAGCGCCAATATTAATTACGCAATATACGTTTAACTTTAATAACTTTAGTATCATCTATCTATTTAACGGCGGAGGTCCTGCTGTAGCTGGACAAGACGCAGGTGGAACAGATATTTTAATTTCATGGATTTATAAGTTAACGATGACTTCCGCGCAGTACGGAAAAGCAGCAGCTCTTACAATGATCTTATCGTTAATCGTTATTACAGTTGCGTTATGGCAATTTAAGAGAACAAAATCATTCCAAGAAGAGGATATGATGTAAATGAATATTAAAAGACAAAAGATGTTACGTCTCTCATTAAGTTATCTCGTTATTTTCGTAATGTGTGCCATCATTTTCTATCCATTATTATGGATTATTGGCTCATCGTTTAATCCGGGTGATAGTTTATCTGGATCAAGTATTATTCCGCAAAATGCAACGCTAGATCATTATCGTAAGTTATTAGATTTAGAGAATAGTAATTATTTACTATGGTATAAAAACACATTAAAAGTAAGTGTTTTAACGATGATTTTTTCAGTGTTAGCAATTAGTTTTACTGCTTATGCATTTTCGAGATACCGTTTTGTTGGAAGAAAAAATGGATTATTAACATTTTTAATTTTGCAAATGATTCCAAACTTTGCAGCGTTAATCGCTTTATACGTATTAGCACAGTTAACAGGATTAATTGATACGCACCTTGCATTAATTTTAATTTATGTAGGCGGGGCAATTCCAATGAATACGTGGCTTATGAAAGGGTATTTTGATACGATCCCGAAAGAATTGGATGAGTCAGCTCGTATGGATGGAGCAGGACATTTCCGTATTTTTTGGCAAATCATTATGCCACTTGCAAAGCCAATCGTAGCAGTTGTAGCGTTATTTACTTTCATCGGCCCATTTACAGATTTTATTTTAGCGAGTATTATTTTGCGCACACCAGAAAATTATACGTTAGCAGTTGGATTATATGAAATGGTGGCGAAGAAATTTGGGAATGAATTTACAACGTTCGCAGCGGGTTCCGTATTGATTGCAATCCCAATTTCAATTTTATTCCTATCACTACAAAAATACTTTATCTCTGGTTTAACTGCTGGAGGTACGAAAGGATGAAAAATGGGACATTATGTCCCATTTTTCTTTTCATCTCCCTATAAAACATTTTATAGGGAGATGAAAAGAGATTTGACATCCCATATGAAAAGAAGTGAAATAAATAGTATATTATAGTATAGGAAAAAAGAGCTCTATCCCTTACAATACATGGAGAGGGAGAATATGATAGGTTTTACAAGATAGAATCAATGAAAGTTTATGACTTCCCCTATTACTTGCAATGGGTGCAAGATGAAAATATATAAAATGGCAGAGAAGTGAAAGGAGGGGGATTTTTATGACAGTTACAATTAAAGATGTGGCGAAGAAAGCGAATGTAGCACCATCTACCGTTTCTCGTGTAATTGCTGATAATCCAAGTATAAGTGAAAAAACAAAGCGTCGTGTTCGGAAAGTAATGAGTGAACTAGGGTATCATCCTAATTTAAACGCAAGAAACCTAGCTAACCAAACAACAAAAACACTTGGCCTTGTTATGCCAAGTTCTGCAAGTAAAGCTTTTCAAAATCCGTTTTTCCCAGAAGTTATAAGAGGGATTAGTTCGTTTGCACATGTGGAAGGGTATGCACTTTATATGTCGACAGGTGAAACGGAAGATGAAATTTTTAATGGTGTTGTAAAGATGGTGCAGGGGCGCCAAATTGGTGGCATTATTCTTTTATATTCAAGAGAGAATGATCGGATTATTCAATATTTACATAAACAAAATTTCCCGTTCGTATTAATCGGGAAACCATATGATCGTAAAGAAGAAATTACATATGTAGATAATGACAATTATACAGCTGCAAGAGAAGTAGCAGAATATTTGATTTCATTAGGTCATAAACAAATCGCGTTCATCGGTGGTGGATCAGATTTACTTGTAACGAGAGATCGTTTGGCTGGTATGAGTGATGCTTTAAAATTAGCAGATATTGTATTACCAAAAGAGTATATTTTACATTTTGATTTCTCAAGAGAAAGTGGTCAACAAGCCGTGGAGGAATTAATGGGATTAAAGCAACCACCGACAGCAATTATGGCAACGGATGACTTGATTGGACTTGGCGTGCTAAGTGCACTTTCTAAAAAAGGATTCGTTGTACCAAAGGATGTTTCAATTGTAAGCTTTAATAATGCTTTATTATCAGAAATTGCGAGTCCGCCACTTTCGACAGTTGATGTGAATATATACCAGCTAGGATATGAGGCAGCAAAAGCTTTAGTTGATAAAGTTGAGAATGCGGAGTCTACTGCAAAGTGTATCATTATTCCGCATAAATTACTGAAGCGTCAAACTTGCGATCATTCTGCAAAAAAAAGCTAAGAGTTTAACTCTTAGCTTTTTTTTGTAGAAAGGCTTCTAAACGGTCACAGCCTTCTTTTAAAGTTTCAATACTATACGCATAGGACAAGCGAAGGTAGCCTTCCCCGTATTCAGAGAATGCTGTTCCGGGAACGACGGCAAGTCCAGCTTCTTTCACAAGATCAAGTGCAAAATCAAATGATGAAGATGTTAAATGACCAACATATGGGAATAAGTAAAATGCACCTGTTGGTTTTTCAACTGTTAAGCCCATTTGAATGAGTCTATTATATACATAATCACGGCGTTTTTTGTATTGATGACGCATCATTTTTGGTGCATCTTTAGCAGCTGTTAATGCTTCAATTGCAGCATATTGAGCGATTGAAGTAGCGCACGTTACGTTGTATTGATGAACTTTTAATATATGCCCAGCTAAATAGTTTGGTGCGAATAATAGACCGATACGCCAGCCAGTCATAGAATGCGATTTTGATAAACCGTTAATGACGATAGTCTTTTCGCGCATTTCTGGGAAATGAGCGATCGATGTATGTGTTTGTTCATATACAAGTTCGCTATAAATTTCATCAGAAAGGACGAAAATATTTTTATCTTTTAAAACATTTACAATATCCTGTAGTTCTTCTTTTGATAAAGTTACACCAGTTGGATTAGAAGGATACGGCAGTACGACGCATCTTGTTTTTTCTGTAATGGCATTTTTTAGTGCATCGGCTGTTAAACGGAAGCCAGTTTCACGAACATCGATAAAAATAGGGGTTGCACCGCATAATCGAATAATCGGCTCGTACCCTGGATAAATAGGGGCAGGTAAAATGACTTCTGTTCCTGGCTCTAAAATCGTTCGAAATGCAACATCAATTGCTTCACTAGCACCGATTGTAACGATGGTTTCGTTTTCAGGTGAATAATGTAAATCGTAGTTATCTTTTACAAAGTTACAAGCTGCCTTGCGTAATTCTAGTAAACCAGCGTTATGTGTGTAGCTCGTATAATTTTCTGTAATAGCCCGTTTTGCCGCTTCTTTCACGAGAGAAGGTGTAGGAAAATCAGGTTGTCCAATTGTTAAAGAGATAAGATTATCATAGTTTTGAATCATGTTAGAGAATTGACGGATTCCAGAAATTTGGATGTCCTTCACTCTAGGGTTAATGAATTGTTCCATTGTATCTCCCTTTCTTCCGTTTGAAAATTAAGTTCATTTTAACATATTTTCTATCATTTCGCTTGCGTATATGGTATGTAGAAAGAGAGGGATAATAGAAAAAAAGCCGCTGTCAGCGACTTTTAATATCCGTACTCCCAATCTATTTCATCTTCATTCCAAAGTACAGAGGATACTTTGCCAAGGTGAACAACTGATTCATTCACAGCGCATGTGCAATTTTCATCTCCTGTTTTATGCTGCAACTCTTCATATACTGATTTTTCAACATTCTCTAGAACGACCAAATTTTCTTCTTTTAAAACAAGCGTAGTACCCGCCATATTTATCTTCCTCCTACTAAAATAATGATCACTTATTTGTAAACATAGATAGTATGGATTATATGCTGTATTTTGCTATAGTTGTCCGTCTTATGAAGTATTTTTTATTTTCTTTGTAATCCGTATTCATTGTATACTGCCCGGCAGAAATTTGGTACAGGGTTTACATTCATTTCAAAAATCTGTAACAATTATTATGCGTTGTTAACAAAGAATTAACAAATATGTTAAGAAAAATCAAAATCTTACAACAAATACGTCTGTAAAATGATATAATCATATCAAAATACATATAGGGGATGAGAGGCTATGGAGCTTATCCGTGATTTAATGATCCAAATTGCCATCATAATTTTGCCACTATTTTTACATGAAGCGATACGTTTAAATCGTTACCAAGAAATGCCTCCGAAGCCGAACCGCTACTTTATTATGTTTTTATCTAGCATTACACTCGTTCTCTCTATGACATACTCTATTTGTTTTGGGGACGTTTGCGGGTATAACTTTCACCCAATCCCGATTGTTAGTGGTTTTCTATATGGTGGGATTGTTGGTTTAATCCCGGCCGTTATTTTTGTTGCATATGAATGGACGCTAAAGGGCATAAACCTTCTTCCAGTCATAGAAGTAATATTTCTCTTGATAGTTCCATTATTTTTATCAAAGAAATGGTCTCTATTTTCAAGGGATAAGAAGCTAATTTTAGCATTTATGATTTCATCATTGTACGTACTTGTTTCTTTAGTGATTGGTATGATTAACGTTCTGTTAGAAACGGGCTTTACACCATATGTTTCGCACTTATATAGCGGATATATATTTGCTTCGCTTATTATGGTTATGACAATGGTATTTCAGGTGTACTTAACAGAATATCTAAATGAAAATGCAATACTACGTACAGAGATGCAAAAGTCAGAGAAACTTAATATTGTAAGTGAGTTAGCAGCAAGTGTTGCACATGAAGTTCGAAATCCGCTCACCGTTGTTCGTGGTTTTATTCAATTGCTAGAAAGTACAGAAGATGTGAAGAATAAGGATTATATGCGTCTCGTATTAGCTGAATTGGACCGGGCAGAACAAATTATTTCAGATTATTTGAATTTAGCAAGGCCACAAATTGAGAAGAAAGAACATATTTGCTTATCAGCTCAATTAATAGAAATGACAACTCTTATGTCATCATTTGCAGCGATGCAAGGTGTATATTTACAAGTTGAGATTTCTGAAAGTCTTTATACGATCGGTGATAAGACAAAATTGAAGCAAGCTATTATGAATGTTGTTAAAAATGGTATTGAAGCAATACAAGGAAATAAAGGGTATTTAAAAGTAACAGCTATGCAAAAAGATGAAACGATTGTAATAAGAGTTAAAGATAGTGGCGTTGGAATGACGAAAGAACAATTAGCAAGGCTCGGACAACCGTATTATTCTTTAAAAGAAAAAGGGACAGGATTAGGACTTATGGTAACATTTAGTATTTTACAAGCACATAATGGTACGCTGGAATATAAAAGCGAAAGTGGGAAAGGCACGGAAGCAATTATTATATTACCAGCTGTAAGAAATAAGGAATAAAAGTTACCTATGGAAGGTAACTTTTTATTTTATATAGGAAAAAATATATTATTTTATTCAGTTGTTTTTTCTTGTTTTGTTCGGCTAAATAAACTTCTAAATGATTGGAAAAAGCTTTGTTCTTTTGAAGCTGCAACTAATCTTTTTGTTTCTTGAATTTCACGAATGACTTGCATAAGTTGTGCATCACGATTGCTGTCTTTATTATAAATTTGATTTACGAGTTTATTCATTTTTTCTTCTTGCTTAGATTCTCGTTTATACATATGATTCATTAATAAGTCCATCTTTTCTTTTTGCAGGGCATCTGTTTGAGCGGCATGATCTACTAACTCTTGTAGCATTTTTTCTTGAGAGCCTTCTTTTACATAAACTTGTTGCATTAATTCATCAAGCTTTTCATCTTTCAAACGATTTTGGGTAATAAGGGTAGAATTTTGATGAATAATTGCTTCATTTAATTGAGCGAGCATTTCAAGTTTTAACATGAACTCCTCAAAGTTACGCCCATCTTCTTTTTCTTTCGGTTGTATCTCTTGCGTATCTTGTATAACTGGTACAGGTGGGGCCTCTTTTTCTTTTAAAATAATAGGTATCGTTTCTGAAATATCTTCTTGCAATGTAGCAGCTCTTTCATGTATAGATTTCAATAGTTTTAAATCATCCAATTTATAAATACGAGCATCAGCTGTTTTGGAAATCATATAACCATGTTCCTCTAACAGTTGACTATATTTGCGAACTATATGTTTTGGGATGCCTGTTTTATTCGTGACATCTTTCGTTTTATAGGTAGCTTCCATAATATTTCCTCCCCAAAAAGTATCGTATATATCATTTCAATCTTTTCTGAGGACTTCCTTTGAAAAAGAATGTCGGAAGGTTATTAGTTTTCTACAGCATTAGTGAAAAGATGAAGAAAAATGAGAGTTTTTGGCGGAATGGCGAAGAAGAGCTAAAATAATGTCTGAAAACATATACAGGAGAAGTTTGTTATAATAACTGAGGAAAAGAAACTGGTAGAATTATGGAGGTATACATGAAGCAATTAAAAGGTATTATCATTTCAATTATTGCAATTCTTTCTATTGTAGTAGCGGTGTATGAAGTGCTTGTTCCAGAGGAAACAAGTATTAAAAAAACAAATGCGTATGATCAAGTTCTAGAATTTCCGAAAGATCGATATCCAGAGACAGGGAAACATATTACGGATGCTATAAAAGAAGGACATTCAGAAGTGTGTACAATCGACCGTGGTGGCGCTGCGGATAGAAGAAAATTATCGTTAGCTCCATACCCATCAAAAAAAGGGTATGATCGTGATGAATGGCCAATGGCGATGTGTAAAGAAGGCGGAAAAGGAGCACATATTGAATATATAAGTCCAGCCGATAACCGCGGAGCAGGCTCTTGGGTAGGAAATAAGTTAGATAAATACCCAGATGGTACGCGTGTGAAATTTGACGTAAAGTAGTAGTTGCATATTTCATAATGAAGGAGAAGGGAACGATGGAGTTAACAATTTCGTATTCGCAATTAATGTTGATGAACTATGACGGTGATCAGCCTTACGTTGACTGGACGGATGAAGATTTTGAAAGAGGTTATGCGAAGGCGGATGGAACTGTTATTTTTGAAGCACTTTCTGATTATACTTGTGAAGTAAAAGTGACCCCAGGGAAACATATTGAGAAAGAAGAAGTAATTAGAACGGTTACAGTTCCTTTTACAGTTGAAAATGAATGTATCGTTGTAACAAGTATTCTTTCAAATAAATTTCAAATTCCTATTCCAAATGGTGAGTATACGGTTGTATTACAAGCAACACCTCTTGAAGAACCAACGGATGATGAATTATATAAAATACAATATGAATTCTTTTTTGAAAGTAAAGAATAAAAAATGGGGTATCCTCAAAAAGGATACCCCATTTTTATTATGCGTTTGTTTTTAGCAAGGAACGAGCGTCTTTTGCCGCTTGCACCATGTGCTCTAAAGCTGGAATAACTTCTTCTGTTCTTCTCGTTTTTAAACCACAATCAGGATTAATCCAGAAATATTTAGGATCGCATACTTTTAAAGATTGTTCTACGATTTTATACATTTCATCTTTACTTGGTACACGTGGGCTATGAATATCATATACGCCTAGACCGATGCCTTTTTCATATGTTGTATGTTTTAATGTATCAATAAATTCACCGTGACTCCTTGATGTTTCGATAGAAATCACATCTGCATCTAATGCGCGAATCGCATCAACAATATCTTCGAAGTTACTGTAACACATATGAGTATGAATTTGTGTTTCATTTGCTACAGAAGAAGTTGCTAAAAGGAAGGATTGTACTGCCCATGTAATATAAGCGTCCCAATCTTTTTCTTTTAACGGCATACCTTCACGAAGTGCTGGTTCATCGACTTGGATCACTCGAATCCCCGAAGATTCAAGTAGTTCAATTTCGTGACGAAGAGCTAATGCAATTTGATACGAAACTTCTTTTTTTGGAATATCGTTTCGAACGAAGGACCAATTTAAAATCGTAACAGGTCCAGTTAACATTCCTTTTACAACTTTCTCTGTTAAGCTTTGTGCATAAACAGTTTCCTTAATAGTCATTCCGTTAATAAAGGCTACATCACCATAAATAACAGGTGGTTTTACGCAGCGGGAACCGTATGATTGTACCCAACCGTTTTTAGTGAATGAGAAACCAGCAAGGCGCTCACCAAAATATTCAACCATGTCAGTTCTTTCAAATTCACCATGCACAAGAACATCAAGACCAATTTCTTCTTGGTAACGAATCCATTTTTCTGTCTCTTTTTCAATAAATTGTTCATATTGTTCATTTGAAATAACACCGTTACGCCATTCTTTTCGCGTTTGGCGAACTTCAGTTGTTTGCGGGAAGCTACCGATAGTTGTTGTTGGTAACAATGGTAACTTCAGGGCAACTTGTTGTAATTCATATCGTTTTTCAAATGGAAGAGGACGTGAAAAATCTTCTTCTTTTAGTGCTGTTCGTGCTGCTTTGACATCTTCTCGGTTACGTGCAGCAGATGAACGAATTGTGTGATGTACGTTTCGATATGTTTCCAGCTCATTACGAATACTTTCTGTACCTTGAGTTAGAGCGGAATGAATAAGAACTAACTCTTCTAATTTTTGATTTGCAAATGCCAACGCATCAAATAGCTCAGTCGATAAGTGAGTTTCTTCTGTTTTATCGATTGGCGTATGCAATAAGCTACAAGAAGGCTGAACGATGAAATCTTTCGTTTGGACTTGTTTTTGTAACGTTGTAAATAACGTAAGAACTTCATCAAGATCGGCTCTCCAAATGTTACGGCCATCTATACAACCAACAGCTAAAGTTTTATCAGCTGGGAATCCATATTTTGAAATAGCATGTAGATTACCTTCTTTACCATGAATGAAATCTAATCCAATACTTGATACTGGGAATGTAATGATTTCTTCATAGTTTTCTTCTACACTATCAAAATATGTTTGTAAAAGAAGATTCGCATTTGGAACTTCTTTACGAATAGCTTCATAAATTGCTTTTGCTTGTTGAACTTCTTCTTTCGTTAAAGAAGCGAAAATCGGTTCATCAACTTGAATGATTTGTGCACCAGCTGCATGTAGTTCTGAAAGCAGTTGTACGTAAGGTGCAACTAACTGTTTTAAAATAGTAGCAAATTGCTCTTGTGTATAGCCTTTAGCTAATTTCAAGAAAGTATATGGTCCTAAAATAACAGGTTTTCCATCTACTCCTAATTCTTGTTTTGCCTCTTCGTATAAGCGAAGTGGACGATTATCTTTTAAAGAGATTTGTAATCCCTCTTCATATTCAGGAACGATATAATGATAGTTTGTGTTAAACCATTTTGTCATTTCGGAAGCTACGTGATCTTTAGAGCCACGCGCCATTGCGAAATATACATCAAGGTAAGATGTAAACTGAGAAAAACGTGATGGGATAAATCCTAGCATATAAGCAGTATCCAAAACGTGATCATAATATGTAAAGTCGCCAATTGGAATAAGTTCAATCCCTTTTTCTTGCTGTGCTTTAACGTGTTGAAGGCGAATCTCTTTCATTGTTGTTAAAAATTGTTCTTCATCGATTTTATTGGACCAAAAAGCTTCCAATGTTTTTTTCCACTCTCGTTGTAATCCGATACGTGGATAACCTAAGTTACTTGTTTGAATTGCCATTTCAAATTCCTCCCTAATTAAAAGTAAGCACTTCCGTTTACTAGGAAATACCTATAACAGAAAGTATAAAGGCATAGAAAATAAGCCTTCCTTTTTGTTTTAACACCTCATCATCATCCGTGAATCTATCAGTGTTGTTAAAACAGGCAGGTCTCCTGACTTATGCTTCATATGATTTCTTTCACCTTCCCGTTTTCACAGTGGTATTAAAAAGAAATCTCAGCATTTACAGTGGCGGGACCGTGTTGGAGTTTCACCAAGCTTCCCTTTTAAACACGAAACAAACTGTTCGTGTACCCATTTTCCTTTTGAAAGGAATTTAACAAGCGATATGATATTGAAACAAATTCTAACACAATTTTTGGAATTTTGTCTACTGTTTTGAAATAAGAAAATTCTAAAGTTTTTTATTTTAATTATTTGTATTTTTCTGATTTTTTAGAGTGAAGAAACATGAGGAGAATTGAAATAAAGTGCGATTAAATTTATAAAGAAATGGGTACCTATACATACATAAGATGCCAGTTATGTTATTAAATAATTGGTTTATCTTATATAGAAAATTAAACAAGCATAACCCCAACCTAAATTAGAATGGGGTTATGCTTGTTTTAGACTTTGAAATAAAATAACTATATTGTCATTTTACAGTTTCTATTTTAAAAGTTTAATCCGTATCTATATCAATTTCTGAAAGTCGCCCGGCAACAGCATCTGCAAGAAGGGTGTTTAACCATTGTAATTCAACTGTAATATGTTCAATAACGCTTTGTAAAATATATAGTTGTGCACGTGGAATTTGTCCTTTGCTGCAATCATAAATAGTTTGCATGTTATGTAAATATTGAATGGTATCATTTCTCTTTTTTTCTAAAATCGGAACTAACTCTTGGTCATCACCAAAATGAGCGAAAGAGAGTGCCGAATAAATTGGTTTATATATTTGATTTTTTGCCTCGAATTGTTTTAATAGTAACGTGTGAAATAACCGTTTACCTTCGTCTGTTATATGAAAAATTGTTTTATCTGGTCTATTTGTATCTCGAACAATAGTTGTAACACGAATTGCCCCTTGTTTTTCTAATTGCTCGAAGGCGTAGTAAAGTGATCCTTTTGCATATTTAATATAACAGTCCATTTGTCGTTCTTTCATGATGTGCTGCACTTCATATGGATGTTTATCTCCTTCGAGTAGCAAGCCGAGAATGACTAATTTCATACTCATGCTGTTTCAACTCCTATATATAAAAACTTTATACATATTATAAACGGCATATCCGTTTTCATAAAGGGATATGCCGTTTCTTTTCTATATATTAACTTACCTGCTTCTGTTTTTGTTTCGTTTTTGGACCTGTAAAAAGGCGCTCATCTCCCATAAGTAAAATACAAATAATACTTAGTACAGCCGGGATAAGTGCCCAGAAGAATGTACTGGCAATAGATGTAGCAAGAGCTTCTTTAATACCGGTTAATATTTCAGCTGGTATTTTATCGGTAGCACCTGGTGATAATAAGAAACTTGTGTCTCCACCCTTTGGAGCTAATTTTGCTAGTTCAGGAGGGAACACAGTGTTTAGTTTATCAGTAAAAATATGATTTTGAATTGTACCGAAAATTGTTACACCAAGAGTCATACCGAGTGAACGGAAGAATGAGTTTGTTGATGTAGCAGAACCACGGTCTCTCATTTCTAATTTGTGGATAGAAGACATACTTAAAACTGAGAATGAGAAGCCAACTCCAAGCCCAGCGAGAACCATAAATAGTGTTACGAGTAGGCGAGGTGTGTCCATTGTTAAAGTGCTTAGTAAATAAATACCAAGAACGAAGAAAACTCCAGATACCATCATAATGTTACGATAACTTGTTCGCGAAGCTAACTGTCCACCTGTTTGACTTCCAATTACAGAGCCAACCATCATAGGTGTTAATATCAATCCAGCATTTGAGGCTGAACCACCGAGAACACCTTGAACGAAGATTGGGATATAAACTGTACAGATAATAAAAGCGGCACCATAGAAAAAGGCAACACCTTGGCTAGCTGCGAATAAAGGTTTTTTAAATAGATGGAAAGAAATGATAGGCTCGGTTGCTTTTCGTTCTACGAAGAAGAAAATAATAAGCATAATAACAACGGTTGTAAATAAGCCGATAATTACAGTGGAATTCCATGCGTATTCTTTACCACCAAGTTCTAAGGCGAACATTAAGCAAACGATACTAATAACAAGTGTAATAGCGCCAGCCCAGTCAATTTTTTGTTTTCTAAATTCTAGAGATTCACTGTAGTATTTCGTAATGAAGAAGAAGGAGATAAGTCCTAATGGAATATTAATATAGAAGACCCAGTGCCAACTTATATAGTCTGTAATATACGCACCTAATAAAGGGCCGAATACACTAGATGTCCCGAAAACAGCACCGAATAGCCCTGTCATTTTTCCGCGCTTTTCTGGTGGGAATATATCGTACATAATTGTGAAGGCGATAGGCATAAGAGCGCCGCCACCAATTCCTTGAATAGCCCTATAAATACTTAGTTGCTCAATACTAGTTGCTGTTCCGCAAAGTGCAGAACCGAACAAGAAAAGAATAAGGCCACCAATATAAAAGCGTTTTCGTCCATACATATCAGAAAGTTTTCCGAAGATAGGCATCCCTGCCATTGTTGCTACCATATATGCAGACGTGACCCAAACGAACTTGTCAAATCCTCCTAGGTCTCCAACGATCGTTGCCATTGCTGTTGCAACAATTGTATTATCCATTGCTGCCATTAAAATACCAAGTAGTAAACCAGCAACAACAAATTTTGTCTTGTTGGAGTCTTTTTTTAATAATTGAGATTCCAAAGATAACCCTCCTTTAATAATAAGTAAACTATATTAAGTTTTGAGTGCAGCGCATAAAAATTATAAATATATTTTTAAAAATCAATTTACACAAGTGCACTGACAAAGCCATAAAGAATATTATAGTCAAATTTGACTAAAAGGCAAACTTTTTCTTCCGTCAAAATATTCTGTTGTATGGACAGCGAAAGAGTGAGTAATACTTAGTATTGGTAAAAAGTCAATGAAGGAAATTGTAAAAAAATATTTCAGTAAGAATACCTGCTGTTAACAGATGAAAAATGGTTTTTTCTTTACTTTGTCGAATAGGATAAAAGGAAGAGTAATAACTATATATCGTTTGTAACGAGCTTTATTAATATTGTGTAGAGAGGCAGAATAAGGTCGTATGGATATGATGCATCTGAAATGGGGTGAATATTATTATGAAAATATGGAAACGAATTCCGGATCAAGGAAGGCGTTCAATACCGCTACAACCGGTATTATGGATTGATGGCTCAAAAAAGGAAAACGAATGTCCTAACGTAGCAGTTACATTACAAATCCGTAGTATGTATAAAGAAAAATTTTCATATGAACTGACCTATGATGTAAACGACATACTTATTATTCGAATTGAAGTTGAAAATAAAGGAATGGAAATGATTTCACGAGTTGTAGTAAGCCATATGATTCGAGATTATTTTGCCTATATTCCAAATTCATTAAAGGTTGATAAGGGGATGAGCGAGTTTCTGTTCCAGCTTGTAAGGTGGAGAATCGATAATTTATTACCAAATGAGAAGGTAGAATTAATTTGTAAAATAAAAGCAAATAAAGATAAAGATAAAGAACTCAAAAACACACTATTTCAGGCTACATATACATTTCAATATAACGGAGTATCATATGGTCCGTTGCAAACAAATGAAGTTGTTGTACGGCAATGATAAAAAGGAACCTGTATGAAAGGTTCCTTTTTGATTCCCTTTTTTGTTCGATCCATATTTACAATAGCGTCGATTTGATTGTATGTAATGAAGTTTACTCCGAAAGAATTAAATAGTAATTTTAGCGACAACAGAAACCCCGATAGTAAACGTATAATATCTGATAGATTTTTTTTTTGTAGCATGTAGGTCACCATATTTCTAAAATGATGCATGGCATATATATGAAATAGAATCGAAATGGTAGACAAGCTTAAGCGGAAATGTACAATCAATATGTACATTTTTTATTTTGTAGAAAAACATAATTGTTATAGAAACATATATTGGTATAGAAGGGAGGTGAAGTATGAAACATAAAGGGAAAATTAGTGGATTATTACTTGGGAATACAGTGGCAGTTACAGAATGGATTGCGCTTCAGGATGTAATTACAAAACTGGATTCGCGATCATTTTATACCGTCTTTATTATTTATATATTGCAAATGATACTCAGCTATTATTTTGGACATTGGTATGATAAAAGAGCGAGTGGGCGTATGGATACGGAAGTAGGAGGAATGGCAAGTAATGATTTTGTAGTTGATTTTTTTGAAAAAGTAGCTGCTTTATCAGAACGAGATTCTCATAATATTACAGTGTACATTCTTTCTGTGAAAGAATGGAAAGGACTAAAAGAAACAGTGCAAGAAAAAAAATTGGAGGTGTTAGTACAAAAATTGGAGAGCACGATTGTAAAGACCATTCGTAAAGGCGATGTAGTTACGAAGTGGGATGAAAATAAGTATGTGATTGTGGCGATTGATAACGGACATGAAAAATCGACAATAACAAACCGATTAATGAAAAATATTGAAAGTGAAATAGAAAATGGTTTGTTAAGTATGACTCTATTATTTGGGGCTGCTAGTTATCCAATAGAAGGAAAAACGTTTGAAGAATTGTTAAGAAAGGCACAAAATCAATTGTACCAGCATAGAAATTTGTAAAAAAATAAGTGAAATTTTGATTTGAAGAAATATGATATGAAGAAGTTTTGATTGTAACATTTTTTTGACTTTTATTACAAAAAGAACTTTTTTTGTAATAAAAGTCTTTAAAAATATATGAAATAGGCATATAATTATGATGGATGTGTCAATGCATTTTGCACAATGTGTTTCATTTTAAAAGTGTAGAGGAAAGCATACTCTACACTTTTCCTTTTTAGGGAATGGCAAGAATAATTGTAAGTTGTTGCAAGATAGCATTTATACTGTGTAAAATGAAAAAAGAGATTATTTGATAGAAAGCGGGAAAGGGAATGATAGAATGATAGACGTGAGAGAACAACGAACATCTTTTATCAGGTAAATGATTACTGTTGTTCTTCAAATTATTATGGTTGTGATGAATTCCGTTGTACTTTTATGTAATACATAGTATGAATAGGTTTTAAAAAGTGCCAAGTAACAGATGGATATGAAACTGCTATTTAGTTTGAAAACGGAAAATGTAATTTCAAGTAATACAATTTGTACAAGTATTATAAACAATATGAATGATTTTCGTAAAAAAGGTGCGAGTGTGGAGTTTTGTTTATAGAAGGATATATAATTTCATAGCTTTTTACACGATGATCGTATATAAGTAGGAGGAAAAAGATGTTGAAATATAGTAAATTAGCAATTGTAACTGCATTATCAATGACTTTACTAGCCGGTTGTTTCGGACCAAAACCAGAAGAGGAATTATATGTTGCGTTTGAAAATGCTGCAAAGCAAGAAAAAACAATGTTTGAAGATGCAAAAAAACTTGAAACTTTAGAGAAAGAGGGACAAGAGTTATATAACCAGATTGTTCAAGAAGGAAAAGATAATAATCAAACTGTTAAGGAAAAACTGAACCAAGCAGTGAAAAATACAGATGAACGAGAAAAAGTGCTTAAAAAAGAAAAAGAATCTTTAAATAAGGCGCAAGAAGAAGTGAAATCAGCAGATAAATATGTGAAGAAAATTGAAGATAAGAAATTGAAAGATCAAGCGGATAAAGTAAAAAGTACATATGAGAAACGACATGATTCATTTAATAAAATGTATGACAGCTATAATAAATCGTTAAAACAAGAAAAAGAATTATATACAATGTTACAAGATAAAGGTACAAAATTAAAAGATATTAGTGAAAAAGTAAAAGTAGTAAATCAATCTTATAAGGATATTGATTCAGAAAAAGATAAGTTTAATGAATTCACGAAATCTTATAATACAGAAAAAATAGCTTTTTATAAACAAGCAAATATTAAAATTAAAGAAGAGAAAAAATAAAACAGTTTGGCCTACAATTGGCCAAACTGTTTTATTTTTTTGTATAAGTACGACTATACCATGGAACAGGTTCACTTAATTTTTTTTCTTGTTTTAGCGCTTCAGGACCAATATAATCTTGAAGTGTTTTTTTTGCTACTGTTAAAGATAAGGTTGTTTTCGGATTTCGATAGGAGGATTCAAGATGACCGAGATGTGGTAGGATTCGAAAATCTTCTTTTGTAGGAGGAATATGGAAAAAGTAATCACCTAAACGTATAAGAACATCAGATTGTTGTTGGCTAAAACGTGGATTTCTTGAGAAATGTAATCCTTCTTTAATAGCTTTTTTTTCAGTAATTAAGCGTTCTAAAGCTGTTTTTTTTAACCAGTATAAATACTTCGGATTAGTTGCAGCTTTAGCATGACGATTCACAACGAAAATAGATTGAGCTAGTCGATTAATAGAATGTTGGTTTTGTAATTGAGATTGTGGTTGTGAAGGTTTCATATTAAATCTCCTTTCAATTTTTCATTATTATACCATAAGTAAAAGCGATTTTTATTATATGCAAAAAGTGATTGTATATATTTTCAATATTAAAGCAATATTGTTACAAAAAACAACTATTTTGTATAATAGTAATAGAATGTGTTTTAGAAATTTGATAATGAAAGAGTGAGAAGTTTGAAAGAAATATTAAAACAGCAATATGCCATTATAGATATTGGATCTAATACAATGCGTTTAGTTATTTATGAAAAGCAAAACGGAGGTTTTTATAAAGAGATTGAAAATACGAAAGTGGTTGCAAGGTTAAGGAATTACTTAGTCGATGGTGTGTTGATTGAAGAAGGAATAGAGGTATTGTTACAAACATTATTTCAATTTCAAGAAAGTACACGATTCCATCAGTTGCGCCATGTACTTTGTGTTGCAACAGCAACAATTAGACAGGCTAAGAATCAAGAGGAAATTAAAAAGCTTGTTGAAGGACAAACAGACTTTACTCTTAGAGTATTATCAGAATATGAAGAAGCACGTTACGGCTATTTAGCAGTTATGAATTCAACTTCGTTCTCTGAAGGGATTACAGTAGATATTGGTGGGGGGAGTACTGAGGTTACATACTTTCGAAATAGAGAGATTCTAGAGTATCATAGCTTTCCTTTTGGAGCACTTTCTTTAAAGCAGTTTATTAAAGAGGACATACCTACTGAAGAAGAGTTGGAAAAGATTCGAACGTACTTAGAATATCAATTTCGAACATTACCATGGTTAATAGATAAGAAGTTGCCTCTTATTGCAATTGGTGGTAGTGCGAGGAACTTAGTGAAAATTCATCAAAATTTAATTTGTTATCCTATAGCAGGGGTACATTTATATAAGATGAAAGAAGAAGATATTAAAAATGTGAAAGAAGAATTAGAAGCATTGTCGTTCATAGAACTTCAAAAATTGGAAGGATTGGCAAAAGATCGAGCAGATACAATTGTTCCAGCAGTCGAAGTATTTCATACGCTTGTTAATGTTATAGAGGCGCCAGCATTTGTATTAAGTAGAAAAGGATTACGAGAAGGTGTTTTCTATGAAGAGTTGACAAAAGATTTGGGGATTTCATATTATCCGAACGTGGTCGAAGAAAGTTTGTATTTATTATCACATGAATATGAAATGGATATGAAATTTGTAATACAGCTTATTAAGCATGGAAGATTGATTTGTCAACAGCTTGAAGAAATAGGACTGATTTCTATGTCAGTAGAAGACTGGAAAGTATTCCATCAAGCAGCGAAAGTATTTAATATTGGCAAATATATAGACGAAGAAGCGAGCCGCTTACATACGTTTTATTTATTAGCGAATAAAACAATTGATGGTATGATGCACAAAGAGCGAGTTAGATTAGCGCTTATTGCGTCTTATAAATCAAAAATGTTATTCAAACAACATCTGTCTCCGTTTGAAGGATGGTTTGATAAAAATGAACAAAAGAAAATTCGCCTTTTAGGGGCTGTTTTACAATTTTCAGCAGCTCTAAATATAAGACAAAGATCGCTTGTTGAATCAATATCTATAACAGAAAGTAAAGAAGGATTAACATTTGAAATTGTATGTGAACAATCGGCGTTAGCGGAAAAAGTGCAAGCTGAAAAGCAGAAGAAACAGCTAGAAAGGGTATTGAAAACAAATATTACCTTATTATTTAAATTAAAGAATTGAGTTGTACGGATGTCTTTACAAAAAATTTATACTTTATAATATTGTAATTTGCTAAAATGAAAGTAACTAAATTATAGTAAAAAAGTTTCAAGGGGAAGTGTGAAGAGAATGGAATTATCGAAGGGGAATATAGTCAATTTAAATGATACAGCTTATTACAACAATCGAGAGTTAAGTTGGTTAGCATTTAATGAACGTGTACTACAAGAAGCACAAGATGAAACGAATCCACTCTTAGAAAGATTAAAGTTTATTAGCATTTTTAGCTCAAATTTAGATGAATTCTTTATGGTACGTGTAGCAGGATTGAAGGATCAGGTGAGTGCTGGTTTTAACCAACCAGAAAATAAGGCCGGCTTAACACCAAAAAAGCAACTAAATAAAATTGCGATAAAAGCACATGAATTAATGACCGTACAGTATGGTACGTTTAAAAATTATGTGTTGCCAGCGTTGGAGTTAGAGGGGATTGAGCGTTTAACATTCCATGATTTGACGAAAGAACAGAGAGAATTTATAGAAGAGTATTTTGATGAACAAATTTTCCCAGTCTTAACACCTGTGGCTATCGATGCATATCGCCCATTTCCGATGTTATTAAATAAAAGTTTAAATTTAGCTACTCTTTTATATGATGAGAAACAAGTGGAAGAAGAAAACCGCACGAAGTTAGGAATTGTACAAGTTCCTTCACTACTGGAACGTTTCATATTTTTACCGAGTGAAGGACAAAAGCATAAATTTATTTTATTAGAAGACGTAATTAGTAGTTTTACTCATAAATTATTTACAGGATATAAAGTATCATCTGTTACTCGTTTCCGTATTACACGCAATGCGGATTTAACAATTCACGAAGAAGGTGCGAGAGATTTATTAAAGGTAATTGAAAAAGAATTAAAAAAGCGTAAGTGGGGAGCTGCTGTACGTTTAGAAGTTGGCAAAGAACACATTGATGAAAGAGTATTAGCGTTATTATATGAAGTGTTGGAAGTAAAAGATGAAGATGTGTATATAATGGATGGACCGTTAGATTTAACATGTCTATTTTCTTTATATAAAAAACTAGCGCCTTTATATGAACATTTAGTATATCCGGCTCTTATTCCACAACGACCTCAAGATTTAGGGGATGCGGAAGATGTATTTGAAAAAGCAATTGAGCATGATATTTTATTACATCATCCGTTTGAATCGTTTCAGCCAGTAGTTGATTTTGTTCGCGATGCAGCAGACGACCCGAATGTACTTGCGATCAAACAAACATTATATCGAGTAAGTGGTGATTCTCCAATTATTCAGGCGCTAAAGGTAGCGGCTGAAAAAGGGAAACAAGTGACGGTATTAGTTGAGTTAAAGGCAAGGTTTGATGAAGAAAATAATGTGCATTGGGCTAAAGAATTAGAACAGGCGGGTTGTCATGTTATTTACGGTGTAAGTCATTTGAAAACACATAGTAAAATTACACTAGTTGTAAGAAGAAAAAACGGAAAAATTGAAAGGTTCGTACATCTTGGAACCGGAAATTACAATGATGCAACCGCAAAGCTATATACTGATTTTGGCTATATTACATCACGAAAAGACTTTGGGGTCGATGCAACAAATTTCTTTAATTATTTGAGTGGTTATACAACAAAGCCGCATTTTCATCATTTATCGGTTGCACCATTTGATATAAGAGAGCAATTTATTGATTTAATAGATGAAGAAATTCGTTATCATAGGCAATATGGAAATGGATATATCATTGCTAAAATGAATTCATTAACTGATAAACCACTTATTAAAAAAATGTATGAAGCATCACAAGCTGGAGTAAAGGTAGAGCTCATCGTTCGAGGAACATGCTGCCTACGACCTGGTATTCCAAATGTAAGTGAAAATATTCGGGTAGTTAGTGTTGTCGGGAGATATTTAGAACATAGCCGTATTTATTATTTCCATCATAATGGAGAAGAGAAAATATATTTATCTTCAGCTGACTGGATGACAAGAAATATGGAGAAACGTGTAGAAATATCTTTCCCGATATTAGATATTGAAATGAAGGCACGAATTAAGGCGATTTTACAGCTTACTTTAGCTGATAATGTGAAAACACGTGAACAAAATAAAGACGGTGACTATTATTATGTTATTAATAATGGGGCAGAAGAGATTGATAGCCAAGTGAAGTTATTTAAGATGGCGTATCAAAACACAGATGCCGAATAATGAGAACAAAGTAAAAAACCTCTTTTTTAAGAGGTTTTTTACTTTGTTCTCTACTTATTATAAAGGATGCGTAGAGAGAATACTTTTTATTATAAGCATGTTAATGGATTATGAATCGGTTAAGAAAGGAAATAACATTAGTAGAATTGTTGCGGTACATTAATAATAGAATGGTTGTTGACAAGGTCCGCCATAACAAGGATAAGGTGTCGGCGGTGGGAAAGGTGGTGGATATGGTGGGTAATACGGTCTAGGACCGAAAGCTAATGCTCCGCCAAGCAGTCCACCAGCAATACCAGCTAGAAATGGGACGCCAAAAAACGGAAAGAAGCGTGAGTCGCCTACTGGACCAATAGGTGCTGAACGGACTGGGATTGGTTGATAATATGGATACATGAACAAACCTCCTTTATTGGACTCACTTTTATCATATGGTAAATGAAACATGGATGAGCGCGTACAAGAAAGGATATGTAAGAAAATAGGCGAATGATTACGAATGTTGGAGTGTAAAAATTGTTATCTCAGGTTTTGCCATAAATCGGAATGGGACACGTGTTCTGCCAAGGCCGCGATTGACATAGAGAGCTAAATCTTGGATCGTATAGAAACCTTCTACATAGTTTTTAGCAAGTGCTGGGGTAATAATAGCGCCTAAAAAAGGGATTTGTACTTGTCCGCCATGGCTATGACCAGAAAGTTGTAAGTTAACTGGATATGTAGCAATTTGCGGTGCAATATCTGGTTCGTGAACAAGAACAATGTTATAAATGTTTTTCCGAGCGCGCTGTAGTGTCTCCTTTATTTTTGGTTTGCCTAATAGTATATCATCAAGACCGAAAATTGAAATTTCACTATTATCCAGTAGACGGATTCTCTTTTCACTGTTTAGTAACAGTGAAAATCCAGATTCGCGCATGATGTGTTCGTAGTATTCCGTTCCATATCCGCCGTGATCATGGTTACCATAAATAGAAAATTTACCGAAGGGTGCTTGTATATTTTTTAAAATAGATGCAACGAAAGGAGTGTCAGTATACGTTTGATAATTATCAATGAGATCACCAGTAAAAAGAACAATGTCGGGTTTTACAGCATTAATTTTAGAGACGATTTGAGATAAATGTTGGAGAGAGAAATAGTATCCGAGATGTAAATCGCTAAATTGAAGAATCTTCATACCGTGAAAGCTTTTTGGGATGAGTTGTGATTTCAGTGTATGTTCTGTAAAAGAGAGCAGATGAGGCTCAATATATTTAGCATAATAGTATCCGATACTAGTCGTTATAAATGAATATAGGCAAGTACGCATTCCAGTTTTTAAAAAATCTCTTCTTGTAATTTTCTTCATAAAAATATGAGTATACCTATTTGGCTTATATTACATGTATTCGTTACATTTACAGGTTACTCAAATCTCCTTTCGTTTTTTTTAATATATTTTAAATCATGTAAAAGTAGTATAGATAACGAAAAAGTGAATAAAAAGAAATCTCTTTACGTTAAAATATCAGAAAAGTTTAAAAATATAAAGATTTCTATTAAATAAAATGATAAAATGAATGTGTATTCATTTTTTGGAGGGGATATAATATGAAAGAAAAAGTAGTTATTGTAACAGGTGGATCGAGCGGAATGGGAAAAGGAATGGCGACTCGTTTTGCAAAAGAAGGGGCACGAGTTGTTATTACAGGACGTACAAAGGAAAAACTAGAGGAAACAAAATTGGAAATTGAACAATTTCCAGGACAAATATTACCGGTACAAATGGATGTAAGAAATACGGATGATATTCAGAAAATGATTGAACAGATTGATGAGAAGTTTGGACGAATTGATATTTTAATAAATAATGCAGCTGGAAACTTTATTTGTCCAGCAGAAGATTTATCCGTGAACGGCTGGAATTCGGTTATTAATATTGTGTTAAATGGTACATTTTACTGTAGCCAGGCTGTCGGAAAATATTGGATTGAAAAAGGTATAAAAGGAAATATCATTAACATGGTAGCAACATATGCGTGGGATGCAGGTCCGGGAGTGATTCATTCGGCTGCAGCGAAGGCTGGAGTATTAGCAATGACGAAGACACTCGCTGTTGAGTGGGGACGTAAATATGGAATCCGAGTTAACGCTATTGCGCCAGGACCAATTGAACGTACGGGCGGTGCTGATAAATTATGGATTTCAGAAGAAATGGCTAAGCGTACGATACAAAGTGTTCCGCTTGGAAGACTGGGTACGCCAGAAGAAATTGCAGGTCTAGCTTATTATTTATGTTCAGATGAAGCTGCGTACATAAATGGAACTTGTATGACAATGGATGGAGGACAACATTTACATCAATATCCATTTTAAAAGGGATAAGAAAAATGTGACAGAATTGTGACATATGAAAGAAAAGTGTTTACAAGAGGTCATATATACGTTATATTTAAGACCTCTTTTTTCTTCATAGTAGAATTGCTAATTCCCCTTAGCATTTTACCCCTCTAATCCCTTCAGGAAAACTGAAGGGATTTTTTATTATTTTTCCGTAAATATCATGTTATAATTTTTGAAAAGTAAAGGGAGGGAAGCACGTTGATAGATGCATTAGATGTAATGAGTAACTTGGATAAAGTCCTTCCTTATTATCAAGCAATTTTTAGTGCTGATGAACATACTGTAATTGGATATGAAGTAGTAGGGCGTATTCAAACAGAAGAGGGCATACAAAGTTTAGCTTCTTTCTTTCATGATGACTCTATTCCAAGTGAGTTTCAACTAGAAGCGGATAACATTATAGTAGAAAAAGCTTTAAATCGTTATTTAGAAAGTGATCAAAAATTATTATTATTTATACATCGAAATGCTAACGTATTAATGAACGATGATGATGAAAGTTTGCTTCAACTTTTATTGATGTATGAAAAACAAGGTTTAAATTTGAAAAACATTGTTTTAGAGATTACAGAACATGAATGTAAAGAAGATATAGAGCAATTTAATCATTTGCTTATGTATTATCGTACATATGGTATTCAAATTTCGATTAATAAAGTCGGAACAGGTACAAGTAATTTAGAACGTATTAGCGTGTTAGCACCTGATATTTTAAAAGTAGATTTAACAAATTTAAGGCAAACTGCACTTTTACAATCTTATCAAGATATTTTATATTCTTTATCATTACTTGCTAGAAGAATTGGTGCGACATTGTTATATGAAGAAATAGATGCTTTTTATCAATTACAATATGCATGGAAAAACGGTGGTAGGTACTATCAAGGGAATTATTTGAAAGAATGCTTACCTGATTTTATTGAAACGAACGTTTTGAAAGAACGACTTGGTAATGAGTGTCATCAATTTATTCAACATGAGAAGAAAAAACTACAAAAGATTTATAATTTAACAGAAATGTTACGTGATCGAATTGGCGATGTTTTAGCCAAACAGAAAAAGAATGAAGATATAAATGATTGGTTATTACAATTTAGCCAAAGTGTATCACAATGTAGTTTTCGTATATTTATTTGTAACGAAGATGGTTTCCAACAATCAGGAAACGTTATGAAAAAAGATGGGGAATGGATTGTGATGCCTGAGTATTATATGAAGAACTGGAGTTGGCGCCCGTATTTTCTAGAGAATATTATGAAAATGCGTTTTGAGAATAAGGCAAGACTTTCAGATTTATATGCTGATATTGAAACCGGTGAGATGGTACGAACATTTTCTTTCCCGATTGATGATGAAAACTTTTTATTTATAGATTTATCGTATGAATATTTATATGAAGAAGATGTTTTATTTTAATGCACGAAGAGATTCGTGCATTTTTTGTTTGTTTTTATCATAAATTGGTAATAGTGAAAATGGTGCCGAAAATGCTGTCTATCGTTGTAAAGATTTTACGAACGAAACCAGCCCTTTCTTTGCATAATCATTGTTACAATGAATACTACAAAGACAAGTTTTCTTAAAAGGAAGGTGAAAAAATGAGAAAATATGGAATATGGTTAGTTCTATTTGTATGCGTTGCCTTTCTAGTTGGTTATAGTGTTACAACTGTTTTAGGAAAAGAGGAAGTGAAAGTCGATCGGAAAGAAGTGTTTGTAACGATACAAAAAGGCTATGAAAGCCAATTTTCAATTCGTGGGAAGCGTTTGCCGATGAATAAGATGATAGAAACGTTATCACCATATTTTACAGAGAATTTCCTTCAAGTATTTACAGATGAAAATAGTAGAAGTGATAAACAAAGTGGTGAATATTTACTTCCAGCAAAAGAAGCGCCATTTTCTTTTAATTCAGAAACGAAAATGTCATATGATGAAGAGCATAAAATTTTATATGTTTATGAGCGGGCGAAAAGTGGACAATATCAAATTGTAACATTGCAAAGAGATCAAGGGAAATGGAAATTGGCTGGATATCATGAAAGTCAAGAACTTTTAACTGAAATAAAAAGGTTACAACAATTATAAAGTGAAACTTTAATTAGGGGCATATCCCATTTAATATGAACTTGCCACAATCAGATGCATACTTCCAAAATATATCGGGATAAAAATAGGAATAGGTCTTTACCTATTCCTATTCTATATTAAGAAGTTGTTGTAATTTTTCAATTTGAAAACCAGCAACAACTTCTCCATCAATTACAACCGTCGGAGTTGAATAAGAATCATAGTCATATAAAAGACGATTGCGAGCAGCGGCGTCTTTTTTTACGTCAAACTCTTCGTATACAACGTTATTATGCTTTAAAAATTCTTTCACAATAACACATGGCGGACAATCAGGTTGTGTGTAAACCTCAATTTTTTTCATTGCAATTCCTCCTTTTTACTGTTTTTTATTATATTCTTCCAGTATAAAAATCGCAATAAAGAAGGGAAAAGATGTTCTTTCTGTTTTTTCCTTCGTATTTCGACAAATTTTTAGTTGAGTTTCTGGCCAATAACCTTTATCCTAGAGTGTGGAACATTTTTTCTGTTATGACGGATAGAATGAGTATAGCTGTAAAACCTATTGGTAGGAAGATCAGAGAAAGGAGAGATTTCATGTCTCTACTCCAAGGAATTTTAACTCGACTTGTTAGTCTACAAGAACAAGCTGAAAGCGGTGAAGTAGCACAACGCTATTTTGAAGTGAACGGTGAGCGCAAATGTAGCGTGAAATTTTTCGATAAAAGTGAAATGTATGAGTTAGAAGTGTATCAACAAGGTGAAAAACCTCAAGTGTATCAATTCGATAATATCGACATGGTTGCAATTGAGATTTACGATATCATTTCTTGATACATATAAAAAAGGTGTTGCCATAGGGCAACACCTTTTTTAGTTCTATTACTTTTAGTATATATGTATAAGGATTTTTCATTTTTCCTACAATGGTAATAAAGTGAAAGTGTAATTAGTAGGGTTTCTTCGTCCTATACAGCTTATTATCCATCACCAATTGAGGACGGATAGTAAATAGCGGGATGAAAATAGTGAGGAGGTGTGTTATATGGAACGTTTACCAGTTGTGATTTGTCCTAATTGTCACAATTCTGCTGAGATTATTCATGTACTAACGGCTCAATCGAATCAAAACGTAATTTATACGTGCCAAGTTTGCCATTATGTAATTCGGAATATTGAAACGAATAAAGGGTAGGGAGTTATAATTTTTGTTTTTGTCCCATACAATGAGAATACGAAAAGTCTGTCTAATTGAAAGGACGTGACTATGTGGCCGGTGAACATAAATTTTATAATGTTTCAGAGAGACATTTAAATTTTGATATGGTCTTTACCCGTATTTGTAATTTCATTGAAAAGGATCCGCGAAATTTATATCGTTTATCCATTGGGACAGACTCACAAGCACATCAAAAGGATACGAGGTTTATTACGGCAATTCATATTCATCGCGTTGGAAAAGGAGCCTGGGGGTGTTTACACCATCAATCAGTAAAAGATAAGCCAGAAACTTTACGTGAGAAAATATATTTAGAGACGCAGTTTAGTCAAGAAATCGCATGCCTATTTACTCCAAATCATATACAAACAATATGGGATTTATTGCATCCATATGCTCAAGATGGGGCTGGTTTTATAATGGAGATTCACTTAGATATCGGAAATGATGGTTTAACAAAAGAATTTATTCTAGATATGACAGCGAAAATTCAAGCGATGGGATTAACTGCAAAAATTAAGCCAGATGCTTATGCGGCGTTTAGTTATGCAAATCGATATACGAAATAAAAACAATTTATATATTTCTTTCACTAAAAACTGAATATTACATCTATTAAATAGGCTGAAAATTTTATATAATAATGGTAACGATGCGAGTATAAGGAGAGGGGTATATGAAAAGGGAATTTGTTTTAACAGAAGAAGAGGAAAGTTTGTTACTAGATATTTTATTTCAGCAAAATTATGCGAGTGAAATTTTAGCTGTGGAACTTACAGATATCGAGAATGGTTTAAAAAAGACAGACGTGATGCAATATAAAAAAATCACAAGGTTATTTTACAGATTAAAAAATAAAGGGTATTAAGCGCTACCGGAATGGTAGTCTTTTTTTTGTGTTATATGCTAAAATAGCTGTGTAATTTTGTTTTTTACTGAAAGAATGTAAGGACAAAATAATAATATGAAAACGCTGTCATAAAATGTGAATAGAGCCGGTGATTATAAGCAGGAAAAAGGGAAAATGGGGGATGTAATATGATTAGTATTCCAAAAGACGAGTTTCAACAAATTTTTGTAAAAGATTTAATGATTTCATCAGAAAAAGTAGCACACGTTCAAATAGGGAATGGTTTAGAGCATGCTTTACTCGTACTTGTGAAATCTGGATATTCGGCGATACCTGTTTTGGACCCGATGTACAAATTGCACGGGTTAATTAGTACTGCTATGATTTTAGACGGTATATTAGGGCTAGAACGCATTGAGTTTGAAAGACTTGAAGAGATGAAAGTAGAGCAAGTGATGAAGCAAGATATTCCGGTTCTTAAGTTAGAAGACTCATTTGCAAAAGCTTTAGAAATGACTATTGATCATCCATTTATTTGCGCTGTCAATGAAGATGGGTATTTTGAGGGGATTTTAACACGCCGAGCTATTTTAAAATTATTGAATAAAAAAGTAAGGCAACATAATCGATAAAGTGAGAAAAGTGACTTCATAGAACCGAAGAAGTCACTTTTTTTTCGTGCATATCAGTTGTGTATGTATTATATTTAAAAAGATAAAAAATATAAGAGTATGTAGTTAAATTAAGGATGAAAAGCTTATTGAGATAAGGTGTATGGAAGCTAAGGAAAGAGGGAGAAAGTTGCAAATTGATGATTTTCAAATGATGGTTGTGTTAGCACAGGAATCAAATATGAGAAAAGCGGCGGAACGTTTATTTGTTTCACAACCTGCGCTTAGTCAACGATTACAATCTATGGAGAAACAATGGGGAATGAAGTTTTTTATTCGCTCGCAAAAAGGATTGACAATTACACCTGAAGGGGAAAAAGTTGCGAATTACGCAAAAGAAATGCTACAAAGGGAAGAGGATATTAAAAGTGAGCTAGCTGTTTTTAGAACAGAAACTCACGGGACGTTAAAAATAGCTGTCGCATCAGTTATTGGCCAATATTGGCTTCCTCCTGTTTTGAAGAAGTTTGTGCATAAATATCCTTCTGTGAAAATATCGTTGTTTACTGGCTGGAGTAGTGAAGTGCAAAAGCAATTTTATGAAGGAGACGTTCATGTTGCTATATTGAGAGGAACACAAGAATATAAAGGCCAGAAGCAACAATTATTTGAAGATGAACTTTATTTAGTGGATAAAGAAATAAAAGATATTTCGATGTTAAAAGAAACAAATAGACCATTTATTCAATTTAAAAGTGACTCGACTTATTATGGACAAATACAAAATTGGTGGTATGGTTTATTTTCTAATCCACCTAAGAGAACAATTGTCGTTGATCAAATTGAGACTTGTAAACAACTCGTTTTAAATGGCATAGGCTACGCGCTTTTACCTTCTACTGTTTTAAAAGAAGTACAAGAAAATATGTATAAAACACCTGTTCAATTAACGAGAGAAACATGGTTATTGACGAGTGAATCAGCTAGACAATTGAAGCAAGTACAAGCATTTTTAGAAATTATAGAAGAAATTCAAATGGAAAAATAGGATTATTATCTTGCTACTCGCTCTATCGTTTGGTAGAGTAACATTATAAATGGATTTAGGAGGCAACAAGAATGAAAATGATGGACGCTAACGAAATTATTTCGTTTATTCAAAAAAGTGAAAAGAAAACTCCTGTAAAGGTATACATAAAAGGGGATTTAAAAGAAGTAACATTCCCTGAAACAGTACAAGCATTTGTAAATAAAAAGTCTGGTGTATTATTTGGAGAATGGTCTGAAATTAAGACAATTCTAGATGAAAATAGCAAATACATTGTTGATTACGTTGTTGAAAATGACCGTCGTAATTCTGCAATTCCAATGCTTGATTTAAAAGGTATTAAAGCTCGTATTGAGCCAGGTGCGATTATTCGTGACCACGTTGAAATCGGCGACAACGCTGTTATTATGATGAATGCAACAATTAACATCGGTGCTGTAATTGGTGAAGGTTCTATGATCGACATGAACGCGGTACTTGGTGGACGTGCAACTGTTGGTAAGAACTGTCACGTAGGTGCAGGTGCAGTACTTGCAGGCGTTATTGAGCCACCTTCAGCAAAACCAGTTATCGTTGAAGACGATGTTGTAATTGGTGCTAACGTAGTTGTGTTAGAGGGAGTTACAGTAGGTAAAGGTGCAGTTGTAGCAGCAGGAGCTGTTGTAACAGAAGATGTACCTCCATATACAGTTGTTGCAGGTACTCCAGCACGTGTAATTAAAGAAATTGATGAGAAGACAAAAGCAAAAACTGAAATTAAACAAGAGCTTCGTCAATTAAACCCAGAGAAATAAAAACATAAAAGCGTAAGAGCATAAACAGGCTCTTACGCTTTTTATAGATAGAGGTGCAAAAATGGCAGTAAGCAAATTCGTTCAAATTCGTAGAGACTTACACAAAATACCGGAAATTGGATTTAAAGAGTGGAAAACACAACAGTATATTTTAGATTACATAGGAACGCTTTCGAACGAACATGTGGAAGTGAAGGTATGGAGAACGGGTGTCATTGTTAAAGTAAAGGGGAAAAATCCAGAAAAAGTTATAGGGTATCGCGCAGATATAGACGGTTTACCAATTACAGAGGAAACTGGATATGAGTTCGCTTCTGTTCATGAAGGAATGATGCATGCATGCGGACACGACTTACATACAACAATTGGTTTAGGCCTTCTAACAGCAGCTGTAACAGAAAGAATAGATGATGACCTTGTATTTCTATTCCAACCAGCTGAAGAAGGGCCTGGAGGGGCTCTTCCTATGTTAGAGAGCGAAGAGTTAAAAGAATGGAAGCCGAATATAATTCTCGGTCTCCATATTGCACCTGAATACCCTGTAGGAACAATTGCTACAAAAGAGGGGCTATTATTTGCAAATACATCAGAATTATATGTTGATTTAAAGGGGAAAGGTGGACATGCAGCTTACCCTCATACTGCAAATGATATGATTGTCGCAGCTAGTCACCTTGTTACACAGCTTCAGTCCGTTATTAGTCGTAATGTAAACCCACTTGATAGTGCAGTAATTACAATTGGGAAAATAACAGGCGGTACAGTTCAAAATATCATAGCAGAAAAGTCTCGATTAGAGGGAACAATCCGAACGTTATCAGTGGAATCAATGAGCCGTGTTAAAAGTAGGATTGAGGCAATTGTTGCAGGTATAGAAGCTTCCTTCCAATGTGAGGCCGTTATTGACTACGGAGCGATGTATCATCAAGTATACAACCATGAAGCATTAACGAGAGAGTTTATGCAATTTGTAAGTGAACAAACTGATATGAAAGTAATTACATGTACTGAGGCAATGACAGGTGAAGATTTTGGTTATATGCTTCAAGAGATTCCTGGATTTATGTTTTGGCTTGGGGTAAATTCAGAATATGGTTTACATCACGCAAAATTAAAACCAGATGAAGAGGCTATTGAGAAAGCTATCGTACTTTTAGATCAATATGTGAAGTGGAAGGGAACTAGAAAGTAAACTTGCTCGCCAACTATGTAACAATTTAAAGTTGGTATTTGTTAGATTCAAGGTGAAAACATCTTTCATATTTGTTTTGGATACACATCGGCATACAAATGGATAAAATAATGAGCAGTGGTTTTGAGCCGCTGCTCATTATTCATTATCGCTTATTGAAAAGATGATTAGTTAACTAGCTTATATATGTTTACATTTCGTGTGGAAAGTGTGTAAAATCAAGGTGAAACATAGAAAAAAGGGTGGGGAATTACGTGCAAATTAGCAGTGCAATTTTATGTTTTGTCTTATATGCATATGTTATTATTGCGGCGGTTTATTTTGGGATAAGTTTTTACGCCTATCGTTTAGCGAATAATAATGAATATGAAGAGACATACAACTGGGTGAAAAGGTATTTATCACCTGTACTAGAAATTATGAATGGATTTGTTCTTTTTTTATTTATTGGATTAATTGCTTTTTCAACGAGCTTAGTAGGAAATAAAACTACATTATTTGTACTAGGTATCATTATTTTTATGCTGTTAGGAATACGGATTGGTAATACAGTATTTTGGAATGAGAGAAAAGTAGATGGTTGGACGGGAATGCTAATACCGTGTATGCTAGCTGCTATCGTGACGAATATAGAACATGAATATTATCAGTTGCATTTTTGGCTCATAATTGTTTTAACAATTCTCTCTGTGTTGTATATAAGTACTGTCGTGCTAACATACATTGCAAATGAAAAGGGAGATGGAAAAGGTACGCACTTCTTTAGAGGGCGTGCATTGTTATGGAGTGTGCCAACGATGGCGGTTATAGCAATTATTGCGATATTAGTAAATGGGTATCAATTTACGAATTGGCAACTGTTTTTAGAAAATTGGTGGATTTTCATTCTTTCGTTTATCGCTTTTTTAGGTGCAACGCATTATTTATTCCATCAACACCATTATATATTGGCATTGCTATTCGCATTTACACAACTATTATTTGCTTTCTTCGGACAAGAAACGTTATTATTCGTTTTTGAAACGTTTAGTTCATTTGGAAACATATTTGTATTTGGTATGTTAATTTTCAGTATCGCATTTTATTTACAACAGTATTTCTATATGCAAAAACAAAAATAAGAATGATATACAGGTTTTTGTAGCAAATCTAAAGTATGTTACAATAAAAATACATAGTATTCGATGTTATTGGAGGAATTCCTGTGGGTGAAAAAGAGAAAGAATTTGCTGTCATTGGGCTTGGGCGTTTTGGTGGAAGTATTTGCCGGGAACTTGCTCAATTAGGTATGGAAGTAATGGCAATTGACTCTGATGAGGATAAAATTAATGAGTTTGCAAATATAGCTTCGCATGCTGTAATTGCAGATTCAACAGATGAGATGGTATTAAAAAGTCTTGGTATTCGTAATTTTGATCATGTAGTTGTTGCTATTGGAGATAACTTAAATTCAAGTATTTTAACAACATTAATTCTGAAAGAGTTAGGTGTAAAAAATATTACTGTAAAAGCTCAAAATGATTACCATGAAAAAGTATTAAGTAAAATAGGGGCAGATCACATTGTGCATCCAGAGCGTGATATGGGAAAAAGGATTGCTAATAATATTGCATCAAGTAATGTGTTAGACTACCTTGAGCTTTCAGATGAGCATAGTATTGTAGAGATTATTGCAAATAAAAAAATTGATGGGCATTCTTTAATTGAATTAGATATTCGTGCGAAGTTCGGATTGAATATTGTAGCAATTAAACGTGGAAAAGAAGTTATTGTATCTCCTCGAGCTACGGAAAATATTCAAGCGGGAGATATATTAATTGTAATTGGTCATGACGATGAAGTAGATCGTTTCAAGCACTTTTTAAGATAAGAGAAAAGGACAATACCATAAAGGTATTGTCCTTTTTCTTATATTTCCATAATGATTGGTAAAATCATTGGGCGACGTTTCGTTTTCTCATATAGGAATGGTGCTAATGTGTCTGTAATTTCATTTTTAATTTCAGACCATTGTGTTGTTTTACGTTCCATTACTTTTTCTAAATGAGTTGTAATTAATGTTTGCGCATCATTAATTAAATCACTACTTTCGCGCATATAAACGAAACCACGTGAGATAATATCAGGCCCTGCTGCAACTTTAAATTCTTTCATATCAATGCTTACAACGACAATAACAAGTCCTTCTTCAGAAAGGATACGACGATCACGTAATACGATATTACCGATATCTCCAATACCATTTCCGTCAATATAGACAGATCCAGATGGTATTTTACCAGCTACACTTGCTTCATCTGAACGTAAGGCAAGAACATCACCATTATCCATAATGAAACAATTTTCTTCTGGAATACCACAATCATTTGCTAACTTCATATGCATACGTTGCATACGATATTCACCATGAATTGGCATGAAATACTTCGGTTTAATTAGACGAAGCATTAGTTTTTGTTCTTCTTGTCCACCGTGTCCACTCGTATGAATGTTTGACAGTTTTCCGTGGATTACATCAGCACCCGCACGGTACAACATATTAATTGTACGGCTTACACTAATTGTATTACCAGGGATTGGTGAAGAAGAGAAAACAACCGTGTCGCCAGGAATGATTTGAATTTGACGATGAGTACCATTAGCAATACGTGAAAGTGCTGCCATTGGCTCCCCTTGACTACCTGTACATAAAATAACAACTTTATTAGCTGGTAGACGATTTAATTGAGATGCATCTATGAATGTATCTTTCGGACAGCGAATATAACCGAGGTTTTGTCCGATTTCAATCGCTGCTTCCATACTTCGGCCAAATACAGCCACTTTACGATTATTTTCAACAGCCGCTTCAACAACTTGTTGCAAACGATGGATATTTGATGCAAAGGTTGCGAAGATAATACGACCTTCTACTTTGCGGAAAATATCTTGAATACTATCACCAACACGGCGCTCAGACATTGTAAAGTTTGGAACTTCACTGTTTGTACTGTCAGATAAGAGACAAAGTACACCGTCTTTTCCGATTTCAGCCATTTTTGTTAAGTCCGCTGGTTCACCAACTGGTGTGAAATCAAATTTGAAATCTCCAGTATGAACTACTTGTCCTTGAGGTGTTTTCACAACAACTCCGTATGAATCTGGGATACTGTGAGTTGTACGGAAGAAGGAAACGGATGTCTTTTTAAATTTAATAACATCATCTTCTTGAATTTCATAAAGTTTTGCTTTACGAAGTAATCCGTGCTCTTCTAATTTGTTTTTGATTAGTGCAATTGCTAATTTTCCGCCATAAATCGGAATGTTCACTTGACGTAATAAGTAAGGAATTCCACCGATATGATCTTCGTGACCATGTGTAATGAATAATCCTTTAATTTTATCTTCGTTTCGCACAAAATAAGTGTAATCTGGTATTACATAATCGATTCCGAGGAGTTCGTCTTCTGGAAATTTAATTCCAGCGTCAATTATAATAATTTCATCTTGAAATTGAACAGCATATGTATTTTTACCGATTTCACCAAGGCCACCTAAAGCAAAAACGGCTGCTTGATCATTCTTTAGAAATTTCATATGACTATACGATTTCCGCTAATGTTAAATCAGCGTTTGCTTTTTCATATTCAAGATGATTGCCAGTCACAGACTGAACGAATTCGATATTATATGCGAACTTATTTAATTTTGTACGAACATCCTTCTCAGACGTAGCCTCTAAATATAAAACTTTTGTATTTTCACGTACTGGAACCTCAGTCATTTTTTCTTGATAAAATACTTTAAAAATCATTTGGAAAACCTCTCCTTGTCTATGTTTTGCATTATCTGTTACTTATTATAAAGCAAACAGTCACGATTTTCATGTTTTTTCGAATGAGAATGAAGAAAAAGCCCGAAATGGGCACAATTTAAGCGATCGTCTTTTTACGGACTAGATCTTTTAAATAACGCTTCAGCTTTTTCTTCAGCTTCTTCAGCATGATTACTCCTTCCTTTCCTTATTTTAAACATGCATATTACTAGTGAAAACGCCGTCTCTGATATAAGAAAGAAGACAAAAGTGAATGTTGAATCTTGTCTTTTCTCATACAGGGAAAGTTATTCTTATAGTAACGATTAGTAGCCGTTAGTTATAGATATAGTATGAGAAAGAATAGAAAAGAAAATTCATACGAACAAGTATCCACATTTTTTTACTAATATATATATGCAGGTTTCATAAATAAGGTCAGAAAGTGAACGCTTTCTTCACAGATGTTTAATATGTTATACTTTTTTTTAGCATTTGAAAAGCGATAATCAAAATAGGAATATACAGTAACAGAAAGGATTTTGACAAATGAATGATAAAATTGTCTTTTTTGATATTGATGGAACATTATTAGATCATGATAAAAAAATTCCGCAATCTACACGAGATGCAGTAAAACAGTTACAAGAAAAGGGTGTACATGTAGCAATTGCGACAGGGCGTGCGCCATTTATGTTTGAAGATATTCGGAAGGAACTTAATATACATAATTATGTTAGTTTTAATGGGCAATACGTTGTATTTGAGGATGAGGTAATATTTAATAATCCGTTACATCCAGATGCTCTTCATAAATTTACTCAGTTTGCCAAAGAAGAAGGATATCCACTTGTATATCTTGATCATCAAGACATGAGAGCATCAGTGGAATATCATGATTATGTGAAGGAAGGCTTTGGTAGCTTAAACTTTGAGCATCCAGCATATGAACCTAATTTTTATGAGAAACGTAATATTTATCAAACGCTTCTTTTCTGTGAAGTGAATGAAGAGGAAAAGTTTATTAATCAGTACCCAGACTTTCATTTTATTCGCTGGCATGCGTATTCAATGGATATCATTCCAAATGGCGGTTCTAAGGCGAAAGGGATTGAGAAATTCATTGAAAGGTTAGGATTTAACCGTGAACAAGTGTATGCATTTGGAGATGGCTTAAATGATTTAGAAATGATTGAAGCAGTTGGGACAGGTATTGTGATGGGGAATGGTCATGAAGACTTGAAAAAACTTGCAAATCATGTGACAAAGGATGTTAGTGAAGACGGCATATATCATGGATTAAAATGGGCTGGATTGTTATAAGTGGATATGGAACCCATTTCATAATAGTAAAAAGGCGGAGGATTATCTTCCGCCTTTTTTATTATCGCTCCAGAGGTTTTGAACCGTCAGGAGCAGCAAATGGATTTTCTTTATTAATATGGTCATAGAACATAACACCATTTAAATGGTCAATTTCATGTTGGAATACAATTGCTGGTAAACCTTTTAAACGTAATTTTACTTCTTCGCCGTTGATAGAAGTTGCTTTCACTGTAATTCTTGTGTAACGAGGTACATAACCAGGTACTTCACGGTCTACTGATAGACAGCCTTCACCACTTTGTAAATATGTACGTTCAACAGAATGGCTAATGATTTTTGGATTGAATAATGCATGACTATATAACGTACCGTCCGTATCTGTTACGTGAACTGCAATCATTTTCTTTGAAATACCGATTTGCGGAGCCGCTAATCCGATTCCAGGGCGTAAACTATATTTTTCAGCCATTTCAGGATCTTGGCTATTTATTACAAATTCAATCATTTCTTTAAGGGTATTTGTATCTTCTTTGCTCGCTGGTATTACTACCTCTTCTGCAACTTTTCGCAAAATAGGATCTCCTTCGCGAATTACATCTTTCATTGTAAGCATATGTAATCTCTCCTTTCCTCCTTAGTCTACCAAAGGAGATGGAAAAAGTCATCGGCAAGTAAGGGGAAGATAGATCGGTTATGTAGGAATAAAAAGAAACAGACGGCAGAGCCGTCTGTTTCTTTCCATAGTTGTTTCGTTTTACATTAGCGAATGCAAGCAGCACCAACGATAATTAAAAGAATAAACAACACAACGATTAAGGCGAAGCCGCGTCCAGACCCGCCACAAGAACCGCCATAACCGTAGGAAGGATATGAACAAGTTGGATAGCAATATGAGTATCCGTACATGAGATGACCTCCTTTATCATTTCCCGCTAATACTGCGGTTACTATAATGTATGGAGGGAAGGGTAGAAATGTATGGGTAATTACCTATAAAAGGAAGAAGAGTTTGTATATTTTTGCTAAGAAGAGAGAAAAACTAAAGAGAATTAAATCGTTTACATATTATTCTAAGAGAAAAAGCAAGTTAAAAAGGGAATAATATAACAGTAGGTTAATGCTTACTAATACAGATGTGAAAAATAAAAACACGTTTGTGTAGAAGAAACCTGCAGATTATTTATAAAAAAACGTATTCAAAGTAATTGACATCGTAATTAGAATAGTTGTAAACTAAAAAACGTGATCAAGATTGTATTAATATGTTTCTGAAAAAACATTAGTACAGATTGTTAGGTACACAAAATTATTCTCAACCGACAAATAAATTTGTTGGTTTACATTGTTGCGTTTTCCACCTAGCTAATAGATAGTGAAAGCGTTTCAGAATATGGTTCAAGAGAGGAAGAGGTGAACGGAATGGGTACTAAAACAAAAAAGACCCTATTTAATGTTGATGAGCAAATGAAAGCTATCGCAGCTCAATTTGAAACATTACAAATTTTAAATGAAAAAGGCGAAGTTGTGAATGAAGCAGCTATGCCTGAATTATCTGATGATCAATTAAAAGAATTAATGCGCCGTATGGTGTATACTCGCGTACTAGATCAACGTTCTATTTCTTTAAACCGTCAAGGACGTTTAGGTTTCTACGCACCAACAGCTGGACAAGAGGCTTCTCAATTAGCAAGTCATTTCGCACTTGAAGCAGAAGATTTCATCTTACCAGGATATCGTGATGTGCCACAATTAGTATGGCACGGTTTACCATTATACCAAGCATTCTTATTCTCTCGTGGACATTTCATGGGTAACCAAATGCCTGAGAACGTAAATGCACTTGCTCCACAAATCATCATCGGTGCGCAAATCATCCAAACTGCTGGTGTTGCGTTAGGTATGAAATTACGTGGTAAAAAATCTGTTGCAATTACTTACACTGGTGACGGTGGTGCTTCACAAGGTGACTTCTACGAAGGTATGAACTTTGCGGGTGCATTCAAAGCTCCAGCAATCTTCGTTGTACAAAACAACCGTTATGCTATCTCTACTCCAGTAGAAAAGCAATCTGCAGCTAAAACTGTAGCACAAAAAGCAGTAGCAGCAGGTATTTACGGAATTCAAGTAGACGGTATGGATCCATTAGCTGTATACGCAGCAACTGCTTTCGCTCGTGAGCGTGCAGTAAATGGTGAAGGTCCTACTTTAATCGAGACTTTAACATTCCGTTACGGTCCACATACAATGGCTGGTGATGACCCAACTCGTTACCGTACAAAAGATATCGAGAACGAATGGGAACAAAAAGATCCAATCGTACGCTTCCGTGCATTCTTAGAAAACAAAGGCCTATGGTCTCAAGAAGTTGAAGAGAAAGTAATCGAAGAAGCAAAAGAAGATATCAAACAAGCAATTGCTAAGGCTGACCAAGCTCCAAAACAAAAAGTTACTGATTTAATGGAAATCATGTACGAAAAAATGCCTTACAACTTAGCTGAACAATATGAAATTTACAAAGAAAAGGAGTCGAAGTAAGCCATGGCTCAAATGACAATGATTCAAGCAATCACTGATGCTTTACGCGTTGAAATGAAAAATGACCCTAACGTACTTGTGTTTGGTGAAGACGTTGGTGTAAACGGCGGTGTATTCCGTGCTACTGAAGGTTTACAAGCTGAATTCGGTGAAGACCGTGTAATGGATACTCCACTTGCAGAGTCTGGTATTGGTGGACTTGCAGTTGGACTTGCACTTGAAGGATTCCGTCCAGTTCCAGAAATCCAATTCTTCGGTTTCGTTTATGAAGTAATGGATTCAATTTCTGGTCAATTAGCTCGTATGCGTTACCGTTCTGGTGGACGTTGGACTGCTCCAGTAACAGTTCGTTCTCCATTCGGTGGTGGTGTTCATACTCCTGAACTACATGCTGATAGCTTAGAAGGTTTAGTGGCTCAACAACCTGGTCTAAAAGTTGTTATTCCATCTACTCCATACGATGCAAAAGGTCTTTTAATCTCTGCGATTCGTGACAACGATCCAGTTATCTACTTAGAGCATATGAAATTGTACCGTTCATTCCGTCAAGATGTACCAGAAGGCGAATACACAATTGATTTAGGCAAAGCTGACATCAAACGTGAAGGTACAGATGTATCTATTATCGCTTACGGTGCTATGGTTCACGCTGCATTAAAAGCTGCTGAAGAACTTGAAAAAGAAGGTATCTCTTTAGAAGTTGTTGACTTACGTACAGTTCAACCATTAGATATCGAAACAATCATCGCTTCTGTTGAAAAAACAGGCCGCGTAGTTGTAGTTCAAGAAGCTCAAAAACAAGCTGGTATTGCAGCTAACGTTGTAGCGGAAATTAACGACCGTGCAATTTTAAACTTAGAAGCTCCAGTTGTACGTGTTGCAGCTGCTGATACAGTATTCCCATTCTCTCAAGCTGAGAGCGTATGGTTACCAAACCACAAAGATATTGTTGAAGCTGTTAACAAAGTAATGAACTTCTAATTTTTACTTATTCATGTGCAAAAGAAATCAGCACATGCTGATTTCTTTTGCCATATTCCATAATAAAGAAATGAATCAGGGGGCTGAATTCCGTGGCATTTGAATTTAAACTACCAGATATCGGTGAAGGTATCCACGAAGGTGAAATCGTAAAATGGTTTATTAAACCAGGCGACGAAGTAAACGAAGACGACGTACTTCTTGAAGTACAAAATGATAAAGCAGTAGTAGAAATTCCTTCTCCTGTTAAAGGTAAAGTACTTGAAGTACTTGTAGAAGAAGGTACGGTTGCAGTAGTTGGAGATACATTAATTAAATTTGATGCTCCTGGATACGAAAACCTTAAATTTAAAGGCGACGATCATGACGAAGCTCCTAAAGCTGAAGAAGCAAAAGAAGAAGCTCCTAAAGCTGAAGCTACTCCAGCAGCAACTGCAGAAGTAGTAAATGAGCGCGTAATCGCTATGCCATCTGTTCGTAAATATGCTCGTGAAAACGGCGTAGACATTCATAAAGTAGCTGGTTCTGGTAAGAACGGTCGTATCGTAAAAGCTGACATCGATGCATTTGCAAATGGTGGACAAGCGGTAGCAGCAACTGAGGCTCCAGCAGCAGTAGAAGCTACTCCAGCAGCAGCGAAAGAAGAAGCACCAAAAGCACAACCAATCCCAGCTGGTGAATATCCAGAAACTCGTGAGAAAATGAGTGGTATCCGTAAAGCAATTGCGAAAGCAATGGTTAACTCTAAACATACAGCTCCTCACGTAACATTAATGGATGAAGTAGATGTAACTGAACTTGTTGCTCACCGTAAGAAGTTCAAAGCTGTGGCAGCTGACAAAGGTATTAAATTAACTTACCTTCCATACGTTGTTAAAGCTTTAACATCTGCATTACGTGAATATCCAATGTTAAACACTTCTTTAGATGATGCTTCTCAAGAAGTAGTTCATAAACATTACTTCAACATCGGTATCGCAGCTGATACAGACAAAGGTCTATTAGTACCAGTTGTTAAAGATACAGATCGCAAGTCTATCTTCACAATTTCTAACGAGATCAATGATCTTGCTGGTAAAGCACGTGAAGGTCGTTTAGCTCCTGCTGAAATGAAAGGCGCTTCTTGCACAATTACAAACATTGGTTCTGCAGGTGGACAATGGTTCACTCCAGTTATCAACCACCCAGAAGTAGCAATTCTTGGTATCGGCCGTATCGCTGAGAAACCAGTTGTGAAAAACGGTGAGATCGTTGCAGCTCCAGTATTAGCATTATCTCTAAGCTTTGACCATCGTTTAATTGACGGCGCAACTGCTCAAAAAGCATTAAACCAAATTAAACGTCTATTGAATGACCCACAATTATTAGTAATGGAGGCGTAATAACAATGGTAGTAGGAGATTTCCCAATTGAATTAGATACAGTCGTTGTTGGTGCAGGTCCTGGTGGATACGTTGCGGCAATTCGTGCAGCACAATTAGGTCAAAAGGTAGCGATCATTGAAAAAGCTAACCTTGGTGGCGTATGCTTAAACGTTGGATGTATTCCTTCAAAAGCGTTAATCAATGCAGGTCATCGTTATGAGAATGCAATGCATTCTGATGACATGGGTATCACTGCAGAGAACGTAAAAGTTGACTTTACAAAAGTTCAAGAATGGAAAAACGGCGTAGTTAAGAAATTAACTGGCGGTGTTGAAGGCCTTCTTAAAGGTAACAAAGTTGAAATCATTCGCGGTGAAGCTTACTTCGTAGATGCTAACACATTACGCGTAATGACTGAAGATGCAGCTCAAACTTATACGTTTAAAAATGCTGTTCTTGCAACTGGTTCTACACCAATCGAAATTCCAGGATTCAAATACTCTAAACGTGTTATCAACTCTACAGGTGCTTTAAGCTTACCTGAAATTCCTAAAAAACTTGTTGTAATCGGCGGCGGTTACATCGGTATGGAATTAGGTACTGCATATGCTAACTTCGGTACAGAAGTTACTGTAGTAGAAGCTGGCGACGAAATCTTAGCTGGTTTCGAAAAAGCTATGAGCTCTGTTGTTAAACGTGCTCTACAGAAAAAAGGTAACGTAACAATCCATACAAAAGCTATGGCTAAAGGCGTTGAAGAAACAGAAACTGGCGTAAAAGTTAGCTTCGAAGTTAAAGGTGAAATCCAAACTGTAGAAGCAGATTACGTATTAGTAACTGTAGGTCGTCGTCCAAACACTCAAGAAATCGGTCTTGAGCAAGTTGGAGTTAAAATGACTGACCGCGGCATCATCGAAATCGATGAGCAATGTCGTACAAATGTACCAAACATCTATGCAATCGGTGATATAGTTCCTGGACCACCATTAGCTCACAAAGCTTCTTACGAAGGTAAAGTAGCTGTAGAAGCAATTAGTGGCCATGCGTCAGCTATCGATTACATCGGAATTCCTGCAGTATGCTTCACTGATCCAGAATTAGCATCTGTTGGTTACACTAAGAAACAAGCTGAAGAAGCTGGAATGACTGTAACTGTATCTAAGTTCCCATTCGCTGCTAACGGTCGTGCATTATCATTAAACAGCACTGACGGTTTCTTACAACTTGTAACACGTAAAGAAGATGGTCTTCTTGTAGGTGCTCAAGTTGCAGGTGCAGGCGCTTCTGATATTATTTCTGAGATTGGTTTAGCTATCGAAGCTGGAATGACAGCAGAAGATATCGCTCAAACAATCCACGCTCACCCAACATTAGGTGAAATCACAATGGAAGCAGCTGAAGTTGCTCTTGGAATGCCAATTCACATTGTAAAATAATTTAAGTAATGAAAATAGCCCATCTCTTATTTAAAGAGATGGGCTATTTTTTATTTTATAATAAAAGTGGCTTGCAAGGTCTTTATACGTACTTGTCGAATGAATATATAATAATTTAATTGAATTGAATTGTTAAAACATATATAAATCCAAAAGCCATATATATGCTTTCGTGTAATATGTAATTGATTCAAACTTAATACCATATATTAATGAAATAGAGCATGTCAAAGGAGAAGGTTCCATGAGAATATTACATGTTATATTTTATCATTTTTTATTATGGAGTGGTTTTTCCATTGTATTATCATTGTCAAATGGTGATAAGTTGCATTATAAAGTTATTCTATTTTTTGTATTTCTTTATTTAGCATATATGATCGCATATTTTGTATTGCAAATTAGAAAGCAGGCATTATTCCTTACGTGTTCAAATTGCATACTTTTCTTAATTATATTTTCTATTTTTTAAATTAACGTTTATAGAAATACATTGTTCTTCCATTAAATAATTTTAACTCTCCTTCTAATTTCTTCGCTAGAAAACGGCAAAATTCATTTGCTTTTCCTTTATCACCAAATGTTGCATTAGGTGGTAAAGAAACTTGAATATAAGTTTGTTCCTTTTCTATACCGACACCAACATAAATGGAGTCATATCGATCGTGAGTAGATTGTAGTTTGAATGTTGTTGCTGATGTATCTAAAATTTCATACGGAAAAGCGGTATTTGTATAAGCGTAATTAATTTGAACACCAGTTTTGGAAGTAACTGTTTTATAATAATGAAAAAGTTGTTTTATATCATCTATTGAAACAGATTGTTGATTGGATTTAGGTACAAGCGTAATAAAGGCATGTTGCATATAAGTTCCCCCTAACTAAGTAGAATACTACCATTCTACATCCTACTGAATTTTTTGACAATTAAAAGGAGTATTCCTTTTTTTGTTTAATATATTAATGAAAGGTGATGTGGAAAGGTGGAAACCGATGTTTGAAAAATTGTATGATGAGCATGAAAGTGTGAAGGTACGATTTTTGGGGTTTATGACACATGATACTCGTTATGATTTTGGTGTTATTTATACAAATATGTTCTTTGGAAAGCCACTTATTGTTTGCATGCAAACAGGGAAGTCAACTTTACTTGGACGAGATGATGTGGAGAATATTCAATATTTACAGGAAGTTTTCAAATTAGGCTCAGAAGAGGAAGCAGCTGAGTTATCTCAGTTTTTCTCATTTCTAGTTCCATCTACATCTTTGCATGCGGAATACGAAGAATAAATAATGTAAAACAGTCGTACGTATAAATATGGCTGTTTTTTTGTTTGAATATCGCATACTAATTTAAATTTAAAATATTTAATGTGTTATACTAAAAACCTATTGACGTAAAAAGTATAACATATTAAAATAAAGACAGAAAGTTAAGCGGTTACAAAAAGTTTTTGGGATTATAAACTTAGGGGGAAATGAAAAATGGGAACAATCGTATGTCAAGATTGTGAAGGTACAATTGCACACTTCGAGGATGAGAAAGTAACAGTACTTTACGGGAAATGTGGATCTTGCGGATGTGATCACACAGAGCATACAAAAGCCCAATAATTGATAGGAAATGGACAGCTGAAAGTTTTTAGGACCATAAACTTAGGGGGAAATGAAAAATGGGAACAATCGTATGCCAAGTATGTGAAGGAACAATCGGACATTTTGAAGATGAAAAAACGACAGTGCTTTACGGAAAATGCGGAACAAATTGTGACTGTGCCAGTAGAGATAATGCGAAAGCTTAATGATAAATAAATAGATTACTATTAAAACTCAGGGGGAAATGAAAAATGGGAACAATCGTATGCCAAGTATGTGAAGGAACAATCGGACATTTTGAAGATGAAAAATCAACAGTACTATACGGGAAATGTGGATCTCATTGCGACTGTGACCATAAAGAACATTCAAAAGCTTAAATAAAAAAAGCGTCTACATATGTAGGTGCTTTTTTTAATAAACTGTAGTTGTGTTGCCAACTGTTGCAACGATTGCATCATCTCTAATCGGAATAAATCCTATGGATGTCTGTGGTGTACTAGGAGAAGCGTGGTAGCTCATGAGACGGCTATCAATACGGGTAATAGTATCGGTTAAGAAAGCGGAAATGAAAGCGTAAGGGACTCGTCGCTCATTTAATGCGTATATAATTTCTTCTTTTGTTTTTACACCTACGCCATGCCCATAAAAAAAGAAATTTCCTAGATAGATTGTATTTTCTCCTTGCCACTCGATTGTAGCTGGATTCACTTGTGGATTTTTAAAGTAAACGAGATCACCTGGGACAAGATCGCCACCTGTCTTTGTTATGAGCTTTAAATCTTGATCGTAGTCCCACGTATAAAGTAAAAGGTTTGCAAAGAGACGGTTGAAAGTTTCTTCCTCATATAATGCTAGTAAAGCTTTGTAAAAAATAATGATCATAGCGGTGGCACATTCAGTTCCATATAGTTTTCCGTTTTTGAAAATATCTTGTATGGCAATGGAAGGGGGTATGTTTGGAAGGAGCTCGAATCCTCCAAGAGACGTTCTTTTCCAATATTGAGGGTTGCAAAAAGATTGTTGAAATGTGCGAAACTGAAAACCACTTTGAAAAAGTTCTAATGCAGAAGTAATAATATGAACGCGCAAATTTAGATCAAAGCTGAGTTCATCGGATGTTCGAAAGGAATAGATTTCTTGATTTCCTGCCATTATAGATAAAATTTGTTGTTTCTCATTTGCAAATGGCTCATATTCATTTGTAATATAAGGATGTACAATAGAACGGCCTATTACAATCATAGTAGTATCCCCACCTATACGTTACATTACATAATATCGTATGAGAAAAGGGAAAAAGGGTGAAAAAAAAGCCTATCAACTGATAGGCTTGTACTCTTTGATCACGCGTAATGTTTGTAATGTCATATCTTCAGGACCTTGTACAGGTAAACCTGCTTCTAAGTTTTTACGAATATACTCTAAGTTGTCTTGTGTAATAATTTCCCCCGGAGTAAAGATTGGAATCCCTGGCGGATAAACCATAACGAAATCAGCTATAATACGACCTGCTGCATTTTCAAATGGGATGACTTCTGTTTCCGAATAAAAAGCATCTCGAGGAGAAAGTGCTAACACAGGTATTTCTGGAATTTCTACTTGCACTTGAACACCTTTATCAGCTTTATTTTTAAATGTTGCTGATAAATCTTGTAATGCCGCAATAAGTGTATTCGTCTCACTTTCTGTATCCCCAAAAGTGACAAGACATAGTATGTTGTATAAATCTGAGAGTTCTACTTCAATGTTATATTGCTCTCTAAGCCATACTTCAGCCTGATGGCCTGTAATACCTAAATCTTTTACAGATACAATTATCTTTGTAGGATCATAGTTAAAAGTAGCATCCGTACCTAGCATTTCTTTCCCTGGACAGTAAAGATGTTCAATATCATTTATAGCATTACGAACTTGTTCCGCTAATTGTATTGTTTGTTCTATGAGCGCCTTTCCTTCTGTAGCAAGACGTTTTCTAGCAACATCTAGGGAGGCTAACAAGATGTAAGACGTTGATGTAGTCGTAAGCATGCTAATAATAGATTGAACATGTTTTACATTCACAAGGCCTTCTTTTACATTAAGAATAGAACTTTGCGTTAAAGATCCACCTAATTTGTGAACACTCGTTGCTGCCATATCTGCACCGGCTTGCATCGCTGACATCGGCAGTTCATCGTGAAAATGAATATGAACACCATGAGCCTCATCAACGAGTACAGGGATATCGTAAGAATGTGCTAATTGTACAATCTGTTCTAAGTCCGCAGCAAAGCCAAAGTATGTTGGATTAATAACAAGTAAGCCTTTCGCATCTGAGTGCTCTTCAAGTGCTTTTTTGACAGATTGGATTGTGATTCCATGTGAAATACCAAGTTTTGGATCGATTTCAGGATGCATGAAAATAGGTTTTGCACCTGAGAAAATAATAGCTGACATTACTGATTTATGCACGTTTCGTGGCACTAGTATTTTGTCACCAGGACCGCAAACGCTCATCACCATTGTCATTATTGCGCCACTTGTACCTTGAATAGAAAAGAAAGTATGATCCGCACCAAATGCAGCGGCTGCTAAATCTTGTGCTTCTTTAATCATACCTTTTGGATGATGTAAATCATCGAGCGGCGCAATGTTAATTAAATCAATTGCTAATGCATTATGCCCAATAAATTCGCGAAATTCAGGATCCATGCCTTGCCCTTTTTTATGACCTGGAATATGGAATTGAATTGGATTTCGCTTACTGTGCTCAACTAAAGCGGTAAACAATGGTGTTTCGTATTGGGACAATCTATACACCCCTTCTTTTTTTTATATTTATTAGAGTTTGTTTTATATAATCTTGTTCTAAAAAAGTTAAGTTCTTTTTTAGAATGAGACTTGTTTTTCTGCCATTCACAAAAGCTTTTTTGAGATGGGAGCTTCACTTTATTTCCTATAAAACAAAAGCATTATATCACCAATAATTATAGATGTATAGCAAAAAATATTTTTACGGTGAGTATGTTAAATAGTAGCTGCCTACTAACTTCTAGTGGAAGGCAATTCCATTAAAATGAATAAATAGTGTATAATGCAAAGTGACTATAGTGAAGTAGAAAAAATCACTTTAAGATAGCGTATTGAAATAAGAAGAAATGATAAATGAGGTGCGAAATGGAATATCAATATCCGTTAGATTATGATTGGTCAAATGAGGAAATGGTTACAATTGTGAAGTTTTATGAAGCGATTGAGAAAGCATATGAAAAAGGAATTGTAAGAGAAGAATTAATGGGTTTATATCGTCGTTTTAAAGAGATTGTTCCATCGAAAGCAGAAGAAAAGAAAATTGATAAAGAGTTTCAAGAAGTAAGTGGATATTCTATATACCGTGCGATTCAGAAGGCTAAAGAAATTGAAGAAGAAAAGCTTGTGAAAATGTAAAAAATATTTTGAAAAATAAAAACTGAAGTGATATAATGTGATAACAACTAAAAACGGACAATATAAATTGTCCGTTTTCTACTATCGATTACAAAGTGCATATAAAGGAAGGAGTGATTGCATCGTAGATTCAATCTTAGCAAGGAATTGTTCGTTGGTCATTGCTGAAAACTCCTCTGGTGATATATGAATACCAACTAATAATTCTGCTTTTTTTACAGTAGCTAGACGTTCAATCATCTTTTGTAAATCATTTGTTTCAAGTGTTTTATGTAATTTTACACTTGGTTTAGTATGGTCAATGGACCAAACGAAGTCATTTGGAATATTTGTTTTTAAATCATTTATATGTTCTAAGAAGGCGTGAGCCGTCTCCACTTTTTGTGGACACTCATAGATTAAACCAAAGTATATGAAGGCATGAGTACCCCATAATCCAATTTGGAAATGTGGTAGCATTTTATATCCGCGTTTATTTGTTGAAAAAGCAACCCAAGTATCGTTTGGTGGATTGACTTTGCGACGTGCATGTTTTGCTACATGATAAAAAAAGTTCTCATCAGTTTGTTTGGATAAATACGCTGCAAACTGTTCCCCTAAAGCTTCTAGCTTAGGATGAATGTTCGTTTTAATTGCACTCATTCGTTCTTCGAGACCATCAACTGTAAAGACCTCAAAATCAGTTGATTTGAATGTTTGTAGTGTCATGATTGTTCCTCCAACTCCTATTTTGCTTTTATTTTAGCATAGCTTGTACTATTCATAAAAAAAACAGCACAAAAAAATTTAAATAAAAAAATATAATTTTGTTGCATAGATGATTTATCCAACATAGTATAGTATAAAACAAAAAATCAGAAAATTGAATTAATTCTAGTCCGAGGGCAGACGAATATTGGGAGGAGGCAAATAATATGAGACAGGTGATTAATGCGTTAAAGAGAACAGATGCTGAAAAGAGAATACCGGTGCTACGTTTGGAGCTAGATTATGAATTAGCAACTTTATATGATGCGATGATGGAAGATGATAAACAGAAAAAAGAAGAGTGTGTACAAAAGTTAGAAGTGTTAAGACTTGAAATGATTCGTTTAGAAGCGTAATAATAGTATATGTATAAAAAATTAGTTGGTGCGAACCTTATAAAGGGTTCGTTTTTTCTGTGAACAGTATAGATCGGAGTGTTTAAACATGCAAGAAGTATGGAAAGACATCGATGCACACGCCAAACAGTGGATTCGGGATGCGGGAGAGCATTTAATGGCATCAATGAAAAAAGCACTTATTATAGAAACAAAATCAAATGCAGCTGATTTAGTAACAAATATGGACCGAGAAATAGAACAGTTTTTAATTGGGAAAATTAAAGAAACATTCCCACATCATCATATTTTAGGTGAAGAGGGCTATGGAGACGAGGTAACTTCTTCTGACGGGGTTGTTTGGTTAATTGATCCAATTGACGGCACGATGAACTTTGTTCACCAAAAAAGAAATTTTGCAATTTCAATTGGAATTTATGAGAACGGTATCGGAAAGATTGGACTTATTTATGATCCAGTTCATGATGAATTATATCATGCGTTAAAAGGGGCTGGAGCATTTTGTAATGAAGTACCGATACCTTTATTAGAAAAAGGTACTGTAGAGCAAGGTATTGTAGCTTTAAATGCGATATGGCTTACCGACAATCCATTGCTTAATATGGAAAGTATGATGGCACTTGTTAAGAAAGCAAGAGGCACGAGATCATATGGCTGTGCAGCATTAGAGATGGTATACGTTGCAACTGGAAGAATCGATGCATATGTAACGCCTAGATTATCACCATGGGACTTTGGTGGGGGGCAGATAATTGTAGAGGAAGTTGGAGGCAAGGTAACAACATTCTCCGGAGTGCCACTTTCTATCGTAGAGAAGAGTAGCGTATTAGTTGCGAAGCCAGGGGTGTATGAAGAAGTGTTATCGTTTATCCCGATTGGTGAGGGCTGATAATCAGTGGGGGATGAAGAAAAACCCCACTGATTAAAGTTTCACTTTATATCCAAGTAACAAAAAAAGTAAGAGGCTGTATACAGGCTTCTTACTTTTTGACGTTATTGCGATTTACGCATTTTTCTTTTTGTTACAAAACCGTATCCAACTGTAACAAATGTGCCGATAATGCAAATAATAATACCGATTGGACTATTTTCAGCAATCATAATGCCGATACCAATTAAGAAAATAACACCGATAATTGCAGTTAATAAAAAGCGATATTGAATGTGTTCCATTTCTTCACCCTCCAATCTCATTTTACTTTCACAAAAGTAAGAATACAACTATATTTTCATTCTTGATTTTATTTTAATTGCTATTGTATCCCCTTCGCTCTTATAATAGAGAAGGATTAAAAAGACATTAGGAGTTGGACATGTTGAAAAAACGACAAGATTTACGTAATATAGCAATTATTGCCCACGTTGACCATGGTAAAACAACACTTGTTGACCAGTTATTACGTCAAGCGGGGACTTTCCGTGCGAACGAACACGTTGAAGAGCGCGCAATGGATTCAAATGATCTAGAAAGAGAGCGCGGTATTACAATTTTAGCGAAAAATACTGCGATTCACTATGAAGATAAAAGAATTAACATTTTAGATACACCAGGTCACGCTGACTTTGGTGGAGAAGTAGAACGTATTATGAAAATGGTTGATGGTGTTTTACTTGTTGTTGATGCATATGAAGGTTGTATGCCACAAACACGATTTGTTTTAAAGAAAGCTCTTGAGCAAAACTTAACTCCAATCGTAGTAGTAAATAAAATTGACCGTGACTTCGCTCGCCCTGATGAAGTAGTTGATGAAGTAATCGACTTATTCATCGAACTTGGTGCAAACGAAGATCAATTAGAGTTCCCAGTTGTATTTGCATCAGCAATGAACGGAACAGCAAGCTTAGATTCAAACCCAGCAAATCAAGAAGAGAATATGAAATCATTATTTGATACAATTATTGAACATATTCCTGCACCAATTGATAACAGCGAAGAGCCACTTCAATTCCAAGTAGCACTTCTTGATTACAACGACTATGTTGGACGTATTGGAGTTGGACGCGTATTCCGCGGTACAATGAAGGTTGGACAACAAGTTGCTTTAATGAAAGTAGACGGAAGCGTAAAACAATTCCGCGTAACAAAATTATTTGGTTACATGGGATTAAAACGTCAAGAAATTGAAGAAGCAAAAGCTGGAGACTTAGTAGCTGTTTCTGGTATGGAAGACATTAACGTTGGTGAAACAGTATGTCCAGTTGAACATCAAGATGCGTTACCATTATTACGTATTGATGAGCCAACACTACAAATGACGTTCCTTGTAAATAACAGTCCATTTGCAGGTCGTGAAGGTAAATACATTACATCTCGTAAAATTGAAGAGCGTCTTCGTTCACAATTAGAAACAGATGTAAGTTTACGTGTAGATAATACAGAGTCTCCTGATGCATGGATCGTATCTGGACGTGGGGAACTACATTTATCTATCTTAATCGAAAACATGCGTCGTGAAGGTTATGAACTACAAGTATCTAAGCCAGAAGTAATCATTAAAGAAGTTGATGGCGTAAGATGTGAGCCTGTAGAGCGTGTACAAATCGATGTACCTGAAGAATACACTGGTTCTATTATGGAATCTATGGGTGCTCGTAAAGGTGAAATGTTAGATATGGTGAATAACGGAAACGGTCAAGTTCGCCTTACTTTCATGGTTCCAGCACGTGGTTTAATTGGTTACACAACAGAATTCTTGACATTAACTCGTGGTTACGGTATTTTAAACCATACATTCGATTGCTACCAACCAGTACACGCTGGACAAGTTGGTGGACGTCGTCAAGGTGTTCTAGTTTCACTTGAAACAGGAAAAGCATCACAATACGGTATTATGCAAGTTGAAGATCGTGGTGTAATCTTCGTTGAACCAGGTACAGAAGTATATGCTGGTATGATTGTCGGAGAACACACTCGTGAGAATGACTTAACAGTTAACGTTGTGAAAATGAAACAACAAACTAACATTCGTTCTGCGACGAAAGATCAAACTTCAACAATGAAAAAACCACGCTTAATGACTTTAGAAGAATCATTAGAGTACTTAAACGATGACGAGTTCTGTGAAGTAACTCCAGAATCAATTCGTTTACGTAAAAAGATTCTTGATAAGAGCGAACGTGAAAGAGCTGCTAAGAAAAAGAAATCTGTAGAAGCGTAAAATAGTAAAACAGCTACCTTTAATTAAGGTAGCTGTTTTTTTATGTTTATTTTTTAGAATATTTACTCTTTTTGTGGACAGTATTTTTTTCACAGGTTACTCTTGTATTAAGTACATAAACAAAAATGGTTTGATTTATGAGGAAGGGGGATAAATGGTGTTAGAAAGAATGTCGTTTTTTGCGAAGTTATGTAAAGTTGATGAAAATCCAGAGCTAGGGATGTGGTTACTGTATGGCGTCATTATTATATTAAGTGCACTTGTGTATAATTTAGGTTTTGCAAGAAAACTATCTATAATAAAAAATATAGTAATATATATATCGTTAGCGATTGGGTGTACAGTGTTAACTTTCTTTGCAGTTTTTTTACCTGTTGGAGAGGGGCTTGTTGTAGCAGCAATTGTACTTGGGATTTATAGGTTGCGATTACGTCAAGCAAGACAACAAAAAGCAGGATGAGGGGGGAGTTTTATGCGTTCCGTACAAGATGCGTTATATAATTGGTTAACAATTAAAACAGTTGCCGAAGCACGCCCGGATGATAGTGCTGCAAAAGAAACGTATTTGTTATTTCAAAATATGATATATGAAGAACATAAATTGAGAAATGTGGAAGTTAAGAAGAACGAGGAAATGTATTTAGTTACATATGAAATAAATGGAGAAAGAAAATCTGCAAGGTTTCCATTAGAAGCTATTGATTGTTTTTTGGATCAAATGAATCGCGAACCTGAAAAATATAAATAAGTCCTTTATCATATTGATAAAGGACTTATTTATATTTTACCAATCGTCTTCGACTTTTTTATCACGATATAATCGGAAATTACCACTTGCATGACGTTCCATCGTACGTTCAGCAATTCGTTCCGAACATTCCATGCACATATATGTATGAATAGGGCGATTACGCAGTTTTTTTGCCATAGGATTTTCATCATCTAACATATCTTTTTTATCACAAATCATACATTTGACTCTCATTTCGTCACCTCAATACGAATTCTATCAGTATAAGTATATCATGGAAGTGTAATGTTTTTGAATAATAGTGGGAAAAAATAATATTTTCGCAATTCAAAAAATAGGTTATGATAAGGATATATGAAGTATATTTGGAGGTGGAAATATGGCGAATGTAGTAGAGCCCACATTAACAGATGATTTAGTACAAACGTTACGTAAAGAGTGTATTGTTATGGTAGCAACAACAGATTTTGAAAAACAAGTTCCTAACGTAAGTGCTATTTCTTGGGTGTATGCAGTGAGTAAAACTAGTATTCGATTTGCAGTAGATCAACGTTCACGTATTGTGGAAAATATAAGACATAGTACTGGAGTGGTATTGACTATAATGGCGAATGAATCCGTATTTTCCATAAGTGGTGCAGGTGAAATTTTGACTGATAGAATGGAAGGCATTCCTCTAAAATTAACTGTAATAGAAGTAACTGTACAAGAAGTACGTGATGTTATGTTTTATGGTGCAAAACTTGCAATTGAGCCAACATATGAAAAAACGTATGATCTTCGTGCAGCTAAAAAGCTCGATAACCAAGTGTTAGCAGGAATGAAAGAATTATAAATGTGATAAATAAGAAAGTCAGTTATTAACTTTTGTAATCACTTATTGTGATTTTATGTTAATAATTATAATTAAAAGTAATATATTGAATAGAAATGAATAAAAAATAAATAAAAGGTTTAATGGCTATAAATTTCGATTCTACCTCGTTTATACGGTACATATAATTATAACAATGGTTCGTCCATATTTTATGGATGAAACCCTTGTTCTACAAATTTAAAAGTGGAGTCAGGGGGTAACAGGTTGGATAAAATTTATGTGTTAGATACGAATGTACTTTTGCAGGATCCTTTATCTATTTTTTCATTTGAAACCAATGAAGTAGTGATTCCAGCAGTTGTATTAGAAGAGGTTGATTCGAAAAAACGTTATATGGATGAAGTAGGACGAAACGCTCGTTATGTATCTAAGTTAATAGACAAATTTCGTGAAATAGGAAAACTGCATGAAAGTATTCCGCTAGAAAACGGCGGTACATTTCGTATTGAATTAAATCATCGTTCGTTTGTCCAACTACAAGATATTTTTGTAGAAAAAACAAATGATAATCGAATTTTAGCTGTAGCAAAAAATCTATCTTTAGAAGAACAAGAAAAAGAGGACGGGAAGTCTGTTATTTTAGTAAGTAAAGACGTGCTCGTAAGGGTAAAAGCAGATGCAATAGGTTTAAAGGCGGAAGATTATTTAAGTGATCGGGTTATTGAAGTGGAAAATATATATTCAGGATTTTTAGAAGGATATATATCAAAAGAACAATTGGATTATTTTTATGAAAAAGGCGAATTGCCTTTATCCGAAATTGCAAATCATCCTTTTTATCCAAATCAGTTTGTAGTAATGAAAGATGCGTTAGGTGGATCTAGTTCAGCACTAGGTATTGTGGATCATTTAGGTAAGAAGGTAAAGAAACTTATTTTTCACAATGAACAAGTATGGGGAATACGACCACGAAATGTGCAGCAAATTATGGGATTAGAATTGTTGCTTCGTGAAGATATTCCACTAGTCACGCTAACAGGGAAAGCTGGTACAGGAAAGACATTACTAGCTTTAGCTTCGGGGCTCATGCAAACGGAAGATTTAGGGTTATATAAAAAACTACTCGTTGCACGGCCAATTGTTCCAGTTGGGAAAGATATCGGTTATTTACCGGGAGAAAAAGAAGAAAAGTTAAGACCGTGGATGCAACCGATTTTTGATAATCTAGAGTATTTATTTAATACGAAAAAACCAGGAGAGTTAGATGCTATTTTAGCTGGAATGGGTTCGATAGAAGTAGAAGCTCTTACGTATATACGCGGGAGAAGTATTCCAGATCAATTCATTATAATTGACGAAGCACAAAATTTAACGAAGCATGAAGTGAAAACGATACTAACGAGGGTAGGAGAAAAAAGTAAAATCGTATTAATGGGAGATCCTCAGCAAATTGATCATCCGTATTTGGATGAATATAATAACGGTTTAACATACGTTGTAGAGAAGTTTAAAGAGCAACGTATTAGTGGTCATGTAAAGTTTGTTAAAGGGGAGCGATCTAATTTAGCTCAACTAGCCGCAGATTTACTATAAAAAGGAGTGAGCAAAAGCTCACTCCTTTTCTTTAAATAATTGTAAATTTGCGGATGTTACGGATTGGATTTTGTCTATTAGATCCATCATTGTAATATAAATGAACAGGTCCATCTTCTTTTAATGGTTTTCCTTCTTTTGAAAAACCAAGAATAGCATGTTTGACAGTTTCTAATGGAAGCGTTATTGTATCATCTACTGTTTCGATCTCGACTTGCGTAGCGTCATCTGAAATTTCGGCATTAGCAAGAAAAGGTTGAAATGGTATACCGAATGTTCCAGTGATTAGCTGTTCTTTTTTAAATTTTTTTACACTTTGTTGTATCGGCGGGAAAGCAGCACCATCACGGATTTCGCGATCCCAATGTTCCGAAGTGTTTTTTAAATAAGCTTCTAGTTCTGAAGTGTTTTCTCTCGTTTCATCAAAGTAAGTTGTCAAATCTACTTTTCGATCATCAAAGATCCAAACGGTTGGATCGATAGTGATTGGAAAACGAACTTTTCCATTAATAAATAAAATTTCGCTCATTGTTGTTCCCCCATTTGTGTTATACTCCCACTTTTCAGTATAATAGTATTAGACACTATTGTCACAAAAAATGTTTCTATTGCAATTTATTAAAACTATCGCTAATATTAATAGATAGGAGAGAGTAGGACGGAAACGGAGGGAATCAATTTGGCGTCTGAGACAGTATCAAATCATCAGGAAAAGGCACTAGCCCTTCTACAAGCGGATGCGGAGAAGATTTTAAGACTTATTAAGGTGCAAATGGACCATCTTACAATGCCGCAATGTCCATTATATGAAGAAGTGTTAGACACACAAATGTTTGGACTATCCCGCGAAGTCGATTTTGCAGTTCGCCTTGGTCTTATTGCAGAAGAACAAGGGAAAGCAATGTTAGGAGAGCTTGAACGTGAGTTATCTGCACTTCATGAAGCATTTACAAACAAACAACAATAACGGGTTCAAATAAGGGGGCTCAAACTGAAAAAGTTTGAGCTTTTTATTTGTATAATAAAGCAGGAAGAATCAATGTACATATGGAATACAACAATAATTAAATTGAAACAGAGAGAGGAAATGAAATGAAAAGAGTATGGAAATCAATGGATTATTCATTATTACTTCCTCTTGTTATCTTATGTGTGCTGGGAGTTATAATGGTATATAGTTCTAGTTCCATTGTTGCGATTTCGCGATTTGATAAACCAGCAAATTTCTTTTTTAAAAGACAATTGATTACTTTAGCCGCTGGGACAATAGTATTAATAATTCTTGCTATTATCCCATATAAAGTGTGGAGAAAACGAATCTTTTTATTGGGGAGTTATGGAATTAGTGTAGCATTATTAGCAGCAGCTGCATTTTTTGCTAAAGCAGTAAATGGTGCAAATGGATGGATATTTGGAATACAGCCTGCGGAATTTGTTAAGATCACAGTTATTCTCGTATTGGCTCATTTCTTTGCGAAGAGGCAAGAAACGAATACGTCTGTTTTTAAAGGATCAGGACCAGTACTTTTGGGTGTTGGTTTAATTATGTTTTTAATTTTAAAGCAAAATGACTTAGGTACCGATATGTTAATTGCGGGAACAGTAGGAATTATGTTTCTTTGTTCAGGAGTTAATGTTAATTTGTGGATAAAGAGATTCTTGTTAACGTCTATAGTATGGGCTCCGGCGTTGTATTTCCTTGGGAGTTATAAATTAAGTCAGTACCAAAAAGCACGGTTTTCCGTTTTTCTTGATCCATTTAGCGATCCACAAAAGGATGGATTTCAATTAATAAATTCGTTTATTGGAATTGCTTCGGGAGGGCTAAATGGTAGAGGATTAGGAAATAGTATACAAAAGTATGGTTACTTACCAGAGCCACAAACAGATTTTATTATGGCAATTATATCAGAAGAACTTGGTTTTATAGGCGTAGCGATCATTTTGATTTGTTTATTGCTTATAATTATTCGGGCGTTTAGAGTTGCACAAAAGTGTACAGATCCATTTGGAAGTTTAATAGCTATCGGAATTGCAAGTCTGTTTGGAGTCCAAACATTTGTTAATGTCGGTGGTATGTCTGGATTAATACCACTTACGGGAGTTCCTTTACCGTTTGTTAGTTATGGCGGGAGTTCCTTATTAGCTAATTTACTCGCGATGGGGCTATTATTGAATATTGCTAGTCATGTAAAACGACAAGAGAAACAACAGAACGAGACAGTTAAAGAAAGAGAACAAGGTGGACCGCATCTTGTAGTTGTAAAATAAAACACATTGTGCTGTAGAGCATGATGTGTTTTTTTATTTTTAAGTAGTTTTAAATATGATGTATTAATTTATCTTTTAGTTAAAGGGTATATCACATTTAGATTAAAGTGATATACAATTAAGTTGTTAGAAAAGGAAGAGGTATGCTATACTATTTTTGTGAGACAAATTGCTCAGAAAACTTATCATTTGTTAAAAAATAAGGTATGATGGATAAAAATAAAGTGAAGCTTTCTAAGTATAATATAATGTGGAAAGTGAAGAACTTCACGCTCTTTATGGTGTGTATATATTTTATCTCTAGAGTGGTAGGAAAGTAGAGGGGGAAAATCATGACAAAGCTGCAACGTATTCAAAAAGTATTGGTAGCTAACCGTGGAGAGATTGCAATTCGTGTGTTTCGAGCTTGTTCGGAACTGGGATTAAAAACAGTTGCAATCTATTCTAAAGAGGATAGTGGTTCTTATCATCGTTATAAAGCCGATGAATCCTATTTAGTTGGGGAAGGAAAAAAGCCAATTGATGCTTATCTAGATATTGAGGGCATTATTGAGATTGCGAAAAGTAATCATGTAGATGCAATCCACCCTGGATATGGTTTCTTGTCAGAAAATATTCAATTCGCAAAACGTTGTGAAGAAGAAGGGATTATCTTTATCGGTCCAAAAAGTAAGCATTTAGATATGTTTGGAGATAAAGTAAAAGCAAGAACACAAGCGCAGCTAGCACAAATTCCAGTTATTCCTGGTAGTGATGGGCCAGTAGATTCATTAGAAGAAGTCGAAAAATTTGCTGAAAAGTATGATTACCCGATTATTATTAAAGCTTCCCTTGGCGGGGGCGGTCGTGGTATGCGTATTGTACGTACTAGTGAAGAATTAAGAGAATCGTATAATCGAGCAAAGTCAGAAGCAAAAGCAGCCTTTGGTAATGATGAAGTATACGTAGAAAAATTCGTTGAAAAACCTAAACATATAGAAGTTCAAATTTTAGCAGATGAAGAGGGCAATGTTGTTCATTTATACGAGCGAGACTGTTCTGTACAACGTCGTCATCAAAAAGTAGTAGAAATTGCACCTAGTGTGTCGCTTTCAGATGATTTGCGTCAGCGTATTTGTGATGCTGCTGTGAAATTAACGAAAAATGTAAATTATTTAAACGCAGGAACAGTTGAATTTCTTGTAAAAGATGATAACTTCTATTTCATTGAAGTAAATCCGCGTGTTCAAGTAGAACATACAATTACAGAAATGATTACAGGAGTCGATATCGTTCAATCACAAATTTTAATAGCTGATGGACATGCATTACATAGTAAAATGGTAGGTGTTCCAAAGCAAGAGGAAGTTGTTGTACATGGATTTGCAATACAATCTCGTGTAACGACTGAGGATCCACTAAATAATTTCATGCCGGATACAGGAAAAATTATGGCATATCGATCAGGTGGTGGCTTTGGAGTTCGTCTTGATACAGGTAATAGTTTCCAAGGTGCTGTTATTACACCGTACTATGATTCTTTACTCGTAAAAGTTACAACATGGGCGCTTACTTTTGAACAAGCTGCTGCAAAAATGGAACGTAACTTAAAAGAATTCCGTATCCGTGGTATTAAAACGAATATTCCATTCCTAGAGAATGTAGTAAAACATAAAAACTTCTTATCAGGGGAATATGACACTTCATTTATTGATGCGTCACCTGAACTATTCTTGTTCTCGAAACGTAAAGACCGAGGAACGAAAATGTTAAATTACATCGGGACAGTAACAGTAAATGGCTTCCCAGGAGTAGGGAAAAAAGAGAAACCAATTTTCCCAGATGCTCGTATACCGAATGTATTACACTCAGAGCCAATCAAAAATGGAACGAAACAAATTTTGGATGAGCGTGGAGCAGACGGATTAGTAAAATGGGTACAAGATCAAAAACGTGTACTTTTAACGGATACAACATTCCGTGATGCGCATCAGTCATTACTTGCAACGCGTATTCGCACAAAAGATTTACACCAAATTGCAGAGCCGACAGCGAGAATGTTACCGAACTTATTCTCAGCAGAAATGTGGGGCGGTGCAACGTTTGATGTTGCATATCGTTTCTTAAAAGAAGATCCGTGGGAACGATTACTAGATCTTCGTGAAAAAATGCCAAATGTTTTATTCCAAATGTTACTTCGTTCTTCAAACGCGGTTGGTTACAAAAACTATCCGGATAATTTAATTCAAAAGTTTGTGGAGTGTTCTGCCCAAGCTGGAATTGATGTGTTCCGTATTTTTGATAGCTTAAACTGGGTAGAAGGTATGAGAGTTGCGATTGATGCTGTACGAGATACTGGTAAAATTGCAGAAGCAACGATGTGTTACACAGGGGATATTCATGATCCACTGCGTAGTAAATATGATTTAAATTACTATAAAAATCTAGCAAAAGAATTAGAAGCATCAGGAGCCCACATTTTAGGTATTAAAGATATGGCGGGCTTACTAAAACCAAATGCAGCATATGATTTAGTTTCAGCATTAAAAGAGACGGTATCGATTCCGATTCACCTGCACACACACGATACGAGTGGAAATGGTATATTAACGTATACGAAGGCAATTGAAGCAGGTGTTGACATTGTCGATGTAGCAGTAAGTTCTATGGCTGGTCAAACGTCACAACCAAGTGCGAACACGCTATACTATGCGTTAGGTGGAAACGAAAGACAGCCAGATGTTAATATAGATTCATTAGAAAAATTATCTCATTACTGGGAAGATGTACGTAAATACTACGCACCGTTTGAAAGTGGTATGAATGCTCCTCATACAGAGGTATATATGCACGAAATGCCAGGCGGACAGTATAGTAATTTACAACAACAAGCGAAAGCGGTTGGCTTAGGCGATCGTTTCGATGAAGTGAAAGTAATGTACCGCCGTGTGAATGACATGTTTGGTGATATTGTTAAAGTAACACCATCATCTAAAGTTGTTGGTGATATGGCATTATTCATGGTTCAAAATCACTTAACAGAACAAGATGTTTTAGAGCGTGGACATTCTATGGACTTCCCAGGATCTGTTGTTGAAATGTTCTCTGGAGATTTAGGACAACCATATGGTGGTTTCCCGAAAAAGTTACAAGAAATTATTTTAAAAGGGAAAGAACCATTAACAGTAAGACCAGGTGAATTATTAGAACCAGTAGATTTCGACGCGTTAAAAGAAGAGCTATTCCATAAACTTGGACGCGAAGTGACGATGTTTGATGTCGTTGCATATGCATTATATCCAAAAGTATTTATGGATTACGAAAAAGTTGCTGAGATTTATGGAAATGTATCTGTGCTTGATACACCGACATTCTTCTATGGTATGAGACTTGGTGAAGAAATCGATGTGGAAATTGAACAAGGTAAAACATTGATGGTTAAACTAGTATCAATTGGAGAGCCTCAGCCAGATGGAAATCGTGTGCTTTACTTGGAGTTTAACGGTCAACCACGTGAGATTGTTGTGAAAGACGAAAGTGTGAAAGCGACAGTTGCACAACGTGTGAAAGGAAACCGTGAAAATCCAAACCACATTAGTGCAACAATGCCAGGAACGGTTATTAAAGTAGTTGTAAAAGAAGGCGATGAAGTGAAAAAAGGCGATTCTATGGCAATTACAGAAGCGATGAAAATGGAAACGACAGTTCAAGCGCCGTTTAATGGTAAAGTGAAAAAAGTATATGTTAACGATGGAGATGCAATTCAAACGGGTGACTTACTCATTGAATTAGATCACTAAAATAAAAAAGAGTTGTGGAAACGCAGCTCTTTTTTATTGCGAAAAAATACCTTGCCAATTCGGGCAAGGTATTTTCATTTATTTTGTTTGTTTAGAAATTGATGCAGCTTCTTTTGCATTCACTTTACTTCTTGTACCTAACATAACTAAATAGCATAGTACAGCAAACAAGCAAGAAATGAATAGGGAATGTAATAATGCCATTGATAAACTAGCATTTGTAAATACGACTAAAATTCCTACGATAGCTTGAAGTGTAACAAGGATAAATGAGATGATCCATCCCCAGTATACGACAGGCTGCTGTTTGTAATGGCGGATAGCGAGAATCATCGCGTATAGTATCCAAGCGAAAATTAACATCGCTGCAACTCTATGTCCCATTTGAACCCATTCATGTAATTGAGTTGGCATAGGTCTATTTTTGCTACATAAAGGAAAGTCTGGACAGGCTAAGCTAGCTCGTTCGTGACGTACTAAAGCCCCTGTGTAGACGACAATATAACTGTAAATTGTTACACCATAAATATGAAATTTCATTTTTTTGTCCATAATAAGTGAACGTGCATCAAATTTTTGGTCAATTTCAAAGATAAGACACGTTAATAAAATGACAGAAGCAAATGAAATTAAGGAAATACCGAAATGGATAGCAAGTACAGCTGGCATTTGCCCCCAAACAACCGCTGCGGCTCCCATTAATGCTTGTGCAACTAAAAATACGAAGGATAAAATTGCTAACGTTTTTGTTTCGCGCACATGTTTATAATATTTCCAGGACAAAATACAAAGGAGAGTGACAAGAATTCCTGCTGATCCTGATGTAAGGCGATGACTTAGTTCAATAATAGTTTCCATTGATAAATTAGATGGAACAAATTCACCGTTACAAAGTGGCCATGATTTACCGCATCCTTGGCCAGAGCCTGTTTTTGTAACTAAGGCGCCTCCTAATAAAACTATTAATAAATCAAGACTCGTAATGACTGCTAACCATTTAATAAAGCGTTGCAATCTCTTTCACCATCTTTCTGCTATGAAGTTATTGCGAAATATTTTCATTCCATTATGTATAGAATAAAACGCGCTAGTTCCTATGATATATAAAAAATAATAAAATAGCAAAGAAATGGAGGGGGAAGACAGGGAAGAGAAAACGGGTGTGGAAATAAGGTTTATAAGGAAATTTTTAGGTGAAAAATAGGCTATTTTGAAAAGAAATGGGGAGAATACGTGTTAAATATGACAAAAAAGTTTATTATAGAAGGTAACATCATGTTATGATATGGATAAGTAACAATTAAGTTTTTTATGTTCGACACAAAAAGTTCATGTTTTCTTCACAAAATGTTCGGGAAATATGATTTAATATATTGGAGTATGGGCGTAGATTAGTAGTAGAATGGGTTAACAATGTTTCTACTGTAATAATATTGCTATATAGAAGCGAAATATTTCAATTTGAAATAGGCGCAAAAAGAAAGATGAAAGTTTTAAGAGGGGGTTAAAGTGATGAACCATGCAACAAGTGAGCTGCATGATGAGTCTGCTGTTACAAGCGTACCGGAAACAACTCGGTTACAAGATTTAAAAGCGCTCGTTAAAATGGGGATTGTAAACTCAAATACACTTACTGTATTTACAGGATTTTGGTTGGCATTACACTTTAATGGATTAAGTGTAATGGACAATCTGGATAAGTTATTCTTTACAATCGTTGGTTCTGGATTAGTTATGGCAGGGGTATGTTGTTTAAACAACTACATTGATCGAGACATCGATCCATTAATGGAAAGAACAAAGACCCGTCCAACGGTTACTGGAAAGTATAAACCAGGATTTGCACTTACATTTGGACTAGTTATATTACTTCTTGGTTTTGTATTTTTATTATTAACAACACCAATGGCAGTCTTAATGGGATTTATTGGTGCTTTCACATATGTTGTTCTATATAGTTTATGGACAAAGAGAAAGTATACACTAAATACTGTTGTAGGTAGTATATCTGGTGCAGTTCCGCCTTTAATTGGATGGGCAGCAATCGATCCATCTTTAGGTCATCCAATTGCTTGGATGTTATTTTTAATTATGTTTATTTGGCAAATCCCACATTTCCTTGCATTAGCAATGAAACGTGTTGATGAATATCGAAACGCAGGAATTCCAATGCTTCCTGTAGTTCATGGATTTGAAATTACGAAACGCCAAATTATGATTTGGACAGTATGTTTATTACCACTACCATTTTATATGAGTGGACTAGGGATAACATTTATGGTAATTGCAACACTGCTTAACATCGGATGGATCGTTTTAGGTTTTTATGGCTTCCGTAAGAAAGATGACATCAAATGGTCTGTGCAAATGTTTGTTTATTCCCTAAATTATTTAACAATCTTATTTGTATCAATGATTGTAGTTACATTCTTCTAAGACAACGACATAATTGGATTTCTTTACGTTGAGATTTACTTTACTTAACTATAAAGTACAATCTAATTCACAAGGAAAGTGGGGGTTGTTTGTATGAAGAAACAGTGGCGACTGCTTTCGTTCGTTTCACTGCTGGCTTTACTGTTAGGGGGATGCGGTAAAGCCTTTCAATCTACTTTAATTCCGCAAGGAGAAGTAGCAAAAATGCAATATGATCTGCTCTTACTAGCAAGTGCGATCATGGTAGGAGTAGTACTAGTAGTTACTATTATTTTCTTATATGTAATTGTGCGTTTCCGACAAAAGAAAGGTCAGGAAGATTATATTCCGGAGCAAGTTGAAGGGAATCACAAACTAGAAATTATATGGACAGTTATTCCGATTATTCTTTTGCTAATCTTAGCTGTTCCGACGGTTACATATACATTCAAACTTGCTGATGTAAGTGCGATGGAGAAAAAGAATATTGATAAAGATACTATCGTTGTTGATGTAACAGCGAATCTTTATTGGTGGGAATTTTCTTATAAATCAGAAAAGATAGTAACTTCTCAAGATTTAGTCATCCCCACAGGTAAGAAAGTGTATTTGAATTTGAAGGGTGCCGATATTAAACATTCGTTTTGGGTTCCATCTTTAGCTGGGAAAATGGATACAAATACAGATAATGTGAACAAAATGTGGTTAAAGGCAGATAAATCGGGCACTTATAATGGTTTTTGTACAGAATTTTGCGGCCCATCACATTCTTTAATGCAATTCAAAGTGAAAGCTTTAGATGAAAGCGAGTACAAAAAGTGGCTTGCTGATATGAAGAAAATTGATGGGAAGAAAGAAGTAGCTTCAACAAAGGCGCAAGAAGGCCAAGAGATATTTAATAAAAGCTGTATTGGTTGTCACGCAGTTGGATCTAATGATAGTAGACCACCTTCCGCTCGTATCGCACCAAACTTAGCAAACTTTGCGGATCGCGATACAGTTGCCGGCATTGCTGAAAACAATGAAGAAAACTTAAAAAAATGGCTGAAAGATCCTGAAAATATGAAACCAGGAAATAAAATGACTGGTAAATATGGCAACTTAACAGACGATCAAATTGATGCATTAAATGCATACTTACAAACGTTAAAAGTTGAAAAGTAAAGAGGGATTATTCGCGAAGGGGAGGTTGAAAACGTGAGTTCTGTAGCAAAAAAACAGGGGATGGGTGCTGTCATATGGGATTATTTAACGACAGTAGACCATAAAAAGATTGCCATTCTCTATTTAATTGCAGGTGGATTGTTTTTTATAGTAGGCGGAATAGAAGCTCTATTTATTCGCCTTCAATTAGCGATTCCTAACAACGCTTTTCTTGTTGGGGATGCTTATAATCAAGTATTAACTATGCACGGTACAACAATGATTTTCCTCGCAGCTATGCCACTCGTGTTTGCATTTATGAACGCCGCTGTACCACTTCAAATTGGTGCACGTGATGTAGCGTTCCCGTTTTTGAATTCACTCGGATTTTGGTTATTTTTCTTTGGTGGAGTATTTTTAAATTTAAGTTGGTTTTTAGGTGGAGCGCCTGATGCAGGATGGACATCTTATGCATCTTTAGCTTTAGCCTCTAAAGGCCATGGTGTTGATTTTTATGTGCTTGGCTTGCAAATCTCCGGTATAGGTACATTAATTGGAGGTATTAACTTCCTTGTAACCATTATTAATATGCGTGCGCCAGGGATGACGTATATGCGTATGCCGATGTTTACGTGGACGACATTTGTAACATCTTCATTAATATTATTTGCTTTTCCGCCGTTAACTGTAGGATTAGGACTTTTAATGTTAGACCGCTTATTTGGAACAAGTTTCTTTAATCCAGCACTGGGCGGGAATACAATTATATGGGAGCACTTATTCTGGATTTTCGGTCATCCAGAAGTATACATTCTTATACTCCCAGCTTTCGGAATATTCTCAGAAATTTTCGCGACGTTTTCGAAAAAACGATTATTTGGTTATTCGTCGATGGTGTTTGCGACAGTATTAATTGGATTTTTAGGGTTTATGGTATGGGCGCATCATATGTTTACTGTTGGGCTTGGTCCAGTTGCAAATGCTATTTTCTCAGTTGCAACAATGGCGATTGCGGTTCCGACCGGTATTAAAATATTCAACTGGCTCTTTACAATGTGGGGCGGAAGTATTCGTTTTACGACACCGATGATGTGGGCAGTAGCCTTCATTCCATCATTCGTAATGGGAGGAGTTACAGGTGTTATGTTAGCATCTGCACCAGCTGATTATCAATTTCATGATAACTATTTCGTAGTAGCTCACTTTCATTATGTAATTGTCGGTGGTGTTGTATTTGGTTTACTTGCAGGAGCCCATTATTATTGGCCGCTGATGTTTAATAAAGTATTGAATGAAACGTTAGGAAAGATAACATTTTGGTTATTCTTTATCGGTTTCCATTTAACGTTCTTCATTCAGCATTTCCTTGGCTTAATTGGTATGCCACGTCGTTACTACACATATCTTGAAGGTCAAGGGTTGGAAATGGGCAATATGATTAGTTCTATTGGAGCGGTATTTATGGCTCTTGGAACGATTGTTCTTCTATTCAATGTAATTAAAACAACAGTATCAAAAGAAAAGGCTGGTCGTGATCCGTGGGATGGACGTACATTAGAATGGACAATGCCAGCACCTACACCAGAATATAACTTTAAACAATTACCATTTGTTCGCGGGTTAGATCCGTTTTGGATTGAAAAACGTGAAGGGAATAAAGAGATGACAGCGGCGGAACCAGTGGGTGATATTCATATGCCAAATCCATCATTTTCACCATTTATCATTTCTTTAGGATTGTTTATAGCGGCATTTGGTGCAATGTATATGCAGGGTGGAAAAGATAAGTTTTGGTTATTAGTAGCAATTATCGGTTTAATTATTACGTTTGGTACAATGTTCCTACGTTCAGTAATTGATGATCATGGATATCATATTCATAAAGAAGATTTAGAAGATAAGGGGGGCAAGGCGTAATGCATGTAGATGAAAAATTAACGAATGAAACATTTCCAGCAGAGCCTGAAAAAGCAACCCTTGAGGGGAAAAATAAGTTTGTCGGTTTTTGGTTATTTCTTGGAGGCGAAACAGTATTGTTCGCTTCCTTATTTGGCACATATTTAGCGTTAAAGAATTCTACAAATGGCGGACCAACATCTCAAGAGATGTTCCAAATGCCACTCGTTTTCATTATGACGATGCTTTTATTAACGAGTAGCTTAACGAGCGTATATGCGATGTATCATATGAAAAACTTTAATTTTAAGAAAATGCAACTTTGGCTACTAGTAACAGTGCTGCTAGGTTTAGGGTTTTTAGGATTTGAGATATATGAGTTTTATCATTATACGCATGAATTTAAGCATACTATGAGAAGTAGCGCATTTGGTTCCGCGTTTTATGCTCTTGTTGGTACACATGGACTCCACGTATTGTTTGGATTGTGTTGGATTTTAACATTAATCTTTAGGAATGCGAAGAGAGGTCTAAATTTATACAATGCACCGAAGTTTTATGTTGCATCGATTTATTGGCACTTTATTGACGTAGTTTGGGTGTTTATTTTCACTGTAGTATATTTAATGGGAATGGTGGGATAAACAATGGCGATAAAGCAAACGAATAATCCTAAAGTTGATCTTGTTTATCGGAAAAGAAAAAGTGCGGAGGAAATGAAGCATCAAGTTATTACATTTGCATTAATGATTTTTTTAACATTAGTTGCATTTGCAGCGGTAGCATATCCGAAAACTTTTAGTCCGACTTTTTCAGTACCATTTATTTTACTATTAGCGGTGGTACAAGTAATTTTTCAATTGTATTATTTTATGCATATGAGTCATAAAGGACATGAAGCGGCAAGTTTCTTTCTTTATTCTGGTCTGTTGATCGGATTAATTACAATTTTAGCTTTTATGACAATTGTGTGGATTTGAAAAGTGAAGAATAAGGGAGCTTGTGTTGACACAGCTCCCTCTTCATGTTATGTGAACGGATAACCTTAAGAAGGTAGGTGTGAAAATGAGTAACTTGTGGATATTTGGTTTTCAAGCGCTATGGAGTCCAATCTTTTTATTATTTATGCTTTCGATCCTCATTGGATATTTTTTAATTATTGGGCCGTATAGAATGCGATTTGAACATGCGACAAAGGTAAGTAAGAAGCAAGTTTTTTATTTTACGACTGGAATTGTTCTTTTGTATTTTGTAAAGGGAGGGCCTATTGATTTAATTGGTCATATTATATTTAGTGCACATATGTTTGAAATGGCAGTTATGTATATTGCCGTTCCGCCTTTGTTGTTGCTTGGTATACCAGTTTGGTTATATCGTTATATTACTTCTTTTAAGTTCGTTCAAATTATATTAAAGATATTTGCTAAGCCACTTATTGCATTGTTTGTATTTAATGGCCTGTTTTCTTTTTATCATTTACCAGTTGTTTTTGATGCAGTAAAACAAAGTCAAATTGCTCATCCTATCTGTCTCGCTATATTGTTCTTTACGGCAATCATGATGTGGTGGCCGATGCTAAATCCATTACCAGAATATCAAACGTTAAGTGATATAAAGAAACTTGGTTATATGTTTGCTAACGGTATATTATTAACGCCAGCTTGTGCGTTAATTATTTTTGCAACGGCGCCGTTGTTTGCAACGTATACGGATCCGGCTGCTTGGATGAAGGCGATGGAACTATGTGTACCAGCGGGAACTTTATCTGATTTAAATATAACTGGACCAGAATTTTTACACTGGATGCCGATCGTACAAGACCAACAAACAGGCGGCATCATTATGAAAATTGTCCAGGAAATAGTGTACGGTACAATTATTGGTTATGTGTTCTTTCGATGGGCGCGTCGAGAGCGTGAAAAGGATAAAGAGCAGTTACAACAATTGCCGCCGTATTTACAAACGAAGTAAAAAAGTGTATGGGTTTCCATACACTTTTTTAGTTTTACTAAACTTTAATAGATTGAATTTTCTAATTATTTATGTTAAGTTAGTGTAGGCATGTACTAAAAGTGGATATAAGATTTACTACTAGCTTTAATGCATAATAATTCCATGTGTAGTACAAGTTTTTTAGAGAGTTACAAATTTATATTGTTATCTTTAATAAAACAAGGACTATTTTAAGGGGGAATTTAAATGGGTAGTAGTGGAAGTATGGTAAAGCCAATTAGTGGTTTTTTAGCAGCATTAATACAATATCCAGTACCGGTAGTAGAGTCACGTGCAGACATTGATAAACAAATTAAACAGATCATAAAAACAATTCATTCAACTAAAGCAGGGTATCCTGGATTGGAATTGATAGTATTTCCAGAATATAGTACGCAAGGGCTTAATACAAAAAAATGGACTACAGAAGAGTTTTTATGTACGGTCCCTGGGCCAGAAACAGACTTGTTTGCTGAGGCATGTAAAGAGTCTGAAGTATATGGTGTTTTTTCTATAATGGAAAGAAATCCTGATGGTGGAGAACCGTATAATACAGCAATAATTATTGATCCACAAGGTGAAATGATTTTGAAGTATCGTAAGCTAAATCCTTGGGTGCCAGTTGAACCTTGGAAGGCTGGAGATTTAGGTTTACCTGTTTGTGATGGACCAGGAGGAAGTAAATTAGCTGTTTGTATTTGTCATGATGGTATGTTTCCTGAAGTAGCTCGTGAAGCAGCTTATAAAGGTGCAAATGTCTTGATTCGTATTTCTGGATATAGCACACAAGTTAGTGAACAATGGATGTTAACTAATCGTTCGAATGCATGGCAAAATTTAATGTATACATTGTCGGTGAACTTAGCCGGTTATGATGGTGTATTTTATTATTTTGGTGAAGGACAAGTATGTAATTTTGATGGGACTACTTTAGTGCAGGGACACCGAAATCCTTGGGAGATTGTTACTGCGGAAGTATATCCAGAGTTAGCAGATCAAGCTAGATTAGGATGGGGTCTCGAAAATAATATATATAATTTAGGTTCAAGGGGATATGTAGCGACTCCTGGTGGGGTGAAAGAAAACCCATATACGTTTGTAAAAGATTTAGCTGAAGGTAAATATAAGGTTCCTTGGGAAGATGAGATTAAAGTAAAGGATGGAACTATTTATGGGTATCCAGTCAAAAAGACGATTCATTCTTAAGTAAGATAAATAGAACAAGCGCATCATATTGATGCGCTTGTTCTATTTACTCAATAATTTGGAATTCTTTTAACTCTTTTTCGATATTTTGTAGGAGTTGTTCGCTTTTTTGAATTACATTCGTTGGGAAAGTTTCACCATCACCATATTCAACGCCGTGAGGATAATAATGTTTACCTAATAAGGGAGGGAGTAGCTTTATTTCAGCGTGTCTGCTGCCAATGTCACCTTCAATAGCTAAACCTTGTACACGTAAATAATAAACATCGTTTAATATTTCGAATTTATAATCGTATGTAACTCGTTCATAATCCCACTGTCCAGCAAGTACAAAATGGTTCTTTTCCATAATCTCTGTTAATAGTGTTAAATCAACGACTGCCCCATTAAATTTCGTATTTGTAAATTGCATAAAATACCTCCTTTTTTAATGTTACACCATTATTTTTATAATAGTATGAATAGTAAGAAAGTGCAATTCATATTGAGAGAAAAGGGATAATCCAGACTTTTTTTGCGAAAATATGATATAGTGAAAAGAGTACGGTACACACAAAAAAAGGAAAGAAAAGGATTTGTGTATATCTCAATTTTATGTTTTTTGCAGGAGGTATATCGATTGAAGAAATTATTGCGTATCGTAATGATTACAATTTTAATTTTAGCTGTTGATTTATACGGGAAATTACTCGTTTCACAATATATATTAACCCCATCTCAATCAAAGCAAGAAAATAAAATTGTGAAAAAGAAAAAACAAGTAAATGAAGACTCTTCTGATACGGTTTTAAATATGATTGGTGGAGACTCTGAAAATTTATTAGCAAAATGGGGCGAACCTTCTCGAATAGAACCATCTGCTTACGGATATGAATGGTGGGTATACAATCAAGATTTAGCTCAGTATGTTCAATTTGGGGTTGCTGAACGTAAAATTGTAACGGCGTATGTCGCTGGTGAGCAAGTTAAGGTGCCACCTTATTATATAAATGAAAAGTATGAAGATGTGTATAAAAAGAATCCACTTTCTCATGAGATTTCGTTAAAAAGAGGAAAGAATAGTTATCAATTTGAGTTATCTGATACCGAAGTGATGGAACAACCATTAGTACCAGTAGAAGATGGTTGGGCACAATTATATTTTGATCATTTTACGCATGAGCTTGTCGGTGTTCGTTATATGGATGACGAAACGTTATTGCGTCAAAGACCGTATCAGCTCGTTTATTCGGGTGAATTATTAGCAGAACAACCATTAACTCCAGATAAAATGAAACAAATAGAGAATGGGAATATGCAACAAATTTTTGATTTAACAAATATTATTCGAAGCCGTCATAATTTACCGTTATTAGCGTGGGACCAACAAACGGCAGAGGTGGCAATCGGTCATAGTAAAGATATGAAGGATAATAATTACTTTTCACACGATTCACCTACATTAGGTACGTTAGGAGATCGTTTACAGCGCGGGAAAGTAGGATTTCAACTTGCCGGTGAGAACATAGCGGCGCAACATAGTGATGGGGTTGCGGCATTGCAAGGTTGGTTAAATAGTGAGGGACATCGAAAAAATTTATTGAATGAACAATTTACAGGATTAGGTGTTGGCGTATACGATAAGTTTTATACACAAAATTTTATTCGGAAATAAAATGAAACTGTAAATTGTGGATGGGAATCTTCCCCTATGCAAATAGTAGGATAAAAAGGTGCATGAATCGTCTAAAAATAGGCGAACCATGCGCCTTTTTTTTCTTATTATATAGTAGATATACATGAAGAGGTGAGGATTATGCCGACAACAAAAGGACCGTTACATCCATCGGTTCAACAGTTTAAAGAGTTTGTAAACCATCACCCTAAAATGGTTCATGAAGTTCGAAGTGGTCATAAAACTTGGCAACAGTTTTATGAGGAATGGTACTTACTTGGTGAAGAAGATCCAATATGGGCAACTTTTAGACCGGATGGAGCGCCTGCTTTTTCTTCGGTAAAAGAAAAGAAAAAAGAAAATGGAAAAGAAAAGGACACTCGAACTGAAGAGGAAAAAACTGCTGATGTGATGGGACAAATGCTTTCTTTCTTTAAAAAGTTAGACGTGGAACAAATGCAACATCATTTAGCCAATGTGACGAGTGCTATTGGGAGTGTGCAACAAGTTTTTCAACAATTTCAAGGAAAACGTACGCAGCAAGAAGAGAGTACTTCCGAAAATAATCCATTTTTCTTTCAGAAGGATTAGGAGGAAAGCGGATGAGAGCAGAAATTATGGAGTTTATAAAGGCTGATGAGGATTTATCTCGCTATATTAGGGAGCAACCTTACTGGTATAGAAAACTAACGCGAAACCCTGAAGAAAAAGAGGCATTTGAGTTAGCAGCTATGCAACATTTCAAAAAAACGATACCAGATAAAGTTGAGAAATTTCAAAATCAATTGGCAGTTGCTTCCATTATGATTGATATGTTTCAGTATATGAAGCAGCAAAATGCAACATAATTGGAAGGGAAAACTATGTCCGTCATGCAGAACTTTTGATACAATAGAAGCGGATTATTTAAAAAGGAGTTGCAGCATGAGCATGACGGAAATTTGTTTAGTACGACATGGACAAACTGATTGGAATTTTCAAGAGATTATTCAGGGACGTGAAGATATTCCGCTTAATGAAGTGGGGAAGAAGCAAGCGAGTCAAAGTGCAGCTGCTTTGCAAGCGGAGGCATGGGATATAATTATAAGTAGCCCATTAATTAGAGCGCAAGAAACAGCTAAGGAAATTGCAGAGGCAACTGGATTACAATCAATTTTATTAGATGAGCGATTTGTTGAACGTAATTTTGGTGAAGCTTCTGGGAAGCCAGTTGCGACTGTTAGGGAATTAATTGCAGAAGGTAAAGTAGAAGGTATGGAGCAAGATGAAGAAATTGTAGCTCGTTGTTTTGCTGCGGTAAAAGATGTTGCAGAAACTCATTCTGGCAAACGTATTATTATTGTAGCCCATTCTCATGCGATAAAAGCAATTTTACATGCAATTGCTCCGGAAGATATTTCGTTTAAGACACCGTTAAAAAACGCATGTATTAGTTATGTGAATGAAAATAGTGGGAAGTGGGATGTTGTTAAATACAACATTGCGGAACATATTAATGTATAAATGTGTACTGAAATTATTAAAAAATAGTTAGAATGATATCTTTCTGTTTAGTGAGACACTTCAATTAGTAGTTCTATTCTAAATGTGGTATGATAAATACTCGGAGGTGTCTCTCATGATTGTAGCGACGCTAGAAAGCGTATTAATATTAGATAAGGCAGAGCAGCTTGCAAAAGCGATCATCTGTTCAGATATAGCAGAAGATTACCGTAAATGTTATAAAGACTTGCATGAAGATATGGAAGTTCAGACGTTAATTCAGCAATTTACAGCGATGAAAGAACGATATGAGGAAGTGCAACGTTTCGGTAAATATCATCCTGACTATACTTTCGTTTCGACGAAAATGAGGGAATTGAAGCGTTCTGTAGATTTACATGATAAGATTGCAGCTTTTAAACGAGTAGAAACAGCTTTACAAAAGTTGTTAGATGAAGTTAGTGTAGCAATCGGTTCTGAGGTGTCCTCTTCCATCAAAGTTCCAACAGGAAATCCATTTTTTGATGCTGGTGGCTGTGGTGGCGGTTGTGGTACCGGCGGAGGTTGCGGTTGTAAAAAAACGGGGTAAATCACCCCGTTTTTTAGAAGATAGAAGAAAACGTATACAGAGTTTGTCCTGTAATGTCATAAATTTCTGATTGGTTTTCATAAAATATAAAATATATGTTTTTAAAAGGAGAAGATGGAGAAGATTATGTTCGGGCAACGACAAAGTATGATTGTTTATTTACATTCATTGAAACATGCCAAGATTTTAAGAAAATATGGTAACATACATTACATATCAAAACGTTTAAAATATGCAGTAGTATATTGTGATATGGAACAAATTGAGCATATGATGCAAAAGTTGAACAAACTTCCTTTTGTGAAAAAGATAGAACAGTCGTACCGCCCGTATTTAAAAACGGAATTTGAAAATTCACGTCCTGATCGGGCAAAAGAATACGATTATAGCTAATAGAAAAAATCCCCTGCTAATTTTAACAGGGGATTTTTTATTTGAAATAACACATTATTTCATTGGAGGAATAAAATTATTCATTCGTAAAATACCAATTAAATGATTGAAAAACAGTTCTTTTTCTGGGAAAGTTGTGGATGGTTTTACCGTAAAGGTAGTCACTTTTTTTCCAAGTTGTTCTGCCGTTTCTTCAAATAAAATGACGCGTTTACTTTTTTTATTTTCAAGTACAGGAATGCCTTCACGACATATGTATAATGGTTGGAAATCACCAGTAGTAGTTGGTTTTAATATTACAACAAGTGAGCACACTTTTTTTTCATTTTTAATTGTTTCAAATTGTAACATATGTGTTATACGTTCTTGATTTGCTTTGGCAATTTCAAGTAATTCATATAAATCAGAGTAGCCCTCTCCGAGTTCTATAAAGCGTTGAATCATATCTTTTCCTCCTCTTTCTTTTACTGTACCATCTCACTTTTTAAATGAAAAGTAGACAAAGAAAAAAAACCCTGCAAAGCAGGGCCCTTCTTATACTAGCATGTACTAGTAAGAAGGCAAAGGGAGAGGAGAAACCGGAGGAAGAACTTATGGGGAAACGTAAGTCTTCTCCGCGGTTGGCAACAACATCGAAGGTGATGTTGTTATAGTTATTTATGTCCAATCTAAATGAAGATATACATGATGAAATTAAATTTTATGTTGGGCTTTTTATTTTTCTTTTTTTTATTTTATGATAGGATAAAAAAGATAAAGTGAAACGAATAGTTCGTGTTAGCGAATGGTGAGATGAATACATAAAAATGCAGAGCGGTTATTTTAAGCTAAGTTCTTCTAGTCTTCGTTGGAAGATGAATGGAATCGTAAAGTTTGGTAGCGGTTACCGAATGGAGAAAGGCTTTCTATAATTGCTCGATAGATTGAAATAAAGGTAGTGACAACAGATGAGAGTAGTTTCAGGAAAATGTAAAGGACACCCACTTAAAGCGGTGCCAGGTAATACAACACGTCCAACGACTGATAAAGTAAAAGAATCCATTTTTAATATGATAGGCCCTTATTTTGATGGGGGTGTCGCTCTTGATTTATTTGGTGGTAGCGGTGGTCTTGGAATCGAAGCTATAAGTAGAGGGATTGATAAAGCAATTTTTGTTGATCGAGACAATAAAGCGATAAAGGTAATCCATCAAAATTTAGAAAGTTGTAGAATACAGGAACAAGCTGAAGTATATCGGAATGATGCAGAACGTGCGATAAAAGCACTTATAAAACGTGAAATATCATTTGATCTTATATTAATTGATCCTCCATATAAAGATCAAAAAATTGTATCTTTAATTAGTGTAATGGATCAACATGGATTACTACATAACGATGGTTTAATTATGGCGGAGCATGGTAATGATGTAGTTTTACCTGAGGCTATAGGAAGACTTGTAAAAGTGCGAGCTGAAAATTATGGCATTACAGCGATATCGATTTATAAGTATGAAGGTGAGGGGACGGAATGACAAGTATAGCTATTTCTTCGGGCAGTTTTGATCCAATTACCCTTGGGCATCTGGATATTATTAAAAGGGGAGCAAAAGTATTTGACGAGGTATACGTAGTAGTTTTAAACAACTCGTCAAAAAAACCGTTCTTTTCAGTGGAAGAGCGTTTAGATTTAATTCGAGAAGCAACAAAGGATATTCCTAATGTCAAAGTAGATTCACATAGTGGACTACTAGTTGAGTATGCAAAAATGCGTAATGCGAACGCGATTTTACGTGGATTACGAGCAGTTTCTGATTTTGAATATGAGATGCAAATTACTTCTATGAATCGAAAGTTAGATGAAAACATTGAAACCTTTTTTATTATGACAAACAATCAATACTCATTTTTAAGCTCGAGCATTGTGAAAGAAGTTGCGAGATATGGAGGAAGTGTAGTAGATCTTGTACCTCCTGTTGTAGAACGTGCTTTAAAAGAAAAGTTTCAAACCCCGTTAAAGTGAACGGGGTTTTTCTTTGTTGCTCCGAAAGAATAATAAGATGACATATACATATAAGCAAAATAATGTAAATATCGGTCCGTAGTGTATAAAAGATGTCCAAAATTCATGCAGAATAGAAGAATGATTCGATAAAAAGACAGGGATATCTTTTTGCATAGGTGAAAAAGAGCTTACTTTTTCATAAAATGGTTTCCAAAATATAAAAGTAAAAATAGGGGCAAGAATACTTTGGATAATTCGTGCGAAAAAATAGGGCTTAAATCTAATGTCTGTTTCAGCTAATATGCTAGCGACTTGTGCCTGAATAGAAAGGCCGCTAAATGCTAAAATAAAGCTTGTTACCATAGCTTGCTGCAGGAGGGGTGTTTCAGTTATTTGACTAATCATTTGGCTTCCAAGTGTCATTTCAAACATGCCAGATAATATTGGGATACTAAATTCAGTAGTTAGTTGGAAGAATGATAAAATATGTTGCATAATAAAAGAAAGGGCTGCTGTAATATGAAATACAGTAATCATTTTATTTAAAACAGAGAATAAAATAATAAATCCACCAATCATAAGTAGCGTTTGAATAGAAGAAACAATAGCGTCCCCAAGTAATTTTCCTATTGGTCTTTTTTCTTGCATACGTGTCTCGTGTAGAATTGAAAAAGGGTTTTGAAAAGGGTGTTTTTTAGTAACATGTTTATCATGCGTGGAACTGTTGTTATTGCCATAAAAACGCATCAGTAACCCGACAGCAAAATTACTTACATAATGTGCAGCAGCTAATACGATTCCTAATTTCGGATTATTGAAAAAACCGATAGAAACAGCGCCAAAAATAAAAAGTGGATTGGATGAGTTTGTAAAAGATACGAGGCGCTCTGCTTCAATTTGTGTTAGCTGATTGCTTTTGCGCAGTCTAGCGCTTAATTTGGCGCCAGCGGGAAAGCCTGAAGCCATTCCCATTGCCCAAACAAATCCGCCTATTCCTGGAACGCGGAAAAGTGGTCGCATAAGTGGTTCTAATATAACGCCTATAAATTTTACAACACCAATACTAATGAGAAGTTCGGCAATGATGAAAAACGGTAAAAGTGAAGGGAATACAACTTCCCACCATATATTTAACCCTCGAATGGAAGCTTGTAAAGCAGCTTGGGGGTGGAGTACAAGAGAAAAGGTTAAAAAAAGTGTTGATATGGTAAGGAAAGCCGTTTTCCATTTTTCATACATGTAAGTAAATCCCCCTTTGTCCCAAAAAACGTTCATTTCAGTATACGTGGATACGTAGTGAATTTAGACCATAAGTATGAAAAAGGAACGAAAAAAATTAAAGGGTGAGAAAAGTGAAAGAACCGAAAATTGGCTTAGCTCTTGGATCTGGGGGCGCAAAAGGTTTTGCTCATATTGGTGTTATAAAGGTTTTAAGGGAAAATGATATACCGATTCATATGATTGCAGGAAGTAGTATGGGGGCTTTAGTAGGTACATTTTATGCGGCTAGTTCAAACGTTGAAAGACTGTATAAACTGGCAAATGTTTTTAAGAGGAAATATTATTTAGATTTTACGGTTCCGAAAATGGGATTTATTTCTGGAAAACGTGTCAAAGATATGATTAAAATGTTTACATATAATAAAAATTTAGAAGAATTAGATATCCCGACGGCTGTTGTGGCTACTGATATCTTAAAGGGGGAAAAAGTAGTTTTTACAAGTGGTCCAGTTGCAGAGGCGGTGAGAGCAAGTATTTCTGTACCTGGAGTGTTTGTGCCAGAGAAAATAGATGGACGATTATTGGTAGATGGCGGAGTAATTGATCGCATCCCAGTATCGGTTGTGAAAGAGTTAGGTGCCGATATTGTCATTGCTGTTGATGTATCCCCGATTAAAGTAAATGGAGAGGTTACGTCTATTTATGATGTAATTATGCAGAGTATTGAAATTATGCAACATGAGCTTGTGATAAATCGGCAAATTGCATCTGATTTAATGATGCGACCAGCTGTAGAACAATTTAGTTCCCGGGCTTTTACAAACATTGAAGACATTATTCGAGTTGGAGAGGTAGAAGCGGAAAAGCATGTTGCAAATATTCATTTATTAATTGAGCAGTGGAAGGAGAAACATAATGTTTAAGCGTTTTCGGTTTATATATGCAATTTTAATAGGGGTTATATTGGCAATGTTACTTGTTTATGTACGCCTGCCGTATTATGTAACGAAACCAGGAATGGCTGCCAAATTAGAGCCTTACGTTCAAGTTGAAGGGGGAACAAAAGAATCAGGTGATTTTATGCTTGTTACGGTTTCAATGGGACCGGCAAATGTAGTGAATTTAATAGCGGCACAGTTTAATAAATATACACATATTTCAAAAGCGGAAGAAATATTGCAAAAAGGTGAAAGTGATGAAGAATATCAATTTCGCCAAAATTATGCGATGAAAGATTCGCAAAATGCAGCGATTTATAATGCTTATAAACGTGCAAATCGTACTGTTTCTTTTGAAAATAAAGGTGTGTTGGTTGCTGGTGTAGCGAAAGGGATGCCTTCAGAAGGAAAGCTTAAACTTGGAGATGTTATCATTGCCGTCGACGGAAAAACATTTGAAAAGACAGAACAATTTATTGAATATATGACAGGGAAAAAAGAAGGAGATACAGTAAATATTGAGTACAAGAGGGATGGGAAACAGTTAAAAGAAAATTTAAATGTAAAGACTATTCCGAATGGAAATGGACGTGTTGGTATAGGTGTTTCTATCGTTACGGAAAGAGAATTAGTGGTAGATCCGAAAGTGAAAATTGACTCTCATGAAATAGGCGGACCATCGGCAGGCCTAATGTTTACATTAGAAATATATAATCAACTGGTGGAAGATGATTTAACAAGAGGGCATGAAATAGCTGGAACAGGGACGATCAATGAAAAGGGAGAAGTTGGCCCGATTGGCGGTATTCAGCAAAAAGTGGTTGCTGCAAGTGATGCTGGTGCTGAAGTGTTCTTTGCACCAAATGAAAAAGGTGCGGAGAAATCGAATTATAAAGATGCACTTGAGGCTGCGAAAGATATTAAAACGAAAATGAAAGTTGTGCCAGTTGATACGTTGGATGATGCATTAATGTATTTGGAAAAAATGGGCAATAAATAAAAAAATCTCTCTTTTTCAGAGAGATTTTTTTTATAGGAATTTTGCAGTTGTTTCATCGTAACGAATTGGGTGATGTGTTGCATCTTGTTTTAGTAGTTGTGTTCGTAATGGTTCTTGTATGATGGAGAAATATACAGAATTGGCTTTTCGATCTATGTGTAAAGTAGGATGGTCAAATGTTTTTGTATGGGTAAGGATTGGAAGCTCTATTTTTTTCTTGTTTTTTGAAAGGTACGTTTGTCCTTTTTGTGACATGCCTAATAGACGAATGTATGGTGCATGTTGCTCTATATTTGTGCAATGTATTTCTTCTTTTGTTGTATTTGTTAAAATATGTGTACAAGCTCTTTGTAATCTAGTCCACGTATAACGTTTCGTTTTTAACGCTTCCATGAATGAATGGAAGGAGGAACTGGTTTGTATTTTTGATAAAATACGATGCTCTAAACCTTCCTCAATTTCATATATATGTCGTAAGTCTTCTGGAGACATTGTCATAAGTTTGTATTTAAAAAATGAAAAGTATTGTTCCCAATTATGTAATGTCCCGTAGTTTTGTTTATAACTTGCTAAAAGAGAAGCAGTCGCTTTTGGGATGAAAGGCTCAATTTCTGTAAAGGAACTATTTTCACTAAAAAGTTGTTTGCGAATACTCGTTGCGCTTGCAATATGTTGGTCGTTAAATGTTTCATCATGATAATGAGATGCGAATCTTTTTATCGTTTGTGCTTGCATAGAACTATTTTGCATTAGAATTGCTTTTATGTATTGGAAGCCTAAAATGTTATTTGGTTGTGACATGTCTATATTTTTTTCAGAAGATAAAATGTGTAGGAAAGCTTCAGATGTAGCTTTTGCGTAACTATTACCTGCGTTCATAAATCGCTTTACAAGACGATTAAAAGTCTCTTCTTCATTTTTCTGCACAGAGATGGTGTTATAAAAATTTTCGATTTGTCCATCTTCACTGCCGAAACAAATTTCAGAAACGTGTAGGGCGTTTAAAATAGAAATAGCGCCATTTGCAAAGGTTTCGGCCTTTTGCGTTGAAAAGGCATAAGGAAGCTCTACAACGAGGTCTACACCGCATGCTAAGGCCATTTTGGTACGATACCATTTGGATACGAGTGCTGGCTCACCACGTTGTAAAAAAGGGCCACTCATAACAGCGATTGTAATATCAGAGTGTGTTAACTTTTTTGTTTGTTGCACATGATAAGCATGACCGTTATGAAAAGGGTTATATTCAACAACAATACCACTGGCTTTTATGGTAATCTCTCCTTTCGATGTAGCATCTTTTTGAAAAACGTGATACTCTATATATTATTTACTATGATGACTTCATTATAGTGTAAAGAAAAAACATTGACAAATATAAAATGGCTAGCTATAATTTTGTTTGTTGCCTTGAGGTGATATGATATGAAATGGTCCATCCATCAATTGAATAAATTGAGAAATAAAGGATTGACATTGGATGAGATGGTAGATGTAAGTGAGCTAAAAGAGGTCGAGAAAGATATTCGTGAAATTAATCCTGTTCACGTAACAGGAAGAGTTGATTTTGGCTCCGGTAAGTTTACGTTCCATCTACATATAACTGGAAGCATGGTTTTACCATGTTCTCGCTCTTTAGTAGATGTGACATTACCATTTGACATTAAAACAACTGAGGTGTTCCAAACTTCACAAGAAGAATTTGAAACTGAAGCTGAAATTCATTGTTTAGAAGGAGAAGTACTTGACTTACTGCCCGTAATCAAGGAAAATATACTTTTGGAGATTCCAATGCAAATTTTCAGTGATGATGTTTCTGGTGGAGCACCGACGCAAGGTCAAGACTGGCAAGTGATTTCGGAAGAAGACAAAGAAAAGCCTGTTGATCCAAGATTGGCAGGACTTGCAAAGTTTTTTGACAAATAATCGGAAGACTGGTTCAGGCCTTCATATGAAAATAACTATTTCTTTTAAGGAGGTGGGAAGAATGGCTGTACCTTTTAGAAGAACTTCTAAAACAGTAAAAAGAAAGCGTCGTACGCATTTCAAATTATCAGTACCTGGTATGGTAGAGTGCCCAAGCTGTGGTGAAGCGAAATTAGCTCACCGTGTATGTAAAGCATGCGGTACTTACAAAGGTAAAGAAGTAATCAGCAAGTAATTGCGGGAAAATAAACGTAGAAGATATCTTCTACGTTTATTTTTTTTGTCTTATTCTTCATTTGTTGTATTCTATCTTTTCTAGTAACTGCATATGTTTAATAAAAAATGCATAGGGAGGACTAGAGAGATGGCGACAACAAGACAAGATGCTTGGACTGATGATGAAGATTTGCTTCTGGCAGAAGTAGTACTCCGGCATATTCGAGAAGGTGGAACGCAATTATCTGCCTTTAAAGAAGTGGGAAGACATTTATCTCGTACACCAGCAGCATGTGGCTTTAGATGGAATTCTTACGTTAGAAAGCAATACAAAGAACGTATTGAAGAAGCGAAGCAACTGCGTAAAGTGGAAAATTATGAAGTGAAAGAGACGAAGGTATTAGAACCTACGTCAATTACATTGAATGATGTTATTGATTTCTTGCAAAATTATAAAGATGAAAACTCTTTAGTGGTGTTGCAACAGCAAATTGAATCGTTACAAACAGAGAAAGAGAGCCTGTTGGAGCGATTATCAGTATATGAGGAAGAATATAGAACATTGCTTGATTATATCGATCAAAAAAGAAGTGTAATGGTAGCGGAAAGAAATAGCGCTCGTTCGAATGGGAAATTAGAGAAGTTAAAGAAATAAAAAAACAGCTGCTATGTAGCTGTTTTTTTATTTCTTATGCAGACTCTTCGTTTGTAACCGTATTCAAATTTGTTTCTGGGTGCCAAACGTAAAAATCACCATCAGGTACTGACACAGGTTGGAAATTTAATTTATCCCAAAAACCAGCTGAATGGATACGTGCGATCGTTTTAATTGGGAACTGCAGTCCCTTCGCATAATTTACAAGCATTTCTCCGAATCCTTGTTTTTGGAAAGTTGGTAATACTTCAAGTTTATAAAGTTCTAGGTAAGTACCTGTAATTTCGAATGGTTCCCCGCCGTTCCTTTTCATGTATAGACTCATACGTGCAATGAGTGATCCGCCGTAATAAATACCGTAAAATGGAGATTCACTATTGTTTTCAATAATGTTTGCTTGTAATTCTTCTAACATGGATAGTTCTTGAGCTCCGCAGCCTTTAAATTTTTTAAACTCGTCTAATGTTTTATAATTGATGAGCAAGCGCTCAACTTTTGGGAATCCCATAACATCACATCCTTTTTGTCTCATTGAATGCAGAAAAGTGAAAATATTTATAATAATATTATAACTCATTTTTTTATTTTTATGAAGATGATAGTGTATTTCTTTTATTATTTTTTTGAGGATTTGCTAAACTAAGAGTAGAAGCATAGTAATAAGTAGTATATACATATTGAAAGAAGGGGTGGCATTTGATCATCTTTAGTTAATTATGATTCCGTATGAATCGGGGATTCGCGGAATAAAAGAGGAGGGGAAAAGGGACTTATGTATCGTGTTCAAATGAGTTCCTTGTGTGAAAATGAAAATTGGAGTTGTGGGACCGGGAGCTATTGGTCTATTGTATACATTTTATTTACAAAAAAGTAATCAAGATGTTACGTTGTTTACAAGGACAGCTAAGCAGGCTGACGAATTAAATATAACGGGTGTAACTTGTATTAGGGAGGGGAAACGTGAAACGGTATTCCCGCCAGTATTACCAATAGAAAGCATGCTAGACCAGCAGCTAGATTATATATTTATTGCTGTTAAGCAATATCATATAACTGACATACTACCTTTTGTGCGAGGGAAATCCTCAGTAGTCTTTTTGCAAAACGGAATGTCACACCTTCATGCTATGCAGAAAATAGAGAATGAAAATATTGCAGTTGGAATTGTAGAGCATGGTGCGAAAAAAGAAGAAAGACATACCGTTTATCATACAGGGATAGGTGTAACGAAGTTTGGAATCGTGCGCGGTCGGTCTATACATTTTGAAAAAATATTTAATTGCTTTCCTTTTCCGCATTTTCCAATTCGAATAGAAGATAATTGGAAGGATGTTATGCACAAAAAATTAGTAGTGAATGTATGTATCAATCCATTGACGGCATTATTACAGGTCAAGAACGGAGAATTGATCACGAACCCGTTTTTTTACCAGATGATGGAGCAAGTATTCCACGAAGTCGTTTTTCTCGTTAAAGAAGAAAAAGAAATGGTATGGGAAATGGTACGTCATGTATGTGAAAGAACATCTCATAATACATCATCTATGCTGGCAGATGTAAGGGCGAATAGACAAACAGAGATTGGTGCGATTGTTGGATATGTATTAGAAGAAGCTAAGAAACAGCAACGATCCGTTCCGACACTTCAATTTTTGTTCGATGCAATAAAAGGGTTAGAAGTAAAAGTATAAGTGTAATTCTTTGCTTTTACGTGAAACATTGACTACAATGTGGATTGGTGAGAGAACAGGATACGAAAGGAAGAATTATATGGAGATAAAAGAAATCTCTGTTCCGCAACAAGGTGTTGTAGCGGACTATATGAACGGTAAAAAAGAGATACAGTCGTGTTTTGATTATATGTTAACAGAAGATGCTTTTAAACAGCGTGTACAAGATTTGCGTGAGAGGGAGTTTTTCCGTCAAGATTTAGTAGCGCATTTATTAGAATATAATACAAAATTACAAGCGGGAGAAGCTACCATTCAAAATGTAAAAGCGCTTGAAGATGAAGATACATATGTTGTTATAGCTGGACAACAAGCTGGGTTATTAACTGGGCCACTTTATACGATTCATAAAATTATTTCAGTTTTACAGCTTGCGAAGGAAAAGGAAGAAAGTTTAGGCGTTAAAGTTGTTCCTGTTTTCTGGATTGCTGGTGAAGACCATGATATGGATGAAATTAATCATACTTTTGTAACGAAGAATAAAAAAATAAAAAAGACCATTTTTCATGATCGTAATCCGAAAAAGGCAAGTGCTTCAGAGTCTGAGCTTTCTTTGGAAGACTGTAGAAAGTGGATTGAAGAAATTTTTAAAACATACCCTGAAACGAATTTTACAAAGGATGTACTGCGATTTATTGATGATTCTTTAGGGAAATCGAATACGTATGTAGATTTCTTTGGTCACCTTATTATGAAAATGTTCATGAATTCTGGTTTAATTCTTGTCGATTCGCATCATCCTGAATTAAGAAAATTAGAAGTGCCGTTTTTTAAACAAATTGTAAGTAAGTATAAAGAAGTGCAAGAGGGGCTTCATAACCAACAGGAAGTAATTAAAGAATTAGGATATAAGCCAATTATTGAAACAAAGTCTAATGCAGTACATATATTCATGGAAATTGATAATGAGCGAGTGTTGCTTGAAGATAATCAAGGGAAGTTTGTTGGGAAGGATGGGACGTATTCCTTTTCATATGAGGAATTGATTGAAGAGATGGAAAGGAGCCCAGAGCGCTTTAGTAATAATGTTGTAACGCGCCCTCTTATGCAGGAGTATGTATTTCCTACGTTGGCGTTTATTGGAGGTCCAGGGGAATTAGCTTACTGGAGTGAATTACAACAAGTCTTCCATACTATCGGCTTCCGAATGCCGCCTGTCGTTCCTCGTATTACAATTACTTATATTGAGAGGGATATAGCGACAGATTTACACGATTTACAATTGCAAGAGAGTGACCCGTTTTTAAATAACGTAGATAAGTTGCGTGAAAACTGGCTATCTAATCAAATAGAGGAACCGATAGATGAACGATTTGAAGAGGCGAAAAAAGAAATAATTGATATTCATAAGTCATTACAACAGTTTGTGAAGAAAATAGATCCTGGATTAAGTTCGTTTGCAGGGAAAAACGAGTTCAAAATTAATGAACAAATTGAACTGTTGGAAAGAATGTTGAAAAGAAATGTTGAGAAAAAACATGAAGTGGAACTAAATAAATTCCGTCGTATACAATTTGCACTACGCCCATTGGGAGCGCCACAAGAGCGTGTGTGGAATGTATGTTACTATTTAAATCAGTTCGGTTTAGATTTCGTTGATCGTGTAATGGAAAAACCGTTCTCTTGGAATGGAAAACATCACGTTATAAAACTATAGAATCTTGCTCTTAGGAGCAGGATTTTATTTTTATTCCGTTGAATTTACTGTGAAGTGAAATTTTTCTGAATTATTAATTTTAAAAAAGCTAATATCGTAATTATGCAGGATACTTAAATATATGACAAAATAGCACAAAATGTAAACGTATTATTATCTTTTTCGACAGTTTTTTATTTAAATTCCCGCAAAAGATGATAAAATTTAGTATATAATAAAAGAAAATGGCGATTTGTATAGTATGCTGCCTTTGTAGGCAAGTTAAATGAGTCGTTCTTTCATAGTATTTCGTTCTCTAGTCGTGAAATATGCGTTTAGAGGAGGAGATACATTCAACATAATTAATTGGAAAAAGAGTAGGTGCAACAATGTTTAATCACGTAACAGTGCTTTTGAAGGAAACAGTAGATGGCTTAGATATAAAGCCAGGTGGTACATATGTAGATTGTACACTGGGGGGAGGAGGACATAGTTCTTATTTATTATCCCAATTAACTGAAGGCGGAAGATTAATCGCGTTTGATCAAGATGAGATAGCAATTCAAAATGCGAAAGAAAAATTCTCTTCATACGGTGAGCAGTTCATAACAGTAAAGAGTAATTTCCGTTACCTATCTGAAAAACTACAGGAATTAGGTATAACAGAAGTAGACGGTATTTTATTTGATTTAGGTGTTTCATCCCCGCAATTAGATACACCAGAGCGTGGCTTTAGTTACCATCATGATGCACCGTTAGATATGCGAATGGATCAAGATGCCCCATTAACAGCCTATGATGTTGTAAATAGTTGGTCATATGAACAACTTGTAAGAATTTTCTTCCAGTATGGCGAAGAGAAATTTTCAAAACAAATAGCAAGAAAAATTGAAGCGTATCGTGAGAATAAAGCTATTGAAACGACAGGGGAATTAGTAGAACTAATTAAAGAGGGTATTCCAGCTCCTGCTCGTAGAACGGGTGGACATCCTGCGAAGCGAGTGTTCCAAGCGATCCGTATTGCGGTAAATGATGAATTGAAAGTATTTGAAGAAGCGTTGGAATCTGCAATTGAGATGGTCAAGCCAGGCGGAAGAGTTAGCGTTATAACATTCCATTCTTTAGAAGACCGTATTTGTAAAACGACGTTTAAGCGAAATAGTACAACGCCACAATTGCCACCAGGATTACCAATTATTCCTGATGAATTTAAGCCGAAATTAAAGCTTATTACAAGAAAACCGATTTTACCTTCTGATATAGAGTTAGAAGAAAATAATCGAGCGCGTTCTGCGAAATTGAGAATCGCTGAAAAACGATAAAAAGGGGAGAGAGGTATGAGTAACTTAGCTGTAAAGTACAAGCAACAAGCGCAAGAAGAGGTTCAGATTCAAACGCCCCCACAGCAGATGGTTCAGCCGAAAGCTAAAGCGAAGATTACAAGAATCGAAAAACTGTTGTATGTAGCGTTTATTGGCTTTTTATTGTATGCCTGTGTAGCGTTTATTGGAAATAAAGCAGGCCTTTATCAAGTTAATGTAGAAGCTGCGACAATAGAACAAAAAATTGTACAGCAGCAAAAAGAAAATCAAGAGTTACAGGCTGAAGTAGAGAAGTTAAGTCGTTATGAACGAATCGCTGAAGTTGCAAAAAAACACGGGCTAGAAATTAATGCGAATAATGTGAAAGGCCTCAAATAAGGCAATAGGTGTGAAGGGAAAATGAAGAGAAATATGACTAAATTTCATACCAATAAGGGAGCAGGGTATTTTATGATTTTATTCCTCCTGCTCTTTTTGCTGTTATTAGCCCGATTTTTTTACATACAAGCGACAGGAACAGTGCATAATCAGGATTTGGATAAACTCGCTCAGCAAAAACATAGTAAAACAGGAGTTCTCGAAGCAAATCGCGGGACGATTTATGATCAAAACGGTCATGTGTTAGCGCAAGATGCAAACTCTTATAAACTTGTAGCGGAACTAAAAGGTGCGAAGCCGGTTGAGAATAAAGAAGATACCGCTAAGAAAATTGCGGGTGTACTCGGAAAAGATGAAAAGAAGATTTTAGATACGTTAAATAAAGAAGGTAGAAGTCAAGTAGAATTTGGGAATTTAGGTAAGGGCTTGACGAAAGAACAGAAGGAACAAATCGAAGCATTGAAATTGCCAGGTATATCTTTTATTACAGAAAATGCAAGAGTGTATCCAAATGGTGATTTCGCATCTTATGTTGTAGGTCATGCGAGACCTGATGATAAAGGAATTGCTATAGGACGATTTGGTTTAGAAAAGAGTTTGGATAAGTATTTAGGTGCTGCTAATGGAAAAGTAGCTTATACAGGTGACCGTAGAGGAGTATCTCTTGACGGTGGAAAAGTGAATGTAAAGGCACCTAAAAATGGAGATAATGTTTATTTAACGCTTGACCAACGTATTCAAAGTTATCTAGAAGACGCAATGAAAGAAGCGAGTAAACATTATGAACCAGAAAGCTTAATAGGAATTGTTGCGGATCCAAAAACAGGGAAAATATTAGCGATGTCTAGTAAACCTAGTTATGATCCGAACCAGGAAAATAATAAGTATTATTATAATGATGCAATTGCAAATGCATTTGAACCTGGATCAACAATGAAAATTTTCACCCTAGCAGCAGCTATTAATGAAGGCGTGTATAAGGGACAAGATTATTACCAGTCTGGTACATATCAAGTCGGGAACCGCAAAATAAAAGATCATAATGGCGGTGCTGGATGGGGATCTATCACATTTGATGAAGGTGTAGAGCGCTCTTCCAACGTAGCGTTTGCTATTTTAGGTGATCAAAAACTTGGTCCAGACCGTTTCCGGAAATATATCCATGCTTTCGGATTAGATGAAAAAACGAATATTGATTTACCTGATGAAGGTTCAAATACCATTTTATTCGATCAGCAAATACAGCAAGTAACAACAGCTTTTGGACAAGGTTCTACTGTAACACCAATTCAGCTTGTACAAGCTGCAACTGCTATTGCCAACGATGGGAAAATGATGAAACCTTATACAATTGATAAAATTGTAGATCCGATAACAGGGGAAGTAAAATTAGAACATAAGCCAGAAGAAGTGGGTAAACCGGTTACAAAAGAGACAGCAGCGCAAGTAAGACAGTTATTAGAACGCGTTGTTACATCGCCGAAAGGAACAGGAACTGCTTATAAAGTCGATGGCTATTCAGTTGGTGGTAAAACAGGAACAGCGCAAATTCCGGATGGAAAAGGAGGCTATATGACGGGAAGAGAGAATTATATATTCTCATTCTTAGGTATGGCACCTATGGACGATCCGCAACTTGTTGTGTATGTAGCTGTTAAACAGCCGAAATTGAAAGATGATGAGAGCGGCGCACAACCTTTAGCTGATATTTTTAAATATGTAACGAAGAATAGTTTAGAGTATTTAAAGATTAAGCCTAATGAAGTGAAAAATCCGAAGAAATATGTGAAAGAGCAACAAACTGCTGTTCCAGATGTAACCGGAAAAACGATGGAAGAAGCGAAAAAAGCTATTGATAAAGCAAAACTTCGTCCGATTGTATTAGGTGAAGGAAAAGTGCAGCAACAAGTACCGAAAGCAACCGAACAAACATTGAAGGGTGACCGAGTCTTCTTAGTGGGAGATAAACCTACAATGCCAAATATACAAGGCTGGGCACTTCGTGATGTTATGAATTTAGCAAAAACATTAAAGCTTAACTTAAAACCTACTGGTACCGGATACGTAACCGAACAAAGTGTGCCAGAAGGAACATTGTTACAACCTGGTACAGAGTTAGGTGTAACACTTGTACCGCCACTTGAACCACAACAAGAAGCAGAAAAGCCGTAATGGTAAAAGAGAAGAAGTTCTAATTAAATAAGTACAAGCATATATTGGAACAAGCTAGGCGTAAGGGAGGCTTGTTCCAATATGCGTGTATCAAATGTAACAGTTAGAAAACGACTTATTTTTATACTTATATCAGGTATACTTATTTTCACTATCATCGATATTCGTCTTGGATATGTGCAATTTTTTCTTGGAAATATGTTAACGGATCGTGCGAAAGATTCATGGAGTCGTAATATTACTTTTGAACCTGAACGTGGGAAGATTTTAGACCGAAATGGTGTGGAGCTTGCTACGAATAAAAGTGCTCCAACTGTCTTTGTTGTACCGAGGCAAATTGAAAAACCAGCAGAGACTGCAGAGAAGTTAGCTGCAGTATTAGGTGTGGAAAAAGATGAGATTTATAAGAGGATTACAAAAAAAGAATCGATTGTAAGGTTAGATAAAGGTGGAAGGAAAATATCACATGATAAAGCGAAAGAGGTAAGAGGATTAAGTTTGAAAGGTGTTTATATCGCAGAGGACTCTATCCGGTACTATCCATTTGGTAACTTTTTATCACACGTGTTAGGGTTTGCTGGTAGTGATAACCAAGGTCTTATGGGACTAGAAAAATACTATGATAAAGAACTAAATGGTGATGAAGGTCATGTGCGTTTTTTTGCAGATGCAAAAGGACAAAGGATGCCTAATGTTGGTGATGATTTCAAAAAACCAGAAGCTGGTTTGAATTTAGGCTTAACAATTGATGCACGTATTAATAGAATTATGGAAAGAGAAATGAATATTGCAGAGTCGACATATAATCCAGATGGTATGATTGCAATTGCGATGAATCCGAAAAATGGTGAAATTTTAGGTATGTCGAGTCGGCCGAGCTTTGATCCAGCAGATTTTCAAAGTGTTTCTCCAGAAGTGTATAATAGAAATTTACCAGTATGGAGTACGTATGAGCCAGGTTCAACATTTAAGATCATTACGTTAGCCGCAGCTTTGAATGAAAATTTAGTAGACTTAGAGAAAGATACGTTTTATGATGATGGAGCAGCTGAAGTTGGTGGAGCTAGATTGAAATGCTGGAAAGCAGGAGGTCACGGTAGCCAAACGTTTTTAGAAGTAGTTCAAAACTCTTGTAACCCAGGATTTATTGAACTGGGTGATCGCCTTGGTAAAGACCGATTATTTAAATACATTCGTAATTTTGGTTTTGGACAAAAAACCGGAATTGACCTGCAAGGTGAAGGTAGTGGGATTTTATTTAATTTAGACAAAGTCGGTCCAGTCGAGCAAGCAACAACTTCATTCGGTCAAGGTGTTTCTGTTACGCCAATTCAACAAGTGGCGGCGGTAGCAGCAGCTGTAAACGGTGGAACATTGTATCAACCGTATATAGCTAAAGAATTTATTGATCCGAAAAACAATCAAGTTGTAAGTAAAAAGACACCTGTGGAAAAAAGAAAAGTTATTTCCAAGGAAACTTCAGAAAAAGTTCGGTATGCATTAGAGAATGTTGTAGCAAAGGGATCTGGTAAAGGTGCTTTTATTGATGGGTATCGTGTAGGCGGAAAAACAGGTACGGCCCAAAAAGTGAAAGATGGTAAATATTTAGAGAATAATTATATCGTATCTTTTATCGGTTTTGCTCCAGCAGATGATCCAGAAATTGTTGTATATGTTGCTGTTGATAATCCGAAAGGTGTAACGCAATTTGGTGGAGTAGTAGCAGCTCCAATTGTTGGGAATATTTTGCGGGATGCACTTCCTGTCATGGGAGTGAAACCGAGAAAAGAACAAGTTGAGAGAGAATATAAATGGGGCGATACACCAACTGTGGAAGTTCCGAATTTAATTGGTATGAAAAAGAAAGACTTACAGACGCAACTCGTCGATTTGAAGCTTGATATAAGCGGAGATGGAGAGAAAGTCATTAAACAGTCCCCAGAAGCAGGAGCTAAAGTGAAAGAAGGCTCAAAAATTAGAATTTACTTCGGGAATTAAAGGTAACCTAGTACGTTTTATGGTACAATTGGTGGAAGTGAGTTCTTTATAGAAGAGTTACTTAATTTGAGACCGCAAGAGTCTCGGTTATAAATAGGTCTATTTATTAGACAGAGTAGCACTTACCTCCTATTGTACATAATTAGGAGGTAACGTGTTGCTTATTAATAAAAGAGATAAATACACAATGTAGAGAGGGTTTAGTGAAATGAAGTTGCATACACTTGTATCATGTTTGCATGATTTTCCAGTTGTTCCAAAAGAAAATCCAGAAATCACATCTATAGAAGCTGATTCACGTAAAGTGAAAGAAGGAAGCTTATTTGTATGTATGAAAGGATATACGGTTGATAGCCATGATTTTGCTAAGCAAGCAGCGGCACAAGGAGCGGCTGCTATTGTTGCGGAAAGACCAATTGATGTTGACGTTCCAGTTGTACTTGTGAAAAATACTTTTCGTTCGTTAGCGGTTTTAGCTGATTATTTTTATGGTCAACCAACACACAAGTTACATTTAATCGGTATTACAGGTACAAATGGAAAGACAACAACATCGCATATTATGGATGAGATTATGCGCGCACATGGTCATAAAACGGGGCTAATTGGAACGATTAATATGAAAATCGGTGATGAAACATTTGAGGTGAAAAATACAACACCAGATGCACTAACACTTCAACAGACGTTTGCAAAAATGGTTGAACACGGTGTGGATAGCACAGTAATGGAAGTTTCGTCACATGCTTTAGATCTTGGCCGTGTACACGGATGTGATTACGATGTAGCAGTGTTTACAAATTTAACACAAGATCATTTAGACTATCATAAAACGATGGAAGAATATAAGCATGCAAAAGGGTTGCTATTTGCGCAACTTGGCAATAGTTATAATCATAATCGTGAAAAATACGCGGTATTGAATAACGATGATGCTGTAACAGCGGAATATATGAGAAGTACTGCAGCAACTGTTGTAACGTATGGAATTGATACAACAAGTGATGTTATGGCAAAAGATATCGTTATGACAAGTGGTGGAACTACATTTACGCTTGTAACACCGTATGAGAGTGTAAATGTTACGATGAAATTAATTGGGAAATTTAATGTATATAACGTACTAGCTGCGACAGCGGCAGGACTTGTTTCTGGTGTAAGTTTAGAAACAATCATTGATGTAATAAAGGAACTAGCTGGAGTTCCAGGACGTTTTGAAGTAGTTGATGGTGGACAAAATTATACAGTTATTGTTGATTATGCACATACACCAGATAGCTTAGAAAATGTATTAAAAACAGCAAAACAGTTTGCAAAAGGTGACGTATATTGCATCGTCGGTTGTGGCGGTGATAGAGATAGAACGAAGAGACCAATCATGGCAAGTGTTGCAACACGATATGCAACTCACGCCATTTACACTTCAGATAATCCAAGAAGTGAAGAGCCAGGAGCTATTTTAGATGATATGGTACATGGTGCAAATGGAAATAATTATGAAGTAATTATTGATAGAAAAGAAGCGATATACCATGCAATTGCTAACGCAAAAGCTGAAGATATCATCATTATTGCTGGTAAGGGTCATGAAACATATCAAATTATTGGTAAAGATGTTCATCATTTTGACGATCGTGAAGTCGCTAAAGAAGCAATTACAGAGCGTTTAAACAACGAAGAGTAACAACGTGAGAGGAGGACTACATGTGCTTGAGCAAGGTTTATTAGTAACGGCTGGGGTAGCATTCTTAATTTCTGTTGCCCTTTCGCCATTGTTTATTCCGTTTTTAAGAAAATTAAAGTTCGGACAGAGTATTCGAGATGAGGGACCAAAGTCACATCAAAAAAAATCAGGGACACCGACAATGGGTGGTATTGTCATATATGTATCTATGATGGTAACTTCACTTATTATGGCGATTAAGTTTAATCATTTAGGTGCAGAAGTTTCGTTATTACTATTAGTAACATTTGGTTACGGATTGATTGGATTTTTAGATGACTACATAAAGGTAGTTAAGAAGAGAAATCTTGGTTTAACATCAAAACAAAAATTAGTAGGTCAGCTTGTGATTGCTATTGCGTTCTTTTTAATTGGAAAAGGGCAAGCGTTCCACACATACATCATGATTCCGGGAACGGATGTTAAGTTTGAATTAGGTTGGGCGTATTTTGTACTTGTACTATTTATGCTTATTGGTGGATCAAATGCAGTTAACTTAACTGACGGTTTAGATGGTTTATTATCAGGAACAGCTGCTATTGCATTTGGAGCGTTTAGTATTATTGCTGTAGCGCAAGAGCAATTTGGAGTAGCGATATTCTGTATGGCGGTTGTAGGAGCTGTACTTGGATTTTTAGTATTCAATGCGAATCCAGCGAAAGTGTTTATGGGAGATACAGGTTCTTTAGCTTTAGGTGGAGCCATTGCAGCTGTAGCAATTTTATTAAAACAAGAATTGCTACTTGTAATCATTGGCGGAGTATTCGTAATGGAAACTTTATCTGTTATTATTCAGGTTATTTCATTTAAAACAACAGGAAAACGTGTCTTTAAAATGAGTCCATTACACCATCATTATGAATTATGTGGTTGGTCAGAGTGGCGTGTTGTTGTGACGTTTTGGTCTGTAGGATTTTTATTAGCTGTGTTAGGAATTTATATCGGGGTGTGGATGTAATTGAAAACTGTAACTGAATTTCAAAATAAAAATATTCTTGTATTAGGCATTGCAAAAAGTGGTTATGCAGCAGCTACATTGTTACAAAAGTTAGGGGCAAATGTTATTGTAAATGACGGAAAGCCTTTAGCAGATAATGTACTTGCTGCAGAATTACAAGCAAAAGGAATGGACGTTGTATGCGGTGGTCATCCGTTAGAATTATTAGAGAGAAATATTTCTCTTGTAGTAAAAAACCCAGGAATCCCGTATTCTAATCCAATATTAGTTGCTGCGAAAGAAAAGCAAATTCCAATTGTTACAGAAGTTGAATTAGCATATCGTATTTCAGAAGCACCATTTGTTGGGATTACGGGATCTAACGGTAAAACGACGACGACAATGCTTACATTTGAAATGCTAAAAGAAGGACAGAAGCATCCGGTAATTGCAGGGAACATTGGAACTGTAGCGTGTGAAGTTGCACAGGATGCGAAAGAAAATGAAGTTGTAGTTACAGAACTTTCATCGTTCCAATTGATGGGAGTAGAATTGTTCCAACCTAAAATTGCTGCGTTTTTAAATTTATTTGAGGCCCACTTAGATTATCATGGGACGAAGAAAGAATATGGTTTAGCAAAAGCAAATATTTTTAAAAACCAAACAGAAAATGATTATAGTGTAATAAATGCAGATGATGCAGATGTGATGGCTTTATCTGCTTATAGTAAAGGTCAAAAAGTACTATTCTCAACAACGAAAGAAATTGAAGATGGTGCGTGTATAAAAGATAATGCTCTTTATTTTAAAGGTGAAAAAGTTATTGAAGTAGACGATATCGTTTTACCGGGTCAACATAATTTAGAAAATATTTTAGCAGCGATGAGTATCGCAAAATTATTGGGTGTTTCTAACGAAGCGATTACGGCGGTGTTAAAACGTTTTACAGGTGTAAAACATCGTTTAGAATATGTAACAACTATAAACAACCGTAAGTTTTATAATGACTCAAAAGCAACGAATATGTTAGCGACAGAGAAAGCTTTATCTGCGTTTACACAACCGACTGTGTTATTAGCAGGTGGGCTTGATCGTGGGAATGAGTTCGATGATTTAATCCCGTATTTCAAAAATGTTAAAGCGATTGTAACATTTGGACAAACCGCTCCAAAATTAGTAAGAGCTGCAGAAAAAGCGGGACTAGATACAATTGAAAGTGTCGATACTTTAGATGAAGCGGTAGTGAAAGCTTATGCTCATTCTACAGATGGCGATGTAATTCTTCTTTCTCCAGCATGTGCAAGCTGGGATCAATTTAAAACATTTGAAGAAAGAGGAGACATTTTTATACAAGCTGTGCATAAACTTATATAAAGTAAATCAAAACATCAGTAGGCTAACACCTACTGATGTTTTGTTACATAGGGCAAAAGTTTCTGCCTAAAGAGGTGGTGTTTATGGGTAATGAAGAAAACGCCTGATTTTATTCTCATCATCGTTACACTTGCGTTGTTAACAATCGGAATGATTATGGTTTATAGTGCGAGTGCGGTTTGGGCCTCTTATAAAATGGGGGACTCATTCTTTTTTGCAAAAAGGCAATTGCTATTCGCAGGTCTTGGTGTAGTGGCTATGTTTTTTATTATGAAAATTGATTATTGGGTGTGGCGTACGTATTCAAAAGTAATTTTGCTAGTTTGCTTCATTCTTCTTATTCTCGTTCTTATTCCTGGAGTAGGTCTTGTTCGAGGAGGAGCGCGAAGTTGGATTGGAATCGGGGCATTTTCCATTCAACCGTCTGAATTTATGAAGTTTGCGATGATTATTTTCTTAGCGAAATTTTTAGCGGAACGACAAAAATTAATTACCTCTTTTAAACGTGGTTTACTACCAGCTCTAGGTTTTGTATTTCTTGCTTTCGGAATGATTATGTTACAGCCAGATCTTGGTACAGGAACGGTAATGGTCGGGACATGTATCATTATGATATTTATCTCGGGAGCAAGGGTCTTTCACTTTGCAATGTTTGGTTTGCTTGGTGTAGCAGGATTTGTAGGGCTAATTGCATCAGCACCGTATCGGATGAAACGTATTACATCATATTTAGATCCGTGGTCAGATCCGCTTGGAAGTGGATTTCAAATTATTCAATCGTTACTTGCAATTGGACCGGGAGGATTATTCGGGCTTGGACTTGGACAAAGTAGACAAAAGTTTCTTTATTTACCTGAACCGCAAACAGACTTTATATTTGCAATCTTATCCGAGGAATTAGGTTTTATTGGTGGTTCATTTGTGTTATTATTATTTAGTCTATTATTATGGCGTGGGATTCGTATAGCTTTAGGAGCGCCAGATTTATATGGTACGTTTTTAGCAGTAGGTATTGTGGCGATGATTGCGATTCAAGTAATGATTAATGTTGGTGTTGTAACAGGATTAATGCCTGTTACGGGTATTACTTTGCCGTTTTTAAGTTATGGTGGATCAAGTTTGACATTAATGTTAATGGCAGTAGGTGTATTATTAAATATAAGTCGCCATTCTCGCTACTAAACCCTGTTTTATAAGACAGGGTTTTTCGTATGTGTACGAAGAAACAATATGTATATAGAAATAAATACGACTGTAATAAGAAAAAGAGAAGCGGAGGAGTTAGTAGTGCGTGTATTAGTAAGTGGTGGGGGCACTGGAGGTCATATTTATCCGGCTCTTGCTTTAATAAGAGAAATAAAAAAATTAAATCCGGAAGCAAGGTTTTTATATATTGGTACGGAGAATGGATTAGAGAGCACAATCGTGCCAAAAGCAGGTATACCGTTTCAATCTATTGTTATAAGTGGATTTAAGCGTAAAATATCGTTAGATAACGTGAAAACGGTGATGCGTTTCCTAAAAGGTGTACAAGATAGTAAACGATATATTCGTCGTTTTAATCCAGATATTGTAATTGGAACAGGTGGATATGTATGTGGACCTGTTGTATATGCTGCGGCAAAATTAGGTATTCCAACTATTGTACATGAACAAAATAGTGTACCTGGTGTAACGAATAAATTTTTAAGCCGCTATGTTGATAAAGTTGCAGTTTGTTTTGAAGCGGCTGCAGAACATTTTCCGCAGTCAAAAGTGGTCATGACAGGAAACCCACGAGCGTCAGAAGTAATGGATCAAAATGGAATGAAAGGAAAACGTTCAGTAGGTTTATCTCTTCCTAAAAAATCCGTGCTTATTTTTGGTGGCAGCCGTGGGGCTAGACCAATTAACGATGCTTTCGTAGAGGCAATTGAACAGTTTGTAAATAAAAGTTACGAAATATTGTATGTAACAGGTGAAGTTCATTACGACAAAGTGATGGATGCAGTGAAGCAAAAAGGGAACCCAAATAATGTTATTATTAAACCTTTCATTCATAATATGCCAGAAGTACTTACAGGTGTAGACCTTGTTGTCTCAAGGGCTGGAGCAACAACACTTGCAGAATTAACAGCGTTAGGTAAGCCAAGTGTGTTAATTCCGAGTCCTTATGTAACAAATAACCATCAGGAAAAAAATGCACGTTCTGTTGTCGATAAAGGAGCAGCAAAAATGTTGCTTGAAAAAGATTTAACAGCTGAAACGCTTATTCGTGATATTGACGAGATTTTATTAGATACACAAACATTACAAAATATGAAGCTTGCTGCTGGGCAATTAGGTATTCCAGATGCAGCAAATAAGTTGTATGAAGTAATGAATAAGCTTGTAAAAAAATAACGTTAGGTGAACGCCCTGCATACTACTGTAATAAGGATGCTTAGTATGGGGGAGATTGTTTATGGAGCAATTAGTAAATGAGCTTATAGAAGCAAATGTTGGTCGCGTGTTAGTGGATGAACCGTTAGCACGTTATACAACTATGAAAATAGGTGGACCAGCTGATATTTTAATTGTGCCAAAGCATGTTGCCGGTATTGAAAAAACGTTGCAGTTAGTAAAGAAATATAAAACAAAGTGGAATGTAATTGGTCGCGGTTCGAACCTTCTTGTATCTGATCTAGGTATAGAAGGTGTCGTTATTCGTTTAGGAGAAGGATTAGACCACTTAGAAGTCGAAAAACATAGAGTAAGAGTTGGTGGTGGGTATCCCCTAATTAAATTATCAACTTTACTTAGTCGGCAAGGGTTAGCCGGTCTGGAGTTCGCAAGTGGTATTCCAGGAAGTGTTGGCGGTGCAGTGTATATGAATGCAGGAGCACATAATTCGGATATATCAAACATATTATCAAAAGCTCTTATTTTGTTTGAAGACGGAACAATTGACTGGTTAACGCATGGAGAAATGGAGTTTTCCTATCGTACATCTGTATTGCAAACGAAACGTCCTGGTATTGTTTTGGAGGCTGAGTTTCAATTACAAATAGGTGAGCGTGAGAGAATTGTAAGTGTTATGCAAAAGAATAAAGATTACCGTCGTGAAACACAGCCATGGAATCATCCGTGCGCAGGAAGTGTGTTTCGGAATCCAACTCCATACTTTGCAGGAGATTTAATAGAAAAGGCGGGGCTTCGTGGTTATCAAATAGGTGGAGCTCAAATTTCTGAAATGCATGGAAATTTTATTATTAATACTGGGGGAGCCAGCGCGCAAGATGTCTTATCTTTAATTGCATTAATAAAACAAACAATTAAGGATAAATTTGGCGTAGAAATGCATACAGAAGTAGAAATCATTGGAAGATAACGGTTATTCGTTCCGCTCATTATCATTTATGTTATAATAAGAAGATAAGAACGGCATGAGGAACATGCCGTTCTTTATGTTACGTAGGGGGATCGTACATGAAAAATAGTAAAGTGATTAAACTACAGGATCGTGTACCAAAGTTAAAAAATCAACAGAAGAAAAAGAAGAAAAATGTTAATCATCGGTTGATTTTATACATATCAATTTTATTTTTATTAGTGCTCTTTTTAATTTATTTTCGATCTCCGCTTAGCAATATAAAAAAGATAAGTGTGTTTGGAAATCATTATATGACAGATGAACAAGTGATGAAGGAATCAGGTGTGACGTATGATACAAGTTATTTCCGGGTGACAGCACATAAAGCAGAAGAAAACTTAACGAAACGAAAAGAAATTAAAGCAGTAAATGTAAAGAAACGTTTTCCAAATAAAATTGACGTTCATATTGAAGAATATTTAACGATTGGTTATATAAACAAAGATGGGAAATTACAACCGTTATTAGAGAATGGGAAAACACTTGATGTACTCCCGAACGGAAAGCTTCCTGTTGCAGCGCCAATTTTTGAACCTTTTAAAGAGGAGAAGATGAAGGAGTTAATTGCTGAGCTTGAAAAATTAACACCAACTATTTTAAGGTCTATTTCTGAAATTCGTTATTCACCGACGAATGCGAATGAAGACCATCTTACCTTATATATGAATGAAGGGTATGAAGTAAGCACAACGATTCAAAATTTCGCAAAGCGTATGGAAACCTATCCACTTATCTTAAAAACAATTGAGCCGGGTAAAAAGGTATTAATTGACTTAGAAGTAGGGGCATATACGAAAGAATTAGAAGCGGAAGAAAAAAAAGAATAGAACGATAGTTTTCCCTACTTAATAGTAGAAAAAACGAAACGAATGTTCTGCTTGATGCATAGGAATTTACAAGAATGGTTCATTTGATGAAAAATATGTAAAAATTCTTAGATTCATACTAGGATTGGTACAAGTTTCACTTTTCTATGAGTACATCTTAGTGTAGACTTATACTTGGCGGTAATCTTTACACTTGAAATAGAATTATTTCAAGATAAGCAGTTATTCATAGTTTACTGCGATATTCTTAAATGAATGTTAAATAAAAATAAGAAAAATATAGGGTTAAAAAAGGGAAACGTATAAAGACGTTGAATATTTTTCTTATAAATAGTAAAGTTGCGATTGTTGTTCCATATATTGAGTTGTATGGTATAAATAAAGAAGGAGGTGCCAAAGAATGAACAGCAATGAAATATATGTTAGTCTTGACATCGGTACATCCAATGTTAAAGTCATCATTGGTGAAATGGTTAATGACAGCTTAAACATTATTGGTGTTGGAAATGTAAAATCAAATGGTTTAAAGAAGGGATCGATAGTTGATATAGACGAGACTGTTCGATCAATTAAAAAAGCAATTGAACAAGCTGAGCGCATGGTGGGAATCCACATTGAGCAAGTTGTAGTAGGTGTCAATGCAAACCAGGTACAGCTACTTCCTTGTCACGGAGTAGTCGCTGTTTCAAATGAAGATCGTGAAATCGGGAATGAAGATGTCTTACGCGTTCTAGATGCAGCACAAGTTGTGTCAATTGCTCCAGAACGTGAGTTTATTGATGTGGTACCTCGACAGTTCATTGTAGACGGTCTTGACGAGATTAACGATCCGCGCGGGATGATCGGTGTAAGATTAGAAATGGAAGGTACACTTATTACAGGCTCGAGAACTTTACTACATAACCTACTTCGTTGTGTAGAAAAAGCAGGTCTTGAAATTGTTGATATTTGTCTTCAACCTTTAGCGGCTGCAACAGTTGCTATATCTTCAGATGAAAAAAATAGAGGAGTAGCCCTTGTTGATATGGGGGGAGGATCTACAACTTTATCTATTTTTAAAGATGGAGAGTTACAAGCGACGAGCGTATTACCATTAGGTGGAGACCATATAACGAAAGATATTGCGATTGGGTTGAAAACTTCAACAGAAAATGCAGATCAAATTAAGTTGAAATATGGACATGCTTTTTATGATACAGCGTCTGAAGAAGAGATGTTTACGGTTCCTATTATGGGAAGCGATCAAACAGAACAATATTCTCAGTTGGAATTATCGGATATAATAGAGGCTCGTGTAGAGGAAATTTTAATGTTTGTTCAAGATGAAGTGCGTAAGTTAGGAGTAAAGCAAGTAGCTTCTGGTTATGTACTAACTGGTGGAATTGCTTCTATGCCAGGTGTTCTTGATCTTGCATATGATATTTTACATGAAAATGTTCGTATAGCAACTCCTGATTATATTGGCGTGCGTGAGCCCCAATATACAAGTGGAGTAGGATTAATTAAACATTCTTATCAAAAAGCTAAGTTGCGTGGGAAAAATGTGCAGGAAAAACAAGAGCATTTTGAACCAGTACCAGCACAAGCTCCAGCGCCGGTACAACAGCAACCTGCGAAACAAAAAACTCGTAATCAAAACAATAATAATCAAAATGATGACCGTATGATGTCAAAAGTAAAACGTGTATTCCGTTATTTATGGGATTAAAATTGGACACGAAAAATGAGGTTCTAGGGGGATTTCGACATGTTAGAGTTTGATACTACTCAAGATCAATTAGCGAATATAAAAGTTATCGGTGTCGGCGGTGGCGGAAACAATGCTGTAAACCGTATGATTGAACACGGTGTACAAGGTGTAGACTTTATCGCTGTGAATACTGATGCACAAGCATTAAATCTATCAAAAGCTGAAACGAAAATGCAAATTGGTGGAAAATTAACACGTGGACTTGGTGCAGGTGCAAACCCTGAAGTAGGGAAAAAAGCTGCAGAAGAAAGTAAAGAACAGATCCAAGAAGCACTTCGTGGTGCTGATATGGTATTCGTAACTGCTGGTATGGGCGGCGGAACTGGAACTGGTGCAGCTCCAGTTGTTGCTCAAGTGGCAAAAGAATTAGGTGCATTAACAGTTGGTGTTGTAACACGCCCATTTACATTTGAAGGACGTAAGCGTGCAACACAAGCGGCATCTGGTATTGCGGCATTTAAAGAAAATGTAGATACACTTATTGTAATTCCAAACGATCGCTTATTAGAGATTGTTGATAAAAACACGCCAATGTTAGAGGCATTCCGTGAAGCAGATAACGTATTACGTCAAGGTGTTCAAGGTATTTCTGATTTAATTGCAACACCAGGTTTAATTAACTTAGACTTCGCAGACGTAAAGACAATTATGTCTAATAGAGGTTCTGCTTTAATGGGTATTGGTTCTGGTAATGGAGAAAATCGTGCTGCTGAAGCTGCGAAAAAAGCGATTTCTAGTCCATTATTAGAAACATCTATTGATGGAGCTCAAGGTGTTATCATGAACATTACGGGTGGAGCTAACTTAAGCTTATATGAAGTACAAGAAGCGGCAGACATTGTAGCTTCAGCTTCAGATCCAGAAGTAAATATGATCTTCGGTTCGGTTATTAATGAAGGATTAAAAGATGATATCGTTGTAACTGTAATTGCAACTGGTTTTGATGATACAATTGCAACTCAACCACCAAAACCAATTATCCGTCCGAATGTGAATCACACGCAACAACAGCAACAGCCAGTAGCTCAACCACCAAAACAACGTGAAGTAAAACGTGAAATGAAGCGTGAAGAGCCGGTTGTACATGAGCGTCATTCAGATTCAGATGATATCGATATTCCAGCATTCTTACGTAATCGTCGTAGACGATAAAAGAAAAGGAGCATTTATGCTCCTTTTTTGTTTTATACAGGGAAAAGATCTGCTAAGCAGGTCTTTTTTTATTTTATATATTTTAATCTATTCCGCTATTTGCCGGATAGCACGATTGGTGCGTGGTGATTAAAGTTTCACTTTATATGTAAGTAAAAAGTATATAGCATTCTATGAAACATTTACTTTTATTTTTTACCGACAGATTATGTCTAGAAAGCACAAAATAACAAAAAAACACCTCCGCAAATTGACACACTTTCCTATTGGATATGCATTATACTAGTCTCAACTTAAAAAAAGAGGTGAATTGTTTGGTTGTTTACGCCGACGTTGTTTGGTTGTTAAACGCCTGCATTGATTTTCTTTTACTTTTATTAACAGCTACCGTGTTAAAAAAGAAGATCAAAAGATGGAGGCTTGTGTTAGGGGCATTGATAGGTTCAACCATTGTTATTTTTGCCTTTACTCCTTTTGCTTCTATGATGACACATCCGATTATGAAACTACTGTACTCGTTACTTATTGTGTATACAGCATTTGGGTTTACAACATTTAGAAATTATGCACAAACTGTTTTTACTTTTTACTTTGTAACCTTTATGGTTGGCGGAGGATTAATGGGCACTCATTTCTTTTTGCAAACGAATGAAATGGTAAATGGGTTGGTTCAATCTCAATCAATTTCTTACGGTGACCCAATTAGTTGGTTGTTCGTTATTTTTGGTTTTCCAGTCATTTATTATTTTTCTAAAAAGCGTATTGAAAGCGTAGAGGTTACAAAAATACACTATGATCAAATTGTGAAATTGAAAATTCAATTAGCTGAAGAGGAACTAGAACTCGCAGGTTTAATTGATAGTGGGAATCAACTTTACGACCCGTTAACGAAAACACCTGTTATGATTATGCATATTTCATCATTAGAACATTGTTTGCCAGCTTGGTTAACAGAACAAATTTATTCCAAAACACAGATTCCTCAAATACCAGAAAATGATTCTGGGTGGGCGACAAAATTACGCTTAATTCCTTTCCGAGCAGTAGGAGTAGAGAATCAATTTTTATGGGCAATTAAGCCAGAAAGTGTACAAATTTATCATGAAGGTAGTTCTATTGTCGTGAATAAAGTATTGATTGGATTAAATACACAACAGTTGTCAACCAATGGAGAGTATCAATGTATTGTGCATCCGAAAATGTTAATTTCGCAAAAGATGGTAATTGCTTAATAATGGGAGGCGGGATAATATGATGAAATTAAAATTTTATTTAGTATACCTTTGGTATAAAGTATTGTTGAAATTAGGAATTAAGACCGATGAAATTTATTACATTGGTGGAAGTGAAGCGTTACCACCGCCGTTAACGAAAGAAGAAGAGGAAGTTTTATTAAATAAATTGCCAAAAGGAGATCAGGCGGCAAGGTCGTTACTGATTGAACGTAATTTACGGCTAGTCGTATATATAGCAAGAAAGTTTGAAAATACAGGGATAAATATTGAAGATTTGATTAGTATTGGAACAATCGGGCTTATTAAAGCGGTAAATACATTTAATCCAGAAAAGAAAATAAAATTAGCAACATATGCCTCACGTTGTATCGAAAATGAAATCTTAATGCATTTACGCCGCAATAATAAAAATCGTTCAGAAGTTTCTTTTGATGAACCACTTAACATCGATTGGGACGGGAATGAACTTTTATTATCAGATGTATTAGGGACAGACGATGATATTATTACAAAAGATTTAGAAGCTACTGTTGATCGTCATCTTCTAATGAAAGCATTACATCAATTGAATGATCGTGAAAAACAAATTATGGAACTTCGGTTTGGGCTCGCTGGAGGAGAGGAAAAGACGCAAAAAGATGTAGCGGATATGCTTGGGATTTCACAGTCATACATTTCGCGTTTGGAAAAAAGAATCATAAAAAGGTTACGAAAAGAATTTAATAAAATGGTGTAAAGAATAAGACCAGCCGTTATGTAGGCTGGTCTTATTCTCTTTCGTTGTATGAGGAAGGACAACGAAAATGAAAAATGAAGAGAAAACCGCATGCATAAAATCCCCTTCAAAGGAAATACTTTACACTGTACAGCAACTCCCGATAGGAGGGAACACTTTGACGAGAAACAAAGTAGAAATTTGCGGTGTTGATACAGCTAAACTTCCCGTACTAAAAAATGATGAAATGCGTAAATTATTTCGTGAAATGCAAAGTGGAGAGATAAGCGCAAGAGAGAAATTAGTGAATGGAAACTTACGTCTTGTACTGAGCGTCATCCAAAGATTTAATAACAGAGGAGAATATGTTGACGATTTATTTCAAGTTGGTTGCATCGGACTTATGAAATCCATTGATAATTTTGATTTAGGCCAAAATGTAAAATTTTCAACGTATGCTGTGCCGATGATTATTGGGGAAATACGCAGATATTTGCGTGATAACAATCCGATTCGCGTATCTCGCTCATTACGAGATATTGCGTATAAAGCGTTACAAGTAAGAGAAAAGTTGATTGCAGAAAATTCAAAAGAACCAACAGCAATGGATATTGCAAAAGTGCTTGAAGTGACTCATGAAGAAATCGTTTTTGCTTTAGACGCAATTCAAGATCCAGTTTCATTATTTGAGCCGATTTATAACGATGGGGGGGATCCTATCTTTGTTATGGATCAGTTAAGTGATGAAAAACAAAAGGACGAGCAGTGGGTTGAAGAGTTAGCTCTAAAAGAAGGAATGAAGCGTTTAAATGATCGTGAGAAAATGATTATTCGAAAACGTTTCTTCCAAGGAAAAACACAAATGGAAGTTGCAGAAGAAATTGGGATTTCTCAAGCACAAGTGTCACGTTTAGAGAAATCAGCTATTAAACAAATGAATAAAACGATTCAAGGATAAGGTTTCACCATTTATGGTGAGACCTTTTTATATGTCATATAGTTTGTTTGCGCTCATAGTAGGGTAGCTGTGTTCATATAATGAAAATAATATGAAGTTGGTAAGAGGTTGCTTCCTGTTCATTTGAGAAACAATGTTTTTTCGATTCGTCATATATAAGGGAGAGGATGAAAGTGATACAAATTTCGGAATTGCAGATGAAAGATATAATAAATGTTTCAGACGGAAAAAGGCTGGGTAATATTGGTGATATTGAAATTGATATGAACACAGGGAAGATCGATTCTATTATTATTTCTAAACAGGCACGTATGTTTGGGATTTTTGGGAAAGATGTAGAAATTGTAATTCCTTGGAAAGAAATTGTGAAAATTGGGGAAGATGTCATACTTGTTAGAGTAAATCCTGTTAATTCTGTAACAGAATCAATACAAACACCGACAATTTCATAAAGAATATTACAAATTCCTCTTTTTTTTCTGTTAGGATTATGAAAAAATAAAAGTATGGTAAAATAGACAGGAAGTACCATGCTTTTTTATGTTATTTTAATTAAAAGGAGCAGCCTTATGAGAGAACCATTTAAATATGTGGACGGTATACTGTATTTAGAAGCGTGGAAAGAACTTGGAAACATTACTGCTGGATTTACGACAAAAGATGGTGGAGTAAGTACGGGCTCCTTTCATGCAATGAATTTAGGATTACATGTGAATGATATTGCCGAGAACGTTCATGAAAATAGACGCATTTTAGCAAATAAGTTACAAAAACCATTAGAAAATTGGATTTGCTCTGAACAAGTTCATGATCATCATGTTGAAAAAGTAGGACAACAGGAAAAAGGAAGTGGCGTTTATTCATATGAAGACGGCATTTCAAAAACAGATGGCATTTATACGACTAATAATGATGTTCTTTTAACATCTTGTTATGCGGATTGTGTTCCACTCTATTTTTATGCACCATCACATGGTATGATAGGACTTGCGCATGCTGGATGGAAAGGGACTGTAAAAGAGATTGCAAAAGAAATGATTCAAAAATGGAATGCAGAAGGGATTTCGAGTGATGAAATTCATGTTGCGATTGGACCAGCAATTGGATCTTGTTGTTACGTTGTTGATGATCGAGTGTTAACAGCAGCAGAGCAAGTAGTAAACGGTTCTGTTCCTTATAAAAAAGTTTCTGACGGACAGTACGCAATTGATTTAAAAGAAATTAATCGTATATTATGTGTACAAGCAGGCATAAAAGAAGAGAATATTGTAATATCATCTCTTTGTACAAGCTGTGAAGAACAACTGTTTTTCTCTCATCGTCGTGATCAAGGTAAGACAGGGAGAATGTTGAGTTTCATAGGTTTTAAGGAGGATGAAAGCAAGTGACAGTACAAACAAATTTAACAACTGTAAACGAAGCAATTAAACAATCTTGCGCGCGAGTGGGACGTTCTTTGCAAGATATTAAACTCGTTGCAGTTACAAAAACGGTAGGAATTGAAAAAACAAACGAAGTAATTGAAGCAGGAATTATCGATTTAGGTGAAAATAGAAATGAAGGTTTCTTACAGAAGTATGAACATTTCGGTTCAAAAGTGAATTGGCATTTTATTGGATCATTACAAACGAGAAAAGTAAAAGAAATCATTAATGAAATCGATTATTTACATTCATTAGATCGTCTTTCACTTGCAAAAGAAATTCAAAAACGTGCGGATAAGAAAGTGAAATGTTTTATTCAAGTGAAAACATCATCTGAAGAATCAAAGCAAGGATTGGCAATAGAAGAAACCGTTTCTTTTATTCAAAGTTTGCAAGAATTGGATAAGATTGAAGTGGTTGGACTAATGACAATGGCTCCGTTTACAGAAGAAGAGGAAGAAATCAGACGCTGTTTTAAGACATTACGTATGCTACAAACAGAGGTGCAGGAGTTAGAATTATTACATGCGCCATGTAAAGAATTATCAATGGGAATGTCTAATGATTACACGATTGCAATTGAAGAAGGTGCTACATACATTCGTTTGGGGACGATTTTAGTAGGAAAAGCGTAAAAGGAAGGAGAATCTTATTATGAGTTGGTCAAAAGTAAAATACTTCTTTTTTGATACACCTGAAGAAAAAGAAGCGGCTCAATATAGTTATGAAAAGGAGCAAACGGACATGAAGAAGCAGCAAGATCCGCCAGAACAACAAGATGTTACGTTTCCAAAAGCGCAAACGAAACAAAATGTTGTGAGCATTGAAACAGCGAAGCAATCCTCAAAAGTTGTTTTATTAGAACCACGCACATATTCGGAAGCGCAAGGAATTGCGGACCATTTAAAAGGTAGACGAGCTGTTGTAATTAATTTACAACGAATGTCTACGGATCAAGCTGTACGTATCGTTGACTTTTTAAGTGGTACTGTATACGCTATAGGCGGGGACATTCAAAAAATAGGACCGAAAACATTTATGTGTACGCCTGAAAATGTAGATATAGTTGGTGCAATTTCAGAGTTATTCGGTGAAGAAGAAGACACAAATATAAAGAGGTGGTAATACGCCATGGAAACAGTTTTAAGGCTTTTAGTTACTGCTATCGAGATTTACTCGTGGGCACTTATTATTTACATTCTCCTATCATGGTTCCCAGGTGCAAAGGAATCAACTTTCGGAGATTTTCTTGCCCGTATTTGTGAACCGTATTTAGAACCATTTCGCAGATTTATTCCGCCGCTTGGTATGATTGACATCTCACCACTCGTTGCGATTTTTGCGTTGAAACTTGCTACAAGTGGTTTAGTAACTTTATTCGGCTATTTCTTATAGTAAGAGGTTAAATACATGAGCATCTACGAGCATTTTAGACCTGATGAAGTGGTCTTTGTGGATAAAGTGTTAGAGTGGAAGCGAGCAGCAGAGTACCATCAAGTGAAGTTAACAGACTTTCTTGATCCAAGACAACAACAAATTGTCACGATGGTAATAGGACAAGGAGATGTTGCTGTACAATTTGATGGTGCAACGTCTCAAGCAGAGCGCAAAAGAGCACTCATTTATCCGGACTATCTAGTAATAAATGAAGAGGAATTTCAAGTAGAAGTATTGGAAATTGACTATCCTTCCAAGTTTTATACGCTAGAGCATAGGCAAATATTAGGTACATTTATGTCTCTCGGTTTAACGAGAGAAAAATGTGGTGATATTTTGCTTCAAGAAGATCGTGCCCAAATTGTAGTCGCGAAAGAAGTTGTATCTTATATTGAGATGAACTTACAATCTATAGGAAAAGTGAAAGTCTCCTTATCACCAGTGCAAGGGGAAAAAATTCTACAGATACAAGAAACGTGGGGGGAGAAATCCGGAACGGTTTCTTCACTTCGTTTAGATGTTATGTTAGCTGAAATGTTACATATATCTAGGCAAAAAGTACAACCTTTCATAAAAAATGGTTTAGTAAAAGTGAATTGGAAAACAGTGGAGCAAACCTCTTATGAATGTTATCCAGGAGATGTTTTTTCAGTGAGAGGATATGGACGCAGTAAATTGTTTTCTGTAGAAGGTAGAACAAAGCGCGACAAATGGAGAATTTTGTATGGTATACTAAAATGATTGGTTTTTTAGAAGGAAATCCTCCTATTTTGTCGAAGAAAAGATATAATTGAAAGAGGAAATTTAGATAACTACTTGGAGGTGGCGTTGTGCCGTTAACACCATTAGATATTCATAACAAAGAATTTGGTCGCGGATTCCGTGGCTATGATGAGGATCAAGTAAATGAGTTTCTTGATCAAATTATCAAAGATTATGAATTAGTCATTCGTGAGAAAAAAGCTTTAGAAGAACAAGTTGCGCAATTAGAAGGGAAGTTAGATCATTTCTCTAATATTGAAGATACGTTAAACAAATCTATCGTTGTTGCACAAGAAGCAGCGGAAGAAGTAAAACGTAATGCCCAAAAAGAAGCGAAATTAATTGTACGTGAAGCTGAAAAGAATGCAGACCGTATTATTAACGAAGCTTTAGTAAAATCAAGAAAAGTTGCTTTTGATATTGAAGAGCTAAAGAAACAAGCGAAAGTATTCCGCACTCGTTTCCGTATGTTATTAGAAACACAGCTTGAAATGTTAAACAACGATGATTGGGATAAACTAATTGAGTTAGAAGACGAAGTAGACGAGCTGTTGAAAAAAGAAGAAACAGTGTAAGCTTGACGTTTTTCTCATTATTACATATAATTTTAAACAACATATTTATTAAGAAAAACGAAGATAGGGATAAGTACCTTTTTCATACCTTATATAGCGAACTGAGGATGGTGTAAGCTCAGGATAAGGAGATAATGGGAATATCACCCTGGAGTTCCGCGCTGAACAAATAGAGTAAGCGTAGGCGTATATTCGCGTTAAGAATATAAAGAGGATTGTATACATACGTATAGGATCTACTAGGGTGGTACCGCGGGAGACTTTCTCGTCCCTTTTTGGGATGAGAAAGTCTCTTTTTTATTCCGTTTTTTAGGTCTTTCTTTTATACATGTAAGGAGGAATTGAGCATGGAGTACAAAAATACATTACTAATGCCAAAAACAGAGTTCCCAATGCGTGGGAATTTACCAAAACGTGAGCCTGCAATGCAAGAAAAGTGGGCGGAAATGAATATTTATGAAAAGGTACAAGAACATACGAAAGGTCGTCCTTTATTTGTACTGCATGATGGACCTCCATATGCGAATGGTGACATTCATATGGGACATGCATTAAATAAAGTATTAAAAGACTTTATCGTTCGTTATAAATCAATGACTGGTTTCTGTGCGCCATATGTCCCAGGTTGGGATACACACGGTTTACCAATTGAACAAGCTTTAACAAATAAAGGTGTAAAGCGTAAAGAAATGACAGTTGCTGAGTTCCGTAAGTTATGTGCAGAGTATGCATATGAACAAGTAGAACGTCAGCGTGAGCAATTTAAGCGTTTAGGTGTACGTGCTGATTGGGATAACCCATACATTACTTTAGAGCCAGCTTATGAAGCACAACAAATTAAAGTGTTTGGTGATATGGCGAAAAAAGGTTATATCTATAAAGGACAAAAACCAGTTTACTGGTCACCAACGAGTGAATCAGCTTTAGCAGAAGCTGAAATTGAATACCAAGATAAAAAATCAGCATCTATTTACGTAGCATTCCCTGTAAAAGATGGAAAGAACGTATTAGAAGGTGATGAGAAATACATTATCTGGACAACAACGCCTTGGACGTTGCCTGCAAACTTAGGTATTTCTGTTCACCCAGAACTTGAATACGCTATTGTAAAAGTAAATGATGAAAAATATATTATTGCTTCTGAACTATTTGAGACAGTTGCAAAAACGTTAGAGTGGGAAAATGCTGAAGTTGTGAAAACGGTAAAAGGTAGTGAGCTTGAGTATACAGTTGCAAAGCATCCATTCTACGATCGTGATTCATTAGTTATGCTAGGAGATCACGTAACAACGGATGCAGGTACAGGTTGTGTTCATACAGCACCAGGACACGGGGAAGATGACTTTATTGTTGGTAAAAAGTATGGCTTAGAAGTACTTTGCCCAGTTGATGATAAAGGTGTATTAACAGAGGAAGCACCTGGATTTGAAGGCTTATTCTATGATAAAGCTAACAAGCCAATTACAGAAAAATTAGAAGAAGTAGGCGCATTACTGAAGCTAACATTCATTACGCATTCATATCCACATGATTGGAGAACGAAAAAACCTATTATTTTCCGTGCGACAGCACAGTGGTTTGCATCTATTGAAGCATTCCGTAAAGAGTTATTAGAAGCTGTTGCGGAAACAAAATGGGTACCAGCATGGGGTGAAACTCGTCTTCATAACATGGTTCGTGACCGTGGTGACTGGTGTATTTCTCGTCAGCGTGCATGGGGTGTGCCAATTCCTGTATTCTATGCTGAGAATGGTGATCCAATTATTACGGATGAAACAATTAACCATGTAGCTGATTTATTCCGTGAACACGGTTCTAACGTATGGTTTGAGCGTGAAGCGAAAGATCTATTACCAGAAGGATTTACACATCCAGGTAGCCCAAATGGTGAATTCCGTAAAGAAACAGACATCATGGATGTATGGTTCGACTCAGGTTCTTCTCACCAAGCGGTATTAGAAGAGCGCAATGACTTACAACGTCCAGCAGATTTATATTTAGAAGGATCTGACCAATATCGTGGTTGGTTTAACTCTTCATTATCGACAGCAGTTGCTGTAACAGGAAAAGCGCCATATAAAGGCGTACTAAGCCACGGTTTCGTATTAGATGGTGAAGGGCGTAAAATGAGTAAGTCGATTGGAAACATCGTCGTACCGAAGAAAATTATGGATCAATTAGGCGGAGATATTTTACGATTATGGGTATCTTCTGTTGACTATCAATCTGATGTACGTATTTCGGATGATATTTTAAAACAAGTAGCAGAAGTGTATCGTAAAATCCGTAACACATTCCGTTTCTTATTAGGAAACTTAGACGACTTTAAGCCAAGTGAAAATACAGTAGCTGTAGCTGAACTTCGTGAAGTAGATCGTTACATGTTAGTGAAATTAAATGACTTAATTACAAAAGTAAAAGAAGCATATGAGACATACGACTTCGCTGCTGTATATCATGCAATTCATAACTTCTGTACAATTGATTTAAGTTCATTCTACTTAGACTTTGCAAAAGACATTTTATACATTGAAGGTGCGAACCATGAAGATCGTCGTGCAATTCAAACTGTATTATATGATGTTCTTGTTGCATTGACGAAACTTGTAACACCAATCTTACCGCATACAGCTGATGAAGTATGGCCATACATTCCAGGCGTAACAGAAGAAAGTGTACAATTAACTGATATGCCAGAAGCTGTACAATTAGATGATGCGGAAGCATTAAAAACAAAATGGGATGCATTTATGACATTGCGTGATGACGTATTAAAAGCGTTAGAAGTAGCTCGTAATGAAAAGGTAATCGGTAAGTCATTAAATGCAAGCATTACGCTATATCCAACTGCAGAAATGAAAGCTATGTTAGAGTCTATTAACGAAGACTTAAAGCAATTATTCATCGTTTCTGAGTACAAACTTGGTGGCATGATGGAAGAAGCGCCAGCAGATGCACCGAAGTATGAACATACAGCGGTTGTTGTTGCTCAAGCAACTGGTGAAACATGTGAACGTTGTTGGGTAGTTTCAGAAACAATTGGTAAAGACGCTGAACATGAAACATTATGTGAGCGTTGTGCAACAGTTGTTAAAGAAAATTATGTAAAATAATAAGGGATGACTGCACGTAAAGTGCAGTCATTTTTTTGTTAACAGTATATTGAAATAACTTTCACTCTCTTTCCTATGAAGGAAAAATGTGTGAGAGGTAAGCATATAAATTTCGGACACACTAATCGTACATTGCAACTGGGAGGAATGTACACGTGAATGAAATGTATATGGAAATCAAAGAAGAATTGCAATTGATGCGAAAAGAGTTACAAGAGAGGCTAGCTAAAGAGGTCATGCACAAATATGATACAGAGTTTAGCGAAGAGCTTGGATATGAAATGAAGGAAGAGATAAAGAAAAAACTTTTGTTACATGATATAAAAGAGGATTTAAAAGATGTAGAACGTGCATTATTTAAAATGGAAATAGATATGTATGGTATTTGTGAAGACACAGGGAGAGTCATTTCGGTAAAACAAATGAAAACGATGCCGACTGCCCGTACCATTCATGAATTTTTCTATGAAAAAGTAAATGTATGAATGTGCACAACGATATTATATTACCTTTTTTTAATTTATTTTATTCTTCTATAAAGGTTCATTGTGAAAAGGTTGCAGCTATGCTAAAATTTTGAGGTACACTGTCTTTGTGGGGGAAATGAAAATGATATATTATGTAATAGCGTTATTTGTCATTGCCATCGATCAAATATCGAAATGGCTAATTGTAAAGAACATGGAATTAGGTACGAGTATTCCGATTATCGATAATGTATTATACATAACATCACATCGAAATAGAGGAGCTGCTTGGGGCATTTTAGAAAATAAAATGTGGTTTTTCTACATTATTACAGTCGTTTTTGTAGCATTTATCGTATTTTATATGAAAAAATATGCAAAAACAGACAAGCTTCTAGGAATTTCATTAGGTCTAATTTTAGGCGGAGCAATTGGTAATTTTATTGATCGTGTATTTAGACAAGAAGTAGTGGATTTCATTCACGTGTATATTTTCTCGTACAACTATCCAGTATTCAATATCGCTGATTCAGCATTATGTATTGGTGTTGTATTAATTATTATTCAAACATTATTAGAAGGCAAGAAAACGAAGGAGTAATTGAATGAGTGAAGTAGTACAAGTAACAGTTGCAGAAGAACAAAAAAACGAGCGAATTGATAAATTCGTTGCAGGAATAAATAATGAATGGTCACGTACACAAGTACAACAATGGATTAAAGATGACGTTGTGACAGTTAATGGAAAAGCTGTAAAAGGGAATTATAAAGTTAGAGAAAATGATGAAATTACAGTGACGATTCCTGAGCCAGAAGAGTTAGATATTCAGCCAGAAGATATGAACTTAGAAATTTATTATGAAGATGCAGATGTACTTGTTGTTAATAAGCCGCGTGGTATGGTTGTACATCCAGCACCAGGTCATACAAGTGGAACGCTTGTGAACGGTCTTATGCACCATTGTACAGACTTATCGGGTATTAACGGTGTAATGCGTCCAGGTATCGTGCATCGTATTGATAAAGATACATCAGGCCTATTAATGGTTGCTAAAAATGATATGGCACACGAATCACTTGTAAATCAACTTGTAGCAAAAACAGTAACAAGACGTTACAAAGCGATTGTACACGGTGTTATTCCGCATGATAAGGGAACAATTGATGCTCCGATTGCTCGTGATAAGAAAGAACGTCAAAGTATGACGGTTGATGAAAATGGTAAGCATGCTGTTACGCATTTCCAAGTGTTAGAGCGATTCAAAGATTTCACACTTGTAGAATGTCGCTTAGAAACAGGGCGTACACACCAAATTCGTGTTCATATGAAATATATTGGCTATCCACTTGCAGGAGATCCAAAGTATGGACCAAAGAAAACATTAGACATGAATGGACAAGCACTTCACGCAGGTATTTTAGGATTTGACCATCCTCGTACTGGTGAATATATTCAGTTTGAGGCACCGATTCCAGAAGTGTTTGAAGACGCATTAAATATTTTACGAAAATAGTATTGACAAATCATAAGAAAACTGAGATACTGACAACAGTTAAATAATGATCCTTTAACACAGCCCCGTGAGGTTGAGAAGGTAACGGTTTGAAATACATAGGGTATGCTGTACCCTTTTTCAAAAGTCCTCTCGCACACGCTGAGAGGACTTTTTTTATACCATTACTCTCACGCAAGAAAAAAGCTTGGAGGTGTAGAGCATGCAAGAGAAAGCTGTCGTTTTAGATGACCAAATGATTCGCCGCGCTTTAACACGAATTAGTCATGAAATCGTGGAACGAAATAAAGGTGTCGATAATTGTGTTCTTGTCGGAATTAAAACTCGTGGAATTTTTATTGCACAACGTTTGGCAGAACGAATTGGTCAAATTGAAGGAAAAGAAATAGAGGTTGGAGAGCTAGACATTACGTTATATCGTGATGATTTAACGCTACAATCGAAAAATAAAGAACCACTTGTAAAAGGTTCTGATATCCCTGTAGATATTACGAAGAAAAAAGTTATCCTTGTGGATGATGTATTATATACAGGCAGAACTGTTCGAGCAGCAATGGATGCTCTTATGGATTTAGGTAGACCATCACAAATCCAACTAGCGGTTCTTGTTGATAGAGGTCATCGTGAACTACCAATTCGCGCTGATTATGTAGGAAAGAACATTCCAACATCAAGTGAAGAGCGTATCGAAGTTGATTTGCAAGAGACAGATCAACAAGATCGAGTAAGCATATACGATAAGTAAAGCCCTTTTAAATGTAGTCCTGTGAGGCTGCCAAAGGGTCTTGGCTTTCATATGTCAAATTTGGCATACGAAAGTGTAGGACTCTTTGTGCACAGGCACAAAGAGTTTTTTTATTGCAAAGATTTAAACTGAAGGAGGATGTAACAATGGAACAAAAGCCAGTGTTAGACGTTAATGAAGTACCGAAACCGGGAAAATGGTTATTTTTAAGTATACAACATTTGTTCGCGATGTTTGGATCAACAGTGCTTGTTCCATTTTTAACAGGATTGAATCCGTCAGTAGCATTAATATCAAGTGGATTAGGAACGTTAGCGTTTCTTCTTATAACGAAAGGTCAAGTACCTGCCTATCTTGGATCATCATTTGCCTTTATCGCACCGATTATAACAGCGAAAACGGCAGGGGGACCCGGAGCAGCAATGCTTGGTGGTTTGCTAGCAGGACTTGTATACATCTTAATCTCACTCGGAATTAAGAAATCAGGATCAAAGTGGATTATGAAATTACTACCACCAATCGTAGTTGGTCCAGTAGTAATGGTAATCGGGCTAGCTTTAGCACATACAGCAGTTAACATGGCGATGAATGGTGCGGATGGCAAATATAGCTTTACACACTTTTCAGTAGCATTAGTAACATTAGCAATTACAATCATTTGCTCCATATTCGGGAGAGGGTTCTTCAGTATCATACCAGTGTTACTTGGAATCATCGGAGGTTACATCTTCGCTTACTTCCAAGGACTAGTAGACTTAAAGCCGATAGCTGAGGCAAAATGGTTTGTTGTACCAGATTTCACAGTACCATTTGTAACATACACACCAGAGTTTTCATGGAAGATTGTACTCTTGATGGTACCAGTTGCACTAGTAACAATTTCAGAACATATCGGACATCAAATTGTATTAGGGAATGTTATTAAAAGGGATTTAATTGAAAAACCAGGTTTACACCGTTCGATCTTCGGTGATGGAGTAGCAACATTAATCGCATCACTAATCGGTGGACCACCGAATACAACGTATGGTGAAAACATCGGTGTGCTAGCAATTACAAGAGCGTACAGTGTATACTTATTCATCGGTTCAGCGGTATTCGCAATCATGTTCGGATTTATTGGTAAGATTTCTGCGCTGATTCATTCGATCCCAACACCAGTTATGGGTGGTGTATCCATCTTACTATTCGGTGTAATCGCATCAAGCGGATTACGCATGATGGTAGACGATAAAACAGATTTAAGTGACAAACGAAACTTAATGATTGCATCAGTAATACTAGTAATCGGTATTGGTGGAGCGGTACTTCACGTAGGAGAATCATTCCAAGTAGAAGGAATGGCACTAGCAGCAATTGTAGGTGTACTGTTAAATCTACTACTACCGGAAACGAAACAAATAAAACAATCTAACCAGATTGCTTCATAATAATAACCTTTTAATTCAGTCCTGTGAGACCGGAAAGGGTGGCTTCTTTCTTGCACCCTAGTCTCACACGACTAGGGTATTTTTATGCAAAGGTTGTTATAAAAATACAAAAGTGGTAACATAAAAATCAGAAAGATGAGGGATGACGATGAGCCATTTGTTAACGATGAGTGAATTATCGGAAGTAGAAATTTCAGAAATCCTAAAAGACGCAGAAGATTTTGCGAATGGGAAAGAGAGCAAAACGACAGAGCAAACTTTTGTTGCAAACTTGTTCTTTGAGAATAGTACGAGAACGAGATTTAGCTTTGAAGTTGCTGAGAAGAGATTAGGACTTGATGTTTTAAACTTTTCAGCTGATGCATCTAGCGTACAAAAAGGAGAAACTTTATACGATACGATAAGAACACTAGAATCAATCGGAACAAAAGCAGTGGTCATCCGCCATGAGCAAGATCGCTACTTCGATGAACTAAAAGATCAGGTGAATATTCCAATCTTAAACGCTGGAGATGGATGTGGAAATCATCCAACACAGTGCCTGCTCGATCTTCTTACCATTAAACAAGAGTTTGGAAGATTTGAAGGTTTGAAGATTGCGATAGTAGGAGATGTTCGTCATAGCCGAGTAGCACGTTCTAATGCAGAAGCATTAACGAAGCTGGGTGCAACAATTTACTTTGCAAGTCCAGAAGAATGGAAAGATGAAGACAACACATTTGGAACATACAAATCATTGGATGAACTTGTTCCAGAAGTGGACGTAATGATGTTACTCCGTGTACAACATGAGCGTCATGATCATTATGAAACAGACATTATGAAAGAGTATCATGAGAAACACGGATTAACAGTGGAAAGAGAAAAGCGTATGAAAGAAGGAAGCATTATTATGCATCCAGCTCCTGTAAACCGTGATGTTGAAATTGCAAGTGAACTTGTTGAGTGTGAGCGTTCACGCATATTTAAACAAATGGAAAATGGAGTTTACGTAAGAATGGCTGTACTAAAACGCGCCTTACCAAATGTATTAGGAGGAATGAAACATGAATTATTTGTTTAAAAATGGTCGTTATATGAATGAAGAAGGAAAAATCGTAGCAACAGATCTTCTCGTACAAGACGGTAAAATCGCTAAAGTAGCAGAAAATATTACGGCAGATAATGCTGAAGTAATCGATGTGAACGGAAAGTTAATCGCACCTGGATTAGTAGATGTACACGTACACCTTCGTGAACCAGGTGGTGAACATAAAGAAACAATTGAAACAGGTACATTAGCAGCGGCAAAAGGTGGATTCACTACAATTTGCGCAATGCCAAATACACGTCCAGTACCAGATTGTAGAGAACATATGGAAGACTTACAAAATCGTATTAAAGAAAAAGCGCATGTTAACGTATTACCATATGGAGCAATTACAGTACGTCAAGCGGGTTCTGAAATGACAGATTTCGAAACGTTAAAAGAACTTGGAGCATTTGCTTTCACTGATGACGGTGTAGGCGTACAAGATGCTAGCATGATGTTAGCTGCTATGAAACGTGCAGCGAAATTAAATATGGCAGTAGTTGCGCACTGTGAAGAGAATACTCTTATTAATAAAGGTTGTGTACATGAAGGGAAGTTTTCTGAGAAACACGGATTAAACGGTATCCCATCAGTATGTGAATCTGTACATATTGCAAGGGATATACTGCTTGCTGAAGCGGCAGATTGTCACTATCACGTATGTCACGTAAGTACGAAAGGCTCTGTACGTGTAATCCGTGATGCAAAGCGCGCTGGAATTAAAGTAACAGCAGAAGTAACACCTCATCACCTAGTGTTATGTGAAGATGATATCCCATCAGCTGACCCTAACTTTAAAATGAACCCACCGCTTCGTGGAAAAGAAGATCATGCAGCATTAATTGAAGGTTTATTAGATGGAACAATCGATATGATCGCAACTGATCATGCACCGCATACAGCAGAAGAGAAAGCACAAGGAATTGAAAGAGCACCATTCGGAATTACTGGTTTTGAAACAGCATTCCCGCTTTTATACACAAACCTTGTGAAAAAAGGAATTATTACATTAGAACAATTAATTCAATTCTTAACAGAAAAGCCAGCTGATACATTCGGCTTAGAAGCAGGTCGCCTGAAAGAAGGTAGAACAGCTGATATTACAATCATTGATTTAGAACAAGAAGAAGAGATTGACCCAACAACATTCTTATCAAAAGGAAAAAATACACCATTCGCAGGTTGGAAATGCCAAGGATGGCCGGTAATGACAATCGTTGGTGGTAAGATCGCATGGCAAAAGGAGAGTGCATTAGTATGAAAAGACAACTTATCTTAGAAGATGGAACAGTATTAATTGGAACAGGTTTCGGAGGAGAAATCGAAAAGTCAGGTGAGGTTGTATTTACAACAGGAATGACTGGATATCAAGAAACATTATCTGATCCATCATATTGCGGTCAAATTGTAACATTCACGTACCCATTAATCGGAAACTACGGCATCAACCGTGACGATTTTGAATCGATTCACCCATCTGTAAATGGTTTAATCGTAAACGAAATTTGTGATCACCCATCAAACTTCCGTAATGAAATTTCGTTAAATGACTACTTAAAAGAAAGAAACATTCCAGGATTAGCAGGAATTGATACGAGAAAATTAACGAGAAAAATTCGTCAATACGGTACATTACGCGGACGCCTTTGTAACATGGATGCAGATGTAGAGTACATCGTAAGCCAATTAAAAGCGACAGTATTTACAGACCATGTGAAACGCGTATCAACGAAAGATCCATACCCAAGCCCAGGCCGCGGACATCGTGTTGTATTAGTAGACTTCGGTATGAAACATGGTATTTTAAGAGAATTAAATAAACGTGATTGTGATGTAATTGTAGTTCCTTACAACACAACAGCCGAAGAAATTTTACGCCTTAGTCCAGATGGGATTATGTTAAGTAACGGACCTGGGGATCCAAAAGATGTACCAGAAGCAATTGAAATGTTAAAAGACATTATCGGTAAAGTTCCTTTATTCGGAATTTGCCTAGGACATCAATTGTTCGCGCTAGCATCTGGTGCGAATACAAGTAAGTTAAAATTCGGCCACCGTGGGTTAAACCATCCAGTAAAAAATCTTGCAACTGGAAAAGTAGCAATTACATCTCAAAACCATGGTTACGCAGTAGAAGAAGAATCAGTTGAAAATACAGAACTTGAAATTACACATGTTGCTTTAAATGATGGAACAGTAGAAGGTCTTCGTCATAAGAAGTTCCCAGCATTTACAGTTCAATACCATCCAGAAGCTTCAGCAGGACCAGAAGATGCAAATGATTTATTCGAAGATTTCTTAACAATGATTGAAAACTTCAAGAAAGAAGGGGAAGAGTTATGCCAAAACGCCTAGACATTAACACAATTTTAGTAATCGGATCAGGACCAATTGTAATTGGGCAAGCAGCGGAGTTTGACTACTCTGGAACACAAGCTTGTCAATCTCTTAAAGAGGAAGGTTACAAAGTAATCCTTGTTAACTCTAACCCAGCAACAATTATGACAGATACTGCAACAGCAGATAAAGTATACATTGAGCCTTTAACATTAGAATTTGTAAGCCGAATCATTCGTAAAGAACGTCCAGATGCAATCTTACCAACATTAGGTGGTCAAACAGGTTTAAACATGGCTGTTGAACTTGCAAAATCAGGCGTACTTGAAGAGTGCGGAGTTGAAATTTTAGGAACAAAATTATCAGCAATCGAGCAAGCGGAAGATCGTGATTTATTCCGTACATTAATGCAAGATTTAAATGAACCAACACCACCAAGTGAAATTATTCATAACCTTGATGAAGCATATGGCTTTGTAAACGAAATTGGTTATCCAGTAATCGTTCGTCCAGCATTTACATTAGGCGGAACGGGCGGCGGAATTTGCCATAACGAAGAAGAGTTAATTGAAATCGTAACAAGTGGTTTAAAACATAGCCCAGTAACACAATGTTTATTAGAGAAAAGTATTGCTGGTTGTAAAGAAATTGAATATGAAGTAATGCGTGATTCAAATGATAACGCGATTGTAGTATGTAACATGGAAAACATCGATCCAGTTGGTGTTCATACAGGTGATTCTATCGTTGTAGCACCGAGCCAAACGCTAAGCGACCGTGAATACCAAATGTTACGTAATACTTCATTACGAATCATTCGTGCACTAGGAATTGAAGGTGGATGTAACGTTCAGCTTGCACTAGATCCATATAGCTTCCAATACTATGTAATCGAAGTAAACCCACGTGTAAGTCGTTCATCTGCATTAGCATCTAAAGCAACTGGATATCCAATTGCGAAATTAGCAGCGAAAATTGCAGTCGGCTTAACATTAGATGAAATCGTAAACCCAGTAACACAAAAAACTTACGCTTGCTTCGAGCCAGCATTAGACTATGTTGTTTCAAAAATTCCACGCTGGCCATTTGATAAGTTTGAATCAGCGAACAGAACACTTGGAACGCAAATGAAAGCAACTGGTGAGGTTATGTCAATCGGACGTAACTTAGAAGAATCATTATTAAAAGCGGTTCGTTCTTTAGAGCTTGGCATTTATCACTTAGAATTAGATCACTTAAAAGAACTTGATAAAGAAACAATGAAAAAACGCATTATTAAAGCAGATGATGAGCGACTGTTTATCGTAGCAGAAGCAATTCGTCAAGGTGTAACGAAAGAAGAGATTAACGAATGGTGTGAAATGGACTTCTTCTTCTTACAAAAAGTTGAAAACATCGTAAATATGGAACGCGAAGTAAAAGCGAATGTAGGAAATATGGAAGTACTACAAACCGCAAAAGAAATGGGCTTCAGCGATCACTACATCGCAGCAGCTTGGAACAAAACGGAGCGCGAAATTTACGATATGCGTAAAGAAAATAATATGACGCCAGTATTCAAAATGGTAGATACTTGTGCGGCAGAGTTTGAATCTGCAACACCGTATTACTACAGCACATACGCTGAGGAAAACGAATCAATTGTAACAGATCGTAAGAGTGTAGTAGTTCTAGGATCTGGTCCGATCCGCATTGGTCAAGGTGTTGAGTTTGACTATGCAACAGTTCACTCAGTATGGGCAATTAAAGAAGCTGGATATGAAGCGATTATCATTAACAATAACCCAGAAACTGTTTCAACAGACTTCAGTATTTCTGACAAATTATACTTTGAACCATTAACGATTGAAGATGTAATGCACATCATCGATTTAGAAAAACCAGAAGGTGTTATCGTTCAGTTCGGTGGACAAACGGCGATTAACTTAGCGGCAAAATTAGAAGAACATGGTGTAAAGATTTTAGGAACATCACTTGAAGACTTAGACCGTGCAGAAGATCGAGATAAATTCGAAGCTGCTTTAACAAAACTTGGTATCCCACAACCAGTTGGTAAAACAGCAACGACTGTAGAACAAGCGGTAGCAATCGCAGAAGAAATTGGTTACCCAGTATTAGTAAGACCATCTTACGTACTAGGTGGACGTGCGATGGAAATCGTATATCGTCAAGAAGAACTACTGCACTACATGAAAAATGCAGTTAAAGTTCACGCAGATCACCCAGTATTAATCGACCGTTACATGGTCGGTAAAGAAATTGAAGTAGATGCAATTTCAGACGGTGAGAATGTATTCATTCCAGGTATTATGGAACATATTGAACGCGCTGGAGTTCACTCTGGTGACTCAATTGGAGTATATCCACCACAAAGCTTATCTGAAAAATTAAAAGAACAAATTATTGAACATACAATTGCACTTGGAAAAGGATTAAACATTGTTGGATTACTAAATATCCAGTTTGTCGTATTCGAAGATCAAGTGTACGTAATTGAAGTAAATCCACGTGCGAGCCGTACAGTACCATTCTTAAGTAAAATTACAGGTGTACCAATGGCAAACGTTGCAACGAAAGTTATTCTAGGGCAAGACCTAGTAGAGCAAGGATACGGAACGGGCTATCACCCAGAAGAGAAAGAAGTATATGTAAAAGCTCCGGTATTCTCATTCGCGAAATTACGCTCAGTGGATACAACATTAGGACCTGAAATGAAATCAACAGGGGAAGTAATGGGAAAAGATTTAACGCTTGAAAAAGCATTATACAAAGGGTTAGTTGCTTCTGGAATTAACATCCCAACGCACGGATCAGTAATCATTACTGTAGCGGATAAAGATAAAGAAGAGGCGATGGAAATTGCAAAACGTTTCCATGAAATCGGCTATAACTTATTAGCAACAGCTGGAACAGCAAAATCGTTAACAGAGCAAAATATCCCAGTACAAGTTGTAAACAAAATTGATTCTGAGGACTACAACTTACTAGATATTATCCGCCAAGGAAAAGCACAGTTTGTAATCAATACATTAACAAAAGGCAAACAACCAGCGCGTGATGGTTTCCGCATTCGCCGTGAATCAGTAGAAAATGGTGTAGCTTGCTTAACATCACTTGATACAACGAGAGCAATCTTACGAGTATTAGAATCTATGACATTCTCAGCTCATTCAATGAAAGAAATTACGCAAACAAAGCGTCACGAGGTGGTACATGCATGATGCAAAAGCAAAATATGATCGTCGTTAATCAAAAAGAAATCGCAAAGAACATTTACGAATTAGTGCTTCAAGGAACTTTAGTACAGCAAATGAACGAACCAGGGCAGTTTGTACACATTAAGGTAGCAGAGGGCATTGCGCCCCTTCTGCGCCGCCCAATTAGTATTTGTAATGTAGATCAAGAGAAGAACGAATTTACAATGCTATATCGTGCGGAAGGACAAGGGACAAAAACATTAGCAACTAGAAAACAAGGTGAAGTGGTAGATGTATTAGGACCATTAGGACACGGTTTTCCTGTAGAAGAAGCAGAAGCTGGTCAAACAGCTTTACTAGTAGGCGGGGGGATTGGTGTACCACCACTTTATGAATTATCACAGCGCCTCGTTGCAAAAGGTGTACGTGTGATTCACATCTTAGGTTTTCAAACGAAAGATGTAGTTTTCTATGAAGAAAAATTTGCAGAACTTGGTGATACGTACGTTGCGACAGTAGACGGTACACACGGTACAAAAGGATTTGTCACAGATGTAATTGATCATTACGGAATTGACTTTGATATTCTTTATTCATGTGGTCCGTTAGCGATGCTTCGTGCATTAGAAGGACGTTACAAAGAGAAAAAAGCCTATATTTCATTAGAAGAACGTATGGGCTGTGGTATTGGAGCTTGTTTCGCATGTGTATGCCACTTACAAGAAGATCCAAGTGGACATTCTTACAAGAAGGTGTGTAGCGACGGACCAGTATTTCCAATCGGGGAGGTTGTACTATGAACAGATTGCAAGTTGAATTACCGGGATTATCATTAAAAAATCCAATTATACCAGCATCTGGATGCTTTGGGTTTGGTCGTGAATATGCACAGTTTTACGATTTAAGTGTACTAGGATCAATCATGATTAAAGCGACGACAGAACAACCACGCTATGGAAATCCTACGCCTCGTGTTGCTGAAACACCGGGCGGCATGTTAAATGCAATCGGACTTCAAAACCCAGGATTAGAAAAAGTAATGAATTCTGAATTACCATGGTTAGAACAATTTGACCTTCCAATCATTGCAAACGTTGCAGGTTCACAAGCTGAGGATTACGTAGCGGTTGCAAAGGAAATTTCTAAAGCGCCTAATGTCCATGCACTGGAATTAAATATTTCTTGTCCAAACGTAAAAACAGGTGGTATCGCCTTTGGTACAAATCCTGAAATTGCTGCTGATTTAACGAAGCGAGTAAAAGAGGTTTCTGAAGTACCTGTATACGTGAAGTTGTCACCGAACGTGGCAAACATTGTGGAAATTGCAAAAGCGATTGAAAATGCAGGTGCAGATGGTTTAACGATGATTAATACATTGCTTGGTATGCGTCTAGATTTAAAAACAGCTAAACCAATTTTAGCAAACCGTACAGGCGGATTATCAGGTCCTGCGATTAAGCCAGTAGCAATTCGTATGGTACATGAAGTAAGTCAAGCGGTTAACATTCCAATTATCGGAATGGGTGGTATTGAAACAGCGGAAGATGTAATCGAATTCTTCTACGCTGGCGCAAGCGCAGTGGCAGTAGGTACAGCGAACTTTATCGATCCGTTCGTATGTCCGACAATTATTGAAGAGTTACCAGCATTACTAGATGAATTAGGATTTGATCACATTTCGGAATGTCAAGGAAGGAGCTGGAAGCAAACATGTCACAGTCGTTAATCGTTGCACTAGATTTCCCAGGGAAACAAGATGTAGAACAATTCTTGCGCCACTTTGAAGGGGAAGAGTTATTTGTCAAAGTTGGTATGGAGTTATTTTACAAAGAAGGCCCTGCAATTATTACGTACTTAAAAGAAAAAGGACATAAGATTTTTCTAGATTTAAAACTTCATGATATTCCAAATACAGTAAAAAGCGCTATGCGTAGCCTAGCTAGTCTAGATGTTGATATGGTAAATGTTCATGCTGCTGGGGGAAGCAGTATGATGAAAGCTGCGATTGAGGGATTAGAGGAAGGTAAGCAAGAAGGAAAAGAGAGACCGATTTGTATTGCAGTTACACAACTAACAAGCACTTCGGAAGCTATGATGAAAAAAGAGATCGGCATTGAGAAAACGTTAGAAGAAGCGGTTGCTCATTATGCAAAACTAACGAAAGAAAGTGGACTTGATGGCGTTGTTTGCTCAACACTTGAAGTTCCAAAATTACGTGAAGTATGCGGAAATGAATTTGTAACAGTAACACCGGGGATTCGTCTTGCAAGCGATGATGTAAATGATCAGGTGCGCGTAGCAACACCGAAACGTGCGAGGGAACTTGGCTCAAGCTATATCGTAGTTGGACGTAGTATTACAAAAGCAGAAAATCCGCTTGAAGCGTATAAAACAGTAAAACAACAGTGGGAAGGTGTAACAGTATGAAAAAAGAAATCGCATCGCATTTATTAGAAATTGGAGCAGTATTTTTACAACCGAATGATCCATTCACATGGTCTTCAGGTATGAAATCACCAATTTATTGTGATAACCGTTTAACTTTATCTTATCCGAAAGTACGTCAAGCGATTGCAGCTGGATTAGAAGAGTTAATTAAAGAGCACTTCCCAACTGTAGAAGTTATTGCAGGAACAGCAACTGCTGGTATTGCGCACGCTGCATGGGTAAGTGATCGTATGGATTTACCAATGTGCTACGTACGTAGTAAAGCAAAAGGTCACGGTAAAGGGAACCAAATCGAAGGAAAAGCTGAAAAAGGTCAAAAAGTAGTAGTAGTAGAAGACTTAATTTCAACTGGCGGCAGTGCAATTACATGTGTAGAAGCACTTCGCGAAGCTGGCTGTGAAGTATTAGGAATCGTATCAATCTTCACATACGAGCTAGAAGCAGGAAAAGAAAAGTTAGAAGCAGCGAACGTAGCATCATATTCTTTAAGTGATTACAGTGCATTAACTGAAGTTGCAGCAGAAAAAGGTATGATCGGACAAGCTGAAACGAAAAAATTACAAGAGTGGCGTAAAAATCCAGCTAACGAAGCTTGGATCACAGCGTAACACGAAAAAAGACGACTGCGGGGGAACGCGGTCGTCTTTTTATATCATTGTTATAATTTCATGTAACGAACAGATAGTAGGAACACCACATTTGAGTTGCGAGTTATCCCGATTTAACCATACCCCTTGCATTCCAGCTGCTGTACTACTAATTGCATCAGTCTCTAATCGATCGCCAATATAATAGCAATCTTTCATTTCAAGATTCAATTGTAATACGACCTTGTGAAACATTTCAGGGTCTGGTTTTGATACCCCAATTTCACTAGAAGTAAAAATATATTTGAAATACTGTAGAATGTTTAAGGCTGTTAATTTTTCGATTTGTTGTTCATATTCACCATTACTAATGATACCTAATGAGTGTCCTTTTTGCTGTAAACTTTGTAATGTATAGAGTACATCTTCAAACAGGGTCCAGCTGTTCTTATATAGTTCTATATATTGATTGAATCTATTCTGAGATTCTTCGGGTGATAGGTTTACTCCATATGTTTTAAATAAATGATCCATTCGCATTACTTGTTGTTCTTGAAAAGATAATTCCCTGGATAAAAATTTGTTGAAATATTCTTCTGATAATTCATGCCAGACTTTCGTTGCCTCTAATTTATTGCCTGAAAAAATAGTATTATATATTTGAAAAAAATCTATAATACCATTTCTTTCAGCAGCCTCATAATCAAGTAAAGTTCCATCAATATCAAAGAAAATCATATGACAATCTCCTTGCTAATAACTATTTAACGTTTTCCACAACCTCATATCCTCTCACAAACAATAGCGTCATATAAGAAACGATAAACGAGAAGATGCTGTACATGCCAACCCAAAAGAAAAATTTTGGAGTAAAGGCGATAACACCTATTATTAAAAAACTAGCAAACGTTACAATCGGCATTACGTAATACGTTTTCGTTTTGCGTGTTCCAATAACAGATACGATAAAGATAAATAATGGACAAATTAATAAGACGAAAATCAATTCATTCATAGGTATGTCCCCTTTTCTAATTGCAGTAATCCGTTTCTCGTAAACGTTTAAAACTAAATACTCTCTTAATATAATTTCGCTAAGTAATAATGAATACCTTTTGAAAGTCAGTAATTCATGATGAATTTTACAATAAAAAACGTAAGCAAGAGAACACTTGCTTACGTTATAAAATAAACATCGCAACGATCGTGGTGACAATTAAGCCAATCATAACTGGTAAAAAATTTCGGCGTGCAAGTTCAAATGGATCGACTTTACAAATCGCAGCGGCAGGAATAAGTGCCCAAGGAATTAACGTCCCACCCCCGGTCCATATAGCTGCAATTTGTCCGAGAGCTGTTAATGTAGCTGTTCCATGACCAAGTGCTGTGCCGAAAAGATTTGCAATGGAACCAGCAAGCGATATACCGGAAAAGCCAGATCCATCTAATCCTGTTATAACACCAACGATAGTTAAAGTTCCAGCTGATACATATTGATTTAAAGGAACAGTTTGAGATAAGGCGATCCCTAGGTCGTTAATGATTCCGTGTGAACCTTTCGGTAAATAGTCCCCGATAATTTTCACAAAGCCGCTATCTCCTAAATAAAAGAGTGCAGCGATTGGAATAACTGGTCCGAAAATTTTAAATCCAAATTGGAGACCTTCTATAAAATAATCGGTCGTTTTATTCAGTCCATTGCCTTTATAGGCGATGAGAGAAATGATGATAATCATAATAACAGTCGTCCCGCCGATAAGTGCCGTTGCATCGCTTCCTTGTAGTTTAAATTGAATCATGCAGAGGATATCGATGGCATATACGATCGGAATACAAATAGCGAGCCATTTTTTTGTCCGAGGAGATAATGAAGTGAGCGTTTTAGAAGACGCAGTTGATGAAATAGACTCTTGTATAGATAAGCCTGTATGAAATTCTTTTCGTAAGAAGAAAAAAGCGACGGAAGTTGTCACAATGCCCATAACGATAACGAGTGGAACACTTGCAGAAACAACGCTAGAAACAGGAAGACCAGCAGCGTCTGCGGTTAATTTTGGTGCGCCTTGTATAACGAAGTCGCCGGATAAAGCAATCCCATGACCGAATAAGTTCATAGCAATTGCCACTCCAATTGGCGGAAGGCCGACACGTACAGCAACCGGTAATAAAATAGCTCCCATTAAGGCAACAGCTGGAGAGGGCCAAAAGAAGAAAGAAATTGTCATCATCAAAAGACCGATAATCCAGTAGGCGAGGGTAGGGGTACGAATCATCTTTGTAAATGGTGAAATCATTGTATCATTTATGCCGGTATGAACGAGTAAATTGCTCATGGATACGATAATGGAAATGATTAATATAGTTGGTAATAGCTCAGTAATAGCGTAAATAAAACTTTGAAAAATGCCGCTAACGGCAAGAGGGATAGAACTTGTAGCAGTTAATGCTAATAAAAAGATGAAAACGATACAAATAATCGTCGTATCCTTTCGGAAAATAAAAAAGGTAATAATGGTGAGTAAACAAATAACATAGAGAGCGTGTAATAGCGTTAATTCAACTCCCATAACATTCACATCCTTTAGGCATTCGTGTAGTTTATTGTATGAAAGTAGGGTAAGTATGTGAGTATAGGAAAAAGAAAAAGTGAAATTTCATGTACTGTAATGGTAAGAATGATAAATGGATGTTACAATACAATTAATCCTAAAAATGGAATTTAGGGCGGGTTTATGCGCAAAAAAAATTGAATTTTGGGGATTTATCATATCTTGTAGTCTATTAATTATTTTAAACCTGTTTACAAACAATGAATGGATCAGTATTATACCTGTTTTCGGATTTGTTTTTGTACTGTTATATAACTGGGATGATATGAAACAATATAGTAAGAAAAGCATCGGAATTATGATAGGTATCATTGTTGTTTGCTCAATTTTTGTAGGATTTATTTTAATAGAAGGGCAGAAACAAATGGAGAAAATGTCTATTTTTCAAGAGTGGATGTCTTCTGCAAAAGGTCTTTATTTTGTAATTGTCGTTGTTGTTTTTCTAAGAATTGTCATAAACATAGCAAGTTACATATTAAAGGAGAGGTAGAATGGGGGAGTACGAATGAGAGAAAAAATAGGATATTATGGTGTACTCGTTTGTTTACTATTATCAGTTATTTCAGGGCAATTTCTTAAAAGTGAATGGATACCAGCTATATTATGTATAGGAGTATTAATTTTTGCACCTATGTATCGCTGGAAAGAATGGAAAGCATATACCCGAAAAAAGAAAATTGTTTTCAGTATCGAGTTTGTTATTATAATTAGCACGATTCCATTTTTGTTACTGAAGGGAAATGAAATAATAGATGGAATTGTAATGTTTCAAGGGTGGTTATTTTTTGCGAAATTGCTATATTTAATATGCATTTTAATAGTGGTAGCGCTAGTCGCTAAAAAAGTAAATGAAAAGTTATTCGCTAACGAATAGAAAATGCCACCTTATTTGGTGGCATTTTCTCATTTTATTGAATGAGCTTTTTGCATCTTTTTAATTAAACGAATTTGTCCGCGATGGTTGATCTCATCTTCAAATACGTGAAACCATTTAAAATAGTTATTTGCTTGTTTGTCATACCAAAAGTCTGTCGTTTTAAACAGCCATTCATCAGGTAACGATTGGAATGTTTCACTCGTTTTGGAACGTACTTCTTGTAATGTATCAATATAAAATTCTATAGAGTTTCCTTTTATTTTCTCGCGTCCATGAGCTTCTAACTCGAGGCCAGGTAACCATCTTTCTAGTTCGGCCTCCGTTGGTTCACGGTCTTCAAAAGTATGAATCTGGTAGTAAAATTCAACAGCAGCCATGTGATATAATAGCATGCCGATTGAATTTGCTTCCTCATTATATAAATAATCAAGTTCTTCCATTGTTAAATCTTCCATCCCTTGCATTGTTGTATAGCGAGCATAATTCATCATGGAAACAAGTTTGGAAAATTCAGGATGTAAACTATCGATTTTATCTATTACAAAGTTCAATTACAATTTCCCCTCTTGAAACGAATACTCCAGAGAAGGAATTCTATGTGCAGAGAAAAAATCCTGTTGGAAATTTCGAAATATTAAAAAGGGATTACAATTAGTTCTCTATTTGATTTTGTAATAACTTCATATCCGTCTTTTGTAATGACAATATCATCTTCAATTCTACAACCGCCCCAGTTCGGTATGTAAATACCTGGTTCAACTGTAACGACCATACCCTCTTCTAAAGTAGCCTTACTTTCTTGGGATAGGCGGAGAGGTTCATGAATTTCTAATCCAAGACCATGACCAGTAGAATGTCCAAAATATTGACCGTATCCATGCTCAGTAATGTAGTTTCTCGTTATATCATCGATACGTTTCGCAGTTTCTCCAGGCTTAATTGCTTCAGTCCCGCGTTTTAATGCTTCAAGTACAATATTGTATATCTTTTTGAATTCTTCTGATGGTTCCCCGATTACTACAGTACGTGTTATATCGGAACAATATCCGTCGTAAAGTGCACCGAAATCTAATGTAACGATGTCGCCTCGTTCAATTATTTTATTTGATGCAACTCCATGTGGAAGGGAAGAACGAACACCAGAAGCTACAATAATTTGAAATGATGAAGATGTAGCACCTTTTTTTCGCATGAAAAATTCTAATTCATCTCGTACAGTATTTTCACTTATTCCTGGTTTTAGAAACGTAAGAATGTGGTGAAATGCTTCGTCCGCAATATTAGCTGCAATTTTCATTCTTTCTATTTCAGGCGTGTCTTTAATGATACGAATATTTTCGATAATTTCGCACACTTGAATCATTTCCGCCTGTACGTACTTTTGCAAGTTTTTATATTGTTGCAATGTCATGTTGTTTTCTTCAATTCCGAGTTTTTGAATGTTTAATTTTGATACTTGATTTGCAACTTCTTCCTCTAAATTTCCTTTATGCATAATAATTTCAGCATCTTTTATTTGTGATTTTGCTTGATCTACATAGCGGAAATCTGTTATAAAAACAGCTTGATCGGCAGAGATTAAGACGGCGCCAGCACTACCTGTAAAGCCTGTTGCATATTGGCGGTTTTCTTTTTTTGTAATAAGTAACCCGTCAATTCTGTACTTATGTAGTTGTTTTTGGATATTAGTTATTCTTATATTCATTTTAATGCCTCCTTTTTATATTTAATAAAGCAAAAATTGTGCCAATATACTTATTGACAATAAAAGAGAAGAGGGAGTTTTGTGTCAAAAAAACTAGACAAATATAAAATGAGGATGTCAAAAATTTATACAGTAATGTAAACTTACATATTATAATCTTTCAATTCTAATATTATATTTTTTGTATAAATAAATGGTGATAATTGGTATAATAAGAGGTCGTTATGTTTTCTTGTAGATAAAGGTGCGTAACGAATAAATAGGAATAAGGAATGTGAGTATATGAAGAAATTAAGTAAAGTCATGTCATTTTGCTTTGCTGCTAGCATGCTAGTTGTAACAGGGTGTGAAAAAAGTGAAATCAAAGTTCAAGCAAATGAAACGATTGAACAGCTTGATGAAGCCCCAGAAGTGACAGAAAAAGAAGTGAAAAAGATTGTAAGAAAGAGTGTAGATGCAATAGCAAATGCATTTAGTGAGATGGAAAAAGAAAATGGATGGAGTCGAAATAATCCTGGAGATTTGGCGACAGCGAAAAAAGGAGTTAAGGGATTAGTTACAGAAAAATTTGTAGAGAACCAGCTTCCTAATTCGCTTGAAACATTTAATAGATCTAGAGAGACAGATATGTTGCCATTCCCTATTAATATTGAACCAGAAATGAGATTAACGTATACACAGAAAGATAAAAATTTAACGATTGAAACGATTATACCTTCAAATGATATGGGAAATGAAGCAGAGATATGGGAATTTATTTTCGTTTATAAAGATGGAAAATGGTTAATGGATAAATGGTCATCGCATACACCGAGAGACTTAAAACTTACGAAGGAAGAAGCTAGTGAGTTTCTGAAAATTCGAGGCTTTAAGAATGTCGATTTTGTTAAAGAGGAGAACAGTGGTGACAAAAAATATATTTTTAAAGAAAATGCTAGATTAATTGCTGTAGATGCAAAAACATCGGTTATTACATATGATTTAGATGAGCAAAAGCAGGAAAAAGAAACGAAAGAAAATAATAGTCAAGAACACGAAAACATTAAGGAAAATAGCATGAGTACGCATGCTATTTCTAAAGAAGAGAAGCAGACTAAAAAAGAAACTTCGTCAGCAGTAGGTAAAACTAAAGTTTTAAATGAGTTAGCGGCTCTAGAAAACCAAGAAAAACATACAAATGTCATGTCAACAAATGACATAGTAAATGAAATAGAAGGAAATTATGAACTGTGGGATAATAAACTAAATGAAATTTACAGTATATTAAAAAATACGATGTCCCCTGATGCATTTCAGTCATTAAAAACGAAACAAATTGCGTGGGTTAAAGAAAAGGAAAGTAAGGTTAAAGCAATTGGTACTGATACAAATAACGGGACGATGAGACGTATAGATGCTTCAGAGGAGAAATACAAGATGACAAAAGAAAGATGTTATGAATTAGTGAATGGGTATATGAACTAGTTGGAACGAATATAAAAATGCGTTGCTTATGAGCAACGCATTTTTATATTTAAGCTTTTAATTTCATTACAGTATCAGCATCCGGTGTAACATATACGGTTTGCTGATTGTCGTACGTAACAAAACCAAGTTTTGCACCACTCGGTTTTTTTACATGGCGTATTTTTGTGAAATCAACGGGTACAGAGCTAGATTCTTTTGCTTTACTGTAATAGGCAGCAATTTTTGCAGCTTCTAGTAAAGTTTCTTCAGCCGGTTCTAAAGAACGAATGACAACGTGAGAGCCAGGTATGTCTTTCGTATGTAACCAAATTTCATCACGACGGGCAAATTTCGTTGTTAAATAATCATTTTGTTTATTGTTTTTACCGACGAAAATCTCTGTGCCATCACTTGCTACATATTTATCTAATACTGGTTTAGTAGGCTTTTTCTTTCCGTTTTTCGTTTTACGATTGCGCATATAACCTTCTTCAGCTAATTCCTCACGAATTTCTTCAATATCTTTTGAAGAAGCAGCTTCCATTTGTTGAAGTAAGCTATCAAAATAAAGAATTTCTTCCTTTGTTTTTTCAATTTGTTCTTCTACAACAACAACGGAATTTTTCGCTTTTTGGTACTTTTGGAAATAGCGTTGTGCATTTTCAGATGGCGTTTTTAAAGGATCTAATGCGATCTTTACAGTTCCACCATTTTCATCATAATAGTTAACGACTTCAATATCTTTATCGCCTTTTTTCAAAGCGTACATATTGGCTGTAAGTAGTTCTCCAAATAGTTGATATTTATCTGCTTTTCCAGCATCTTGTAATGTTTTTTCTAGTTTAATGAGTTTTTTCTCATTTTTATTTTTTTCGTTTTGCATAAAGCGCTCTAAATCATGAGCTTGTTGTTTTACACGGTCACGCTCTGCTTTTCCAAAAAAGAAACGGTCTAGCAATTCACTAACAGATGAGAATGTCTTGTCTTCTCCAGCTAAGTGCGCAAGAGGGAAAAGATAAAAGAATTCTTTCCCATTTGAAGTAGTCATTGTTGGTGAATATGTATGAGTTAATAATGGTTTTTGTATGGAGAAAAATGCGTCAGCTAATGCTTTTTCATTTACCATACCTGCTTTTTTCACTACTTCTTTTGCGAATAACGGTGATATTCCGGTAAAGGTTCCGACTAGCTGTTTATCCATGTTTCCAGATAGAAAGTCTAACGGTCTAATAAATTCATCATTTGTTTCGATCTGAAGTGGGTTAATTTTATGTTGTGCTGGTGGTGCAATGTATTCAGCTCCAGCGTATACAGTTCGATGTCGGTTTACTGCTAAGGAAACGTGTTTTAAGCTATCTAAAATATTGTTTGTTTTTGTGTCTACTAAAATGATGTTACTATGTCGTCCCATAATTTCAATTACTAATGTTTTTAGCGATTCATCACCAATTTCATTTCTGCTACGAACGGTAATTTGAATAATACGCTCTAAATCAATTTGTTCAATTTTTTCAATGAATCCACCTTCTAAATGCTTACGAAGAAGCATACAGAACATTGGCGGAAGTGCAGGTGAATCATAATTTTGATTTGTTAAGTGTAAACGTGCATATGTCGGATGAGCGGAAAGAATCAGTTTTTGATTTTTTCCGTTTGCTCGAATATGTAATAAAATCTCGTATTTTGAAGGTTGATATATTTTTGAAATTCTTCCCGTGTAAAGAGAATTTGCAATTTCATGTGTAATCGCTCTTGTAAATAATCCATCGAATGCCATAAATGAACACTCCTTTCTAACTAAAAGTTAATTATAGCATTTTTTTGGACGAGGCTGAATAAGCTTTCAATAGAGTATGTCTGGAATCAGGAGGTCGATAGCAGGATGAACTGGTATGGAATGCGTGCACATGAAGTGGAAGAAAGAACGAATACGAATGTGAAGGTTGGACTTACAGAGAAAGAAGCAGAAGGGCGAATAAAAAAATTTGGTACAAATGAACTAGATGAAGCAAAAAGGCCTTCTGCACTAATGGTATTTTTGGCGCAATTTAAAGATTTTATGGTGCTTGTTTTGTTTGGTGCAACAATCGTTTCGGCTTTTTTAGGGGAATACATTGATTCTATTGCGATTGTGGCAATTGTTATTATCAATGGTATTCTCGGATTTTTTCAAGAAAGAAAGGCTGAAAAGTCCTTGGAAGCTTTAAAAGAGCTAGCCGCCCCACAAGTAACTGTACTGCGAAATGGAAAGTGGGTAAAGGCACCGTCTAAAGCACTCGTTTTAGGTGATGTTATTAAATTTTCTAGTGGCGATCGTATTGGAGCTGATGTACGTCTTGTTGAGGCGTCGAGTTTATATATTGAAGAATCAGCTTTAACAGGAGAGTCAGTTCCAGTGCAGAAGAAAGTAGAAGCGTTGCAAGGGCAAGATGTTTCAATTGGTGATCAAAAAAATATGGCTTTTATGGGTACGATGATTACACGAGGGTCTGGAACAGGAGTCGTTGTAGCAACGGGTATGAATACAGCGATGGGGCAAATTGCAAATATGTTGCAAAATGCAGAGCAAATGGAAACACCATTGCAAAGAAGATTAGAGCAACTTGGAAAAATATTAATTATTGTGGCTCTTATTTTGACAGCGCTTGTCGTGTTAGCTGGTGTGTATCAAGGGAATGAAGTATATCATATGTTTTTAGCTGGCGTGTCGCTAGCTGTTGCTGCTATTCCAGAAGGGTTACCAGCAATCGTTACAGTAGCTTTATCGCTTGGTGTACAGCGTATGATAAAAAAGAGAGCAATTGTAAGGAAGTTACCAGCAGTAGAAACGTTAGGCTGTGCTTCTGTCATATGCTCTGATAAAACAGGAACGATGACGCAAAACAAAATGATGGTAACACATATGTGGTCAGGTGGAGAATTATGGAAAGTGACAGGCCAAGGGTATGAACCTAATGGCTCTTTTATGAAAGGTGAAAAAGAAATTAATCCAGCTAAGACGAAATCACTTTATCAACTACTTACATTTGGTTCGCTATGTAATAACGCAAATATTATTCAAAAGAAAAAGGCGTATGTATTAGATGGAGATCCAACTGAGGGGGCGCTTGTAGCTGCAGCAATGAAAGCGGGGATAACGCGTGAGGCGCTGAAAGGGAAATTTGAAATTATTCGTGAATTTCCGTTTGATTCAACTCGAAAAATGATGAGTGTTATTGTACGAGATCGAGAGGGGAAAAAGTTTGTCGTTACGAAGGGAGCACCAGATGTCCTTCTGCAAATGAGTCAAACGATTTTATGGGGGGATAAGCAGCAACCATTAAGTGAGTTGTATAGAAAAGAAGTACAGGCGGCTATTCATAGCTTAGGTAGTCAAGCACTTCGAACAATTGCAGTTGCTTTTAAGCCTTTAAAAGTAACAGACTCAATTGAACATGAAAGAGACGTTGAAAAAGATTTTATGTTAGTTGGAATACAAGGAATGATTGATCCGCCAAGACCAGAAGTAGAGCAGGCAGTAAAAGAGTGCAGAGAAGCTGGTATTCGAACAGTGATGATTACAGGTGATCATAAAGTGACTGCAATGGCGATTGCAGAACAATTAAGCATTTTACCACCAGGTGGACGCGTTGTTGAAGGGGTAGAACTCGCAACTATGGATGTAGAAGAATTAGAAAATGTTGTAGAAGATACGTATGTATTTGCTCGTGTATCACCAGAACATAAATTAAAAATTGTTAAGGCGTTGCAAAATAAAGGGCATATAGTGGCGATGACAGGTGATGGAGTAAACGATGCTCCGGCTATAAAAACTGCGGATATTGGGATAGCGATGGGAATTACAGGGACAGATGTTGCAAAAGAAGCTTCATCTCTCGTATTGCTGGACGATAATTTCGCTACGATAAAATCAGCAATTAAAGAAGGTAGAAATATATACGAGAACATACGTAAGTTTATTCGTTATTTATTAGCATCGAACGTTGGAGAAATTTTGGTCATGTTATTTGCCATGTTACTTGCACTACCGCTGCCGATGGTTCCAATTCAAATTTTATGGGTGAATTTAGTTACTGACGGTTTACCGGCGATGGCGTTAGGTTTGGATAAGGCCGAGGGAGACGTGATGAAGAGAACGCCGCGTCATCCGAAAGAAGGGGTATTTGCTAGAGGGCTTGCCTGGAAAATTATAAGTCGTGGCTTTCTAATTGGGGCAGTGACGCTAGTAGCATTTATTATTGCGTATAATCAACATCCAAATGAACTGAAATATGCACAAACTGTAGCGTTTGCAACATTGGTACTTGCTCAGCTGATTCATGTATTTGATTGCCGAAGTGAGCATTCTGTTTTCCACCGCAATCCGTTTGGAAATGTGTATTTAGTAGGAGCGGTTATCATTTCATTACTACTCATGCTAGTCGTTATATATTATCCACCGTTACAACCGATTTTTAGCACGATGCCAATACAAGCGAGAGATTGGTTGTTAATTGGAGGTTTATCGTCAATTCCGACCTTCTTATTAGTAGGCTCTTTATTAACAGGGAAAAAGGGGAAGAAGGAAAAACCAATATTATATAAGAAGGGATTAAACTTGAAATAGTCAATGATATGAAAATGTGATATAATTTACAGAAGGTAGTAGAGCCTTGTCTCTATTACCTTTTTCATTGAGTTATTTCATGGCTTGGATGTGATAAAAAATGATTTGTAGTATGACAGGATTTGGAAGGTCGAAAGTAGAGAGTGATACTTTTCAAATTACAGTAGAAATGAAATCGGTGAACCACCGTTTTCTAGAGATGAGTATTCGACTACCGAAGCAAATGACGGTATTTGAAGACAAAATTCGTAAAATAATTGCACAGCAAGTTCGCCGTGGACGTATTGAAGTGTCTATTAGTATAGCGGGTGAAGGGCTTGTTGAAAGAAAATTAAGTGTGAATTGGTCGCTTCTTGAGCAGTACCAATCAATTATGGAAGATATAAAAGGAAAATTTCAATTACAAGATTCTATTACACTCGAGCAATTAATGGCAATGCCAGAAGTAACAGCGATTGAAGAGGTAGAAAACGTAAATGAACAATTTGAGAACAGTTTATATGAGGCTGTTCGCCAAGCTGCTCATATGTTAAAAACGATGAGAGATGGCGAAGGAGAACGATTACATAAAGATATAGCGTATCGCTTACAAGAGATTCATAATTGTGTAAATGCTATTATTCCGCATGCACCAATTGTTACACAAAAATATCGTGAACGATTAGAAAATCGCTTAAAGGAATTACATAATCAAGATCTAGATGAACAAAGATTGCTAACAGAAGTTGCAATCTTTGCTGAGCGTTGTGATATTCACGAAGAGTTAGTTCGTTTGCAAAGTCATTTAGAACAATTCCGTGAAACACTGCAGATTGAAGAGCCTGTTGGAAGGAAAATGGATTTCATCGTGCAAGAGATGCATAGAGAAATTAATACGATTGGTTCTAAGGCAAATGACTTAACAATTTCAAAATATGTTGTAGAAATGAAAAATAACCTTGAAAAAATTCGTGAACAAGTACAAAATATTGAGTAGCTTTCAAAAAATATATAAAGTTATACGTGGTGGAGAAATCGGATAGACTTACTAGGAGGCGCAAACTATGGCCATGCGGTTTTTAAATATTGGATACGGAAATATTGTATCTGCTCATCGAATTATTGCTATTGTAAGTCCGGAGTCAGCTCCTATTAAACGAACAGTACAGGAAGCACGCGAACATAATGCTTTGCTTGATGCTACGTATGGGAGAAAAACAAGGGCGGTTATTGTTATGGATGATGGGCATGTTGTATTAAGTCCAATTCAGCCAGAGACGATTGCACATCGTTTGAATAATAAAGAAGAGTTAAGTGAGGAAGGGTAGGTTTTACATATTTATGAGAAGTAGAAGAGGATTGCTCATCGTTCTTTCAGGACCTTCTGGGGTTGGTAAAGGAACGGTTCGAAAAGAGCTGTTTAGTCATGAGGATACACGTTTTCAGTACTCCATTTCAGTAACGACACGTAAGCCACGTGAAGGTGAAGTGGATGGTGTGGATTATTTCTTTAAAGAGAGAGAAGAATTTGAGGAAATGATTCGTAATGAAAAATTACTTGAGTGGGCTGAGTTCGTAGGTAATTATTACGGAACACCAATTGACTATGTTGAAAAAACATTACAAGAAGGAAAAGATGTATTCTTAGAAATTGAAGTGCAAGGAGCAATTCAAGTTAAGAAAGCTTTCCCAGAAGGTGTATTTATTTTCTTAGCACCTCCAAGTTTATCTGAACTAAAGAACCGAATTGTCGGTCGTGGTACAGAAACTGAAGATGTTATTGAAAATCGTTTAACGGTAGCGAAAGAAGAAATTGATATGATGGACGCTTACGACTACGTTGTAGAAAACGACCAAGTTGAACTAGCTTGTGAAAGAATTAAAGCAATTGTGGTTGGCGAACATTGCCGCCGCGAAAGAGTAGCAAAATATTATAAAGAAATGACGGAGGGTCTATAATTATGTTAAATCCATCAATTGATTCATTATTAACAAAAATCGATTCTAAATATACACTTGTAACAGTGGCTGCAAAACGTGCGCGCGAAATGCAACTTGCTAATAACTGTGTTGTAGAAAAACCAGTTTCTCATAAATGTGTAGGTAAAGCATTAGAAGAAATCGATATGGAAGCGTTAAGCTACGTACCAAGTGAAGATAAAGTAACTGAATAAGACTTTGTCTTCGACAATTTAAAACATAGACTTTATAATTTTCTATGTAACGGTAACAACCTATTTACAAGTAGGTTGTTATTTTTTTACGGTAGGGAAGAAATATTGATACTGATGAGCTGATAATCTTGTTTCAGTATTATAAGTTTGAAAAAGAAAGAGGACGAGCCATATGCTAAAAGGGAAAAAGATACTTTTATGTGTAACAGGAGGCATTGCGGTCTTTAAAGCGGCTGCGTTAACGAGTAAATTGACACAATCTGGTGCTATTGTAAAAGTAATGATGAGTGAGTCGGCAATGAAATTTGTTACACCTCTTACATTCCAAGCGCTTTCTCGCCATGATGTATATACGGATACATTCGATGAGAAAGACTCAGCTGTTATTGCTCATATCGATTTAGCAGATTGGGCAGATGTTGTACTTGTTGCACCTGCTACAGCCAATTGTATTGGAAAGTTAGCTAACGGTATTGCAGATGATATGATTACAACTACTTTGTTAGCTACTACAGCCCCAGTGTGGATTGCACCTGCTATGAATGTGCATATGTATGAAAATAAAATTGTTCAAAAAAATATGATGACGTTAAAAACGTTAGGATATACATTTATTGAGCCCGGAGAAGGTTTTTTAGCGTGTGGTTATGTAGCGAAAGGGAGATTAGAAGAACCTAAAGCGATTATCGCACGGTTAGAAGAGGCTTTTTCAGAACAAAAACCATTGCATGGAAAAAGAATATTAATAACTGCTGGTCCAACACGTGAAAAGATTGATCCAGTTCGTTTTATGACCAATTTTTCTTCTGGAAAAATGGGATATGCGATTGCGGAAGTGGCAGCGAACTTAGGTGCTGATGTTATACTCGTTTCGGGACCGACAGCATTACATCCACCATTACATGTAACTACGGTGCAAGTGGAATCTGCACAAGATATGTTAGAGGCGGTTATTCAACATTATGAAGACGTAGATGTTGTTATTAAAACAGCAGCAGTTGCAGATTATCGCCCGAAATACGTTCATGATAATAAAATGAAAAAGAAAAATGGCGATGCTGTAATTGAGCTAGAGAGAACAGTAGATATTTTAAAAACGTTAGGTGAGATGAAGGACAAACAGTTACTTGTCGGTTTTGCAGCTGAAACGACAAACGTAGAGGAATATGCAACGAAAAAATTACGTGAGAAAAATGCGAATATGATTGTTGCAAACGACGTAAAGGCGCAAGGAGCTGGATTTGGTACAGATACGAACATTGTAACAATGTATAGAAAAGATGGAGAAGTTATAGAGTTGCCACTTTTAACGAAGAAAGAGGTTGCTCGTGAAATATTAAAGCAAATTGAAATGATGTTAGAAGATGATCGTCTATGAAATTTGCAAGTGTAATTGTTGATGTACCTGCACGTCAGACAGATCGACCATTTGATTATATTATCCCTAAAAAATGGGAAGATATTGTCCAGACAGGCATGCGTGTAGTAGTTCCGTTTGGCCCAAGGAAATTGCAAGGTTTTATTATTGGGATTAAAGATTCGGTTGAAGTAGAAAGTAAGAAGTTAAAGACAATTCATGAAATTTTAGATGTAACACCCGTTTTAAATGAAGAGTTGTTAAAGCTAGGGTATTGGCTTACAAGTGAAACGTTATGTTATATGATTTCAGCTTTTCAAGTTATGCTTCCAACGGCGATAAAAGCAACATATAAAAAACGTCTACAACTTCGTAAACAAGAAGAAGTAGCACCTGAACTACTGTTTTTATTTCAGGACAAAGAAGCGATAGATTGGGAAGCGATTGAGACGCAGCCACAGCTATACCGCACGATTCAACAAGAAATTAAACATGGTACGATTGAAGTTGTTTATCAAGTAAAAGATAAAGTACAAAAGAAGAAACAAAGAGTCGTTCAACCGGAGTTGCCAGAAGATAAATTAGAATTAGCAGCATTTGAACTGAAAAGTAAAAAACAACAAGATGTCCTCTATTATTTTGTGGAAAATTATAAAAGTGTACCGTTGAAAGTAATAACAGAAGAGTTACAAATAACAGATGCTCCAATTAAAGCACTTGTTAAAAAGGGACTACTCTCAGAAAAGTATGTGGAAGTGTACCGAAATCCGTATGACGATGACGATTTTGAACAAACGAAACCATTCCCACTTACTGAGGAACAAAAGCAAGTTATTACACCGATTTTATCATCAATTACAAATGAAACTTACAATCCATTTTTACTATATGGTGTTACAGGAAGCGGAAAAACAGAAGTATATTTACAATCTATAGCAGCGGTGCTCGAGAAAGGAAAAGAAGCTATTGTACTTGTTCCTGAAATTGCACTAACGCCTCAGATGGTAGATCGTTTTAAAGGTAGATTTGGCTCACAAGTTGCAGTTCTTCATAGTGCGCTGTCTGTTGGAGAAAAATATGATGAATGGCGTAAGATTTTAAGAAAAGAAGTGAAAGTCGTAGTTGGTGCACGTTCAGCTGTATTTGCTCCTTTTGAAAATTTAGGGATTATTATTATTGATGAGGAACATGAATCGAGCTACAAGCAAGAAGATAATCCGAGGTATCATGCAAGGGATGTAGCTGTGTGGAGAGGACAATATCATAAATGCCCTATCGTTCTTGGTAGTGCAACACCGACGCTTGAATCGTTTGCAAGAGCGAAAAAAGGTGTGTATGAATTACTGACGATGGAAAAACGTATGAACGAACAAGCTTTACCGACAGTAGAGATTGTTGATATGCGTGAAGAACTTCGTGACGGGAATCGCTCCATGTTTTCAAAGGCACTGCATGAAAAAATAGCAGATCGGTTAGAAAAGAAAGAACAAATGGTGCTCTTTTTAAATAGAAGAGGTCATTCTACATTTGTTATGTGCCGTGATTGCGGGTATGTTGTACAATGTCCGCATTGTGATATCTCGCTGACATATCATAAAATGAATCATCGTTTAAAATGCCATTATTGCAGTTACGAAGAAAATATGCCGACTGCGTGTCCTGCTTGTCAAAGTACATACATTCGTTTCTTTGGTACAGGTACGCAAAAGGTAGAAGAAGAAATTACAAAACTATTTCCAGAGGCACGAGTCATTCGAATGGATGTAGATACGACGAGTCGTAAAGGGATGCATGAGAAATTATTAAAGGCGTTCGGGGAAGAAAAAGCAGATATATTACTTGGAACACAAATGATTGCAAAAGGGTTAGATTTTCCGAAAGTAACGCTTGTTGGTGTTTTAACTGCTGATACGATGCTTCATTTACCTGATTTCCGGGCGAGTGAAAAGACTTATCAGTTATTGACGCAAGTAAGTGGACGAGCAGGCCGACATGAATTGCCAGGGGAAGTTATAATTCAAACGTATACGCCAGAACATTATAGTATAGAGTTAGCAAAGAACCAACAATATGATGTGTTTTTTGATCAAGAAATGCAAATGAGGCGAACGAGACAATACCCACCTTATTACTATGTTGTACTTGTGACGGTATCTCATCCAGAATTATTAAAGGCAGTACAAGTGACGGAAAAAATTGTCGGTCATTTACGGACGCACTGTTCGCAGCAAACGATGGTGTTAGGACCGGTTGCTTCAGCAATTCCAAGGATAAAAGATAGATATCGTTATCAATGCATGATAAAATACAAACGGGAACCAAACTTAAAGAACGTGCTCAAAATGGTAAATGAACATTATCAAGCAGAAATGCAAAAAGAGCTACAAATCTCAATTGATTTTAATCCAACAATGTTAATGTAGCGGAGGGAAATATGGCAGTTTTAGAAATAGTAAAGCATCCAAATGAAGTGTTAGAAACACCGTGTGAAAGAGTAATTAACTTTGATAAAAAGTTAGTGAAATTGTTGAAAGATATGCATGAAACAATGTTAATTGCGGACGGAGTCGGTTTAGCTGCGCCTCAAGTAGGGGTAAGCTTGCAAGTGGCGGTAGTTGATATCGGTGATGATACTGGGAAAATTGAGTTAATCAATCCATCGATATTAGAAAAACGTGGTGAACAAGTAGGTCCCGAAGGCTGTTTAAGCTTCCCGGGACTTTATGGTGAAGTGGAACGTGCGGATTATATTAAAGTGCGTGCGCAAAATCGTCGAGGCAAAGTATTTTTACTAGAAGCAGAAGGGTTTTTAGCGCGTGCAATTCAACATGAAATCGATCATTTACACGGTGTGTTATTTACATCGAAAGTGACAAGATATTATGAGGAAAACGAATTAGAATAGGTATTAAAAGGAGCGGTTTTTAAATGATAAAAGTAGTATTTATGGGAACACCGGACTTTTCAGTGCCGGTGCTTCGTCGTCTTATTGAAGATGGCTATGATGTAATAGGTGTTGTGACGCAACCAGATCGTCCGGTAGGCAGAAAGAAAGTATTAACACCTACACCTGTTAAAGTGGAAGCAGAAAAACATGGTATTCCAGTGTTACAACCGTTAAGAATCCGTGAAAAAGACGAATATGAAAAAGTATTGGCATTAGAGCCGGATTTAATTGTAACAGCTGCGTTCGGTCAAATTGTACCAAATGAAATTTTAGAAGCACCGAAGTATGGATGTATTAACGTCCACGCTTCTTTACTTCCTGAACTTCGTGGTGGTGCACCAATCCATTATGCAATTATGGAAGGGAAAGAAAAAACAGGTATTACAATTATGTATATGGTAGAAAAATTGGATGCTGGTGATATTTTAACGCAAGTAGAAGTGGAAATTGAAGAGCGTGAAACGACAGGCTCGTTATTTGATAAGTTAAGTGAAGCAGGGGCACATCTTTTATCTAAAACAGTACCTTTACTAATTCAAGGTAAGTTAGAACCAATTAAACAAAACGAGGAAGAAGTAACGTTTGCATATAATATAAAACGTGAGCAAGAGAAAATTGATTGGACAAAAACAGGTGAAGAAGTATACAATCACATTCGCGGATTGAATCCATGGCCAGTTGCTTATACAACTTTAGCAGGACAAGTTGTTAAAGTATGGTGGGGAGAAAAAGTACCTGTAACGAAATCAGCTGAAGCAGGTACGATTGTTGCGATCGAAGAAGATGGTTTCGTTGTAGCAACTGGTAATGAAACGGGTGTTAAAATTACAGAATTGCAACCTTCTGGTAAAAAGCGTATGAGTTGTGAGCAATTTTTACGTGGCACAAAACCTGAGATTGGAACGAAGTTAGGAGAAAATGCATGAGACAAAATGTTCGTGAATTAGCTCTTGATGGTTTAATTCAAGTAGAAAAAAGTGGTGCATACAGTAACTTACTTTTAAATAATCTAATTGAAAAAAGTACAATTGATAGAAAAGATATTGGTTTATTAACTGAAATTGTATATGGAACAATTCAACGTCGTGATACATTAGATTATTATTTACAACCTTTTTTAAAAAAGAAGGTTGAGGCATGGGTAAGGGTATTGCTTCGTTTATCGTTATATCAAATGATCTATTTAGACCGAGTACCAGAAAGAGCGGCTATTCATGAAGCCGTTGAGATTGCAAAGCGCCGTGGGCATAAAGGAATTGCTGGTATGGTGAACGGTGTATTACGTTCGATTCAAAGAGAAGGTGTACCTTCTGTAGATGAAATCAAAGATCCGGTAGAACGCTTGGCAACTGCAACAAGTCATCCAGTTTGGCTTGTCCAAGAATGGGCTTCAGAATATGGTTTAGAAACTGCAGAGAAAATGTGCGAAGTGAACATGTTACCGCCTGTACCAACAGCGCGTGTAAATGTTGATAAAATAACAGTAGAAGAAGCAATTACATTATTAGCTAGTGAAGGTATAGAAGCGAAGCGTGGCGATTTATCAGATGATGCAATTCAAATTGAAAAAGGAAATGTAGCGCACACAGATGCGTTTAAAAAAGGTTTTCTTTCTATTCAAGATGAAAGTTCTATGCTGGTAGCACGTGCCTTAGAACCAGATGAGGGAGATGTAGTTCTTGATAGTTGTGCTGCTCCAGGTGGAAAAACAACGCATATTGCAGAGCGATTAAAAGGAACTGGTCAAGTCATGTCCCTTGATTTACATGCACACAAAGTACGTTTAATTAAACAACAAGCAGAGCGACTTGGTCTAGGAAATGTCGAAACAAAGGCATTAGATGCTAGAAAAGTACAAGAACACTTTGCAAATGAAACGTTTGATAAAATATTAGTAGATGCCCCATGTTCTGGATTTGGTGTAATTAGACGTAAGCCTGATATTAAGTTAGGTAAAGATAAAGGCGATAGTGAAAGACTATCGACGATTCAACTTGCAATACTAGAAAAAATCGCACCGTTATTAAAACAAGGTGGTCGCCTTGTTTATAGTACGTGTACAATTGAGAAAATAGAAAATGAACAAGTAATAGAACGATTTTTACAAGAGCATCCTGAGTTCGAGTGGGATACTACGATAAAAGAGCGTATGCCAGAAAAGTTAAGTCCGTATATTGATGAAGGTCAAGTACAAATTTTACCGCATTATTTTGCAACAGATGGCTTTTATATTGCTTGTTTAAGGAAGAAGGTGTAGCATCGTGGAAACGACTGTGAGAAAACAAAAGAAAAATTTAGAAACGAAAAAACCATCAATTTACTCTTTACAACTTCATGAAATGCAAGATTGGTTAAAGGAGCAAGGAGAACCAAAGTTCCGTGCTGGACAAATTTTTGATTGGTTATATAAAAAACGTGTAAAAAATTATGAGGATATGTCAAACCTTTCTAAAGGATTGCGTGAAAAATTGTCGAATTCCTTTGATATTACTACTTTAAATACGTTAGTAAAACAAACGTCTTCGGATGGAACAATTAAATTCTTATTCCAATTATATGATGGATATTCTATTGAAACGGTATTAATGCGACATGAATATGGAAATTCCATTTGTGTAACAACACAAGTAGGTTGTCGTATTGGGTGTACGTTCTGTGCTTCAACGCTTGGCGGTTTAAAGCGAAACTTAGAAGCTGGAGAAATTGTAGCACAAGTAGTAGAAGTGCAACGTGCACTTGATGAATCAGAAGAACGTGTAAGTTCTCTTGTCGTTATGGGAATTGGAGAACCATTTGATAACTATGATAATTTAATGGGATTCTTACGCATCATTAATCATGAAAAAGGACTTCATATTGGTGCGAGACATATGACAGTTTCGACAAGTGGAATCATCCCGAAAATTTATAAGTTCGCTGAAGAAGATTTACAAATTAATTTTGCGATTTCACTGCATGCTCCAAACTCAGAATTACGTTCAAAATTAATGCCGATTAACCGTGCTTATAAGCTACCAGATTTGATGGAAGCTATTAAATACTATGTAAATAGAACAGGGCGTCGTATTACTTTTGAATATGGACTATTTGGAGGCGAAAATGACCAAGTTGAGCACGCTGAAGAGCTTGCTGCGCTCTTGAAAGGTGTAAAATGTCATGTGAACTTAATTCCGGTAAACTACGTACCTGAACGTGATTATGTACGTACGCCACGTGAACAAATTTTCTTATTTGAAAAAACGTTAAAAGATCGTGGAGTAAATGTAACGATTCGCCGTGAACAAGGTCATGATATTGATGCAGCCTGCGGTCAGTTGCGTGCGAAGGAGCGCAAAGAAGAGACGAGGTGACGAGATGAAAGCCGTGTTTCTATCAGATAAAGGAAAAGTTCGTCAACATAATGAAGATAGTGCAGGAGTTTTTCACAATTTAGATGGAAATATTTTAGCGGTAGTAGCAGATGGAATGGGAGGTCATCGAGCTGGTGATGTAGCTAGCTCGATGACCATTCAATTATTCCATGATTATTGGAAGCAAACGCATAATATGAACGAGCCAAAAAAAGTAGAAGAGTGGTTACATACTAGCGTGGGGATTATTAATGAGCGTATATATGAATACTCTAAGCAACATGTAGAATGTAATGGTATGGGAACAACACTTATAATAGCGATTTGTACACCAAATTTTGTGACGATAGGTCATATAGGAGATAGTCGTTGTTATATGGTATCAGAGGGGGAAATCTCGCTTGTAACGGAAGATCACTCACTTGTTAATGAACTTGTGAGACATGGTGAAATTTCAAAAGAAGACGCAGAATATCACCCGAAAAAGAATGTTTTGTTAAGGGCATTAGGAACAGAAGAGAAAGTCGGATTAGATGTGAAAACATTAGTGCTAGAGGAAGATGATCAGTTACTTCTTTGCTCTGATGGACTATCTAACAAAGTTTCTATTGCTGATATGCAACAAGTTTTACAGTTAAATGAACAGCTAGAAACTAAGGGACAACGTCTCATTCAATTGGCGAATGATCGTGGCGGGGAAGATAATATCACCCTTGTTCTCATTGATTATGCGGGTTCGACAAACGAAAGTAGGTGAAGTGCAACGTGCTGATTGGAAAACGCTTAAATGACCGTTATAAGCTACTGAAAATGATTGGTGGCGGTGGAATGGCCAATGTTTATTTAGCTCATGATGATATACTAGGCCGAGATGTAGCGGTGAAAATATTAAGACTCGACTATTCAAATAACGAAGAGTTTATTAAACGTTTCCATCGAGAAGCGCAGTCTGTTACAACGTTGTCGCATCCAAATATTGTGAATATGTATGATGTCGGAGAAGAAGATGGTATATATTATCTTGTAATGGAGTATGTACCAGGACAAACATTGAAGCAATACATAATTGAGCAAGGAATGTTACCGATAGGAGAAGCTCTTGATATTATGGAGCAGTTAACATCCGCCATGGCACACGCCCATCATTTTGAAATTGTGCACCGCGATATTAAACCGCACAATATTTTAATTCGAGCTGATGGAGTAATAAAAGTAACAGATTTTGGAATTGCGACAGCTACAAGTGCAACAACAATTACACATACAAATTCAGTACTCGGTTCGGTGCATTATTTATCACCAGAACAAGCACGTGGCGGGATAGCAAATAAACAATCAGATATTTATTCCCTAGGGATTGTTATGTTTGAATTGTTAACAGGAAGACAACCATTTTCTGGCGAATCTGCTGTTGCTATAGCTTTAAAACATTTACAAAGTGAAATTCCGTCTCCAAAAAGATGGAATGAAAGTATTCCGCAAAGTGTCGAAAATATTATATTAAAGGCAACTGCGAAAGATCCGTTTCATCGATATCAATCTGCTAATGCGATGAAACGAGATATTGAAACTGCGCTATATCCAGAGAGGATAAATGAGCAGCCATTTTACATACCGGAAGATATGGAAGCGACAAAAGCGATTCCGGTTATTCAACAGGAACAATTATTCGAAAATGTAACTGATGAAACAATTGTTTTACAAGGAAGTAAAGTGGATGAACAGGCAAGAAAAGAAGATGAGGGTTTAAATAAGAAGAAAAAACGAAGTAATAAATGGCTCAAAGTTTTAATTATAACATTTTTACTTTTAGCGATCGGAATAACGTTAGCCCTTACTGTTATTCCAGGATTCTTTATTCCAAAAGATGTAAAAGTCCCTGATGTGGCTGGTATGAAATATACGACCGCAGTAAATACATTAGTTGAAAAGGGTTTTGAGGTTACGGAACCTAATATTGTATATACAGATGATGTTGAAACCGGTGATGTTATAAAAACAGACCCTGTGGCAGGAAGAGTCGTGAAAGAAAACTCTAAAATTACTATCTATCAATCAGGTGGGAAAAAGAAAAGTAAGATGATTGATTTCACAGGAAAAGATTTTGAGAGCATAAGGTCTGAATTAGAAGAAAAATATAAACAAGTTACAATAAATTATATTGAAAATGATAGACCAAAAGGTGAAATCGTTGAGCAAATTCCGACGTCGGATCAAATGGTAGTAGAGGCGGAACAAGACCTGAAAATTTGGGTAAGTAAAGGTCCTTATCAAATTAGACCAGGTGATTTTTCAGGATGGACTGAAAATAGTGTCAATGGTTATTTGAATGAGAGGAAACTAACTCCAGATATAAAACGAGAGTATTCTGATACTGTTGATAAAGGACTTGTAATTTCGCAATCTCCAAAACCGGGAACGCCGTTAAAAGAAGGAGATAAAGTGACGATTGTTATTTCAGATGGTCCTAAGCCGAAAGTAACGAAAACAGTGAAAGTGGATAATATTTCTATTCCGTATGAGTCTTCTATAATAGGTGAGAAAAAACCGCAAACGATAGAAATTTATAAAGAAGATATGCAACAAAAAATGGATAGACCAATTGAAACTAGAACAATTTCAGAGTCGGCAACTATTTCATTAGAATTTGTAATTCAAGAAGGTACAAAAGGACATTATAAAATTGTACGAGATGGTGTAACGATTATCGACAAAGAAGTACCATACCCAACTCAATAATAATGAATTCCATTTTATCTCCAAAGAGAATGGAATGTATTACTTCTGCCTGTTATGCTGTCTACATATAGTGGACTGTATAACAGGCAAAAATATATGATTCAAAAAGATATAAAAGTGATACTGTTATAAATAATATTTTAAATTTGATGGTAGATTAAATATATTAATGTGTATATATGACGGGTTTTGAAATCTTTATTTAAAGAATGATAATCCATTCAATATGAATTACAGCTTCACTTTATACAGAATAAAGGAGAATTATATGCCAGAAGGAAAAATTGTAAAAGCTCTAAGTGGATTTTATTATGTGCAGCATGAAGAAGGGATTACACAATGTCGCGGGCGTGGTGTGTTTAGAAAAAATAAAATTACACCACTGGTAGGAGACCAAGTTGTTTTTCAGGCTGATAATCCAAGTGAAGGATACGTGCTTGAAGTATTTGATCGAAAAAATGAACTTGTCAGGCCTCCTATTGCTAATGTTGATCAAGCAATTCTTGTTTTTTCAGCAGTAGAACCAGATTTTAATCCGGGGCTGTTAGATCGATTTTTAGTGCTGATTGAATATCATAACATTAAGCCGATTATTTGCATTAGTAAGATGGATTTAGTGGATGAAAAAATGAGAGAAACTGTTGAATCTTATGCAAATGACTATCGTGAGATGGGATATGATGTATTATTTACTTCTATAAATACATCGGAAAGTATTGATATTTTAAAACCGTTCTTAGAAGGTTGTGTTTCCGTTGTTGCGGGGCAATCTGGTGTTGGAAAATCTTCTATGCTTAACGTCTTACGTCCAGAATTAGAACTGAAAACGAATGATATTTCCTCACATTTAGGACGCGGGAAACATACGACAAGACACGTAGAATTAATTGCGATTGGAAGCGGACTAGTTGCAGATACACCTGGTTTTAGTTCACTCGATTTCATAGATATAGAGGTAGAAGATCTTACATATTGTTTTCCAGAGTTGAAAGAAGCGAGCCAATACTGTAAATTTAGAGGGTGTACACATCTTTCTGAACCGAAATGTGCTGTGAAGGCTGCGGTTGAAGAGGGGAAGATTACAGAATATCGTTATAAGAATTACAAACAATTTGTAGAAGAAATTAGAGAGAGAAAGCCGAGGTATTAGTTATGATTAAAATTGCACCATCAATCTTATCAGCAGATTTTTCAAAATTAGGGGAAGAGATTAAAGATGTAGAAAAAGGCGGAGCGGATTACATTCACGTCGATGTAATGGATGGACATTTCGTACCAAATATTACGATTGGACCATTAATTGTAGAAGCAATTCGTCCGATCACATCGTTACCGTTAGATGTACATTTAATGATTGAAAATCCTGATAACTATATCCCGACTTTCGCAAAAGCGGGAGCGGATATTATTACTGTTCATGTAGAGGCGTGCCCTCATTTACATCGTACAATTCAGTTAATTAAATCTCATGGCATTAAAGCAGGAGTTGTATTAAATCCGCATACGCCAGTTTCAGTGATTGAGCATGTATTAGAAGATATTGATATGGTATTACTTATGACAGTAAACCCTGGATTTGGTGGACAGAAATTTATCCATTCTGTATTACCGAAAATTAAACAAGTTGCAGAAATGGTTAAAGATCGCAATCTAGAAGTAGAAATTGAAGTTGATGGTGGTGTAAACGCTGAAACAGCAAGACTTTGTGTAGAAGCAGGAGCAAATGTACTTGTAGCTGGGTCAGCGGTATACAATCAAAAAGACCGCGGTGAAGCAATTCGTGTCATTCGTGGATAATGAATGAACGAGTCTTTATCCCAGTGAATCTTCTAGTGTAGTAAGTTTTCACTATTTATAAAGGGTAGAGAAAAAATATATAAAAAGGCAATCTACCGAATGGCAGATTGCCTTTTTACAATAGAAGGGGAAGGAAACATGATTATTCATATTTTAGCGGGAGGACCCGCGGAATATTGTGCAGATTTTTCTTCATATGAAAATGAGAAAGTAGTGTGGGCGGCAGTTGATAGAGGAGTATATCGTTTATTAAAAAGAGGTATTACTCCTGCTGTTGCGTTTGGAGATTATGACTCGGTTACTGAAGAAGAATTAGCATGGATGGGGCAACAAACAAATGATTTACATATTGTTCCTCGTGAAAAAGATCAAACAGATTTAGAAATTGCGATTAACTGGGCGTTAGAACAAAAGCCGGCACTCATTCGTATTTTTGGTGCTACTGGCGGAAGACTTGATCACGGTTTAGCGAATATACAAATGCTTTTAAAAGGATTAGAAGTAGGAATAGAGATGTGTATTGTAGACAATCAAAATGAAATAAGTGTAAAAAGAGTAGGTACACATATAATTGAAGAAAATAAAAATTTCCCTTATGTATCTTTTGTGCCTGTTACTGAAATAGTGGAAGGGATTACATTACTTGGTTTTAAATATCCTCTGACGAATAAAAAAATAGAGTGGGGATCCACACTTTGTATTAGTAATGAACTCGTTGAGGAAAAAGGTACTTTTTCATTTACTTCTGGCATATTAATGGTGATAAGAAGCACTGATTAAAGAAACAATTTTGCTCCTTACATCATATAGTGACCAAGTGGAGTAATGGGGATTAGGAGGGAAACCATGAGATTTTATACAATTAAGTTACCTAAATTTCTTGGTGGAATTGTTCGTGCCATGTTAAATACCTTCAAAAAAGATTAAAAAAAGCACCTATTACCGGTGCTTTTTCCATTGGTATAGTAAAAAAAGAGCCTAGCGGCTCTTTTTTTTATTATTAAACACGTTCGATTTTGCCAGATTTTAATGCTCTAGCAGAAACGTAAACACGTTGAACTTTTCCGTCGATGCGTACGCGAACTTTTTGAAGGTTAGCGCCCCACTTACGTTTTGTAGCGTTCATTGCGTGAGAACGAGAGTTACCAGAACGAGCTTTTCTTCCAGTAATAGCACAAACACGAGCCATTTATATTTCCCTCCCTTGATACCTTACCATACGTAATTTTTCAATGTTAGTCTTTTATGCGATGCTAAAAACACTACTATAATTTAACACAACTAAAAAGAGAATGCAACACTGTAGAAAAAAGAAATCAAGAAAAATTACTTGACACTATATGTCAATGAAGAAAAGTTGAAATCAAGAAAAATTGCTTGACATATTATAGTGATACATGTTGTATAATAACAATGGACTATTTTGCTCATCATAAAAAAGTGTAGTTTTCAACATAAAATATGAGAGTGAAAAAGAAAGAACGATGGAATTTTCTTTAAAAAGATTATATGATAGTAACTAAAGTAGTCTAACTCACTTTCACCATTTATGAAGGGGGAAAACGAGATGTCAATTGAAATTAAAACGAAGTACGGTCAAATTGATATTAGTACAGATGTAATTGCAACAATTGCTGGAGGTGCCGCGGTAGATTGCTACGGTATCGTAGGTATGGCATCAAAAAATCAGTTAAAAGATGGATTAACAGACATTTTACGAAAAGAAAATTTCACTAGAGGTGTTATTGTTCGTAAAGATGAAGATGAAGTACATATTGATATGTATATTATTGTGAGCTATGGTACGAAAATTTCAGAAGTAGCACATAACGTGCAGACGAAAGTGAAATATACATTAGATCAAACTGTAGGACTAGCAGTAGATTCTGTAAACATCTACGTACAAGGAGTTAAAGTAATAAACTTGTAATGTGCATTAAGGAGGAAAATCTGTGTCAATTCAAAAAATTGATGGAAAACGTTTATCACAAATGATCATTCAAGGAGCGAATAATTTAACGAATAATGTTCAGCTTGTTGATGCATTAAACGTATTTCCAGTTCCAGATGGCGATACCGGTACAAACATGAACTTATCTATGACTTCAGGCGCACGTGAAGTGAAAGCAAATCCTTCACAACATGCTGGTAAAGTCGGCGTAAGTTTAGCCAAAGGATTATTAATGGGAGCTCGTGGTAACTCTGGAGTTATTTTATCTCAGTTGTTCCGTGGTTTCTCGAAATCCATTGAACAAAAAGAAGAATTAACAACAGTTGATTTTGCTGCAGCTTTAGAAGCTGGAGTAGAGGCGGCTTACAAAGCGGTTATGAAACCGATTGAAGGAACGATTTTAACGGTTGCAAGAGAAACGGGTAAATATGCAGTAACAGTTGCGAAAAAACAGCGCGACTTTGTTTTGTTTATGGAAGACGTTGTGAAAGAAGCAAATGCATCGTTAAATCGTACGCCAGATTTATTACCTGTATTAAAACAAGTTGGCGTTGTAGATAGCGGTGGTAAAGGTCTTGTAGTAGTTTACGAAGGGTTTTTAGCTGACTTAAAAGGAGAAACGATTTCTTCTGATGCACCTGCCCAACCATCTATGAATGAAATGGTGCGCGCAGAACATCACCGTAGTGTACAAAGCCAATTGAGTACAGAAGATATTAAGTATGGATATTGTACGGAGTTCATGGTGAAATTAGAAGCTGATAAAGTGAAAGAACATAATTTCTCTGAACAAAAATTCCGTGAAGATATTAGTGTGTATGGTGATTCACTACTAGTTGTATCTGATGATGAAATTGTAAAAGTTCATATTCATGCAGAACATCCTGGAGACGCTATGAACTACGGACAACGTTACGGTAGTTTAATCAAGATTAAAGTAGAGAATATGCGTGAACAGCATACCGCTTTATTAGATGAGCCTGCTATGATGCCTGAGCCAACTAGCCAGCCTAAAGAGAAACAACCATATGGTATCGTAACTGTAGCTATGGGATCTGGTATTAAAACTTTATTTGAAAGCATTGGCGCGACGAAAGTTATCGAAGGTGGCCAAACGATGAATCCAAGTACTGAGGATATCGTGAAGGCGATTGAAGAAGCAAACGCTGAAAAAATCATTATTTTACCGAACAACGGGAATATCGTAATGGCAGCAGAACAAGCAGCGTCAGTTGTGGATCAAGAAGTGATTGTAGTTCGTTCAAAAACAGTTCCTCAAGGTATGGCTGCAATGTTAGCATTTAATCCAGTTGGAACGCTAGAGGAAAATGAAGAAAACATGAAAGAAGCTTTATCTCATGTGAAAACAGGTCAAATTACGTATGCTGTACGTGATACGGAAATTGATGGTGTGGCAATTCAAAAAGATGATTTCATGTGTATCGCAGATGGAAAAATCGTATCAACAAATGCTGAAAAAGTAGGAGCTGCGAAGCAATTACTAGAAGCACTAATTGATGAAGATTCTGAAATCGTAACGATTCTACAAGGTGAAGATGCAACTGATGAAGAAGTAGCTGAATTAGTTGAGTTTGTAGAAGAGAATTTTGAAGATGCAGAAGTAGAAGTACATGCTGGAAACCAACCGGTGTATTCTTTCATCTTCTCTGTAGAATAAGAAAAAATTCGTTTTGAAAATAAATGGATTACTTACTTGCTAATGGATAATAAGTAGTAATATGAAGTTTATTACTAGTTTTTATTCAAAAGGCTAGCATATTGAAGATAAAAAAGAGCCTTGCTGCTAATAGTGAGGCTCTTTTCTTTCGTGTTGTTTATGAGGGATTTGAGTAGTTTCTCTTAGAATGCCTATGATAGAATATATAGGGTGAAAGAGAGCGATTACAGATGTCAATCATGTTAATGGATAATGAATCAAAAAATAATGTGACGGAGCGTGAGAATCTTGAATGAAGTTGTACAAGTTCCTGTTACGGATGTAAAGGGAATCGGAGGAGAAACATCTGAATTACTACACGAGATGGGAATTTATACAGTTTCTCATCTATTAGAACATTTTCCGTACCGTTATGAAGACTATGCGATGAAAGATCTTGCAGAAGTAAAGCATGATGAACGTGTAACAGTTGAGGGAAAAGTTCATAGTGCTCCTTTACTGCAATATTACGGGAAGAAGAAGTCGCGTCTTACGGTTCGTGTCCTCGTAGGTCGTTATTTAATTACAGCTGTATGTTTTAATAGGCCGTACTATAAGCAGAAGTTAAATTTAGATGAAACGGTAACGATTACTGGAAAATGGGACCAGCATCGTCAAACGATTGCGGTATCAGAACTTCATTTTGGACCGGTTGTACGTCAACAAGAAGTGGAGCCTGTGTACTCAGTGAAAGGGAAACTTACAGTAAAACAGATGCGCCGTTTTATTGCACAAGCGTTAAAGGAGTATGGAGACTCTATAGTTGAAGTGTTACCAGATGGATTGCTAAGTCGGTATAAATTACTGCCACGTTATGAAGCGCTTCGGGCTTTGCATTTTCCATCGGGGCAGGAAGACTTGAAGCAAGCGCGTCGCCGGTTTGTATATGAAGAGTTTTTCTTATTTCAGTTGAAAATGCAAACGTTACGGAAAATGGAGAGGGAAAATTCGAAAGGGACGAAAAAAGAAATTCCTTCAGAAGAATTGCAAGAGTTTATCGATGCACTTCCGTTTCCATTAACTGGTGCGCAACGCCGAGTTGTAGATGAAATTATGAAAGATATGACATCTCCTTATCGAATGAATCGTCTGTTGCAAGGTGATGTAGGTTCTGGTAAAACGGTGGTCGCTGCAATTGGTCTTTATGCAGCGAAATTAGCGCATTATCAAGGTGCTTTAATGGTTCCAACAGAAATTTTAGCAGAACAACATTATCAATCGCTCGCAGAGACGTTCTCGCACTTTGGTATGAAGGTTGAATTGTTAACAAGTTCAGTTAAAGGTGTGAGACGCCGAGAGATTTTGGCAAAATTAGAACAAGGAGAAATAGATATCCTTGTTGGAACACATGCTTTAATTCAAGATGAAGTTATTTTTCATAGGTTAGGTCTCGTGATTACTGATGAACAACATCGATTTGGTGTAGCGCAGCGCCGAGTTTTACGTGAGAAAGGTGAAAGTCCAGATGTATTATTTATGACAGCAACACCAATTCCACGTACGTTAGCAATTACTGCATTTGGAGAGATGGATGTTTCTATAATCGATGAGATGCCAGCTGGTAGAAAGGTAATTGAAACATACTGGGCAAAACATGACATGTTAGATCGTGTTCTCGGTTTTGTAGAGAAAGAGATAAAAAAAGGAAGACAAGCATATGTTATTTGTCCTCTAATTGAAGAATCTGAGAAACTTGATGTACAAAATGCAATCGACTTACATAGTATGCTGACTCATCATTATCAGGGGAAATGTCAAGTCGGATTAATGCATGGAAGATTATCATCTCAAGAAAAAGAAGAGATAATGGGGCAATTTAGTGAAAATAAAGTGCAAATTCTTGTGTCGACAACAGTTGTTGAGGTGGGTGTAAACGTACCGAATGCGACTGTAATGGTTATTTATGATGCAGAGCGTTTCGGTTTATCACAGCTTCATCAGCTAAGAGGACGTGTTGGGCGTGGTAGTGAACAATCGTATTGTTTATTAATCGCGGATCCAAAATCGGAAACGGGAAAAGAACGAATGCGTATTATGACCGAAACGAATGATGGATTTGTATTGTCAGAAAAAGATTTAGAATTACGAGGTCCTGGAGATTTCTTTGGGAGTAAGCAAAGTGGTTTACCAGAATTCAAGGTTGCTGATATGGTACATGATTATCGGGCGCTAGAAACAGCTAGACAAGATGCTGCGTTACTAGTAGATTCAGAAGCGTTTTGGCATAATGATCAATATGCGTCGTTGCGTACGTATCTTGACGGGACAGGTGTGTTCCAGGGAGAGAAGCTCGATTAAAGGGAGGCAACAAAAGTTTTTGTTGCATTCTACTTTTAATGATTATATACTACTGTTAGTACCTAGTCATAAAAATGGATGGTGCGGTATGAAAAAAAGAAGAAGTAAAAAAGAAAGACAAGAATTATTACAACAAACGATAGAAACGAATCCTTTTATTACGGATGAAGATTTAGCAGAAAAATTTCAAGTGAGTATACAAACTGTACGTCTTGATCGTATGGAATTATCTATTCCTGAATTAAGAGAAAGAATTAAACATGTAGCTACAAAGCAACATGAAGAAGATGTGAAATCTTTACCGTTAGAAGAGGTTGTCGGAGAAATTATTGATATAGAATTAGATAGACATGCGATTTCTATTTTTGAAGTGAAGGTAGAACACGTATTTAAAAGAAATCAAATTGCCCGTGGGCATCATTTGTTTGCACAAGCAAACTCACTAGCTGTTGCGGTTATTGATGAAGAATTAGCTTTAACTGCAAAGTCTACCATTCGATACATTCGTCCTGTAAAATTAGGAGAGCGTGTTGTTGCAAAAGCGCGCGTGGAAGATGTAGAGAATGATAAAGGGCGGACGGTTGTCAAAGTGCGTAGCTTTGTTGGAGAAGAACTTGTTTTTACAGGCACTTTTGAAATGTATCGATCTAGTAATTATAGTGAGGAAGGTAACAACTTATGAAAATCGCAATAGATGCAATGGGCGGCGATCATGCTCCAAAGGCTGTCGTACTAGGAGCAATGAAAGCTATTAAGGAATATTCTGATTTACATATTACGTTAGTGGGGAAAGAAGAGGAAATTCGTCAATACTTAACGAGTGAAAAACGAATTACTATACTTCATACAGACGAAAAAATTGAATCGACAGATGAACCAGTAAGAGCGGTTCGTCGAAAAAAACAAGCTTCAATGGTACTTGCGGCGCAGCAAGTGAAAGACGGTGTAGCGGATGCTTGTATATCAGCTGGTAGTACAGGAGCTTTAATGGCGGCTGGATTGTTTGTTGTAGGTCGTATGGAAGGAATTGAGCGACCAGCTTTATCCCCTACAATGCCAACTGTTGATGGAGAAGGTTTTGTTATGTTAGATGTTGGAGCGAACGTTGATGCAAAACCGATTCATTTATATCAATATGCAGTAATGGGATCTGTATATGCTGAGAAAGTAAGAGGAATTAAAAATCCTCGCGTTGGACTTTTAAACGTTGGAACAGAAGATGGTAAAGGTAACGAGCTTTCAAAACAAGTCTTTGCAATGCTTAAAGATGCCCCAATTAATTTCGTTGGGAACGTTGAATCAAGAGATTTATTGCAAGGTGTAGCAGATGTTGTTGTATGTGATGGTTTTACAGGGAATGTAGCACTGAAATCATTAGAAGGAACAGCACTTGCATTATTCTCTATGTTAAAAGAACAGTTAATGAGTTCGTTTACGAGCAAATTAGCAGCAGCGGTATTAAAGCCAAAACTTATGGTATTAAAAGATAAAATGGATTATTCGGAGTATGGAGGAGCGGCATTATTTGGATTGAAGGCTCCTGTCATTAAGGCTCACGGTTCTTCCAATGACCAATCGATATTTAGTGCGATTCGTCAAACGAGAGAAATGGTAGCGAAAGAAGTTATTCCTACTATTTCAAGCGTAATGGAGAAAGAGCCACTCCAATAAGAGGAGGATTTGAAATGGGAAAACTAGCATTTCTTTTTCCGGGCCAAGGTTCACAGGCAGTTGGAATGGGTAAACAGTTAGCAGAGAATAATAAAGAGGTTGCAAATGTATTTGCAAAAGCAGATGAAGTGTTGCAAGACTCACTTTCAGAAGTGATTTTTGAAGGGCCGCAGGAAAAGCTTACGTTAACAACAAATGCGCAACCTGCTTTATTAACAACGAGTTTTGCTATTTTGACAGCTTTAAAAGAGTATGATATTACACCAGACTTTGTCGCAGGGCATAGTTTAGGTGAGTATAGCGCTCTTGTAGCAGCGGGTGCATTAACTTTTGAGGATGCAGTATATGCTGTAAGGAAACGTGGGGAATATATGGAAGAAGCTGTTCCTGGCGGAGAAGGTGCAATGGCGGCTATATTAGGTGCTGATCCACATATGCTGAAACAAGTTACAGAAGAAGTAACAAGTGAAGGATATGCAGTACAAATTGCTAATATGAATAGTACGAAGCAAATTGTGATTTCTGGAACAAAGCAAGGAGTCGAGATTGCTTCTCAAAGAGCGAAAGAAAATGGTGCAAAGAGAGCAATTCCGCTTAAAGTAAGTGGACCATTCCACTCTGCGCTTATGAAGCCAGCGGCGGAGAAATTCCAAAGTGTCTTAAATGAAATTACAATTCAAGATACGAATATTCCGGTAATCGCAAATGTAACAGCAGACGTTATTACAAGTGGTGCACATATTCAAGAAAAGCTAATCGAGCAGCTCTATTCGCCTGTCTTATGGTATCCATCCATTGAATATATGGTGAGTCAAGGGGTAGATACATTTATTGAGATTGGACCTGGGAAAGTACTTGCTGGACTTATGAAGTCAATTGATTCATCAGTGAAAGCATACGCGATATACGATGAAGAGACATTACAAGATACCATTTCGAATTTGAGAGGAGAAAGTTGATGTTAAAAGGGAAAGTAGCATTAGTAACGGGTGCTTCACGTGGAATTGGTCGTGCAATTGCGATTGATTTAGCAAAACAAGGGGCAAATGTTGTAGTAAATTATGCTGGTAACGAGCAAAAGGCAAATGAAGTAGTTGATGAAATAAAGAAATTAGGTTCGGATGCAATTGCAGTAAGAGCAGATGTTGCAAATGCTGAAGACGTTACAAATATGGTGAAACAAACTGTAGATGTATTTGGACAAGTTGATATTCTTGTAAATAATGCAGGTGTAACAAAAGATAATTTATTAATGCGTATGAAAGAAGAAGAATGGGATACAGTTATTAATACAAACCTAAAAGGTGTATTCTTATGTACAAAGGCAGTATCTCGATATATGATGCGTCAACGTCATGGACGTATTGTAAATATCGCTTCTGTTGTCGGAGTAACGGGAAACCCAGGACAAGCAAACTATGTTGCTGCTAAAGCAGGTGTAATCGGATTAACAAAAACATCAGCAAAAGAGTTAGCAAGCCGCAATATTACTGTAAATGCAATTGCTCCTGGATTTATTGCGACAGATATGACAGACGTATTAGATGAAAATATAAAAGCTGAAATGTTAAAATTAATTCCTGCAGCTCAGTTTGGTGAAGCGCAAGATATCGCAAATGCTGTAACGTTTTTTGCTTCTGATCAAAGCAAATATATTACAGGTCAAACGTTAAATGTTGATGGCGGTATGGTAATGTAATAAAAGAATCGATTTCAGCTAGTTTTTTTGGACAATATTTAATATAATATTTGAGGGGAGGTGAATGGAATGGCAGATGTTTTAGAGCGTGTAACAAAAATTATCGTTGATCGTTTAGGAGTAGAAGAAACAGAAGTAGTACCAGCTGCAAGCTTCAAGGAAGATTTAGGAGCAGACTCCCTAGATGTAGTAGAACTTGTAATGCAATTAGAAGACGAATTCGAAATGGAAATTTCTGATGAAGATGCTGAAAAGATTGCTACTGTTGGCGATGCTGTGACTTACATAGAGAGTCATCTATAATGCTTGAATGAAGTCCCGTTTTTTAGCGGGGCTTCTCGGCTTATATCTGGAGGGACCTATGCCGTACCGTAAATATAGAGAAAAAAAATACGAAACAAAATATCGTGAAGCGTTTAAAGTATTTCAAGAAAAAATAGGTATTACGTTTACAGATGAAAAATTATTGATTCAAGCATTTACGCATTCATCGTATGTGAATGAGCATCGAAAAAAACCGCATGAAGACAATGAGCGTCTCGAATTCCTTGGAGATGCAGTATTGGAACTTACTGTATCGCAGTATCTGTTTCAAAAATATCCGACAATGAGCGAAGGAGAGTTAACAAAACTACGTGCAGCTATTGTATGTGAACCATCTCTTGTTCGTTTTGCAAACGAGTTGTCATTTGGTAGCCTAGTTTTATTAGGAAAAGGTGAGGAAATGACAGGCGGACGTGAACGACCAGCTTTATTAGCGGATGTCTTTGAAGCGTTTATTGGTGCCCTTTATCTTGATCAAGGGTTAGAAACAGTATGGGGCTTCTTAAAAGAAATTGTATACCCTAAAATTAATGAAGGTGCTTTTTCTCATGTGATGGATTATAAGAGTCAATTACAAGAGTTGATTCAGCGTGATGGTAGTGGCAATATTGAGTATCAAATTTTACAAGAAAAAGGACCGGCTCACAATCGAGAATTTGTGTCACGTGTTACGTTAAATAACGTGGCCTTAGGTCTTGGTAGTGGCAAGTCGAAAAAAGAAGCAGAGCAACAAGCTGCTGCAGAAGCGTTGAAAAAGTTAAAAGAACAACTATAAGGAATCCCCCTTTGAATGAGGGGGATTCCTTGTGCATAGAATGAAACTTTCCTTTCGTTTATAAATGTAAGGAAATGAAATCCGTATAATCGTTTGTTTTTGTATAAACAACATTTATAGCAACGGAGAATAGGAGGAAGGCCTTTCGTGTTTTTAAAAAGATTAGAAATAGCAGGATTTAAGTCTTTTGCTGAGCGTGTATCTGTCGATTTTGTCCCAGGTGTAACGTCTGTAGTAGGACCTAATGGAAGCGGGAAAAGTAATATTACTGATGCCATTCGTTGGGTACTTGGTGAACAATCGGCAAAATCATTACGTGGTGCAAAGATGGAAGATATTATTTTTGCAGGTAGTGATACGAGAAGAGCGGTTAATGTTGCTGAAGTAACATTAACTTTAAATAATGAAGATCAACGTTTACCGATTGAATATAATGAGGTGTGTGTAACGCGTCGTGTATCTCGTTCTGGTGATAGTGATTTTTATATTAATAAACAATCATGCAGGTTGAAAGATATTATCGATTTATTTATGGACTCTGGTATGGGAAGAGAAGCTTTTTCGATTATTAGCCAGGGGAAAGTTGAAGAAATTTTAAGCAGTAAATCAGAAGAACGTCGTGGTGTATTTGAAGAAGCGGCGGGAGTGCTGAAATACAAACTTCGTAAAAAGAAAGCTGAAGGTAAATTAGCAGACACACAAGAAAACTTAAATCGTGTACAAGATATAATTCACGAATTAAGTAGTCAAGTAGAACCTTTAGAAAGACAAGCTTCTATTGCAAAGGATTATCTCGAGAAAAAAGAAGAATTAGAGAAAGTAGAAGCGGCGCTTATTGTACATGAAATTGAAGAATTACATGAGAAATGGGAAGCACTTCGAAATCAGTTTGGGCATAATAAAAACGAAGAAGCGAAAATGTCAACGCATTTACAAAAAGGTGAAGAAGAGCTAGAGGAATTACGAGGCCAATTACAAGCAGTAGATGAGTCTGTAGATTCCCTGCAAGAAGTACTTTTACTTTCTAGTAAAGAGCTAGAAAAGTTAGAAGGACAGCGTGAGCTATTAAAAGAGAGAAAGCAAAATGCAACGACGCATTGTGCACAACTCGAACAGTTAATTGTTGAATTAACAGAGAAAGCTACAAGTTATGATGGTGAAATTGAATCGAGTACAGAAGTATTGATGCAATTTGTAAATCATGTAAAAGAGTTGGAGACGAAATTGCATGATAATGAGCAATTACTTGCAACGTTTGCTGACAATTTAGAAGAGCAAATTGAGAATTTAAAAGGTGACTATATTGAACTTTTAAATCAACAAGCTAGTCATCGTAATGAGTTATCTATGATTGAAGAACAATCTAAACAACAAAACTCAAAAAATGAACGCCTTGATGAAGAAAATGCGAAATATGTAGAAATGCGTATGGAAATTACAGCGAAAAAGACAAAACTTGTGGAAAGTTATGAACAAGTAAAAGAAAAAGTAGCTGGAATCCTTTCGAATATACAAAAGACAGAAGCGGCACTTGGGAAATGCAAGGCGCAGTATAGTGAAAACGAAACAAAACTGTATCAAGCATATCAATTTGTACAACAGGCACGTTCTCGAAAAGAAATGCTAGAAGAGATGCAAGAGGACTACTCTGGTTTCTATCAAGGGGTACGTGAAGTATTAAAAGCTAGAGAAAATAGGTTGCAAGGTATTGAGGGTGCTGTTGCAGAACTGCTAACGGTACCAAAAGAATATGAAATTGCAATGGAAATTGCTCTAGGTGCAGCGATGCAGCATATAGTTGTACAAAAAGAAGAACATGCTCGTAATGCAATTGCGTTTTTAAAACAAAATAAACATGGACGAGCAACGTTTTTACCGCAAGCTGTTATTAAAGGTAGATCGTTATCATTTGAGCAATTACGTATTGTAAATCAGCACCCATCGTTTGTAGGTGTGGCAGCAGAACTCGTGCAATATAACAATAAATATGAAAATGTAGTTTCAAATTTATTAGGTACTGTTATTGTTGCAAAAGATTTACGCGGAGCGAATGAGTTGGCGAAACAATTGCAATACCGTTATCGCATTGTAACAATCGAAGGTGATGTAGTAAACCCTGGCGGTTCTATGACGGGTGGAGCGGTAAAACAGGCGAAATCATCTTTATTAGGACGTCAACGTGAACTAGAAGAGTGGACGAGTAAGTTAACTGATATGGAAGAAAAAACAACGAAGTTAGAAAACTTTGTTAAAGCAGTAAAACAAGAGATTCAAGAAAAAGAAGTGCAAATACGCGAACTAAGGCAAAGTGTAGAAGCAGAGCGTGTAGATGAACAGAAATTAAGAGAAGAAATTAGTCGCTTAGAATTAGAAGAACATCGTATTAATGATCGTTTATCTATTTACGATTTAGAGATTGAAGGGTTCTTGCAAGACCAAGTGAAAATGCAAGGCCGTAAAGAAGAGTTAGAAAAGATTTTAGCGACTCTTCAGGCAGAGATTACGGAATTAGATAGCAAAATCACAGCTTTAACAAAACAAAAAAGTGAGCAACATTCTTCGAAAGAAAAAGTTCAAAAAGAAATGACTGAGTTAAAAGTGTTAGCAGCTGAAAAGCAACAACGCTTATCTAATCAAAAAGAAAAAGTAGAACGATTGACGAAGGAAAAAGAAGAAACCGATGCAACGCTTGTCAAAACGAAAGAGGATTTAGCATTCTTAAAACAAGAAATGACATCGAATTCAAGTGGTGAAGAACAAATTACGAATATGATTGAGAAGAAAGCATATGATCGTAATCAAACTTCAGAGTTAATTCGCTCTCGTCGTGAACAACGTGTATCGTTACAAGAGAGAGTAGAACAGTTAGAGCGTAACCTGAAAGAAACAACAGGTAAACATAAATACATTCTTGAGATGTTGAAAGATCAAGAGGTAAAAATAAACCGACTTGATGTAGAGTTAGAAAATAGATTACAACATTTACGTGAAACATATACGATTTCATTTGAAGCGGCAAAACTGAAGTATACAATGGTGATGCCTGCTGAGGATGCACGTAAAAAGGTGAAACTAATTAAACTCTCCATCGAAGAGCTAGGTACAGTAAACTTAGGAGCAATTGATGAGTATGAGCGTGTGGCAGAGCGTCATACATTCTTACTAGAGCAAAAAGATGATCTAGAAGAAGCAAAAACGACATTGCACCAACTTATTACTGAAATGGATGAAGAAATGAAAAAACGCTTTTCTACTACGTTTGAAGGAATTCGAATGGAGTTTCAATCGGTGTTCTCTGAATTATTTGGAGGCGGTAGAGCGGATTTAGTTATGACGAATCCAGAGGACTTATTAAATACGGGTATTGATATCGTAGCGCAACCGCCAGGGAAGAAACTGCAAAACTTAGGTTTACTTTCAGGGGGAGAGCGTGCTTTAACGGCAATTGCGCTGCTATTTGGTATTTTAAAAGTGCGCCCAGTCCCATTCTGTGTATTAGATGAGGTAGAGGCTGCTCTTGATGAGGCAAACGTTGCCCGTTTTGCTCAGTATTTAAAGAAATTTAGTGATGAGACACAGTTTATTGTAATTACACATAGAAAAGGTACAATGGAAGAGTCTGACGTATTGTACGGTGTAACAATGCAAGAGTCAGGGGTATCTAAACTTGTTTCGGTTCGTTTAGATGATGGAGAAGAACTAGTTGCAAGCAAATAGAAAGGATGGGACAGTATGAGCTTTTTTAAAAAACTAAAAGAAAAAATTTCAAAACAAACAGATACGGTAACAGAGAAGTTTAAACAAGGATTAGAAAAAACGAGAAATTCGTTTGCAGATAAAGTAAATGATTTAGTCTTTCGTTACCGTAAAGTAGATGAAGATTTCTTCGAAGAATTAGAAGAAATTTTAATCGGTGCAGATGTTGGCGTTTCGACAGTGATGGAATTAATCGACCAGCTGAAAGAAGAAGTGCAACGTCGTAATATTCAAGATCCAAAAGAAGTACAAGCTGTTATTTCGGAAAAATTAATAGAGATTTATAAAGGTGACAGTGATTTTACTAATGAAATTAATGAGCAAAAGGATGGCTTGACAGTTGTTTTATTTGTTGGTGTGAATGGTGTAGGTAAAACGACAACAATTGGTAAGATGGCTCATAAGTTTAAATCAGAAGGTAAGTCTGTCTTATTAGCAGCAGGAGATACATTTCGTGCTGGAGCGATTGAACAATTAGAAGTATGGGGCGATCGCGTTGGGGTAGAAGTGATTAAACAAGGATCAGGGTCTGATCCAGCAGCGGTTATGTATGACGCTGTACAAGCTGCAAAAGCACGTAAAGTAGATGTTTTACTATGTGATACAGCAGGACGTTTACAAAATAAAGTAAACTTAATGAAAGAGTTAGAGAAGGTAAAGCGTGTAATTGAGCGTGAAGTACCAGGAGCTCCTCATGAAGTATTACTTGTTATTGATGCAACAACAGGACAAAACGGTTTAAGTCAAGCGAAAACATTCCGTGAAGCAACGAATGTGACTGGTATTGTTTTAACGAAGTTAGATGGAACTGCTAAAGGTGGTATTGTATTAGCAATTCGTAACGAAATGGATGTACCGGTGAAATTCGTTGGATTAGGAGAGCAAATGGATGATCTGCAGCAGTTCGATCCAGAACAATATGTATATGGTTTATTTGCGAACTTAGTAGAAACAGAAGAAGTATAAGTGAAAGAAGCGGTATTTTCCGCTTCTTTTTCTATAAAAATATGAGATGTTAAGAAAAAAACTTGACACTCTTTTGTACTCCATGTAAACTAATTCATGTAAAGGGAAATCACTTAACAAAGGATGATCCAACATGCTCGAAAAAACAACGAGAATGAACTATTTATTTGATTTTTATCAATCGTTGTTAACGCAAAAACAAAGAAGTTATATGTCGCTTTATTATCTAGATGATTTATCTCTTGGTGAAATTGCGGAAGAATTTGATGTAAGTCGCCAAGCCGTGTATGATAACATTAAACGGACTGAAGCGATGCTTGAAGAATATGAAGAAAAATTAGTATTACTTCAAAAGTTTCAAGAGCGACAGCGACTTGTTGCAAAGCTAAAACAGCTAATCAGCGAAGAAGAGCATGTGAATGAAGAAATGAAACAAGTTGTTGAAGCTATCGAAAAATTAGATTAGGAGGGCGGCAATATGGCATTTGAAGGATTAGCCGACCGACTTCAACAGACGATGCAAAAAATCCGCGGCAAAGGAAAAGTTTCTGAAGCCGATGTGAAAGAAATGATGAGAGAAGTTCGTCTAGCTCTTTTAGAAGCGGACGTTAACTTTAAAGTAGTAAAAGATTTTGTAAAGCGTGTATCTGAACGTGCTGTCGGACAAGATGTAATGAAAAGTTTGACACCTGGACAACAAGTAATTAAGGTTGTACAGGAAGAACTTACAGAACTTATGGGCGGAGAGCAAAGCAAAATTGCTGTTGCTAATAAGCCACCGACTGTTATTATGATGGTTGGTCTGCAAGGTGCAGGTAAAACAACGACGACAGGTAAGCTTGCGAATTTGCTTCGTAAAAAGCATAATCGTAAACCAATGCTTGTTGCGGCGGATATTTACCGTCCTGCAGCGATTAAACAGCTTGAAACATTAGGGAAGCAATTGGACATGCCTGTATTCTCTTTAGGAGATCAAGTAAGTCCTGTTGAAATTGCGAAACAAGCGATTGCAAAAGCGAAAGAAGATCATCATGATTATGTTTTAATTGATACAGCAGGTCGCCTGCATATTGATGAAGAACTAATGGATGAATTAGCGAAAGTGAAAGAAGTTGCGAAACCGGATGAAATTTTCCTTGTTGTCGATGCGATGACAGGACAAGACGCGGTTAATGTTGCACAAAGTTTCCATGAACAGCTAGGTTTAACAGGGGTTGTATTAACGAAGCTGGATGGTGATACGCGCGGTGGTGCGGCATTGTCTATTAAAGCTGTTACAAATACGCCAATTAAATTTGCTGGTATGGGTGAAAAACTAGATGCACTTGAAGCGTTCCATCCAGAACGTATGGCATCCCGTATTTTAGGGATGGGAGACGTCTTAACATTAATTGAAAAAGCGCAAGCTACAGTTGATGAAGAGAAAGCAAAAGAACTTGAGCAAAAAATGCGTACGCTTTCGTTTACACTTGACGATTTCCTAGAACAACTTGGACAAGTGCGTCAACTTGGACCGCTTGATGAATTGTTAGGAATGCTTCCTGGTGCAAATAAAATTAAAGGGCTGAAAAATGCACAAGTTGATGAAAAACAAATTGGGCATATTGAGGCAATTATTCGTTCTATGACTAAATTAGAGCGAGAACAACCGGAAATAATCAATGCTAGTCGCAAAAAACGCATTGCCAAAGGTAGCGGTACAACGGTACAAGAAATCAATCGTTTAATCAAGCAATTTGATGATATGAAAAAAATGATGAAAACGATGACTGGAATGCAAAAAGGTAAGAAAAAAGGACTAGGTGGATTGAAGTTTCCATTCATGTAAGGAAAAAAGATGGCTCTGTTAAGAAAAAATACTTTACAAAGCAATAGTCTTTTTGCTAATATAATTATCTGTGTGAAATAAATTCGGAGGTGCTTTATAAATGGCAGTTAAAATTCGTTTAAAACGTATGGGAGCTAAAAAAACTCCTTTCTATCGTGTAGTTGTTGCAGATTCTCGTTCTCCTCGTGACGGACGTTTCATTGAGGAAATCGGTACTTACAATCCGGTTGCTCAACCAGCTGAAGTTAAAATCAACGAAGAAGCAGCATTAAAATGGTTAGGAAATGGTGCTAAACCATCTGATACAGTTCGTAACTTATTCTCTAACCAAGGTATCATGGAGAAATTCCACTTATCTAAACAAGGTAAGTAATTGAGGCAATGACTATGAAGAAGTTAGTCGAGACGATTGTCAAGCCTCTTGTCGATTATCCTGAAGATGTAAAAGTTACACAGGAACTTTACAACGGAGAGATAAAGTATCGATTAACTGTACATCCTGAGGATGTTGGAAAAGTCATTGGAAAACAAGGGAAAGTTGCGAAAGCAATTCGAATGCTCTTGTATTCAGTGGGACATCACAATAGTGAAAAAGTAACACTGGAAATTCAATAAACGTAAAAAGGGCGAGGAGTTATTTCCTCTCCCTTTTTTAACATTTAAAGAGAAATTGCATGTTCCATATGTGAAATGGGGATGCTTAATTTATATAGAAACCAGGGGTGACATACTGTTTATGACAAAATGGTTTAACGTAGGGAAAATTGTAAATACTCATGGCGTAAAAGGAGAAATTCGTGTGGTTTCTCGTACTGATTTTCCAGAAGAGCGATATAAGGTAGGGAATACGTTATACATATCGAATGAAAAAGGTGGAGAGCCTTTCCCAGTAAAGATTACTTCTCATCGTCAACATAAAACATTTGATTTATTGACATTTGAAGGATATGGGAATGTAAATGAAGTAGAACAGTTTAAAGGTTCTCTTTTAAAAGTGCCTGAAGATCAATTAGGCGAACTAGCTGAAGGCGAATACTACTATCATGAAATTATTGGTTGCAACGTTGTAACGGAAGAAGGAGAAGCGTTAGGGACAATAAAAGAAGTTTTATCTCCTGGTGCAAATGATGTTTGGGTAATTAAACGTCCAAAAGGTCAAGATCTGTTAATTCCTTATATTGATGATGTTGTACTTCAAGTTAACATTGAGAATAAATTAGTAACCATTCATGTAATGGAAGGGCTACTATAATGAAAATTGACATTTTAACTTTGTTTCCAGATATGTTTACAGGTGTGTTTGGATCCTCAATTTTAAAGAAAGCACAAGAAAAAGAAGCGGTAGAGCTCCGTGTTGTCAATTTCCGCGATTATACAACGAGTAAGCATAATAGTGTGGATGATTATCCGTATGGTGGCGGCGCTGGGATGGTGTTAACTCCTCAGCCTATTTTTGATGCTGTAGAAGATTTAACGAAAGAAACGGAGCGGAAGCCGCGAGTTGTCTTAATGTGTCCGCAAGGTGAAAGGTTTACTCAGAAGAAAGCGGAAGAGCTTGCAGAGGAAGAACATTTAATCTTTGTATGTGGGCATTATGAAGGATATGACGAACGAATTCGTGAACATCTCGTAACAGATGAGATTTCTATCGGTGACTATGTATTAACGGGTGGAGAGTTAGCCTCTATGGTTATAACTGATAGTGTCGTACGTCTCCTTCCAGGAGTACTAGGAAATCATGCTTCACAAGTTGAGGATTCGTTTAGTACAGGTTTATTAGAGCATCCTCATTATACACGTCCAGCTGATTTTCGTGGTATGAAAGTGCCGGATGTATTAATGTCGGGAAATCATAAAAATATTGATGAATGGCGACATAAAGAATCACTACGTCGTACGTACACGCGTAGACCGGATTTATTGGAAGAACGAGAATTGTCTAAGCAAGAAAAGAAGTGGCTAGAACAGATTAAAGAAGGCAAATAAGTGCTTGATATATTTTCTATTGCAACAGCCTTAGCAATATGCTATTATAACACTTGTGCTGCTGAAATCAGTAGCCGTATTAACGATGTTCCGCTGTAATTTATTTAGACTTTATAAGAGCATCTGTTTAAAGGAGAGAATTTAATATGCAACAATTAATCGCAGAAATTACAAAAGGCCAATTAAAAACTGACCTTCCTTCATTCCGTCCTGGAGACACTTTACGTGTACACGTAAAAGTAGTTGAGGGAACTCGTGAAAGAATTCAGCTTTTCGAAGGTGTTGTAATTAAACGTCGTGGTGGCGGAATCAGTGAAACATTCACAGTTCGTAAGATTTCTTACGGTGTAGGTGTAGAGCGTACATTCCCAGTTCACACGCCAAGAATCGCGAAAATCGAAGTACTTCGCCGTGGTAAAGTACGTCGTGCTAAGTTATACTACTTACGTAACCTTCGCGGTAAAAAAGCACGTATTAAAGAAATTCGATAAGACATGTATGGGAGCTTGTAAATGCACAAGCTCCCTTTTTCCAATCTATATAAAATTTTGATATAATACGATCAGCTTACATAATCGTGGAGGGGAAAAGCATGAAGAAAGAAAAGAGTTCACTTTGGGAATGGATCAAGGCAATTTTGATAGCTGTTGTATTAGCAGGTGTTATTAGACAGTTTTTCTTTGCGCCAATTCTCGTAGATGGAGTATCGATGGCGTCTACATTACATGATCGCGATCGAATGATTGTTAATAAAATTGGTTATCACATAGGAGATCCGAAACGATTTGATATTATTGTATTCCGAGCAACGGAAGATAAAGATTATATTAAGCGTATTATCGGCCTGCCAGGCGATGAAATAGAGTATCGTAATGATAAACTATATGTTAACGGAAAGGCTTATGAGGAGCCGTATTTAGACAAGCAGAAAAAACAAATTGCTGACGGACCGCTTACATATGATTTCACTCTTGAAGAAATGACAGGGAAGAAAACTGTTCCAGAAGGTCAATTATTTGTTTTAGGCGATAATCGTCGTTTTAGTAAAGATAGCCGTTCGATTGGTACAATTTCAATGGACCAAGTGATTGGAAAGGCAAATATACTATATTGGCCGTTAAAAGATGCTCGTATTGTGAAATAAAAGAAAAAGAAGGTGGCAACATGGTAATTCAATGGTTCCCGGGACATATGGCAAAGGCTAGACGCCAAGTAACAGAAAAATTAAAGTTAATTGATGTTGTAATTGAGCTTGTAGATGCTCGATTACCTTTATCTTCTCGAAATCCGATGATCGATGAGATTATTACACATAAACCGAGGCTTGTTGTTTTAAATAAAGCGGATATGGCAGATGATCGTTTAACAAAGCAATGGATCGCATATTTTAAAGAAAAAGGCCATATGGCAATTTCAATTAACGCACAGGCTGGACAAGGCATGAAGGAAATTGCGGCGGCTTGTAAAGTGTTAGTGAAAGAGAAATTTGATAAAATGGTTGCAAAAGGTATTAGACCGAGAGCGATTCGTGCATTAATTGTGGGGATACCGAATGTTGGTAAATCTACGTTGATTAATAAGTTAGCGAAGAAAAATATTGCTAAAACAGGGGATCGTCCTGGTGTGACAACAGCTCAGCAATGGATTAAGGTTGGGAAGGAAATGGAATTACTTGATACACCAGGTATACTATGGCCTAAATTTGAGGACCAATTAGTTGGATTACGTCTAGCTACGACTGGTGCAATTAAAGATTCTATTTTAAATCTACAAGACGTAGCTGTTTATGCGCTACGTTTTATGGAGAAACATTACCCAGAGCGATTAAAAGAGCGCTATAATTTAAATGACATTCCAGAAGACATCGTGGAGTTATTTGATGCGATTGGAAAAAATAGAGGCTGTTTAATGGGCGGCGGAATGATTGATTATGATAAAACATCTGAACTTATACTTCGTGAGCTTCGTGGTGGCAAACTTGGGAAAATGACGTTTGAAACACCAGAAGAGTTTGCGGAGCATACAGAAGATGCAGAAAAAGTAGAAGAAGTATAAGACGTGCGTTTGTACGTCTTTTCTTTTTTGTATATAAAGGGAGTGGCATGAATGCAAAAAGTGACGATTCAAGAGGCGGAACATTTACTACAAGAAATTATGAGTGAAGAGGACGACCGCTTTCAAATATTAATAAAAGATGAACGTAAAGGGGTACAAAAGCTCATTTCTAAGTGGTATAAACAAAAAGAGTTAGCGCAAAAGGAAAAAGAAAAATTTTTAGAAATGTCTAAGTATGAAAATGCGTTACGTGAAAAAGGTCTCACATATATCGCAGGTATAGATGAAGTAGGTCGTGGACCGTTAGCTGGGCCTGTTGTGACGGCAGCTGTCGTTCTTCCTAAGGATTTTTATATTCCGGGGTTAAATGACTCGAAAAAGTTGAGTGAAGCGAAACGTGAGCGTTTTTATGATGAAATTAAAGCGCAAGCAATTGCAATTGGAGTTGGAATTGTATCACCGCAAGTTATTGATGAAATAAATATTTATCAAGCGACGAAACAAGCGATGTTAGATGCTGTTGCGAATTTATCTTGTACACCACAATATTTATTAATTGATGCGATGAAACTCCCTACACCAATTCCGCAAACATCTATTATTAAAGGTGATGCAAAAAGTATTTCTATTTCAGCTGCATCCATTATTGCGAAAGTAACGAGAGATCGTATGATGAAAGAGCTTGGAGAAAAGTATCCTGCATATGGATTTGAACAACATATGGGATATGGCACAAAACAACATTTAGAAGCGATTGAAGCGCATGGCATATTAGAAGAACATCGAAAATCGTTTGCGCCAATTAAAGATATGATTCAAAAATAAGCTGCGAAAACGCAGCTTATTTTGTATTTTGACATATAAACATTACTATTTTCCAAAAAGAATAAAGCGATTTCAGTTTTCTGACACTTTATTGTAGACAGCGTGCCAATCATCTTATACAATGGCAATGTAATGTTTTTTAAACATTAAAAAACTTTTCGAGTAAAACAGGAAAACAGGGGAGGATGGGACCATGAATATCCATGAGTACCAAGGTAAGGCAGTCCTTAGAAGCTATGGGGTTAGCGTTCCGAACGGGAAGGTTGCATTTACAGTAGAAGAAGCTGTAGAAGCGGCGAAAGAATTAGGAACGGATGTATGTGTAGTGAAAGCACAAATTCACGCTGGTGGACGCGGCAAAGCTGGCGGAGTAAAAGTTGCAAAAAATTTAGATGAAGTTCGTACATATGCAGAGAGCATTTTAGGAACTACACTTGTGACACATCAAACAGGTCCTGAAGGTAAGGAAGTAAAACGCTTACTTATCGAAGAAGGTTGCGATATTAAAAAAGAATATTATGTAGGTCTTGTTTTAGACCGTGCAACTTCTCAAGTTGTTTTAATGGCTTCTGAAGAAGGCGGAACAGAAATTGAAGAAGTAGCAGAAAAAACACCTGAAAAAATCTTTAAAGAATATATTGATCCAGCAGTAGGCTTACAAGGCTTCCAAGCACGCCGAATTGCATTTAACATCAATATTCCAAAAGAGCTTGTAGGACAAGCTGTGAAGTTTATGATGGGCTTATACCGTGCTTTTATCGAAAAAGATTGCTCTATCGCAGAGATTAACCCACTTGTTACAACAGGTGATGGTAAAGTTATGGCATTAGATGCGAAATTAAACTTTGATTCTAATGCTTTATATCGCCATAAAGACATTTTAGAACTTCGTGACCTTGATGAAGAAGATGCAAAAGAAATCGAAGCTTCTAAATATGACTTAAACTACATTCCTTTAGATGGAAATATCGGTTGTATGGTTAATGGTGCAGGTTTAGCGATGGCTACTATGGATATCATTAAACATTACCATGGCGATCCAGCTAACTTTTTAGATGTTGGTGGCGGTGCGACAGCTGAAAAGGTTACAGAAGCATTCAAAATTATCCTTTCTGACAAAAATGTAAAAGGTATCTTCGTTAACATTTTTGGTGGCATTATGAAGTGTGATGTTATTGCAGAAGGTGTTATTGAAGCAACGAAACAAGTAGGTCTTGAATTGCCTTTAGTTGTACGTCTTGAAGGTACAAACGTAGAGTTAGGTAAGAAAATTTTAAATGAGTCTGGCTTAAATATTGTTGCAGCAGAATCTATGGCAGACGGTGCACAAAAAATTGTTTCACTAGTGGGCTAATAGAAAGCGGGGGAGAAAAATGAGCGTATTAGTTAATAAAGATACAAAAGTTATTGTTCAAGGTATTACAGGTTCTCAAGGGTTATTCCACACAAAGCAAATGATAGAATACGGTACGAAAATTGTCGGTGGTGTAACGCCAGGTAAAGGTGGCACTGATATTGAAGGTGTACCAGTATTTGATACTGTAGAAGATGCAGTGAAAGCAACAGGCGCAAACGCTTCAGTTGTATACGTTCCACCCGCTTTTGCGGCTGATGCAATTATGGAAGCAGTTGATGCAGAAATTGATTTAGTAGTATGTATTACTGAAGGAATTCCTGTATTAGATATGGTAAATGTAAAGAGATATATGGCTGGTAAACATACACGTTTACTTGGACCGAACTGCCCAGGTGTTATCACACCTGATGAATGTAAAATTGGTATTATGCCAGGGTACATTCATAAAAAAGGTCATGTAGGTATCGTATCTCGCTCTGGTACATTAACATATGAGGCTGTACATCAGTTAACACAAGAAGGTATTGGTCAATCTACGGCTGTAGGTATCGGAGGAGACCCTGTTAACGGTACAGACTTTATTGATGCGTTAAAAGCATTTAATGAAGATGAAGAAACACATGCTGTAATTATGATTGGTGAAATCGGTGGTACAGCGGAAGAAGAGGCAGCTGAATGGGTGAAAGCTAATATGACAAAACCTGTTGTAGGCTTCATTGGCGGCCAAACAGCGCCTGCTGGCAAACGTATGGGTCATGCTGGTGCAATCATTTCTGGCGGTAAAGGAACTGCTGCAGAAAAGATTAAAACGATGGAAGCTTGTGGTATTAAAGTAGCGGAAACTCCAGCAGTTATGGGTGAAACGCTAATCTCTGTCTTAAAAGAAAAAGGTCTATTTGAGACTTGTAAAAACTACTAATCTGTTGAAAGACACCTTCTTGCTTGAAGGTGTCTTTTTACAAATTTCTTGTTAACATAATAAAAATTATGGGTAAGGAGAATTGGGATGAAAAGAGAACGATTATTACATCTTCATTACTTGTTAGCAGACCATTGGAAGGCGATAGAGAGGCTATTACATGTCGATCCAGAATTGAAGGAAATATACAATTTTAATGCAAAACAAATTGAATGTTACACTGGAATATCCTCGAAAAAATCTTCAGAATTAGTAAATTTTCTTCAAAGTTCAAATCTCCCACAATATATATCTTATTTAGAGAAAAATCGATTCTTTTATATGACAATATGGGATGAAGATTATCCAAAATTATTACGTGAAATACAAGATCCTCCCTTTGTATTATATGGAAAAGGAGAAAAAGATTTTCTCAATAAAGTGAATAAATTAGCGGTTGTTGGAACGAGAGAACCGACTTTATATGGATATGAAAGTTTGAAATTTATTTTACATCCATTATTAGAAAAAGAATGGCTTATTGTCAGTGGATTTGCAAGAGGGATAGATGCGATGTCTCATGAAATTACAGTAAGACGGCATTGCCCAACAATTGCGATACTAGGACATGGATTATCGTATATATATCCAAGAGAGAATCGATATTTATATGAAGTGTGGAATGAATATATATTGTTATTAACAGAGTATCCTCCGCACTATGCACCGAAAAAATGGTATTTTCCAAAAAGGAATCGAATTATTAGTGGCATAAGTAAAGGTGTTTTAGTTGTAGAAGCGAAATCGAGAAGTGGAACACTTATTACCGCAGACCTTGCTCTAGAGCAAAATAGAGAGGTATTTGCACTGCCTGGACCTATATTTATAGATAGTGCATCAGGAACAAATCATCTCATTCAACAAGGAGCGAAACTAGTAAGAAATGCAGAAGATATACTGGAAGAGATTTTAAATTAACCTTATATTTTTATGTTTTTATTAAACAATTATTGACAAATGGTAGATAGGCACTGTATGGTATATTCATTCTTGATTGACAAAAACAAGAGAAATCAATAAGATTAATGAAGACTTGAATCCACCTCTTAAGGAGGCACTAGCATGTCAGATTACCTCGTAATCGTGGAGTCGCCTTCTAAGGCGAAGACCATTGAGAAATATTTAGGGAAAAAATACAAAGTTGTCGCGTCTATGGGACACGTTCGCGATTTACCTAAAAGCCAAATGGGGATAGAAGTAAAGAACAACTTCACCCCGAAGTATATTACCATTCGTGGTAAAGGTCCCGTCTTAAAAGACTTAAAATCAGCAGCAAAAAAAGCAAAGAAAGTCTATCTCGCGGCCGATCCAGACCGCGAAGGGGAAGCTATTGCTTGGCATTTAGCCAATACGTTAAATGTGGACGTTGAATCAGATTGCCGAGTTGTGTTTAATGAGATTACAAAAGATGCAATAAAAGAATCATTCAAACATCCTCGCGCGATTAACATGAATTTAGTAGATGCACAACAAGCAAGACGTATACTAGATCGTCTTGTTGGTTACAATATTAGTCCTTTATTATGGAAGAAAGTAAAAAAAGGATTAAGTGCAGGACGCGTACAATCTGTAGCAGTTCGTTTAATTATCGAACGTGAAAGAGAAATACAAAGTTTCGAGCCTGAAGAATTCTGGACAATTAAGACAGAATTTGTGAAAGGGAAAGACACATTTGAAGCAAGCTTTTACGGTGTAGATGGTGAAAAAGTTCAATTAACGAATGAAACACAAGTGAATGAAATAATTGAACGGCTGAAAGATAATGCGTTCTCAGTTGAAAATGTAACGAGAAAAGAGCGAAAACGTAATCCAGCATTACCATTTACAACATCTTCCTTGCAACAAGAGGCGGCGCGTAAGTTAAACATGCGAGCAAAGAAAACGATGATGCTTGCGCAGCAATTGTATGAAGGAATTGATCTTGGAAAACAAGGAACTGTAGGTCTTATTACGTATATGAGAACTGATTCAACACGTATCTCAGAAACAGCTCAAACAGAGGCACGTACGTACATTACTGAGGCGTTTGGTACGGAATACATAGGAACAGAAAAGAAGAAAGAAACGAAGAAGTCGAACGCACAAGATGCGCATGAGGCAATTCGTCCTACTTCGGTAATGAGAAAGCCAGAGGAACTAAAGAGTTTCTTAAGTCGTGACCAACTTCGATTGTATAAATTGATTTGGGAGCGATTTGTTGCAAGTCAAATGGCGTCTGCTATAATGGATACTGTGACAGCGAGACTCATTAATAATAATGTTCAGTTCCGTTCAAGTGGATCGGTTGTAAAGTTCCCAGGATTTATGAAGGTGTATGTAGAGTCGAAAGATGATGGGGCTGAAGAAAAGGATAAGATGTTGCCACCTTTAGAAGTAGGGGAAACCGTATTTTCGAAGGATTTAGAACCGAAGCAACACTTTACACAACCTCCGCCGCGCTATACAGAGGCTCGTTTAGTAAGAACACTTGAAGAGCTTGGAATTGGAAGACCGTCGACTTACGTACCGACACTTGAAACGATTCAAAAACGTGGATATGTAGGTTTGGATAATAAACGCTTCGTTCCAACTGAACTAGGTGAAATAGTAATTGAACTTATTTTAGAGTTTTTCCCGGAAATTATTAACATTGAATTTACTGCTAACATGGAGCAAAGCCTCGATGAAGTAGAAGAAGGAAATGCGAATTGGGTAAAAATTGTTGATGATTTCTACGTAGGATTTGAACCGCGTTTAGAAAAAGCGGAAAAAGAAATGCGTGAAGTGGAAATTAAAGATGAACCAGCTGGGGAAGATTGTGAATTATGTAATCACCCAATGGTCTTTAAAATGGGTAAATACGGGAAATTTATGGCTTGCTCGAATTTCCCAGATTGTCGTAATACAAAACCGATTGTGAAAGAAATCGGTGTTACTTGTCCGAAATGTGATAAAGGTCAAATTATTGAACGTCGTAGTAATAAAAAGAAACGTCTTTTCTATGGGTGCGGTACGTATCCAGAGTGTGACTTTGTATCTTGGGATAAGCCGATTGGCCGTAAATGTCCGAAGTGTGAAGGTATGCTAGTAGAGAAGAAGTTGAAAAAAGGCGTACAAGTACAATGTATTTCGTGTGATTATGAAGAAGAACAACAAATGTGAGCGTAACTGCTCACATTTTTTTCGGGAAGAAAAGGAAAGGTGATAAATATATGACAACACAAGTAGTAAACGTCATTGGCGCAGGTCTTGCAGGAAGTGAAGCAGCTTACCAAATTGCAAAACGTGGTGTCCAAGTAAGATTATACGAAATGAGACCGGTAAGGCAAACGCCCGCTCATCACACAGATAAATTTGCAGAATTAGTATGTAGTAACTCGCTTCGCGCAAACACATTAACAAATGCTGTTGGTGTTATTAAAGAAGAAATGCGTTTAATGGATTCTGTTATTATTCGTGCAGCTGATGAGTGTTCTGTACCAGCAGGAGGGGCTTTGGCGGTAGATCGTCATGAATTTGCGGCAAAAGTAACGGAATATGTAAAAAATCATCCGAACGTAACTGTGGTGAATGAAGAAATCACTGAAATTCCAGAAGGTCCTACTGTTATCGCGACAGGTCCACTTACGTCGCCTGATCTTTCTGCGCAATTAAAAGAATTAACGGGTGAAGACTACTTTTATTTCTATGATGCAGCAGCACCGATTGTTGAGAAAGACAGCATTGATATGAATAAAGTGTATTTAAAATCTCGTTACGATAAAGGTGAAGCGGCATATTTAAACTGTCCAATGACGGAAGAGGAATTTGACCGTTTTTACGAGGCTTTAATCGCTGCTGAAACAGTACCTTTAAAAGAATTTGAAAAAGAAATTTTCTTTGAAGGTTGTATGCCGGTAGAAGTTATGGCAAGTAGAGGAAGACAAACACTAGTATTTGGACCGATGAAACCTGTTGGATTAGAAGATCCGAAAACAGGGAAAACGCCATATGCTGTTGTTCAGTTACGCCAAGATGATGCAGCGGGAACGTTATACAATATCGTAGGTTTCCAAACGCATTTAAAATGGGGACCGCAAAAAGAAGTGTTACAGTTGATTCCAGGACTGGAAAACGCAGAGATTGTACGTTATGGTGTAATGCATCGTAATACGTTTATTAATTCACCTAACTTGCTTCGTCCAACATACCAATATAAACAACGTGATGATTTATTCTTCGCTGGTCAAATGACTGGAGTGGAGGGATATGTTGAATCAGCGGCTTCAGGATTGCTAGCAGGTATCAACGCTGCTCGACTTGTAAAAGGTGAAGAGCCGGTTGTATTACCACCAGTAACTGCGATGGGAAGTATGGCGAATTATATTACTGCGACAAATGCAAAAAACTTCCAACCGATGAATGCAAACTTCGGTCTGTTTGCACCGTTAGAGAAGAAAATTAAAAAGAAAGCAGAACGTAATGAAGCATATGCAACACGCGCTTTAGAAACGATTCGAAATTTTGTGAATATTTAGTTAAATTTCTTGCAAAGGCTACTAAGTTGTGATACGATTTAGTAGCCTTTATTGAGGTGAATTGTGTGAATGTGAAGAAATTGTTACAATTATTCGTTGGATATTTACAAATTGAAAGAAATTATTCAAAATATACAATTGCAAGTTATCAAAATGATTTAGAACATTTTGTGCAATTTATGGAGCGAGAAGGCATATCCTCTTTTTTAGATATTACATACGCGGATGTTCGTTTGTACTTAACGACGTTGCACGATGAAAAGTTAGCCCGTAAATCTGTCGCAAGAAAAGTATCAAGCTTACGAAGTTTATATCGTTTTTTGATGCGTGAAGGTTATCGGAAGGATAATCCGTTTGCACTTGCGTCACTCCCCAAAAAAGAATTGTCAATCCCAAAGTTTTTATATGCTGAAGAATTAGAGGAATTATTTGAAGTTTCTGATACGGAAACCCCGTTAGGTCAAAGGAATCAAGCTTTATTAGAGTTGATGTATGCGACCGGGATCCGTGTGAGTGAATGTGTCAATTTACAACTTACCGATATTGACTTTGCGGTGGGAACAATTTTAGTAATGGGAAAAGGAAAAAAACAAAGGTATATTCCGTTCGGGAGCTATGCACAAGATGCTTTAATTACTTATATAGAGAACGGGAGAAAACAGTTAGCCAAGAAAACTGAAGAACAATCTCATATGGTATTTTTAAATGCGAAAGGCATGCCGCTGACAAGTCGAGGAGTACGCTATGTATTAAATGAACTCATTAAGAAAGCTTCACTGACAATGCGTATAAGTCCTCATATGTTAAGGCATACATTTGCTACACATATGTTAGATGAAGGGGCAGATTTACGTACTGTACAGGAGCTACTCGGTCATGAAAATTTGTCTACGACACAAATTTATACGCATGTCTCTAAAGAAAGATTGCGTTCTGTCTACATGAAGCATCACCCACGGGCATAAATTGCTTTTAAAGCTATAAAAACATATAAAGGAGTTTTTTCTATGGGAAATTTCCACGCTACAACGATATTTGCAGTTCATCATAATGGAGAATGTGCAATGGCTGGAGATGGCCAGGTGACAATGGGAAATGCTGTTGTAATGAAACATACAGCTCGTAAGGTTCGTAAACTTTTTCAAGGGAAAGTTTTAGCTGGTTTTGCAGGTTCAGTTGCTGATGCATTTACTCTTTTTGAAATGTTTGAAGGGAAATTAGAAGAGTATAATGGAAATTTGCAGCGTGCTGCCGTTGAGATGGCGAAGCAATGGCGCGGTGACAAAATGTTACGTCAGCTAGAAGCGATGCTCATTGTCATGGATAAAACAACGATGCTCCTTGTTTCAGGTACGGGAGAAGTGATTGAACCGGATGATGGTATTTTAGCAATTGGATCTGGCGGAAATTATGCGCTTTCAGCAGGTCGTGCTTTAAAACAATATGCAAGTGAACATTTAACAGCGAAGCAAATTGCGAAAGCGAGTTTAGACATTGCAGGCGATATTTGTGTGTATACAAACCACAATATAATTGTGGAAGAATTGTAGAATCGTAAGGGAGGCATTTTATATGCATTTACATTTTACTCCGCGTCAAATTGTGGAAAAATTAGATCAATACATTATCGGTCAAAAGGATGCGAAGAAAGCGGTTGCTGTAGCTTTAAGAAATCGATACCGCCGAAGTAAATTAGCTGAAAATCTACGTGATGAAATTGCACCTAAAAATATTTTAATGATTGGACCGACAGGTGTTGGTAAAACAGAGGTAGCACGACGAATGGCGAAACTCGTTGGAGCACCTTTTATTAAGGTTGAAGCTACGAAATTTACAGAAGTTGGATATGTAGGTAGAGATGTAGAATCGATGGTACGTGACCTTGTGGAAACGTCAGTTCGCATTGTGAAAGAAGAAATGGTAGTAAAAGTACAAGACAAAGCAGAAGAACAAGCGAACCAACGTCTTGTTGAAATTTTAGTGCCGAGTCCGGAGAAGCAATCTGGATTTAAAAACCCATTAGAAATGCTATTTGGTGGCACCCAAAATTCGAATCAAACAACAGATTCACAGGAAGATGTTGAAATTGAAAAGAAACGTCAAGATGTGGAAAGAAAGCTTGCTGCGGGGCTTCTTGAAGATGAAATTGTATCGATTGAAGTGACTGAACAACAGTCTTCTATGTTCGATATGTTGCAAGGAACTGGCATGGAACAAATGGGGATGAATTTCCAAGATGCATTAGGAAGTTTTATGCCGAAAAAAACAAAAAAACGTAAACTTTCTGTAAAAGAAGCAAGAAAAGTCTTGACAAATGAGGAAGCACAGCGCTTAATTGATATGGATGAAGTTACACAAGAGGCTGTTTATCGTGCTGAACAGCTCGGGATTATTTTTATCGATGAAATTGACAAAATTGCTGGTAAGCAGTCGAATAGCGTAGATGTATCACGTGAAGGTGTGCAACGTGACATTTTACCAATTGTAGAAGGATCAAATGTTGCGACAAAATACGGATCAGTAAAAACGGATTATATTTTATTCGTTGCAGCTGGAGCGTTTCATATGTCTAAACCGTCAGATTTGATTCCGGAATTACAAGGGAGATTTCCGATTCGAGTAGAATTAACAAAATTATCGACGGATGATTTTGTTAAAATATTAATCGAGCCTGACAATGCGTTAATTAAACAATATATTGCTTTATTAGCGACTGAAGGTATAGAAATTGAATTTTCAGACGAAGCTATTCGTAAGATTGCTGAGATTGCTTATCAAGTTAATCAGGATACAGATAATATTGGAGCAAGAAGACTTCATACGATTATGGAGAAGCTCCTTGAAGATTTATCGTTTGAAGCATCTGAAATTACGTTAGAGAAAATAACGATAACGCCTCAATACGTTGAGGAAAAATTAGCAACGATTGCTAAAAATAAAGATGTGAGCCAGTTTATTTTGTAATAGTGTCATCAGGTGACTCGCCCTAGTTTCCAAGTGATGAAAAAATATGTGAGTAACATGTAGGAGGAACTTTTGAAATGGAATTATTAGCAAAAACAAGAAAATTAAATGCGTTATTACAGAGCGCAGCAGGAAAGCCTGTAAACTTTAGAGAAATGTCTGACACAATGTGTGAAGTAATCGAAGCGAACGTATTCGTAGTAAGCCGTCGTGGTAAATTACTAGGTTATGCAATTCACCAACAAATCGAGAATGAGCGTATGAAACAAATGCTTGCAGAACGTCAATTCCCAGAAGAGTATACACAAAGCTTATTCAATATTACAGAAACATCTTCAAACTTAGATGTAAACAGTGCTTACACAGCATTCCCAGTAGAAAATAAAGAATTATTTGGTCAAGGTTTAACTACAATCGTACCGATCGTTGGTGGCGGTGAGCGTCTAGGTACATTAGTTTTAGCTCGTCTTGGTCAAGAGTTCTTAGATGATGATTTAATTCTTGCTGAGTACAGCTCAACTGTTGTAGGTATGGAAATTTTACGTGAAAAAGCAGAAGAAATCGAAGAAGAAGCACGTAGCAAAGCTGTTGTTCAAATGGCGATCAGCTCATTATCTTACAGTGAGTTAGAAGCAATCGAGCACATCTTCGAAGAATTAAACGGAACAGAAGGTTTACTTGTTGCAAGTAAAATTGCTGACCGCGTAGGAATCACTCGTTCGGTAATCGTAAATGCACTTCGTAAATTAGAAAGTGCTGGTGTAATTGAGTCGCGTTCTTTAGGTATGAAAGGAACATACATTAAAGTATTAAACGACAAATTCTTACATGAACTTGCTAAATTAAAAACAAACTAATTTATAAAACTCTCCTCATTCTTTGAGGGGAGTTTTTTTGTGTATAACAGATTGATGTTGTTAGCAAATAGAGTCATAATCCCATTTTTGTGAAAAACTATGAATTGCATTTTACTTTTTTGCTTAAAAGAAATGCAGGTTGGTAATACTAGAATTCGAGTATGAACAAAGAAAGTTTTACATTGTTCGCATTTTCGACTTGATTGTAATATTTCAGTATGATATAGTAAGCAGTGGTGTCAGTACAAAGTACACACGTTTACTGATTTAAGTGTTGGTGCTACGTTTGTAGTTTCGCTTAGAGATGAAGTAAACGGAGGATATCAAAAACCATTTAGGAGGAACTATATTATGTCAGTAATTTCTATGAAGCAATTGCTTGAAGCTGGTGTTCATTTCGGACATCAAACTCGTCGTTGGAACCCAAAAATGAAGCGTTACATTTTCACAGAGCGTAACGGTATCTACATCATCGACTTACAAAAAACTGTGAAAAAAGTTGAGGAAGCTTTCAAAGTTATGCGTGACATCGCTGCTGAAGGCGGAGACATCTTATTCGTAGGTACTAAAAAACAAGCACAAGAAGCTATTAAAGAAGAAGCAACTCGTGCTGGTATGTACTTCGTTAACCAACGTTGGTTAGGTGGAACTTTAACTAACTTCCAAACAATCCAAAAGCGTATCAAGCGTCTTAAAGACATCGAAAGAATGCAAGAAGATGGTACTTTCGAAGTACTACCTAAGAAAGAAGTTGTTCAACTTAAAAAAGAGTTAGAGCGTCTTGAGAAATTCTTAGGCGGTATTAAAGATATGAAAGGTCTTCCAAGTGCATTATTCGTAGTAGACCCTCGTAAAGAGCGTATTGCAGTTGCTGAAGCACGCAAATTACACATTCCAATCATCGGTATCGTTGATACAAACTGTGATCCAGACGAAATCGATCACGTTATCCCAGCAAACGATGATGCAATTCGTGCTGTAAAACTTCTTACATCTAAAATGGCAGACGCGATCCTTGAAGCAAAACAAGGTGAAGAAACTGTTACTGCGTAACAAAGTTGGAAAGGTGATAAGGGGTTCGGCCTTTTATCACCTTTTTTAAGGTATAAACACCTTTATAAAAGGTATAAATACATATTTTAGGAGGATGAAAAGTATGGCAATCACTGCACAAATGGTAAAAGAATTACGTGAAAAAACTGGCGCAGGTATGATGGACTGCAAAAAAGCTTTAACAGAAACTAACGGCGACATGGAGAAGGCAATTGACTTCTTACGTGAAAAAGGTATCGCGAAAGCTGCTAAAAAAGCAGACCGCATCGCTGCTGAAGGTTTAACTTTCATCGAAACAAACGGTAACGACGGTTTAATCTTAGAATTAAACTCTGAAACTGATTTCGTTGCGAAAAACGAAGGTTTCCAAACATTAATTAAAGAATTAGCTGCTCACTTATTAGCTAACAAACCAGCTAACGTTGAAGAAGCTATGGCTCAAACAATGGAAAACGGCAAAAAAGTAGAAGAGCACATCAACGAAGCAATCGCTAAAATTGGTGAAAAACTTACACTTCGTCGTTTCGAAATCGTATCAAAAACTGATGCAGATGCATTCGGCGCTTACCTACACATGGGTGGACGCATTGGTGTACTAACAGTTCTTGAAGGTTCTACTGATGAAGCGGCTGCTAAAGATGTTGCAATGCACATCGCTGCAGTTAACCCTAAATACATCGACCGCGATGCTGTAACAGCTGAAGAAGTTGAGCATGAGCGTCAAGTATTAACACAACAAGCATTAAACGAAGGCAAGCCTGAAAAAATCGTTGCAAAAATGGTTGAAGGCCGTCTTGGCAAATTCTTCGAAGAAATTTGCTTACTTGACCAAGCATTCGTTAAAAACCCTGATATGAAAGTTCGTCAGTTCGTTGAGTCTAAAGGCGGAACATTAAAAGGATTCGTTCGCTACGCTGTTGGTGAAGGTATCGAAAAACGCGAAGACAACTTTGCTGAAGAAGTAATGAACCAAGTAAAAGGTAGTAACTAATACAGATTAGGGAACACATTGTGTTCCCTTTTTTAAAATAAAGATGTAAGCAATTGGAGGTTCATTATGAGTAAACCGAAATATAATCGTGTCGTTTTAAAGCTGAGTGGAGAAGCTTTAGCTGGCGAGCAAGGATTTGGAATTAACCCAGCTGTTATTAAATCAGTTGCGGAACAAGTGAAAGAAATTGCAGAACTTGATGTAGAGGTTGCTGTTGTTGTTGGTGGCGGTAACATTTGGCGTGGGAAAATTGGAAGTGAGATGGGCATGGATCGTGCAGGAGCAGATTACATGGGCATGTTAGCGACAGTTATGAATTCATTAGCTCTTCAAGATAGCTTGGAGAATATCGGAATTCAAACTCGCGTACAAACTTCAATTGAGATGCGTCAAGTGGCAGAGCCTTACATTCGTCGTAAAGCAGTTCGTCACTTAGAGAAGAAACGTGTTGTTATCTTTGCAGCAGGTACAGGTAATCCATACTTCTCTACAGATACAACAGCAGCATTACGTGCAGCAGAAATTGAAGCGGACGTAATTTTAATGGCGAAAAACAATGTAGATGGCGTATATAATGCGGATCCATCTATTGACCCAACAGCTACGAAATACGAAACGCTTACTTACTTAGATGTATTAAAAGAAGGTTTAGGTGTAATGGATTCTACAGCTTCTTCTCTATGTATGGATAATGATATTCCATTAATTGTATTCTCAGTTATGGAAAAAGGTAATATTAAACGTGCCGTTTTAGGTGAAAATATCGGAACAGTTGTAAGGGGGAAATAAATATGGGACAACAAGTATTAAAGTCTTCAAATGAAAAAATGGAAAAAGCAGTTGCTGCTTATTCTCGTGAATTAGCAACAGTTCGTGCTGGCCGTGCAAGCGCGTCTGTATTAGATAAAGTACAAGTTGATTACTATGGTGCACCAACACCAGTTGTGCAATTAGCGAACATTACAGTTCCAGAAGCACGTTTACTTGTAATTCAACCTTATGATAAAACTTCTATCGGTGATATCGAAAAAGCAATTTTAAAAGCAGATTTAGGCTTAAACCCTTCTAATGACGGAACTGTAATTCGTATTGCATTCCCTGCATTAACAGAAGAGCGTCGTCGTGATCTTGTAAAAGTTGTGAAAAAATATGCTGAAGAAGCAAAAGTTGCTGTTCGTAACGTACGTCGTGACGGTAACGACGATCTTAAAAAGCTTGAAAAAGCTGGCGAGATTACAGAAGATGATTTAAGAGGATATACTGAAGATATCCAAAAAGAAACAGATAAATATATTGCAAAAGTTGACGAAATCGCAAAAAACAAAGAAAAAGAAATCATGGAAGTGTAATAGCGATACCTTCGCAAATATGACCCTCTTCTTAAGGGGGTCTTTTTACACTTTTAGGCATACGTCTGCTTGCTGGAGGGTATGAATGATGTTTAAAAACTTTCCTTTTTTTAAAGGTAAAAAGGACACATCGTTTGATCATCTCGTTGAAGAAGTAAAAAAAGGATATATCCCAGAACATATTGCGATCATTATGGATGGTAATGGAAGATGGGCGAAGAGGAGAGCAATGCCTCGTATTGCGGGACATCATGAAGGTATGCAAGTTGTAAAGAAAATTACAAAATTTGCAAGTAAACTTAATGTGAAAGTGTTAACTCTCTATGCTTTTTCGACTGAGAACTGGAAAAGACCGAAAAAGGAAGTTGATTATTTAATGAAGCTTCCTGAAGAATTTTTAGGTACATTTTTACCAGAATTGATTGAAGAAAACGTACAAGTCCGAGTAATAGGGCAACAAGATCGTCTTCCTACGCATACACGCAGAGCGATGGAGAAGGCCATGGAAGAAACGAAAGAGAATACGGGATTAATTCTTAATTTCGCGTTAAACTATGGAAGTCGAGATGAAATCGTTTCTGCTGTGCAACATATGATGAAAGATAGTGAGGAAGGAAAGGTTCGTGTTGAAGATGTAAGTGAAGAAATGCTTTCTTCCTACTTAATGACGAGTTCTTTACCTGACCCAGAGTTGTTAATCCGTACGAGCGGAGAGCTACGTATTAGTAATTTCATGTTATGGCAAATTGCATATTCGGAATTTTGGTTTACAGATGTGTATTGGCCAGATTTTACCGAGGAACATTTGCTAAATGCGATTACAGACTTTCAACATAGAGGGCGCAGATTCGGAGGCGTGTAGAAAGAGAGGGTTTGGTAGTGAAACAGAGAATTATTACTGGAGTGGTTGCTGCCGCGCTATTCATTCCCATCGTAATTTACGGTGGCGTGCCTTTTACGGTTTTAGTGTATGCACTTGCTTCTATAGGTTTATATGAATTAATTCGTATGAATAAGCTTACGCTTATTTCAGTACCAACAGTTTTAGCTGCATTATTATTATGGATTATTTTAATTCCAAGTAGTGCATCGGAACTGTTTACTTGGATTGGATTAGGTAAATTAGAAATCACATTTGTGATTGTTTTATTACTTTTATCATATACAGTCCTTTCTAAGAATACATTTACTTTTGACAATGCTTCATTTTTACTAATGGCAACAACATATGTTGCAATGGGATTCTTATATCTGAATGAAACGAGGATATTAGGAATTAAATATGTATTTTGTGCATTATTTGTTATATGGGCTACTGATTCAGGCGCATATTTCGTAGGAAAAGCATTAGGAAAAAGAAAATTATGGCCAGAAATTAGTCCAAACAAAACGATTGAAGGTTCATTAGGTGGTATCGTTTGTGGAATTATTGTGGCACTTGTTTACAACATGTTCTTCCCAGTTGAATCGAATGTATTGATTTTAATTGCGCTGACAATTATCATTTCTATTTTTGGACAAATTGGTGATTTAGTACAATCTGCTTTTAAGCGTCATTATGGCGTAAAAGATTCAGGTACAATTTTACCTGGGCATGGTGGTATATTAGATCGAACAGATAGTTGGTTATTCGTTTTACCAATTCTCTACTTCTTATTACAATATAATTAATGAATGAACGAGGGGTTGGAATCATGAAAAACATTAGTTTATTAGGTGCAAGCGGATCAATTGGTACACAAACTTTAGATGTATTACGCTCGCACCCAGACCAATTCCGTCTCGTTGCTTTTTCTGTAGGGAAAAATATTGACTACGCAGTAAAGGTCATTCAAGAATTTTCTCCACAAATTGTCTCTGTGCAAAGAGAGGAAGATGTTTTAAAATTACAAGCTGTTTCTGGTAATACAAAAATTGTATATGGTAGTGAAGGGCTTTTAGAAGTAGCATTACATCCAGATGCGGAGATTGTAGTAAACGCTGTTGTAGGTAGCGTAGGGTTGTTACCAACACTTCGTGCAATTGAGGCGAAAAAAACAATTGGAATTGCAAACAAAGAAACGTTAGTAACTGCAGGGCATCTTGTAATGGAAGCAGCGCGAAAACATAATGTTTCGTTACTTCCAGTAGACAGTGAACATTCAGCTATTTTTCAATGCTTGAATGGTGAAAATGAAAAAAGAATTTCTCGACTAATTATAACGGCTTCTGGTGGAAGTTTCCGTGATAAAACGAGAGATGAATTGCATCATGTGACCGTAGAAGATGCGCTTCGACATCCAAACTGGTCAATGGGTTCGAAAATTACAATTGATTCTGCTACAATGATGAATAAGGGGCTAGAAGTAATTGAAGCACATTGGCTTTTTGGTATCCCTTATGAGCAAATCGATGTTGTTTTACATAAAGAAAGTATTATTCATTCTATGGTTGAATTTGAAGATCGTAGTGTGATGGCACAGCTTGGCTCACCTGATATGCGAGTACCAATTCAATACGCGCTTACATATCCTGATCGATTACCTCTTTCAGACACAAAGCAGTTAAACTTATGGGAAATAGGAACGTTGCATTTTGAGAAGATGAACCAAGAGCGTTTCCGTTGCCTACGTTTTGCGTATGAAGCTGGAAAAGCAGGTGGAAGTATGCCAGCTGTAATGAATGCAGCGAATGAAGTAGCTGTTGAAGCTTTTTTACAAAAGAGAATTGGTTTCTTAACAGTGGAAGACCTCATTGAAAAAGCAATGAACCATCACAATGTCATTGCACGTCCGAGCTTAGAGGAAATTCTGGAAATTGATGCAGCCACAAGACGGTTTGTGATGGAACAAATTTAGCAAAGGTGGTATGGAATTGAATACAGCGATTGCCTTTATATTAATTTTCGGTGCACTCGTATTTTTCCATGAGCTAGGGCATCTATATTTCGCAAAAAGAGCAGGTATTTTATGCCGCGAGTTTGCGATTGGTTTTGGTCCGAAAATATTCTCATTTGAAAAGAATGAAACGGTGTATACGATTCGATTACTGCCCCTTGGTGGCTATGTAAGAATGGCTGGCGAGGATGCAGACACAGTTGAGTTAAAGCCTGGGAAAAAGGTTGGCCTTGTATTAAATGCAAAAGACGAAGTTGCAAAATTAGTTTTTGATGGATATGAAAAGTATCCCAATGTTCGCGTTATCGAAGTCGAACAAGCTGATTTAGAGCATAATTTAACAATTTCGGGTTATGAAGAGTACGAGGAAGAGCTTCAAACATTCCGAGTGAACGAGAAGGCTCGTATTATTACTGCCGGTGAAGAAATTCAAATTGCTCCGTATAATAGGCAGTTTGGCTCTAAGAAATTAGGACAACGTGCGTTAACAATCTTTGCGGGCCCTGCAATGAACTTCATTTTAGCATTTGTTATTTTTGTGATTCTTGGATTTGTACAAGGTGTTCCTGTTGACAAACCAATGGTCGGAAAAGTGATGGAGAATAGTGCAGCAGAGCAAGCTGGATTAAAAGAAAATGATACAATTCAAGCTATTGATGGGAAAAACACAAGTACATGGAAAGATGTTGTTACCATTGTACGTGAAAATCCAAATAAAGAAATTACGTTACAAGTAAAGCGTGATAGTGAACAGTTTAATGTGAAAGTAACGCCAACGCTTGATAAAGAAGGTAAAGAAGAAGTTGGTAGAATTGGTGTTTACTCTCCTGTAGAGAAAACAGTGATGGGTTCTATTAAATCAGGTTTTGAACAAACATACCAATGGACGAAACTAATTTTTGAGTCTCTTGTGAAATTAGTAACTGGTCAATTCTCTATTAATGAGTTGTCAGGTCCAGTAGGAATTTATAATCTAACAGATCAAGTTGTAGATTATGGATTTACGCGTGTTTTAAGTTTAGCAGCCGTTTTAAGTATTAACCTTGGTTTATTTAATTTACTACCAGTTCCTGCTTTAGACGGTGGACGTTTGTTCTTCTTCTTAATTGAGGCATTGCGTGGGAAACCAATTGATCGCCAAAAAGAAGGAATGGTTCACTTTATTGGTTTTGCATTATTAATGTTACTTATGTTAGTTGTAACTTGGAATGACATTCGTAAGTTTTTCTTGTAAAATAAAGTGAAACTTATAATGAAATAGAGCTCGTAGAATAAAATCCCTCACCTAACTCGAGGTGAGGGGTTTTCCTGCGTGTAAGAGTAAAATGAAGAGGTGCGAATAAATGAAACAAAGTATGGTATTCAGTCCTACATTACGTGAAGTTCCAGCTGATGCGGAGATTAAGAGTCATCAGTTATTACTTCGTGCAGGTTTTATGCGTCAAAATGCTTCTGGTATTTATAGTTTTCTACCATTTGGATTAAAAGTACTACACAAAGTAGAACGTATCGTTCGAGAAGAGATGGAGCGCGCAGGTGCCGTAGAATTATTAATGCCAGCGATGCAAGCTGCAGAATTATGGCAAGAGTCAGGTCGTTGGTATTCTTACGGATCTGAATTAATGCGTATGAAAGATCGTAACGCTCGTGAATTTGCATTAGGAGCGACACATGAAGAAGTAATTACAGATCTTGTACGTGATGAAGTGAAATCGTATAAAAAATTACCGTTAACATTATATCAAATTCAAACAAAATTCCGTGATGAACAAAGACCTCGTTTCGGTTTATTACGTGGAAGAGAGTTTCTAATGAAAGATGCATACTCTTTCCATGCTACGCAAGAGAGCTTAGATGAAGTGTACGATCGCTTATACAAAGCATACTCTAACATCTTTGCTCGTTGTGGCTTGAATTACCGTGCGGTTATTGCTGATTCTGGAGCAATGGGTGGAAAAGATACACATGAATTTATGGTATTATCTGATGTTGGTGAAGATACAATTGCATACTCTGATACATCTGATTATGCAGCGAACATCGAAATGGCTCCTGTTGTAGCTACGTATACGAAGAGTGACGAAGCAGAAAAAGAGCTTGAAAAAGTAGCAACACCAGACCAAAAAGCAATTGAAGAAGTATCTGCATTCTTAAACATCGAAGCTGACAAGTGCATTAAGTCTATGGTATTTAAAGTAGATGAGAAATTAGTAGTGGTACTTGTTCGTGGTGATCATGAAGTAAATGATGTAAAAGTGAAAAATGTATACGGTGCTTCAGTTGTTGAGCTTGCCTCTCATGAAGAAGTAAAAGAATTATTAAATTGTGAAGTTGGTTCATTAGGACCGATTGGTGTAAATGGTGATATCGAAATTATCGCTGATCACGCTGTAGCATCAATTGTCAACGGATGTTCAGGAGCGAACGAAGAAGGATTCCATTATGTAAATGTAAATCCAGAACGTGACTTTAAAGTAAGTCAATATACGGATTTACGCTTCATTCAAGAAGGAGACCAATCTCCAGACGGAAACGGGACAATTCTTTTCGCACGCGGAATTGAAGTTGGTCATGTATTCAAATTAGGAACTCGTTATAGTGAAGCAATGAACGCAACATTCCTAGATGAAAACGGAAAAACACAACCACTTATTATGGGTTGTTACGGCATTGGTGTGTCTCGTACAGTGGCAGCAATTGCAGAGCAGTTTAATGATGAGAACGGTTTAGTTTGGCCAAAAGCTGTAGCACCGTTCCATGTGCATGTAATTCCAGTGAATATGAAATCTGATGCACAACGTGAAATGGGTGAAAACATCTACCACTCATTACAAGAGCAAGGATATGAAGTATTACTAGATGATCGTGCAGAACGTGCAGGTGTTAAATTTGCTGATGCTGATTTATTCGGCCTTCCAGTTCGCGTGACAGTTGGTAAAAAAGCAGACGAAGGTATTGTAGAAGTGAAAGTACGTGCTACAGGTGAGTCTGAAGAAGTAAAAGTAGAAGAACTTCAAACATATATTGCTAATATTTTAAAATAGGAAGAGGTACCTCGTAATGAGGTACCTTCTCTTTCTTTGTAAACGTATTTTGTAAAAGAAGAAGGGAGAAATCTTTCTTTGTAGTACGTTTCAATTTATAATAGCAAATGGAAGGAGAGTGCTTATGTCTTTAACAAATGAACAAAAAGAGCGATTTCAAATTTTGCTCCAGCAGTTGCAAATACCAGACGACCTTATAAATCAATATTTACAAGGCGGTGGTATTGAAAGGCTCGTTATCGATAAAGCGAATAAAAGTTGGCATTTTAATTTACAAGTGCCACGTATTTTGCCTACAGAATTATATGAATTGCTAGAAACAAAGCTTAAGCAATCATTTTCTCATATTGCAAGAACAACATTTGCATTAGAAACAGAGAATAAACAATTTACTGAAGAAGAAGTGAGGGCGTATTGGCCACTTTGTACGGAACGAATTACATTTTCACCTATGTTTGCTTATTTAAAGAAGCAGCTTCCGCAGGTCAATGGAGTGAAGTTACTTATAAATGTGAATAATGAGCTGGAATCTACTGCTTTAAAGAAAAACGTTGCAAAACCAGTAGGGGATCAATACGAGGCTTTCGGATTCCCGCGTTTCCAGTTAGACACACATATACAGCAAAATACAGAAGAAATGCAAAAGTTTCGTGAGCAAACGCAACAAGAAGACCGTGAGCGTGTTATACAAGCTATGGAAGAAATGGCAAAGAAGCAAGCTGAAGAAAGCAGCGTTGTGCATGAAGGACCGATTACACTTGGGTATCTTATTAAGCCAGATGAAGAGATTACACCGATGCGAGAAATTCAAGATGAAGAAAGAAGAAAAACAGTTCAAGGATATGTCTTCCATGTGGAAACAAAAGAACTTCGTAGTGGACGTACGTTATTAACTTTAAAAATAACGGATTATACAGATTCTATTATGATCAAAATGTTCTCACGTGATAAAGAAGATATTCCAATGCTACAATCCTTGAAAAAAGGAATGTGGGTGAAGGCTCGTGGTTCTGTCCAAAATGATACATTTGTTCGAGATTTAGTAATGATTGCAAATGATATTAATGAAATAACAGGACCGTCTCGTAAAGATAAAGCACCAGAAGGTGAAAAAAGAGTAGAGCTTCATCTTCATACTCCAATGAGTCAAATGGATGCTGTTACTCCAGTTTCTAAGCTTGTTGCTCAAGCTGGTAAATGGGGACATGAGGCTATTGCGGTTACAGACCATGCTGTGGCTCAGTCGTTCCCGGAAGCATATTCTGCGGGGAAAAAGGCTGGAGTTAAAGTTATATATGGTGTGGAAGCAAACTTAGTGAATGACGGAGTACCAATTGCTTATAATGAAGAACATCGTTTACTGGCTGATGAAACATATGTTGTTTTTGACGTTGAGACGACAGGTTTATCAGCTGTGTATGATACAGTTATTGAGTTAGCTGCCGTAAAAGTAAAAGGTGGCGAAATTATTGACCGCTTTGAATCTTTTGCAAATCCACATCAACCATTATCGGCAACAATCATTGAGTTAACAGGTATTACAGATGATATGTTGACCGACGCACCAGAAGTAGACGAAGTGTTTAAAAAGTTTGAGGAATGGATGGGTGACCATACACTTGTTGCTCATAACGCAAGTTTCGATATGGGCTTTATTAATGTAGGATTCAAAAAAGCTGGTTTAGAAAAAACGAAAAATCCGGTAATAGATACGTTAGAGCTTGCAAGATTCTTATTCCCAGAAATGAAAAATCATCGTTTAAATACGTTATGTAAAAAGATGGACATTGAATTAACTCAGCATCACCGTGCGATTTATGATACAGAAGCAACGGGATATTTACTAGTGAAAATGTTAAAAGATGTAATTGAAAAAGGTTTTGAATATCACGATCAATTAAACGATAGTATGGGACAAGGGGATGCATATAAGCGCGGGCGTCCAAGTCATATGACATTACTTGCTACATCGGATGTTGGATTGAAAAATTTATATAAACTTGTTTCATATTCTCATCTAAATTACTTTTACCGTGTACCACGAGTACCAAGATCACTATTAAAAAAATATCGTGAAGGTATTCTAGTAGGAACAGCTTGTGATAAAGGTGAAGTATTTGAGGCAATGATGCAAAAAGCTCCTGAAGAGGTAGAAGAAATTGCGCAGTTCTACGATTACATTGAAGTAATGCCACCAGAAGTGCTACGTCATTTAGTAGAGCGTGAACTTGTTCGGGATGAGGGGCAATTAAAAACAATTATTTCGAACTTAGTAAAACTAGGTGAGACGTTAGATAAACCAGTTGTTGCTACTGGAAACGTGCATTACTTAGATCCAGAAGATGCAATGTATCGCAAAATTTTAGTTAGTTCGCAGGGCGGAGCCAATCCGTTAAACCGACATTCATTACCACCTGTACATTTCCGTACAACCGATGAAATGTTAGAGTGTTTCTCATTCTTAGGTGAAGACGTAGCGAAAGAAATTGTCGTAACGAATACACAAAAGATTGCATCATTAATTGGCGATGTTCATCCAGTAAAAGATGATCTATACACACCGAAAATTGAAGGTGCAGATGATGAAACGCGTGATATGAGTTATAAAATGGCGCGTAGCATTTATGGTGAAGAGTTACCTGAAATTGTAGAAGCGCGTTTAGAAAAAGAATTAAAAAGTATCATCGGGCATGGATTCGCCGTAATTTATTTAATTTCACATAAGCTTGTGAAAAAATCGTTAGTAGATGGATATCTAGTAGGTTCGCGTGGATCGGTAGGTTCATCATTCGTTGCAACGATGATGGAAATTACAGAAGTAAATCCATTACCACCACACTATGTATGTCCGAAATGTAAGCAATCAGAATTCTTTAATGATGGTTCTGTAGGTTCTGGTTTTGACTTACCGGATAAAGAATGTCCAACTTGTAATATTCCATATGTAAAAGATGGACATGACATTCCGTTCGAAACGTTCCTTGGATTTAAAGGAGATAAGGTACCCGATATCGATTTGAATTTCTCCGGGGAATACCAACCACGTGCCCATAACTATACGAAAGTACTATTCGGTGAAGATTATGTATATCGTGCAGGAACGATTGGTACAGTTGCGGAAAAAACTGCTTATGGATATGTAAAAGGTTATGCAAATGATCATAACTTAACGATTCGAAATGCAGAAATTGACCGCTTAGTAGCAGGATGTACCGGTGTAAAACGTACAACAGGGCAGCATCCAGGTGGTATTATCGTTGTGCCAGATTATATGGACATTTTTGATTTCTCACCGATACAGTATCCAGCAGATTCAATAGGTGCTGAGTGGAGAACGACACACTTTGACTTCCACTCTATTCATGATAATTTATTGAAGCTTGATATACTAGGACACGATGATCCGACAGTTATTCGTATGTTACAAGATTTAAGTGGTATTGATCCGAAAACAATCCCAACGGATGATCCAGAAGTAATGAAAATTTTCTCAGGGCCAGAATCGTTAGGCGTAACGGAAGAACAAATTAACTGTAAAACAGGTACACTTGGTATACCAGAGTTTGGTACGAAATTCGTAAGACAGATGTTAGAAGAGACGAAACCGACGACATTCTCAGAGTTAGTCCAAATTTCTGGATTATCACATGGTACGGACGTATGGCTTGGTAATGCAAACGAGTTAATTTATAACGGTACATGTACGCTGAGTGAAGTTATCGGTTGTCGTGATGACATCATGGTATATTTAATCTATCAAGGTTTAGACCCATCATTAGCCTTCAAAATCATGGAGTCAGTACGTAAAGGTAAAGGTGTACCAGAAGAATGGGAAGAGGACATGAAAAGTAATAATGTACCAGGTTGGTACATTGATTCATGTAAGAAGATTAAGTACATGTTCCCGAAAGCCCATGCGGCTGCTTACGTACTTATGGCCGTGCGTATCGCATACTTTAAAGTGCATTTCGCGCTTTTATTCTATGCGGCATACTTTACGGTTCGTGCAGATGACTTTGACGTAGAAGCGATGGCAAAAGGTTCAGCATCTATACGTGCAAGAATTGATGAAATTGCGCAAAAAGGTTTAGATGCAGCACCGAAAGAGAAGAGTTTATTGACTGTACTAGAAATGACACTTGAAATGTGTGAGCGTGGATACTCATTCCAAAAGGTGGATTTATATCGCTCACATGCAACAGACTTTATTATTGATGGAGACTCATTAATCCCTCCATTTAATGCGGTGCCTGGTCTTGGTACAAACGCAGCTTTAAGTATTGTGGAAGCACGTAAAAATGGAGAATTCTTATCAAAAGAAGACTTGCAGCAGCGTAGTAAGGTTTCGAAAACAATTATTGAGTATTTAGATAGTCAAGGTTGTTTAGGTGATTTGCCGGATCAAAACCAGTTATCGCTGTTCTGATAGGTAGGAAAAGTCTTTGCAAATCAACATTTGGTATGGTATACTATTAACCGAGATAACCATGTCATGTATATTGTGTGAAAAGAAGAGTGGGGAAACCCACTCTTTCGTGTTACTATCTACATTTTATTGATGTGGAGAGGTAAGAAATTTCTGTCGTATATACATATTTTGTTACAAGTTTTACTTCTTAAATTTGGTAATACTAAGACAGATATTCCCTGCTTAACGGCAGGGGCTTTTGTTAGCTAACGAGAAAGAATAAGATAGACCGTTCTATGGACGGGGTCTTTTCTTGTGAATGGTACATGGCGGCAGGAAGGAGGCTGTTTATGGATAAGAAAGTCACAGAAGTTGTAGAAGCATTTGCGCAGCCAATCGTTGAAGAGTTAAATCTTGAACTTGTAGATGTAGAGTATGTGAAAGAAGGACAAGACTGGTTCTTACGCGTATTCATCGATTCTGAAAAGGGAGTCGACATTGAAGAATGCGGTGCGGTGAGTGAACGTTTAAGCGAAGCTTTAGATAAAGAGGATCCAATTCCTCATCTTTACTTTTTGGATGTGTCATCTCCTGGAGCAGAACGTCCATTAAAGAAAGAGAAAGACTTCCAGCAAGCGGTAGGAAAACAAGTGGCAATTAAAACATATGAGCCGATTGATGGTGAAAAGATGTTTGAAGGAAAAATGCTTTCCTACGATGGTACTACAATTACACTATTATTAACAATTAAAACACGTAAAAAAGAAATCCAAATTCCAATGGACAAAGTTGCAAATGCGCGACTTGCTGTTACGTTTTAGTTAGAAGGGGGATCTTCATGAGCACTGAGTTGTTAGATGCCTTGCTCGTATTAGAGTCAGAAAAAGGAATTAGCAAAGATATTATTATTGATGCGATTGAAGCAGCGTTAATCTCTGCTTATAAACGCAATTTTAACCAAGCACAAAACGTTCGTGTGAGCTTTAACCCACAAGTGGGAACAATCCAAGTTTTAGCACGTAAAGACGTTGTTGATAATGTGTTTGATCCACGTCTTGAAATTTCTGTTGAAGAAGCAAGACAAATTAATCCAAACTATCAAGATGGTGACGTACTAGAAATTGAAGTAACACCAAAAGATTTCGGTCGTATTGCAGCACAAACTGCAAAACAAGTTGTAACACAACGAGTGCGTGAAGCTGAGCGTGGTGTTATTTACTCTGAGTTTAGTGACCGTGAAGAAGATATCATGGTTGGTATCGTACAACGTCAAGATGCTCGTTTCATTTATGTAAGCTTAGGAAAAGTAGAAGCTTTATTACCTGTAAGTGAGCAAATGCCAAACGAACAATACAAACCACATGATCGTATTCGCGTATTCATTACGAAAGTAGAAAAAACAACAAAAGGACCGCAAATTTACGTATCACGTACACATCCTGGTCTTTTAAAACGTTTATTCGAAATGGAAGTTCCTGAAATTTATGATGGAACGGTTGAAATTCGTTCTGTAGCACGTGAAGCAGGAGATCGTTCTAAAATCTCTGTACATGCAGAGAACATTGATGTTGATCCAGTAGGTTCTTGTGTAGGACCGAAAGGACAACGTGTACAACGCATTGTAGACGAACTAAAAGGTGAAAAGATTGACATCGTTCGCTGGTCAAATGATCCAGTAGAATATGTTGCCAATGCTTTAAGCCCATCACAAGTTGTGAAAGTACTTGTAGATGAAGAAGAAAAAGCAACAACTGTTGTTGTTCCAGACCACCAACTGTCATTAGCTATCGGTAAACGTGGACAAAATGCACGTCTTGCAGCTAAATTAACAGGTTGGAAAATTGATATTAAGAGTGAGTCTGATGCGAAACAACTTGGTATTGTAACAGAAGAAGATAGCGTAGTCGCATTCGGATTCGATTCTGTTGAAGACGAAATCGAATAGAGGTGATGAGTATGAGCAATCGAAAAGTTCCGTTACGAAAATGTGTTGCAACGCAAGAAATGAAATCAAAACGAGAGCTCGTTCGCATTGTTCGTTCCAAAGAGGGAGAAGTGTCTATTGATTTAACTGGAAAGAAATCAGGACGAGGTGCTTATTTATCAAAAGATAAAGAAAGCATTCTTCAAGCTCAAAAGAAAAATGTTTTGGAACATCATCTAAAAGCGAAAATCGACAGTTCTCTTTATGAAGAGCTTCTTGAGCTTGTTGAGAAGGAGTCGAAATAAGTGTCCGATTGGAAATCGTTTTTAGGACTAGCAAACCGGGCTCGAAAAATTATTTCGGGTGAAGAACTCGTTTTAAAGGAAGTACGAAGTGGCAAGGCAAAACTTGTGTTGCTCTCTGAGGATGCGTCAGTAAATACTACAAAGCGTATCACGGATAAAACGACGTACTACAACGTACCAATGAGAAAGGTCGAAAATCGACAACAATTAGGGCATGCGATTGGGAGAGATGAGCGAGTCGTTGTAGCTGTGTTAGATGAAGGCTTTGCGAAAAAGCTGCGTAGCATGCTCGATACAAATTACCGGGGGTGAAGGTATGAGTAAAATTCGAGTGCATGAATATGCGAAAAAACATAATATCTCAAGTAAAGATCTTATGACAAAACTAAAAGAAATGAATATCGAGGTTTCGAATCATATGACAATGTTAGACGATGAAGTAGTAAACAAATTAGATAATGAGTATCAAGCTGAAAAACCTTCTGTTGCAGATGAGTTTGAAGTAGAAGAAAAAGTTGTTCGTAGTAAAAAGAACAGCAATAAGAAAAAGAAAAAAGGCAAAGGAAACGAAGACAAGCGTCAAGAGAACTTTGCTGGAAGACAACAAACACAAACTGTAGAAACACCAGATAAAATTACTTTCTCTGGAAGCCTTACAGTAGGTGACCTTGCTAAGAAATTAAGCAAAGAGCCATCTGAAATTATTAAAAAGCTCTTCATGCTTGGAATTATGGCGACAATTAACCAAGACTTAGATAAAGATACAATTGAGTTAATTGCTAACGACTACGGTATTGAAGTAGAAGAAGAAGTAATTGTTAGCGAGACTGAGTTTGAAACATTCATCGATGAGCAAGATGATGAAGAGAACTTAAAAGAGCGTCCAGCTGTAGTTACAATCATGGGACACGTTGACCATGGTAAAACAACATTACTTGACTCTATCCGTAACTCTAAAGTAACTGCTGGCGAAGCAGGTGGAATTACTCAGCACATTGGTGCATACCAAGTTGAAGTAAATGACAAGAAGATTACATTCTTAGACACACCTGGTCATGCGGCGTTTACAACGATGCGTGCTCGTGGTGCACAAGTAACGGATATTACAATCCTTGTTGTTGCAGCTGATGACGGTGTTATGCCACAAACAGTTGAAGCAATTAACCATGCGAAAGCAGCAGGAGTACCAATTATTGTTGCTGTGAATAAAATGGATAAACCAGCTGCGAATCCTGATCGCGTAATGCAAGAACTAACAGAATATGAATTAGTTCCAGAAGCATGGGGTGGAGATACAATCTTCGTACCAATCTCAGCGATTCAAGGCGAAGGAATTGACAACTTACTAGAAATGATTCTTCTTGTGAGTGAAGTAGAAGAATATAAAGCAAATCCAAACCGCTATGCAACTGGTACTGTAATTGAAGCACAGCTTGATAAAGGTAAAGGAACTATCGCGACATTACTTGTTCAAAACGGTACGCTTCGAGTTGGAGACCCAATCGTTGTTGGTACTTCATTCGGACGTGTTCGTGCAATGGTAAGTGATATTGGTCGTCGTGTAAAAGTTGCTGGTCCATCAACTCCTGTTGAAATTACAGGTTTAAACGAAGTACCACAAGCGGGAGATCGTTTCATGGCATTCGCTGATGAGAAGAAAGCTCGTCAAATCGGTGAATCACGTGCACAGGAAGCGTTACTTGCTCAACGTGGTGAAAAATCTAAATTAAGCCTTGAAGATTTATTCCAACAAATCCAAGAGGGCGATGTAAAAGAAATTAACTTAATTGTGAAAGCAGACGTACAAGGTTCTGTAGAAGCAATGGCAGCATCACTTCGTAAAATTGATGTTGAAGGTGTTAAAGTTAAAATTATCCATACAGGCGTAGGTGCGATTACAGAATCTGATATCATTTTAGCTTCTGCATCTAATGCAATTGTAATTGGATTTAACGTACGCCCAGATGTGAATGCGAAGCGTACAGCTGAATTAGAGAACGTTGATATTCGTTTACACCGTATTATTTATAAAGTAATCGAAGAGATCGAAGCAGCGATGCAAGGTATGTTAGATCCAGAATTCGAAGAAAAAGTAATCGGTCAAGCAGAAGTACGTCAAACGTTTAAAGTAACAAAAGTTGGAACAATCGCAGGTTGTTACGTAACAGACGGTAAAATTACACGTGATAGTGGCGTGCGTATTATCCGTGATGGTGTAGTAATTTTCGAAGGACAACTTGATACGTTAAAACGTTTCAAAGACGACGTAAAAGAAGTTGCACAAAACTATGAGTGTGGTATTACAATTGAGAGATATAATGATCTTAAAGAAGGGGACATTATTGAAGCATACATTATGGAAGAAGTGAAGCGATGATAATCGCTTCACTCTCATTCGAGTGTATGATTTACGATGTGCATTCTTTAAAAGAGAAACGAGCAATTTTACAACGGGTGCTAACTCGAGTGAAGCAACGTTATAACGTAGCTGTTTCAGAAGTAGGGCATCAAGATGTATGGCAACGTACGGAAATTGCAATTGTTTCTGTATCCTCTAATCGTGTTATTTGTGAAAAAGAAATGAATCGTGTACTTGAGTACATCGATTCATTTCCTGAAATTGAACGTACGATAACACAATTGGAATGGTATTGAATGAGGTGAAGAGTTATGAAATTACGTGCAAACCGTGTAGGCGAGCAAATGAAAAAAGAGTTAGGCGACATCATCAGTCGTAAAATTAAAGATCCACGTGTCGGATTTGTTACTGTAACAGATGTACAAGTGAGTGGAGATTTACAAATTGCTACAGTGTATATTTCTGTTTTAGGTGATGAAGAACAGAAAGAAAATACACTAAAAGGTTTAGCGAAGGCAAAAGGCTTCATTCGTTCAGAAATTGGCCAACGTATTCGTCTTCGTAAAACGCCTGAAATTTCCTTTGAATTTGATGAGTCTATCGGATATGGTCATCGAATTGATACACTTTTACATCAAATTAATAAAGACGGTAAACGTGAAGAATAATGGATAGACATTTGTCTATCCATTTTTTCAATGTAAAATAAGTTTTAGGTAATGATTATGAAAGAATTACGATGAGGTGAACATATATGGAAGGTGTAGTATTATTACATAAGCCAAAAGGCATGACATCACACGATTGTGTATTTAAATTAAGAAAGATATTGCGTGAAAAACGAATTGGTCATACAGGAACATTAGATCCAGATGTAACAGGAGTATTGCCTATTTGTGTTGGGAGAGCAACGAAGATTGCACAATTTTTAACAAGTGAGACGAAAACATATGAAGGTGAAGTAACACTTGGATTTTCAACAACAACTGAAGATGCTTCTGGTGAAGTTGTGGAAACGAAACATGTAGATCGTGTTATTACTCGTAAGGAAGTAGAAGAGGCTCTTGCTGCATTAACAGGTACGATTGAACAAATGCCTCCGATGTTTTCGGCTGTAAAAGTTAACGGGAAAAAATTATATGAATATGCAAGAGCAGGACAAGAAGTTGAACGTCCAGTTCGTACAATTACAATTCATGAATTTGTATTACTAGATGACCGTGAAGTGTTTGAGGGAGAAACTATTTCATTCCGTTTCCGTGTAACGTGTAGTAAAGGAACATATGTAAGAACGTTAGCCGTAATGATTGGGGAAAAACTTGGTTTTCCATCACATATGTCTCACCTTGTAAGAACGGCTTCTGGTGAATTTTTATTAGAGGATTGCATATCATTTGAAGAAATTGAGGAAAACGTGCAAAATGGAACAGTAGAGTCTATCTTCATTTCAATTGATGAAGCATTAAGTAAATTCCCAAAAATGGTTGTAGATGAAAAGCAAGCAGAAAAAATAAAGAATGGTATGTTCTTAAAAAATGAATTGCAAATAACGGCGCCGTTTATAACAGTGTTTGATAAAAACGATCGCTGCCTTGCAATTTATGAGCACCATCCAAAGCACCCAGGTATGCTAAAGCCGATGAAAGTACTTGTGAATAATCAAGAACTAAAGCTATAATGAATTATTGGAAGGATTATTACAGAAAAAGGTGAATTCAAGCGTGAAACTTATTCATTTAACTCATCCACATGAACAAAATAAATTAGAATTACCACCTACTGTAATGGCATTAGGATTTTTTGATGGCATTCATTTAGGACATCAATGTGTGATTCGAACTGCGAAACAAATAGCGGATGAAAAGGGATATAAAAGTGCAGTTATGACATTTTATCCGCATCCATCTGTTGTTTTAGGTAAAAAAGAAGCGCATGCCGAGTATATTACACCAATGTGTGATAAAGAAAAAATAGTCGAGAGTTTAGGAATCGATATATTATATGTTGTTAAATTTGACGAATCATTTGCAGGCTTATTGCCGCAGCAATTTGTAGATGATTATATTATTGGTTTAAATGTAAAGCATGTAGTAGCAGGGTTTGATTATTCATATGGACGTTTAGGAAAAGGAAAGATGGAGACTTTACCATTTCATGCAAGAGGGGAGTTTACACAGACTGTGATTGAAAAAGTTGAATTTCAAGAAGAGAAAGTAAGTTCTACGGCATTACGAAAGTTAATTCGAAATGGCGAAATGGAGCAAATTCCATCTATTTTAGGTAGAGCATATACAGTAGGAGGAACGGTTGTACACGGTGATAAACGTGGACGTCAAATTGGTTTCCCAACAGCTAATGTAGGTTTAAGTGATGAGTATCTATTACCACCTGTAGGTGTTTATGCAGTGAGATTAAAAGTTCACGATGAATGGTACGACGGTGTATGTAATATTGGATATAAACCAACCTTTAAAGAAGATGAGCGCCAACTATCTATTGAAGTGCACTTATTTGAATTTAACAAAGACATATATGATCAAAATGTTACAGTAGAGTGGCATATGCGTATAAGAGAAGAGAAGAAATTCAATGGCATCGATGAGTTAGTTGAACAAATCGCAAAAGATAAGAAAACAGCACAAGAATATTTTGCGAACGAAAATAATATACTTGCTTTTTCAAATGAAAAGTAGTATTCTATGTTATGTACTTTATGACAACCATTGCTTGGCATTGCGACTCACCGACGCTTGCTAGGTAATCGGGGGTTTAATTAATAGGAGGTGAAATAGGATGGCTTTAACACAAGAGCGTAAAAATGAAATCATTGCACAATTTAGAACTCATGAGACTGATACTGGTTCTCCAGAGGTTCAAATTGCTGTCCTAACGGAGCAAATTAACACTCTAAACGAGCACTTACGTACTCACAAGAAAGATCATCATTCACGTCGTGGTCTATTAAAGATGGTTGGTAAACGTCGTAACTTACTAACTTACCTTCGTAATAGCGATATCACACGTTACCGTGAATTAATCACAAAGCTTGGCTTACGTCGATAGTCAAAGAAGCGGGAATATTCCCGCTTTTTTGTTAGGTAAAAATATATCTTCTACTCTTTATAGCTTACTTCATTTTCGGTAATACTAGAGGTAGAATATTGTGATATACTATCCATTTACATAGAAGAATTGAATACTTTAAATTGAGAGGGGTACTTAAATGAGTCAAGAAAAGCAAGTCTTCTCGATAGATTTAGCTGGTCGCCAGCTAACAGTTGAAACAGGTCAGCTTGCAAAGCAAGCGAACGGAGCAGTATTAGTAAGATATGGCGATACAGCGGTTCTATCTACAGCAACTGCATCAAAAGAAGCAAAAAATGTAGATTTCTTCCCACTTACAGTAAACTATGAAGAGCGTTTATATGCAGTCGGAAAAATTCCTGGCGGTTTCATTAAACGTGAAGGTCGTCCAAGTGAAAAAGCAATTTTGGCAAGTCGTTTAATCGACCGTCCAATTCGTCCACTTTTCGCAGATGGTTTCCGTAACGAAGTACAAGTTGTCAGCATCGTAATGAGTGTTGATCAAGATTGTTCTTCTGAAATGGCAGCTATGCTTGGTTCTTCATTAGCGTTATCGATTTCAGACATTCCATTTGAAGGTCCGATCGCGGGTGCAACAGTTGGTCGTATTAACGGCGAATTCGTTATCAACCCAACAGTAGAACAGCAAGAACAAAGTGATATTCACCTTGTTGTAGCTGGTACGAAAGATGCAATTAACATGGTTGAAGCAGGAGCAGATCAAGTGCCTGAGGAAACAATGTTAGAAGCAATTATGTTTGGTCATGACGAAATTAAACGTCTAATTGCATTCCAAGAAGAGATTGTACAAGCTGTAGGTAAAGAGAAATCAGAAGTGAAACTTTATGAAGTTGACGCTGATCTTAACCAAGCTGTACGTGAAATGGCTGAGAAGGATATGCATTCTGCAATTCAAGTACATGAGAAACATGCACGTGAAGATGCAATTAACGAAGTGAAAAAGCGTGTAATTGAGCATTACGAAGCGCAAGAAGCTGATGCTGATACATTAGGACAAGTAAATGAGATTTTATATAAAATTGTAAAAGAAGAAGTACGTCGTCTTATTACAGTTGAGAAAATCCGCCCAGATGGCCGTAAAGGTGACGAAATTCGTCCATTAGCATCAGAGGTTGGCATTTTATCTCGTACACACGGTTCTGGTTTATTCACACGTGGACAAACACAAGCATTAAGTATTTGTACATTAGGTGCATTAGGCGATGTGCAAATTTTAGACGGTCTTGGTGTAGAAGAATCAAAACGCTTTATGCACCATTACAATTTCCCATCATTTAGTGTTGGTGAAACAAGACCAATGCGTGGACCAGGTCGTCGTGAAATCGGTCACGGTGCACTAGGAGAACGTGCTCTTGAGCCTGTAATTCCGTCTGAAAAAGATTTCCCATACACAGTACGTCTTGTATCTGAAGTATTAGAATCAAATGGTTCTACTTCACAAGCGAGTATTTGTGGTAGTACTTTAGCAATGATGGATGCTGGTGTTCCACTTAAAGCTCCAGTTGCAGGTATTGCAATGGGCCTAGTTAAATCAGGTGAGCATTACACAATTTTAACTGATATTCAAGGTATGGAAGATCATTTAGGTGATATGGACTTTAAAGTAGCAGGTACAGCACACGGTGTAACTGCACTACAAATGGACATTAAAATCGATGGTCTATCTCGTGAAATTTTAGAAGAGGCATTACAACAAGCGAAAGTTGGTCGTATGCACATTCTAGATCATATGTTATCTGTAATTGCAGAGCCACGCACTGAATTATCAGCGTACGCTCCAAAGATTATTACAATGACAATTAACCCGGATAAAATCCGTGACGTTATCGGACCAAGCGGTAAACAAATCAATAAAATTATTGAAGAAACGGGCGTTAAAATTGACATCGAGCAAGATGGTACAGTATTCATTTCTTCAATAAATCAAGAAATGAACGATAAAGCTAAGAAAATTATCGAGGATATCGTTCGCGAAGTACAAGTAGGTGAAATCTACGAAGGAAAAGTGAAACGTGTTGAGAAATTCGGTGCTTTCGTTGAATTATTCAGCGGTAAAGATGGATTAGTTCACATTTCTGAACTTGCACTTGAGCGTGTAGGTAAAGTAGAAGACGTTGTGAAAATCGGTGATGTAATTACAGTTAAAGTTATCGAGATTGACAAGCAAGGTCGCGTGAATTTATCTAGAAAAGTATTGCTAAAAGAAGAGCAAGAAAAAGAAGCTGCTAAAGAAGAAAACAAACAAGAGCAGCAATAAGTAAAAGCCAGTTTAACTGGCTTTTTTTGTTATGTAAAAATATGATTTGCATATATTTTTATGTCAGTATAGGTATAGTTTTCATTATAACGCTCAAATTAACAAAGATAAGAAGAAAAATGGTTTTTTATATAGTTAATGGGAGGGTTTATATGAAAACTCGTATATTGGCATACATATGTATATTCTTTTTATATGTCAGTGCAGGTTCTTATTCTGTTTTTGCACAGGATCACTTATATGAAGAAATTCAAAAGCATGCAAAACAATATGAGATTGCACCGCAAAATGCGATGGTTGATAAGATATGGAAAGCAACACCAGGATATAATGGAAGACAAGTTGATATGGAAGCATCCTATAACAATATGAAGAAATTAAAGCAGTTTGATCAAAAACATCTTGAATTCAAGGAAGTATCACCGAGTGTCCACTTAGAAGATTTATCACCAGCACCAATTTATAGAGGTCATCCGGATAAAAAGATGGTCGGGTTAACAATAAATGTGGCATGGGGAAATGAGTATTTGCCTCGTATATTAGAAATATTGAAAAAGCATGATGTGAAGGCGACTTTCTTTTTAGAAGGACGTTGGGTGAAAGAAAATTTACGATTTGCAAAAATGATTGTCGATGCAAATCAAGAAGTTGGAAATCATTCTTACACACACCCTAATATGAAAACGTTATCGTCTGATGAAATAAGAGATCAGTTACAAAAAACAAATCGAATGATCGAAGCAGCTACGAATCAAAAGGTAAGATGGTTTGCACCGCCGAGTGGAAGTTTTCGGGATGAAGTCGTGAAAATTGCAGATGATTTTCAAATGGGAACGATTATGTGGACTGTTGATACAATTGATTGGAAGCGACCTGAGCCAGGTGTACTATTGCAGAGAGTAATGAGAAAAATACATCCAGGTGCTATCGTATTAATGCATCCTACTTCGTCCACAACAGAAGCATTAGATACAATGATTACAAAATTGAAGGAACAAGGATATAAAGTAGGGAATATAACAGAATTACTGGATGAAAAACGTGTAGATTGAATACATTTGCATGACATTCATCCTTAAACTTGTTATCATTAAATAATAGCACTTATTTAGAGAAACTGGCAGTAGGAGGAAAGTTTTTGATTAAAAAATATACTTGTAAAAATGGTGTAAGAATAGTTATGGAGAATATACCAACTGTAAGATCGGTTGCGATTGGTATTTGGATCCATGCAGGAACAAGAAATGAAAATGAAAAAAATAACGGGATTTCTCACTTTTTAGAGCATATGTTCTTTAAAGGAACAGAAACACGTAGTGCACGTGAAATTGCAGAATCATTTGATAGCATTGGTGGGCAAGTGAATGCTTTTACTTCAAAAGAATACACTTGTTACTATGCAAAAGTGCTAGATGAGCATGCTAAATATGCTTTAGATGTATTAGCAGATATGTTCTTTAATTCAACATTTGATGAAGAAGAACTGAAAAAAGAGAAGAATGTCGTATGTGAAGAAATTAAAATGTACGAAGATGCTCCAGATGATATTGTGCATGATATGTTAACGAAAGCAACATATGAAACGCATCCGCTTGGATATCCTATTTTAGGAACAGAAGAAACGCTTAATACGTTTACAGGTGATACGCTACGTCAATATATTAAGGATCATTACACACCTGAAAATGTAGTTGTATCAATTGCAGGAAATATTGATGAAGCCTTTTTACAAACAGTAGAGCAATATTTCGGTAGTTATGAAGGAACGACAAACCGTGAACAAGTACATAGCCCAATTTTCCATTTTAATAAGGTAGCACGTAAAAAGGAAACAGAACAAGCTCATTTATGTTTAGGATATAAAGGCTTACAAATGGGACACGAAGATATTTATAACTTAATTGTATTAAATAACGTTTTAGGCGGTAGTATGAGTAGCCGTTTATTCCAAGAAGTACGTGAGCAACGCGGGTTAGCTTACTCAGTATTCTCTTACCATTCTTCTTATGAAGATACAGGTATGTTAACGCTGTATGGTGGAACAGGTAGCCAACAATTGGATACACTGTATGAAACAATGCAAGAAACATTAGAAACATTGAAAAATACAGGTATTACAGAAAAAGAGCTTATGAATAGTAAAGAGCAATTAAAAGGAAACTTAATGTTAAGTTTAGAAAGTACGAATAGTCGTATGAGCCGTAATGGTAAAAATGAATTGCTACTTCGTAAGCACCGTTCACTTGATGAGATTATTGAAAGTGTAAACACTGTAACAAAAGAAAATGTAGATGAGTTAATTCGTAACATGTTTACAGATGAATTTTCTGCAGCATTAATTAGTCCAGATGGAAAACTTCCAAAAGGAATAAAACTGTAATTACTATATATGATTTAAAAATAACCGTATCTCTTTTAAATGAGATACGGTTATTTTTTGTGGGTATATAGAATAGGTACTAATTATGGATAACTTAAATGAATAATTTGGATAGGGGGAGAGAGTATGCGATTAAGTGAACTAAGTGGGAAAGAAATTGTTAATTTAGAAAGAGCAGAAAAAATGGGGGTTTTAGGTTATGTGGATTTAGAGGTTGATGAAAAGGATGGACAAATACAGGCTCTTATTATACCTGCTGGGAAATGGGGAGGTTTCAAAAAGGAACCACAAGAAATAAGAGTAGCATGGAGGCAAATTAAAAAAGTGGGGCATGATATGATTCTTTGTGATATTACAGATCGTTCAAATTCGAAGTGAAAGATGGCCATTTTGGTCATCTTTTTTTGTTCATTTTACTCAGAGCAAAATCCAACAGAATATCTTTTCCTATGCCGAATTTTGAGGTAGGACCTTCCTACATACAAATAGCGGGATACATGATAGGTGCTTTTTGTTTTTCAATCACCTAAAACTCGTACATTACATATGATGTGGAGGAAAAAGAAAAAGTAGGCACTTTTCTTATAAATGACAGAAAAAGAAGGTGAATTAGGGAATGTTGACTGAGATGCATATTGCTGTCATAGGAGGAGATGCAAGACAGCTAGAAGTAATTCGCAAGCTCGTTGAATTGGATGCGAAACTTTCATTGATAGGGTTTGATCAGTTAGACCATGGCTTCACAGGGGCAGCAAAAGAAAGTATACAAAATTTAGATTTCACTTCTTTAGATGCAATTATTTTGCCAGTTGCAGGTACAAATGCCAAGGGAGAAGTAGATACTATTTTTTCAAATGAAAAAGTTTCTATAACGAAAGAACAAATTGAAAATACACCAGAACATTTTACTATATATTCAGGTATTGGTACGCCTTACTTGGAAAATCTCGTATCTACTACAAACCGTAAACTAATTAAATTATTTGATCGTGATGATGTGGCAATCTACAATTCTATACCAACTGTAGAAGGTACATTAATGATGGTAATTCAACATACCGACTATACAATTCATGGTTCTAATGTAATGGTTTTAGGATTTGGTAGAACAGGGATGAGCGTTGCCAGAGCATTTCAATCATTAGGAGCCCATGTCAAAGTTGGAGCAAGACGATCGGAACATATTGCACGTATTACAGAAATGATGTTTTCTCCTTTTCATATGCAGAACATTGAGAAAGAAGTAGGGGATATCGATATTGTCATTAATACAATTCCGCATCTCGTTGTGACAGCAAATGTCATTTCAAAAATGCCGGCTCATACGTTAGTAATTGATTTAGCTTCTAAACCAGGCGGTACCGACTTTAGATATGCAGAAAAAAGAGGAGTCAAAGCGCTGTTAGCACCTGGATTACCAGGTATTGTTGCTCCAAAAACAGCAGGACAAATTTTAGCGAACGTTCTTTCTCAGTTATTAGCAGAAGATGTAATCGCAAGAAAGGAGAATGGGGAATGAATTTAAAAGGGAAAAGAATAGGGTTTGGTTTTACGGGTTCACATTGTACGTACGAAGAAGTAATGCCTCATTTAGAAAAGTTAATTGCTGAGGGAGCTGAAGTGCGTCCAGTTGTTTCTTACACTGTTCAATCAACAAATACGAGATTTGGCGAAGGGGCAGAATGGATTAAAAAGATTGAAGAAGTAACAGGTTTTAAAGCGATTAATTCAATCGTTGGCGCAGAACCACTTGGACCTAAAATCCCATTAGATTGTATGGTAATTGCTCCTTTAACAGGAAACTCTATGAGTAAATTTGCGAATGCAATGACAGACTCTCCAGTACTAATGGCAGCAAAAGCGACGCTAAGAAATGGTAAGCCCGTCGTATTGGCTGTTTCGACGAATGATGCTTTAGGGCTTAATGGAGTAAATCTCATGCGCCTAATGGCCACAAAAAACATCTACTTCGTCCCATTCGGTCAAGACGCACCAGAGAAAAAACCGAACTCAATGGTAGCACGCATGGAGCTGCTTGAAGATACAGTATTAGAAGCACTGCAAGGGAAGCAATTGCAACCGGTTGTCGTAGAAAAATTCAGATATATGAATTAAAAAACGAAAAAAAACGGACAATTTTCGATGAAACCATCATTCTTACTGTAGAATATGATAAAATTAACGTTATTAAGATTAGAAGGGGTATTCTATACTCCTTCTCATTCTAAGTTATAGAAGGATTGGTATCTAGAAAGGGGCATAGTGATGGAAAAGCAAAAAACTTTTCATGTCGCTGTAGTTGGAGCAACCGGCGCAGTTGGTGAACAAATGTTAAATACTTTAGAGAAACGAGAATTTCCAATCGGGAAGTTAACGTTACTTTCATCTAAACGATCTGCAGGTAAGAAACTTGTATTTAAAGGCGAAGAATTTACAGTTCAAGAGGCAACTCCTGAAAGTTTTGAAGGAGTAGATATCGCACTATTTAGTGCTGGTGGATCTGTATCAAAACAATTAGCGCCAGAAGCAGCAAAGCGCGGTGCGATTGTTGTTGATAATACAAGTGCATTCCGTATGACAGAAAACGTGCCACTTGTTGTACCTGAAGTAAATGAAAACGACTTAAAAGAACATAACGGTATTATTGCAAATCCAAACTGTTCTACAATTCAAATGGTAGTAGCTCTTGAGCCAGTTCGTCAGCAATATGGTTTAAAACGAGTAATCGTTTCCACATATCAAGCTGTATCAGGTGCTGGTGCGGCAGCGATTGAAGAACTTCATGAACAATCACAAGCAATCTTAAATGGTGAAGAAGTAAAGGCGAATGTTTTACCTGTATCAGGTGATAAGAAACATTTCCCGATTGCTTTCAACGCGATTCCACAGATTGATAAGTTCCAAGATAATGGATTTACATTTGAAGAAATGAAAATGATTAATGAAACGAAAAAAATTATGCATATGCCAGAGCTAGAAGTAGCGGCAACATGTGTACGTTTACCAGTTGTATCAGGTCACTCTGAGTCTGTTTACATTGAAGTAGAAAAAGAGGGTGTAACAGTAGAGGAATTAAAGAACTTACTTGCAAATGCAGAAGGTATCGTTCTGCAAGATAACCCAGAAGAGCAATTATATCCAATGCCAGCTACTGCAGTAGGTAAAAACGAAGTATTCGTTGGAAGAATCCGTAAAGATTTAAATAACGATAAAGGATTCCATCTTTGGGTCGTATCTGATAACTTATTAAAAGGCGCTGCATGGAATTCTGTTCAAATTGCAGAGCGCTTAGTAAAATTACAATTAGTGTAAACGGCTAAGAGAAGGTGCAAAATATGAAAATTATTGTTCAAAAATTTGGTGGCACATCTGTACGTGATGAAAATGGACGTAAGCATGCGCTTCATCATATAAAAAAATCGCTAGATGCGGGTTATAAAGTAGTGACTGTCGTATCTGCTATGGGTCGTAAAGGTGAACCATATGCAACTGATACGTTGTTAAGTCTTGTAAATCAAGAGGAATCTCACATTTCTAATCGTGAGCAAGATTTATTATTATCATGCGGAGAATTAATCTCAGCAATCGTTTTCTCTAACATGTTAAATGAGAACGGTATAAAATCGGCGGCATTAAATGGTGCACAAGCTGGTTTTGTAACAAATGATGATTTTACAAATGCTAAGATTATTGAAATGAATTGTGATCGTATACACGAAGAGCTAGAAAATGTAGATGTAATCGTTGTGACAGGATTCCAAGGACAAACGAAAAAAGGTGATACGACAACACTTGGACGCGGAGGTAGTGATACTTCAGCTTCAGCTTTAGGTGTTGCGCTTCATGCTGAATATATCGATATCTTCACAGATGTAGAAGGTGTGATGACTGCGGATCCTCGCATTGTAAAAGATGCACGTCATCTTCAAACTGTAACGTATAACGAAATTTGTAACATGGCATACCAAGGTGCAAAAGTCGTTCATCCACGTGCAGTTGAAATTGCGATGCATGCAAAAGTACCGCTTCGTGTACGTTCTACGTACTCTGATAGTGAAGGTACGCTTATTTCAGCATCTGACGGCGCTACAAAAGGCCGTGATGTAGAAGAACGTCCTGTTACAGGTATTGCACATGTATCAAATGTGACGCAAATTAAAGTACTTGCAAAAGAAACAGCATATGATTTGCAGCAGCATGTGTTTAAAGAAATGGCGAATGAAGGAATCAGTGTTGATTTAATTAACATTTCACCTACTGGGGTAGCTTATACGGTGAGTGATAATGTATCAAATCGTGCAGTTGAACTATTACAAAACCTTGGATATGAGCCAATTGTGACAGAGCATTGTGCGAAAGTATCTATTGTAGGAGCTGGAATGGCAGGATACCCAGGGGTTACTGCGAAAATCGTTACAGCTTTAGCTGAAAAAGGTATTCAAATTCTGCAATCAGCAGATAGTCATACAACTATTTGGGTTCTTGTAAAAGAAACTGATTTAGTGGAGGCTGTAAATGCATTACATAGTGCGTTTGAGCTTTCAAAAGAAAAGCAACTGGAACAATAAGGAGTGAGACCATGATAGATTTTGGGACAATTGCAACCGCGATGGTAACACCGTTTGATATAAACGGCAATATCGATTTTGCAAAGACAACGAAATTGGTAAATTATTTAATTGATAACGGTACAACAGCAATCGTGGTAGGAGGAACGACAGGAGAATCTCCTACATTAACTTCAGAAGAAAAAGTAGCGTTATATCGCCATGTCGTATCTGTTGTCGATAAAAGGGTGCCCGTAATCGCTGGAACAGGTAGTAATAATACGCATGCTTCTATTGACTTAACTAAAAAGGCAACAGAGGTTGGTGTTGATGCAGTAATGCTAGTAGCACCGTATTATAACAAACCGAGTCAAGAAGGAATGTATCAGCACTTTAAAGCAATTGCTGAAAGCACGCCGCTTCCGGTTATGCTATATAATGTTCCAGGACGATCTATTGTACAAATCTCCGTTGATACAGTTGTTCGTTTATCAGAAATAGAAAACATTGTTGCGATTAAAGATGCAGGCGGCGATGTGTTAACAATGACAGAAATCATTGAAAAAACAGCGGACGACTTTGCAGTATACAGCGGTGATGACGGTTTAACGCTACCAGCTATGGCAGTTGGAGCGAAAGGTATCGTTTCTGTAGCATCTCATGTTATCGGAAATGAAATGCAAGAAATGATTGCAGCGTTCCAAGCAGGTGAATTTAAGAAGGCGCAAAAATTACATCAATTACTTGTAAGAGTAACGGATTCATTATTTATGGCGCCAAGCCCAACACCAGTAAAAACAGCGTTACAAATGGTTGGATTAGATGTAGGTTCTGTACGTTTACCACTTCTTCCGTTAACAGAAGAAGAAAGAGTAACGTTACAATCTGTTATGCAATCTATCCCTCGTTAATAAAAAATGACCTAGTGTAGAACTAGGTCATTTTTTATTTGTATGAAAGTCTTTCCCTCTCTTTTCTTATCTTACCTATATATGTTTTTATAAGATCATTAACTGGTTTTTCATTATATATTGCAACGTGTAAAAGAAAATAATCTTAACCCTTTAAAGGAATTAAAAAGTCATAGTTATTTATAGAATGAACGCTTATATAAACGTAATAAAGTACCAATTCTATTTTTGAGAGTAATTACTTCAAATATGACGTAATTCATAAAAAAACTCCATTTTATAAGTGTTTTTGTTCAATTCTAGAAAAATAAGTCTTTAAAATCTATATTATGAAATAAATTTAGAGTATTTATAGCTATTTCTTCAAAACGATATGGGGTACGAAATCGGAGTAAATATAAAGGACATCAGTTTGATAAGTTTGTTGGGAATGCGTTCTTTTCCTTTTTCTTTCGCACGATTTAACTTGTGTTCTATTTCTTGTATCAGGTATAATATGGCTAAGTAGCTTAGTACGGGTATGCTTAGCAAAATTGGTAAAAATTATAATTTGATTACATTTTCATATCATATCGAATAAGATATTTGATTTATATAATGAAAGAGAGGTGAAACCTGGTTTAAAAAATAAACAAGGACATGATATCGCATAACGGTAAGGACATTCGTCTTGGACGGTGAATATATGGTGGTTGTAGAGTTTCCCCTGGTGTCTCTGCAATTTTAGTGAAATCAGTGTTTGAAAGATTTTTAAACCAGGCAACAACATGAAGAGAAAAGAGAATGAGTCTGTTAAAGTATTTGCTCTTGGTGGAGTAGGTGAAATCGGGAAAAACATGTACTGTGTTGAAATTGATTCTGAAATCTTTATTGTAGATGCAGGGTTAATGTTCCCGGGAGATGAAATGTTTGGAATTGATATCGTTATTCCTGATATTACATATTTAGTAGAAAACCAAGAGCGAGTAAAAGGTTTATTTATTACTCACGGTCATGAAGATCATATTGGTGGCATTGTTTACGTACTTCGTAAATTATCAATTCCAGTGTATGCAACGAAATTAACGGTAGGACTTATACAAGAAAAACTTGGCGAAGCGGGTATGTTAGGCCGTGTAGATTTAAAAACAATCGATTCAAATTCAACAGTAGAGTTTAATACTACAACGGTGTCATTCTTTGGAACGACACATAGTATTCCAGATTCTGTTGGTGTTTGTTTCCATACATCAAAAGGTGCGATCGTATATACGGGAGACTTTAAATTCGATCAAACTCCAATTGGAAATAGTGGAGCAGACCTTGGGAAAATGGCTCAAATCGGAAATGAAGGCGTTCTATGCTTATTATCTGATAGTACAAATGCTGAGCGTCCAGGCTATACAGGTTCTGAAAAAGAAGTTGGTGTAGAAATTTCTAAAGTGTTCTACGGCGCAGAAGGACGTATTATCGTTGCTTCATTTGCATCGAATGTACATCGTATTCAACAAGTATTTGATGCAGCTGCTGAAACAGGACGAAAAGTAGCGGTTGTAGGACGTAGTATGGTGAAAGTGGTAGATATCGCAAGACGTCTTGGTTATTTAGATGTTCCAGAAGGTATGGTTATTTCACTACAAGAAGTAGACAATTTCCCAGAGAAAAAGGTAGCTATTTTAACGACAGGTAGCCAAGGTGAACCGATGGCAGCCCTTTCTAGAATGGCAAAGCAAGCTCATAAACAAATTTCAATTCGTAAAGGTGATACGGTTATTATCGCGGCATCTCCAATTCCAGGTAATGAAATATCTGTATCGAAAATTATTGATTTGTTATTTAGAGCGGGAGCTGAAGTTGTTTATTACGGTGAAAGAAAAGTTCACGTTTCAGGTCACGGTAGCCAAGAAGAATTAAAATTAATGTTAAATTTAATGAAACCGAAATATTTTGTACCCGTACATGGTGAGTTCCGTATGCAAAAAGCACATGCATACTTAGCTGAAGATGTAGGTATTGCAAGAGAAAATATCTTTATTGTAGAAAAAGGCGATGTAATTGGTTTTGGTGACGATGAAGCGAACTTAGTTGGCAAAGTGCAAGCTGGCAACGTGTTAATTGATGGATTAGGTGTAGGTGATGTTGGTAATATCGTTCTTCGAGATAGAAAAATGTTATCTCAAGATGGAATATTAGTAGTTGTTGTAACACTGGGTAAAGATGAAAAGAAAATTATCTCTGGTCCAGAAATCATTTCACGTGGATTTGTATATGTACGTGAATCAGAAGCGTTAATTGACCGTTCTACAGAGATTGTACGTATGATTGTTGAGCAATCAATTAAAGAATATTCAATTGAATGGTCTATGTTAAAACAAAATATTCGTGAATTATTAGGACAGTTCTTGTACGAAGAGACGAAGAGAAAACCTATGATTTTACCGATTATTATGGAAGTATAAAAAAGATCACCTTTACGGGTGATCTTTTTTCTTTTTTCACTCTATCGAATGAAATTTATAACTTAAGAAATACTAATTATATACGAGTGAAAGGGGATGCGATATGACAGAACGTGATCGTTATACAAATGAAGAGAAAGAGGCTGAGCCGAAAGAAACTGGCAAAGAAGCTTCAATAGTGGAAAAAATTCAACAGCTTGGACAAACGAATGTACCGCAAATGAATGAATCACGTATTCATTGTTTAACAATTGTTGGACAGGTGGAAGGTCATGTTCAGTTGCCGCCGCAAAATAAAACAACAAAATATGAGCATATTATTCCACAAATTGTTGCGATCGAACAAAATCCGAAAATTGAAGGTTTGCTTTTAGTGTTAAATACAGTTGGAGGTGACGTTGAAGCTGGGCTAGCAATTTCTGAGATGGTCGCTTCGCTTTCAAAACCGACAGTATCTTTAGTTTTAGGTGGAGGGCATTCTATCGGTGTGCCAATTGCCGTTTCTACTGACTATTCATTTATTGCGGAAACTGCGACGATGACAATTCATCCGATTCGTCTAACAGGTCTTGTTATAGGGGTGCCGCAAACATTTGAGTATTTAGATAAAATGCAAGAAAGAGTCATTCGATTTGTGACGAAGCATTCGAAAGTAACGGAAGATCGTTTTAAAGAGCTTATGTTTGCGAAAGGAAATTTGACGCGAGATATTGGTACGAATGTAATTGGTGGAGATGCAGTGAAGTATGGTCTTATAGATGATGTCGGTGGTATCGGAAATGCGATTCGAAAATTAAACGAATTAATAGATAATCGCGCGGATGATCATGCAGAAGGGACAATGTTACAATGATTTTATATACAATTATGCCAGAGCAACTCGTGTATCCAGCCGATTATTCGCAATGTGAAAGTCAAAAAGTTGTAAATATAAATGGTGTTGAATTAATGGTTTCAGAAGAAGAACATGGGTATTATTCTATTGTACGCGTGTTAAGTACGGATCCGCTTCACTACTTAGAGTTTGAGCCGGGACAGAAAATAACCTTTTAGCAAAAAGAAGGATTTTGTTTAGAAGCTATGGTATAATATAAAAAACAAGACGGTTGAGCAGCCATGAGAGGGCTGCTTTCTTCTGTTTATTTAACATTTTACAAGAAGTGTAAAAATAGAAGATATAAAGACCTGAAAAAATAGAGAAAACAAACATATAAGCAGAGTTTTTTAGGAATTTTTACTTATATGTAGATCACGAGGTGAAGAAATGGCAAAACAAAAGCAAAGAGGGACGAAGGCAAAGGCAAGACGTACGATAAAGCCAACTTTGTATTATGAAATCGTCGGTTTAACTCTTTTTGCACTTTCAATCATTACGATTTTACAGCTAGGCGTTGTAGGAAAATCGTTTGTGTTATTTTTTCGCTTCTTCTTTGGTGAGTGGTACATAATTGGTGTGTTAGGTGTAATAGCTTTATCCGTTTCATTCGTTATAAAACGTGGATGGCCGAACCTTTTAAATAAACGGTTAATCGGTTTTTATTTAATAGTATTGGCGATATTAATGTTTAGTCATATTACATTATTTAACCTTCTTACGAAAGATGGAGCAGTGCAAAATACTTCTGTTATTGTAAGTACGAAAGATAATTTCTTTCTTGAAATGAAAAAAGGGCCAGATAGCGTTCATTTAGGTGGTGGCATGTTTGGTGCACTTATGTTCGCCACTTGTTACTTCTTATTTGACGAAGTAGGAGCTTATATTATTGGTATTATTTTAGTTATTCTCGGTATACTTTGTATAACAAATAAGCATATTGGAGAAGTGTTAGCTCCAGTTGGTAGAATTCTTAGAAGTCAATTTCAAGTGATGCAAGGGGACTATAAAGATTGGAGAGCCAAACGAACGGCTGAACAAACAGAAAAGAAAAAAACAACAAGAAGCACAAGGAGCAAACGTGCTGCAGAACATGAAGAAATTATTGAGCCGATGGAAGAAATCTCAATTGATCCTCCGATTATTTCGAATTTCACTGAGAATTATCCTGTAAATGAAGAAGAGGATAAACGAATTGAAGTAGAGGAAGAAGAGTTAATTACTTCACCGTTTATTGAAGAGGCTCCACCAGTTGAAGAGCCGAAGAAAAAGCGTGGAGAAAAAATCGTTGAATCGCTAGAGGGGGAAACACAAGCACCTCCTATGCAATTTTCAAATGTAGAAAATAAAGATTACAAGCTTCCTGCGCTTGATATATTGAAATTTCCAAAGAATAAGCAAGTTACAAATGAAAATGCGGAAATTTATGAGAATGCTCGTAAATTAGAACGTACTTTCCAAAGCTTTGGAGTGAAAGCGAAAGTAACAAAAGTACATAGAGGTCCTGCAGTCACGAAATATGAAGTGTATCCTGATATGGGAGTAAAGGTAAGCAAAATCGTCGGTTTAAGTGATGATTTAGCGCTTGCTTTAGCTGCAAAGGACATTCGTATTGAAGCTCCAATTCCCGGGAAATCAGCTGTAGGGATTGAAGTTCCGAACTCAGAAGTTTCTATGGTAACACTTAGGGAAGTTCTTGATTCTAAGGCTAATAATCATCCAGAAGAGAAGTTGCTGATTGGTCTTGGACGAGATATTACAGGTGAAGCTGTATTAGCCCGCTTAAATAAAATGCCCCATTTACTAGTGGCAGGTGCTACAGGTAGCGGGAAGAGTGTATGTATTAACGGTATTATTGTTAGTATTTTAATGCGTGCAAAACCACATGAAGTAAAATTAATGATGATTGATCCGAAAATGGTAGAGTTAAATGTATATAACGGTGTGCCTCATTTGTTAACACCAGTTGTAACGGATCCGAAAAAAGCATCACAGGCATTGAAAAAAGTTGTAAGTGAAATGGAGCGTCGTTATGAGTTATTTGCTCATAGTGGCACGCGAAATATTGAAGGATATAATGATTATATAAAAGAGCATAATAATCAATCAGAAGCGAAACAACCGGAATTACCTTATATTGTCGTAATTGTGGACGAGTTAGCAGATTTAATGATGGTTGCTTCGTCGGATGTAGAAGATGCGATTATGCGTCTAGCGCAAATGGCTCGTGCTGCCGGTATTCATTTAATTATTGCAACGCAACGTCCATCAGTTGATGTAATTACGGGAGTTATTAAAGCGAATATTCCGTCACGTATTGCATTCGCTGTATCTTCTCAAACAGATTCTCGTACAATTCTTGACGGCGGTGGTGCAGAGAAACTGCTAGGTCGTGGGGATATGCTATTTATACCAATTGGTGCATCGAAGCCTGTACGTGTACAAGGTGCGTTTTTATCAGATGATGAAGTTGAGAGAGTTGTAGAATATGTTATTGGTCAGCAAAAAGCGCAATATCAAGAAGATATGATTCCGCAAGATGTTCCTGATACGAAGCAGGAAGTAGAAGATGAATTATATGATGAAGCAGTTCAGCTCGTAGTGGAAATGCAAACAGCCTCTGTTTCTATGTTGCAACGTAGGTTTAGAGTTGGTTATACACGTGCTGCTCGTTTAATTGATGCAATGGAAATGAATGGTGTAGTAGGACCGTATGAAGGTAGTAAACCACGAGAAGTGCTCATTAATGATGTACAAGAAAAAAGTTCATAAAAAAAGCCTAATTGTTTTTACAATTAGGCTTTTTTATATGCTGGTTTTGTTATATACTATATTAAGCAATAAAGAAAGGGCTTACATTTAAGGTGATTCTTTAGAATACGAATACTTTGGTGTGGTTTTTTGTGAACGTTCGATATTTAATGTAGAAAAATGTTAAATTTTGTTGACACGTATGGGAGCAAGTGGTAAGATTACTTCGAAAAGAATCACTGCCTCATATAATCTTGGAGATAAGGTCCATAAGTTTCTACCTGGCAACCATGAATTGCTAGACTATGAGGGGAAAAGTGTGTAACAAAGGATGTAAGAGATCTTTGTGCCGAACTTTTTCTCGCTATGAGGAATGTTTGTGGTGCAAAGTTTTTTTTATGCAGTAAAGAGTGAAAATTTCATCTTAAAAAATTATTAATATTTATTCGACAATTATGCCTGTTTTTAGTATTTAGCAATTTTTATTATGTTGTAAGTTGAAAAAAGAGAAAAGAAGTCTTACATCAGAGGTCGAATAATTGAAATGCGGGGGAGTCTTATGTCAGTAAAATCTGATAGTCGTCACCTATATTTACGGGTGATTGATCACATCAAAGAAAAAATTAAAGATGGGGCTTACAAAGAAAGACAAAAGTTACCATCAGAGTTTGATTTAGCGAAAGAACTTGGTGTAAGTAGAGCGACTTTAAGAGAAGCGCTGCGTATTTTAGAAGAAGAAAATGTTGTCATTCGTAGACATGGTGTAGGAACATTTGTAAATGCAAAGCCGTTATTTTCTTCTGGGATTGAACAACTTTCTAGTATTACAGATATGATTTCTAGTGTGGGGAAAACACCAGGAACTATCTTTTTATCATCATCTACAACAAGTTTAACAGAAGAAGAAAAAGAGAAGTTTAATAGTGAAGATGGTTTTAATGCAGTGATGATTGAGCGTGTGCGTACAGCAGATGGGGAACCTGTTGTATATTGTATCGATAAACTTGCAAAAGAGATATTGCCAGATTTATCGGGATACAACGAAGAATCATTGCTTACAGTGATACATAACAATACGCACAAACGTATCACATACGCAGTTGCTCACATTGAGCCGATTGGCTATCATCCCAAAATCTCACCGATTTTGGAATGTGAACCGGAAACGGCACTGCTAGTGTTAAAACAAATGCACTATGATCAAAATGATGAGCCAATCTTATATTCTATCAATTACTTTAGAGCTGATAAGTTTAGCTTCCACGTATTAAGAAAACGTATGTAGGTGAGTTCCTTTTTAGGGAGGTGACAGCAAGAAGTTAGGGACAGCGGCGTATAAAAAAATAGACAAATCATTTCAGGAGGGGTTTCTAGTATGAAGAAAAAAACAGGTCTTTTATTATCATTAACATTAGCAGCAAGTGCGGTGTTAGGTGCATGTGGTAACTCGGATAAAGCGAGTAGCGACAAAAAAGAGTTTAAGGTTGGTATGGTTACAGATGTTGGGGGCGTTGATGACAAATCATTTAACCAATCAGCTTGGGAAGGTTTAACGAAGTTCGGTAAAGACAATGACTTAAAGAAAAATGAAGGATATCGTTATCTTCAATCTAGTAAAGATGCGGATTATATCCCGAATTTAACGAAATTTGCGAAAGATCATTATAACACAACATTTGGTATTGGTTACTTAATGGAAAAATCAATTGCAAAGGTAGCTGAACAATATCCAAAAGAGCAATTTGCGATTGTAGATACAGTTGTAGAGAAGCCAAACGTAACAAGTATTACATTTAAAGACCATGAAGGTTCATTCCTAGTTGGTGCTGTAGCAGCGATGACGACAAAATCAAATAAAGTTGGGTTTGTTGGTGGTGTAAAAAGCCCATTAATTACAAAATTTGAATCAGGCTTTAAAGCTGGTGCAAAAGCAGTAAATCCAAATATCGAAATCGTATCACAATATGCTGATGCATTTGATAAACCAGAAAAAGGCTCTGTATTAGCTTCAGCAATGTACGGTGGTGGAGTTGACGTAATTTATCATGCTTCAGGTGCAACTGGTAACGGTGTATTCACAGAAGCGAAAAACCGTAAGAAAAAAGGTGAAAACGTTTGGGTAATCGGTGTTGACCGTGACCAAAATCAAGAAGGTATGCCTGAAAACGTAACTTTAACATCAATGGTAAAACGTGTTGATATTGCAGTAGCAAAAGTAGCACAAGAAGCGAAAGACGGTAAATTAAAAGGCGGTAAAGTAGAAGAATTCGGATTAAAAGATGACGGTGTTGGTATTGCGAAAACTACTGACAATGTGAAAAAAGTAAATCCAGAAATCTTAACAAAAGTAGAAGAGCTTGAGAAGAAAATCACTGACGGTGAAATTAAAGTCCCTGCAACTGATGAAGAATATAAAACATATGAAGCTTCTCTAAAGAAATAATAATAGAGAAATAGCAAAGGTTAGTTCGTAGAACTAACCTTTGCATATATAAAAATACTTTTAATAGAGTGTAATTAGGGAGTGTTCCCTGCTAAAAGGAGGAACAAAATGGAATACGTAATTGAGATGAACAATATTACAAAAGTATTCCCAGGCATTGTAGCGAATGACGATATTACGCTGCAAGTAAAACAGGGAGAAATACATGCTTTACTTGGAGAAAATGGTGCAGGGAAATCCACATTGATGAATGTACTATTTGGTTTGTACCAACCAGAACAAGGTGAAATTAAAATTAAAGGAAAACCTGTAAAAATTACAAATCCGAATATAGCAAATGACCTTGGTATTGGGATGGTCCATCAGCATTTTATGCTTGTTCATAATTTTACAGTTACAGAGAATATTATTCTTGGAAATGAGCCGAAGAAAAACGGGAAAATTGCTGTTGAAGAAGCGGCAAAAGAAATTAAGCAATTATCTGAACAGTATGGTTTGGCTGTTGATCCACATGCGAAAATTGAAGATATTTCTGTTGGGATGCAGCAAAGGGTTGAAATATTAAAGACTCTTTATCGTGGTGCTGAGATTTTAATATTTGATGAGCCAACCGCGGTGTTAACTCCTCAAGAAATTCATGAGTTGATTCAAATTATGAAAAAGCTTGTGCAAGAGGGGAAATCTATTATCCTTATTACACATAAGTTGAAAGAAATTATGGAAGTTTGCGATCGTTGTACAATTATTCGTAAAGGTAAGGGGATTGGTACTGTTGATGTAGCGGAAACGGATGAGCATAAACTTGCAGAGTTAATGGTCGGACGTCAAGTGAATTTTAAAACAGAAAAAATAGAAGCTAAACCAATGGAAGAAGTACTATCTATTGCAAACCTAATTGTTCATGATACGCGCAAGTTACCTGCTGTAAAAGGCCTTGACTTAACTGTTCGTGCAGGAGAAATCGTTGGGATTGCAGGGATTGATGGAAATGGTCAAAGTGAATTAATAGAGGCGATTACTGGTTTACGAAAAGTTGAGTCAGGTTCTATTGCAATTAAAGGAAAAGAAATAACGAATTGGCCTGTGCGAAGAATAACAGAAGAGGGGATTGGTCATATTCCTGAAGACCGTCATAAACACGGACTTGTTCTCGATTTTTCTGTTCGGGACAATATTGTTTTACAAACATACTATAAAAATCCATTTTCAAAGAAAGGGATTTTAAATTTTAGTAAAATTACAGAAAAAGCGAAAGCACTTATTGAACAGTTTGATGTACGTACACCTAGTGAACAAACGTTAGCTCGCGCTCTATCTGGTGGAAACCAGCAAAAGGCAATTATTGCACGTGAAGTAGATCGTAATCCAGATTTACTAATTGCAGCACAGCCGACACGTGGTTTAGATGTAGGTGCGATTGAATTTATTCATAAAAAATTAATTGAGCAGAGAGATAATGGTAAGGCAGTATTGCTTTTATCTTTAGAGCTGGATGAAATTTTAAATGTAAGTGATCGAGTGGCTGTTATATATGAAGGGAAAATTGTAGCAATTGTGGATGCAAAAGAGACAAACGAACAACAGCTTGGATTATTAATGGCCGGCGGGACAGGGAAAGAGAAGGTGAACACAAATGGCTAAAAAATTTTTAACAGAACGAACAATTAATATTTTAGTACCTGTGTTATCCGTAGTTTTCGGTTTACTTGTTGGTGCCATTGTAATGTTAGTTAGTGGATATGATCCAATTGTTGGATATGCCGCGCTTTGGGAAGGGATGGTTGGCAATCCACAAGCTATCGGTGAGACGTTGCGTACGATGATTCCGCTTGTATTAGCTGGTCTTTCAGTAGCATTTGCATTTCGTACAGGTCTTTTCAATATTGGGGTGGAAGGACAGTTATTAGTTGGGTGGCTCGCTGCTGTTTGGTTTGGATATGCAGTGTCGTTACCAGCAATTTTGCATATTCCGTTATCTATTTTAGTGGCGGCAATTGTCGGCGGTTTATGGGGTTTTATACCTGGATATTTAAAAGGGAAACTTAAAGTAAATGAAGTAATTGTTACAATTATGATGAACTACATTGCACTTTATGTTACGTATGATCTTATTAAACGTTTTATCCACGAAGGTAATGAAAAATCTTATGACGTACAAGCAAGTGCTTCGTTAGCTTCTGATTGGTTATCTTCATTGACAGATGGATCTCGTTTACACTGGGGAATTGTTGTGGCTATTCTCATTGCGATTGTAATGTGGTTCTTATTAGATAGAACAACGTTAGGGTATGAATTAAAATCGGTTGGTTTTAACCAAAATGCCTCTCAATACGCAGGAATGAAAGTATCGCGTAATGTTGTATTATCAATGACAATTGCTGGTGCTTTTGCAGGAATTGGTGGAGCTATGGAAGGATTAGGGACATTCCAAAGTATGACAGCAATGTCTTCGTTTACTGGTATTGGATTTGATGGGATTGCGGTAGCACTTTTAGGCGGAAATAATCCATTTGGTATACTATTAGCAGCTTTACTGTTTGGTGGTTTGAAAAGTGCAGCACCACAAATGAATTTCGAAGCAGATGTACCTTCGGAGTTAATTAACGTTATTATTGCATGTATTATTTTCTTTGTAGCGTGCAGTTATGTTTTACGCTGGGCACTTACACGCATGAGCAAGGAGGGGAAATAAATGAGCTTTTTAGATATTTTAGCCATTCTTGTGACGGGTACGTTATATACGGCAGCGCCACTTATTTTTACGGCGTTAGGTGGAGTGTTCAGTGAACGTTCTGGAGTTGTAAATATAGCGTTAGAAGGTTTAATGTTATTTGGTGCATTTATTGGTATTGTTACAACGTTATTAATGGGTGATACGTGGGGATCGATGACTCCTTGGATTGCATTATTATTTGCAGCAATTGGTAGTGGATTGTTTGCACTTCTTCACGCAGTAGCATCCATTACATTCCGTGCAGATCAAGTAGTGAGCGGAGTAGCAATTAACTTCTTAGCACTTGGTTTAACAGTATTTGCGATTAAGAAAATCTTTGGCAAAGGACAAACTGATTTCATTCAATACCGCATTGAAAAAATCGATGTTCCGGGTCTTTCGGATATTCCGGTAATCGGAAAAATCTTTTTCTCTAATGTACCGTTAACATCATATATTGCTATTATTTTAGCATTTGTCGTTTGGTATATCATTTATAAAACGCCGTTCGGTCTTCGTCTTCGTGCGGTTGGTGAGCATCCAATGGCAGCGGATACGATGGGGATTAACGTATATAAAATGCGTTATATTGCAGTTGCTATATCTGGAATGTTTGCAGGAGTTGGTGGAGCGGTCTTTGCTATGTCGATTTCTGGTAATTTCTCAGGTGCTACAATTACTGGACAAGGTTTCTTGGCGTTAGCAGCAATGATTTTCGGTAAATGGAATCCACTCGGTGCTCTTGGAGCGGCTCTGTTCTTCGGATTTGCTCAATCATTAGGAATAACAGGCGGTACAATTCCAGTACTAAAAGAAATTCCAAGTGTATTCTTAACGATATTGCCGTATGTATTCACAATATTAGCGCTTGTTGGTTTTGTAGGTCGTTCTGAAGCTCCGAAAGCATTAGGAACTCCTTATGAAAAAGGAAAACGATAAGTATAAAAAAGCTCGCACATTAGTGCGGGCTTTTTTACATAGACTATATTTAATACGGAATTTTACTATGTTCCTTACATATTACCGTTTTTAGAAAGGGCCTAATGTAAGTATAGTGAGGAAGAAAAGTTGATTTTTTATTTCTAAAAACTGTATATTGAAGAGGAATATTCCTATATACGTAAAGGAGGGCTATAAATGAAACTGATGGAACAACAGTTACATGAGTTAGGTGGTTTACGAGTACATATTATTCCAACTGATAAATATAAAACAAATACATTTGTATTTCGTTTGAAAGCACCTTTAAATGAGGAGACGGTGACAGAGCGTGCCCTATTGCCATACGTATTGCAAAGTGCAACAGAAAAGCTTCCTTCTGTAATTCGTCTTCGTCAATATTTAGAGGAATTATACGGATCTTCTTTGGCAGTAGATGTAAGTAAAAAAGGAGAAGATCATATCATCTCTATTTATGTAGACATTGCAAATGAAGTATATTTACATGATGCACCACCGTTATTTGAAAAAGCGCTTTCTATGTTATCGGATATCGTTTTACATCCAGCAACAGAGGGGAATGGTTTTCTGCCTTCTATTGTAGAAAGTGAAAAGAGAGCGCTCTTGCAACGAATTGAAGCGACTTATGATGATAAAATGCGTTATGCAAATGAGCGTTTAATTGAAGAAATGTGCAAAGTAGAACCGTATCGCTTAAGCGCAAATGGGAAAAAAGAGAGTGTTTCTTCTATTACAAATGAAAGTTTGTATCAATATTATCAAAAAGTGTTAGCTGAAGATGAAATGGATCTATACATTATTGGTGATATTTCAGAAAACGCAGTTGATCTTGTAAGTAAGTATTTTTCTATTTCAGCGCGTCCTGTGAGGGAAAGGAATGTACTTCTTCATAAGAGAAATAATGAAGAAAAAGAAGTTGTGGAAAAACAAGAATTAAAACAAAGTAAACTGCACATTGGTTATCGTACATTTATTACGTATAAAGACGAAGATTATTTTGCACTGCAATTGTTCAATGGATTGTTTGGAGGATTTTCTCATTCAAAGTTATTCGTTAATGTTCGTGAAAAAAATAGTTTAGCGTACTATGCAGCATCCCGCTTTGAAAGTCATAAAGGCTTATTATTTGTCATGTCAGGGATCGAAGCGAAAAATTATGAAAAAGCTGTTGAGATTATTAAAGAGCAAATGCTTGCAATGCAAAATGGTGATTTTTCTGAAGAAGAGATGCATCAAACGAAAAGTGTTATTCGAAATCAAATATTAGAAGCAATTGATACACCGCGTGGATTTGTGGAAATGCTGTATCATGGTATTATTTCAGATCGTACGCGTCCGGTTGAAGAATGGCTTACAGGTATTGAAAGTGTGACGAAAGAAGAGATTGTGAAAGTTGCTAAAAATATTGAATTAGATACAATTTACTTTTTACACGGAACGGAGGGAGAATAAATGGAGAAAATTGTTTATGAGCAATTAAAAGAGACACTCTATTATGAAAAACTTCCTAATGGATTAGATGTATATATTTTACCGAAGCAAGGATTTAATAAAACATTTGCAACGTTTACGACAAAATATGGTTCTGTGGATAATACATTCGTACCACTAGGTAAAGAAGAAATGATTCGTGTGCCGGATGGGATTGCTCATTTTCTTGAGCATAAACTATTTGAAAAAGAAGATCACGATGCCTTCCAATTGTTTAGTAAACAAGGGGCATCGGCAAATGCTTTCACATCATTCACAAGAACAGCTTACCTTTTTTCATGTACATCAAATGTAGAACAAAATTTAAATACATTGTTAAATTTCGTACAAGAGCCTTACTTTTCTGAAAAAACAGTTGAAAAAGAGAAAGGTATCATTGGGCAAGAAATTCAAATGTATCAAGATAATCCAGATTGGCGCTTATATTTTGGGTTAATTGATAGCTTGTTTGTAAAGCACCCGATTAAAATTGATATTGCGGGTACAATCGAGTCTATTAGTAAAATTACGAAAGACCTACTATATGAATGTTATGAAACGTTTTATCATCCAAGCAATATGTTAATGTTTGTTGTAGGGGCAATTGATCCAGAGAAAACGATGGATTTGATACGTGAAAATCAAGCGGAAAAAGATTATAAAAACCAACCAGAAATAATCCGTTCATTCGAAGAAGAACCAGATGAGGTAAATGAAAAGAAGAAAATTATTTCAATGCCTGTACAAACACCGAAATGTTTAGTTGGTATTAAAGCGACAAACTTAAAAGAAAAAGGGGAAGCCCTTTTAAAACAAGAAATTGCGCTTACGTTACTTTTAGATTATTTATTTGGAAAAAGTTCTGTTCATTACGAATCTTTATATAATGAAGGGCTTATTGATGATTCGTTCTCGTATGATTATACGGAAGAGAATAACTTCGGTTTTGCAATGGTAGGCGGCGATACGAAGCAACCTGATGAGCTGGAAGAGCGTTTGAAAGGTATTTTATTAAATACAAATTATGATCAATTAGATGAGGCGGCATTAGAACGAGTAAAGAAAAAGAAAATAGGTGGCTTTTTACGTTCCTTGAATTCACCGGAATATATTGCAAATCAATTTACACGATATGCGTTTAATGAATCGAGTCTGTTTGATGCATTGACTGTATTAGAAAGTTTAACTGTTCAAGATTTACAAGAAGTAGCAAAATTATTATTATCAGAAGAAAAAATGAGCGTTTGTCAAGTGTTACCAAAAAAATAAAAGGTTTCATAATAATACCCTCATCTTATCATTGATAAATTGTAAGATGAGGGTATTATTTATTTGTAGGGAAAAGATTTTGTTGAGATAAGAGAGGAATTGTATGAAAAAGTATGCATTAGTAACTGGAGGGAGCGGAGGGATTGGCTCTGCTATTTCGAAACAATTAATTCAAGATGGATATACAGTATATGTTCATTATAATAACAGTGAAGAGAAAGTGAATGAGTTGCAGAAAGAATGGGGTGAAGTAATTCCTGTTCAAGCGAATTTAGCTTCTACTGATGGAGCAGAGCAATTGTGGAAACAAATTGAACATCCTGTTGATGTTATCGTATATGCAGCTGGGAAGAGTATTTTTGGACTCGTCACAGATGTAACGAACGATGAATTGAATGATATGGTAGAACTTCAAGTGAAGAGTATCTATAAATTATTATCGATGGCATTGCCATCTATGATTCAACGGAGAAGCGGTAATATTGTACTTGTTTCGTCTATATGGGGACAAATTGGCGCGTCATGTGAAGTGCTTTACTCGATGGTAAAAGGTGCGCAAAATTCATATGTGAAAGCTTTAGCAAAAGAGGTTTCATTAAGTGGAATAAGAGTGAACGCGGTGGCGCCAGGTGCAATTGAAACGGAAATGTTAAACGTATTTTCAGAAGAGGATAAGAATGAAATTGCGGAAGAGATTCCGTTAGGACGATTAGGATTACCGGAAGAAGTAGCAAAAACTGTGTCATTTCTCGTATCACCAGATGCATCTTATATAACTGGACAAATTATTGGAGTAAATGGCGGGTGGCATTGCTAAAAATTTCTTACATAAAAAATGAAAAACTGTACAAATTAAGCATGATTCTATTACTAAGTAGTGAGGTGCTTACACATGTCAGTTTTAGATAATTTTGATCAATGGAAGAGCTTTTTAGGAGAACGTTTAGAACAAGCGCAAGGAAAAGGTCTTGATGGTGGTGCTGTATCAGATATGGCATTTCGTGTTGGTGATTATTTAGCAAATGAAGTAGAAGCACGCAACGATCAAGAGAAATTATTAGCTGAACTTTGGAAAGTTGCTGACGAACAAGAGCAACATACAATCGCAAACTTAATGGTAAAGTTTGTACAACATAAGTAAAAAATAGAGAGGGGATTCTCCTCTCTATTTTTTTTGTATAATAATTGAAAGGGATAGATTATACATTTAGCTTCCCTATTAAGGTGAAATCATATAATATAGTACGTAGGTGTAAAGTAAGCAAGGGGAGTGATCTTGGATGATTGAATGGTATTTTGAATATGAAATACATAAAAACCGACCTGGCTTGCTTGGTGACGTTTCTTCGTTAATCGGTATGCTCGGCATTAATATTGTCACAATTAATGGTGTAGATAATGCAAGGCGTGGATTACTCCTTATGTGTGATAATCAAGAGCAAATCTCTAGACTAGAATCAATTTTAAATACGATGGATAACATAACGGTAACGAAATATCGTCCGCCAAAGCTAAGAGATAAGCTAGCGGTTAGACATGGTAGGTACATACAACGAGATGCAGATGATAAGAAGACATTTCGGTTTGTGCGTGATGAATTAGGGTTACTTGTAGACTTTATGGCTGAAATAATGAAAAAAGAAGGCCATAAGCTAATTGGTATACGAGGAATGCCTCGTGTCGGAAAAACAGAATCCATTGTTGCCGCAAGTGTTTGTGCAAATAAGAGATGGTTATTTGTATCGTCTACTCTTATTAAGCAAACTGTTCGTAGTCAATTGATTGAAGATGAGTATAGCGACGACAATATTTTCATCTTAGATGGAATCGTGTCAACAAAGCGTGCTAACGAAAGGCATTGGCAGCTCGTTCGTGAAATTATGAGATTGCCTGCAACGAAAGTTGTGGAACATCCTGACGTATTTGTGAGTCAGTCAGAATACACATTGGATGATTTTGATTATATTATCGAGTTGCGTAACGATTATGATGAAGAAATTCAATATAATTTAGTAGATGAAATTGAGCAAGGTACGCAAAATAATTTCTCTATGTTTGACTTTTAAAGAAATATTGAGGTGTTAGTAGTGACAGAATTAGGACAAAAGCTGAAAGAAGCAAGAGGAACGAAAGGCTTGTCTATTGATCAGCTGCATGAGATTACAAAAATTCAAAAACGCCATTTAGTAGCAATTGAGGAAGGCAATTATGATGTATTGCCAGGAGCTTTTTATGCGCGTGCATTCATTAAACAATACGCAGATGCGGTTGGATTAAATGGAGAGGAACTGCTTGTAGAATATCAGAGTACGATACCACAATCTGAAAAACGCGACGTTCCACAAGTGTCAACCGGACAAAAAACACAAGAAACAATGCAGAAATCTTCATCATGGCCAATTGCAGATCATATGCCGAAAATCTTAGTTGCGCTGCTAGTAATCGCAGTTGGAGTGGTAATTTGGTTTATTTTCCAAGCGTTAACTGGAAAAGGTGATGAGAAGGTTCCGAATGCTCAAAGTGAGAAAATTGAAGTTAAAAAAGCGGAAAATTCTCCGTTAGATACGAAGAAAGATGAAGTGAAAGCGGAAGAGCCGAAAAAAGAAGAATCGAAAAAAGAAGAGCCAAAGAAAGAAGAACAACCAGCGCAACCAACAGGACAACAAGAAATCAAAGTAGTTGGGACAACTGGTAAGGAGTCCACTTTGGAAATTCATAACAATAAAACGTTAGAATTAGAAATTACAACAAAAGGTGCAAGTTATGTAGGTATTAAAAATGAGGCAGGAAATGATATCTTTAGTGGAACAATAGAGGAAGGTCAAACTCAAAAATATGATTTATCAACAGCGAAAGTGGTAAACCTTAATATAGGAAGTGCACCGAATGTTGAATTTAAATTAAATGGCCAAGTGGTTACATTCCCGTTGAATCCAGAAGAGAATTATCATCAAAAATTCTTGATTAAAAATCTAGGGATAGAGCAACCTGCACAATAACAGTCATCGCTTCGATGACTTTTTTCAATGAACAAATGTTTTTGATATGATGGAGGAATAGCTGTGAATTTACCAAATAAAATTACAATATCTAGAATCTGCTTAATTCCAATTTTTATGGTAATTATGTTAGCACCCTTTGATTGGGGTTCATACACAATTGGTGATGTTGATTTACCAATTCAACACTTAGTAGGAGCGCTTATCTTTATTGTTGCTTCGGCTACAGATTGGATTGATGGACATTACGCAAGAAAGTATAATCTTGTAACGAATTTAGGGAAGTTCCTTGACCCGTTAGCTGATAAATTACTTGTTTCAGCGGCACTTATCACGTTAGTTGAGATGCAATACGTACCTGCTTGGATCGTTATTGTCATTATAAGCCGTGAGTTTGCGGTCACTGGTTTACGTCTTGTACTTGCTGGAACAGGGGAAGTAGTTGCGGCAAATCAGCTAGGGAAAATTAAGACGTGGACACAAATCATCGCGATTGCGGCATATTTATTACACGATGTACCTTTAAATTTAATCCATATTCCAGTTGCTGATATCTTTATATGGATTGCATTAATTTTTACTGTTATTTCAGGATGGGATTATTTCTGGAAAAATAGAGCTGCTTTTGTAAACTCAAAATAGAAGTTTATGGGGGAATTGGGATGAACGCTGAAATTATTGCGGTTGGAACAGAATTATTACTTGGACAAATTGCAAATACGAACGCCCAGTTTTTGTCTGAAAAGTTAGCTTCAATTGGAATTAACGTGTACTACCATACTGTAGTTGGTGATAATAACAAGCGACTGCAGCAGGCGATTGAAGTTGCAGAAGAACGTGCGGATATGCTTATTTTCACAGGTGGATTAGGACCGACAAAAGATGATTTAACGAAGGAAACAATAGCGTCTAGCTTAGCGGAAGAGCTTGTATATGATGAAAAGGCATTAGCATCAATAAGCGATTACTTTAAGCGAACAGGTAGAGAGTTCACGGAGAATAATAAAAAGCAGGCGCTCGTTTTGGATGGAGCGACTGTATTTGCAAATGATCACGGTATGGCACCTGGTATGGGATTAAATAAGAACGGAAAAGTTTATATTTTATTACCAGGACCACCGAAAGAAATGAAGCCGATGTATGTAAGTTATGTGGAGCCTTTTTTACGTAACTTTACAACAGGAGAAAACATTTATTCTCGCGTGCTTCGCTTTTTCGGAATTGGGGAATCTCAATTAGAGGTGAAAGTTCAAGATTTAATTGATGGACAAACGAATCCGACAATCGCCCCGCTTGCCAATGATGGAGAAGTGACATTACGTTTAACGGCTAAACATCAAAATGCTCATGAAGCGGAGAAACTCATTCAGCATGTGGAAGATTTGATTTTAGAAAGAGTTGGAGAATTTTTCTACGGGTATGACCAAGAGTTTCTACATTATAAGGCGATAGAGTTATTGAAGAAAAAAGGATTAACTTTAGCGTGTGCGGAAAGTTTAACAGGTGGTCTCTTTGGTAATCAAGTAACAGAAAACGCTGGTGTGTCTTCCGTATTTAAAGGCGGTGTCATTTGTTACCATAATGATGTGAAGCAACATGTATTACATGTACCTGAGGAAGTCTTGTCTACTGATGGTGCAGTTAGTAAAGAATGTGCTCGTTATCTTGCTGAAAATGTTAGAGAATTATTAAAAGCGGATATCGGAATTAGTTTCACTGGGGTAGCAGGACCAGATGCTTCAGAACATAAAGAGCCGGGAACTGTATTTGTTGGATTGGCGATTAAAGATGAACCAACTGTAGTCTTTCCTCTAAATTTAAGCGGAAGTCGTCAACAAATTAGGGAACGCTCAGCAAAATATGGATTTTATCATTTGTATAAAAAGCTAGAAGAGATATAAGTCTCTTTTAGCTTTTTTTAATGGTTAAATGCGGTTATATTTAATGAAAAATAAAAAAATCGAATAAATGTTCGATTTTTGTTGGCAAATTGAATTGAAAATAGGTATAATAAGATTAGCAATTCAGTTAAGGAGGAATTTTGAATGAGTGATCGTCAAGCAGCGTTAGATATGGCGTTAAAACAAATAGAGAAGCAATTCGGTAAAGGTTCAATTATGAAATTAGGAGAACAAGCAGAGCGTAAAGTTTCTACGGTTTCTAGTGGTTCTTTAGCACTAGATGTGGCACTAGGAGTAGGCGGATACCCACGTGGCCGTATTATCGAAATTTACGGACCTGAAAGTTCAGGTAAAACAACAGTTTCATTACATGCAATTGCAGAAGTACAGCGCCAAGGTGGACAAGCGGCGTTCATCGATGCTGAGCATGCAATGGATCCTGTATATGCACAAAAATTAGGTGTTAACATCGATGAATTATTATTATCACAACCTGATACAGGGGAGCAAGGTTTAGAAATCGCAGAAGCACTTGTACGAAGTGGTGCGGTTGATATTATCGTAATTGACTCTGTAGCAGCTCTTGTACCAAAAGCTGAGATTGAAGGAGACATGGGTGACTCACACGTAGGTTTACAAGCTCGTCTAATGTCTCAAGCACTTCGTAAACTTTCAGGTGCAATCAATAAATCAAAAACAATCGCAATCTTTATTAACCAAATTCGTGAAAAAGTTGGGGTTATGTTCGGAAATCAACTACAAGTTGCTTAATCAGAGTGTAGTACTTGAATCTTTATTTGTCTTCTTCATCTAAGTCTTTATAAGGGGTTTCTTATAAGGAGTGATTAAAGTGGCAGTGACAATTGGTAATAGAACTTATCGAAACATAGAACAATGGCAAGTGGATTTTATTGTTAAACATGCGGATAGAAAATTAAAAGATATAGGTAAAGAAATTAATCTGGATGAAAGGCGAGTAGGTGAAATATTAAAGCTACTCGGAGTTAAAAGAAACAGACATAGGAAGATTTACTTACCTAAAACCGCAGAAGTTGAACAAGAGTTGAAAAATCCATATTTATCACATGTTGAAATTGCCGTTAAGTATGGTGTATCCGATACATGTGTTGCTAAAAGGAGAAAAGAGCTTAATGTAAAGGTCAGAAAGAAAAATTATGATACTTTACTGGAACAATAAATTGAAGAGATATTGTTAAGTTTAGATTTGGCGTTCATTAAGCAAAAAAGAATCGATAAGTGGTCTATTGATTTCTACTTAGGTAGAAAATATTGTTTAGATGTCCATGGGAAATGGGCACACTCACTCTCGAAAATAAAAGAACGAGATAAAAGAAAGCTTTTATTTATGGAAGAGCGCTGTTATAAATATCTTGTTATACACGAAGAAGAGCTAGTAAATAAAGAAAAAGTCTTGCAAAAGATTAAGGAGTTTACCATGGGTTTCCCTTGCTAGTGATAGCATGTTAAAAAACCTTGTGAACCTTATTGCCTAAGGGTGTAACTATTCATATAGTTGCTAACGGTGAAGCCCACCATTATTTAGGGTAATACCGTGCCAAGCTCCATAGTGATATGGGGAAGGTGTAGAGACTACCGAAAAGGACTTTTAGTTAACTGAGTAGGGTACGGCAGATGATAGGCTACTGCTGGAAGTGCAAGGCTCTCTGTAAAGAGATGAAGAGATAGTCCGGACTATAGAGATGGAAAATCTATAGATAGTGCCAGAAACAACTCCAGGTGGTCGTGCGTTGAAATTCTATTCAACTGTTCGTCTTGAAGTACGTCGTGCGGAGCAATTAAAACAAGGTAACGACATTGTTGGTAATAAAACAAAAGTAAAAGTAGTTAAAAATAAAGTGGCACCACCATTCCGTGTTGCGGAAGTTGATATTATGTACGGAGAAGGTATTTCAAGAGAAGGTGAAATCTTAGATATGGCTTCTGAACTTGATATCGTTCAAAAGAGCGGTGCTTGGTACTCTTATAATGAAGAACGCTTAGGGCAAGGTCGTGAAAATTCGAAGCAGTTCTTAAAAGAAAATACGGATTTAAGAGAAGAAATTGCCTTCTTTATTCGTGAGCATCACGGAATTAGCGAAGATTCAGGTGCTGAAGATATGGAAGATCCAAGTCTTCTTGATTAAAGTGGGATAAAAGACACGGCTTCGTGTCTTTTATTTTTGTATCATTATGAAAGCGTTGTATATCGTTGGAGATAAAATATTTAATCCATCTAAAACATTATGTGTACAGAGGGATATATGCGTGTTTTACATGAATAAACTAGAATTTACTAAGGTTTTCCAGGATAATATACTCTCTGCTTTTTAAATTCCTATATAAATTAGAGTTGAAGGTAAAGAAAGTAAAAGTAGACAACGCTTGACAATGAAAATTGCGATAGATACAATGAGAATGTATATTTTTTCTTATATACGAAACACTCTTCTCAAGAAGAGAAGTAATATTCGGAGTAAGACTTAAATCTTGCCGAAATAATAATATGACATTTTAATTGTGAAATGAAGAAAGTCCCTTAAAAAAGCGGGACGACGGTCTTTGCTGTATATTGGTATTCAATGTACATGCCGACAGTCTTTTTTCATTCATAGCAAGGGGAGGTGAAATCATGAGTAGTACAGTTTGGATACTCATCTCCATTTTGCTTGCAACAGTCGGTGCAGTTGTTGGCTTTTTTGTTCGAAAGTCTATTGCTGAAGCGAAGATTAATGGTGCAGCCAATGAAGCGAAACGTATTCTAGACGAAGCGAATCGTGAGGCTGAAGCACTTAAGAAAGAAGCGCTTTTAGAAGCAAAGGATGAAATTCATACACTTCGTACAGAAGCTGAATTAGAAATTCGTGACCGTAGAAGCGAATTACAAAAACAAGAAAATCGTTTAATGCAAAAAGAAGAGAACCTTGATCGTAAAGACGAAACGCTCGATAAACGCGAGCAACAGTTAGAAAAGAAAGAGGATTCTCTTGTAGCGAGACAACAACAGATTGAAGAGTTGGAAAGCAAAGTGGGAGAGTTAGTTCAAAAGCAACAAACAGAATTAGAGCGCATTTCCAATCTGACACGCGAACAAGCGAAAGCAATTATTCTTGGTAAAGTAGAAAGTGAAGTTTCTCATGAAATTGCCGTAATGGTAAAAGAAAGTGAAGTTCGTGCGAAAGAAGAAGCGGATAAGAAAGCGAAAGAGATTTTATCTCTTGCAATGCAGAGATGTGCAGCTGATCATGTTGCTGAAACAACCGTTTCGGTTGTAAATCTTCCAAATGACGAAATGAAGGGACGTATTATCGGACGTGAAGGTCGAAATATTCGTACGTTAGAAACGTTAACAGGTATTGACCTAATTATCGATGATACACCAGAAGCGGTTATCCTTTCTGGATTCGACCCAATTCGTCGTGAAACAGCTCGTATCGCTCTTGATAAACTGGTACAGGACGGACGTATTCACCCAGCGCGTATTGAAGAGATGGTCGAAAAATCAAGACGTGAAGTGGACGAGTATATTCGTGAAGTCGGAGAGCAAACAACGTTTGAAGTGGGTGTTCACGGTTTACATCCAGATTTAATTAAGATTTTAGGTCGTTTAAAATACCGTACAAGTTACGGGCAAAACGTCTTAAAACATTCTATGGAAGTTGCATATTTAACTGGACTTATGGCAGCAGAGCTTGGTGAGGATGAAAAACTAGCAAGACGTGCTGGTCTATTACATGATATCGGTAAAGCGATTGACCATGAAGTAGAAGGTAGCCACGTTGAAATTGGTGTTGAACTCGCAACGAAATATAAAGAGCATCCTGTAGTTATAAACAGTATTGCATCTCACCACGGAGACACAGAACCAACTTCTATCATTGCAGTTTTAGTTGCAGCAGCAGATGCATTATCAGCTGCAAGACCTGGAGCTCGTAGTGAAACACTTGAGAACTATATTCGTCGTCTTGAAAAGTTAGAAGAGATTTCAGAGTCTTATGAAGGCGTAGAAAAATCTTTCGCAATTCAAGCAGGACGAGAAGTTCGTATTTTGGTAAAACCAGATACAATTGATGATTTAGAAGCTCATCGTTTAGCTCGTGATATTCGAAAACGTATTGAAAATGAACTGGATTACCCAGGGCATATTAAAGTAACTGTTATTCGTGAAACACGTGCAGTGGAATACGCAAAATAAAGTGGTGAAACACCACTTTATTTTTTTGTGTTGGAATTGGTTAAAATAAAGGAAATTAGTTATACCTAGCATACAAGTGAAACAAACTTATAATAAATATATTGTAAGATAATTACTTGAAGCTATAGTAATAAAAAATGTAGTACATAGGAAGGGTAAGACATATGAGAATATTATTTGTTGGGGATGTAGTAGGATCTCCTGGTAGAGGTATGATTCAACAATACGTACCGGCATTAAAGAAGAAATATACACCTACAGTAACCATTATTAATGGGGAAAATGCAGCAGGTGGACGTGGAATTACGGAAAAAATATACCGAAACTTTTTAGAATGCGGAGCACAAGCGGTTACACTTGGAAATCACGCTTGGGATAACCGTGAAGTATTTGAATTTATTGATGATGCAAAATATCTTGCAAGACCAGCTAACTTCCCAGAAGGCACTCCAGGAAAAGGGCTTATTTTTGTGAACTGTAATGGAACAGAAGTTGCAGTTATTAACTTACAAGGACGTACATTCCTTCCTCCAATTGATTGTCCATTCCGTAAAGTGGATGAATTAATTAACATTGCGAAAAAACGTACGAATATTATTTTTGTTGATTTCCATGCGGAAACTACAAGCGAAAAACAAGCGTTAGGTTGGTATGTAGATGGTCGTGCTACAGCGGTAGTAGGTACACATACGCATGTTCCTACAGCAGATAATCGCATTTTACCAAGCGGAACGGCATATATCACAGATGTTGGTATGACAGGACCGTACGATGGAATTTTAGGTATGGACCGAGAAGCAGTATTGAAGAAGTTTTTAACAAACTTACCAGTACGATTTGAAGTGACAAATGGTAGAACACAATTAAGTGCGGTGCTAATTGATGTGGACCCTAATACGGGAAAAGCTAAGAAAATTGAGCGTATCTTAATTAATGATGATCAGCCATTTTTTGAGTAATTCCTATTAAAATTTAGATAAGTTATTATTTTTTAATTTTTTAGAAAAATTACAGAAATTTAGCAGGAATACGTGTCATTCCTCGTGAATATAAGTTAAAGTGAAATAATTGCTAATACTTTTTATAGAAACGAGGAGGAAACGCGGAATGGAAATATTAAAAGTTAAAGCAACGTCGGTCCCTAATTCTGTAGCTGGTGCACTTGCAGGTGTTATTCGCGAACGCGGAACAGCAGAAATTCAAGCCATTGGTGCAGGTGCATTGAACCAAGCGGTAAAGGCAGTAGCAATTGCAAGAGGATTTGTAGCGCCTAGTGGTTTGGACCTGATTTGTATCCCAGCGTTTACGGATATCATGATTGATGGGGAAGAACGTACAGCAATAAAATTAATTGTAGAACCTCGTTAAGTTTAAACAACCTGTTTGCAGTATGCAAACAGGTTGTTTTTATAATGGAGGAATGAAAATGAAAATTTTTGATGCTCATTGTGATGTGCTTCTTCAGTTATGGAGTGCACAAGGGAGAAAGGATTTTAAACATGATTCGCAATTACATATTACATTTGAACAGTTAAAGAACAGAAAAGGAAGTATACAATGTTTTGCTATATATGTGCCAGAAACAGTGGCATATGAAAACCGATTTGAAGTAGCATTGCAAATGGTAGATATTTTTTATAATGAAATTTTATCCCTACCAGGTGTGAAGTTTATTCAGACAAAAGATGATATTAACATGTTAAAACAGGACGAGATTGGAGCGATATTAACACTAGAAGGATGTGAAGCAATTGGAAAAGATGCAATGAAAATACGGTTGTTGTATCGCCTAGGAGTACGTTCTTTTGGACTAACATGGAATTATGCCAATCTATTAGCTGATGGTGCGCTAGAGACGCGTGGGGCAGGTTTAACGACTTTTGGTAAACATGTTGTACAAGAACTGAATGCGTTACATGTATGGACTGATGTGTCTCATTTGAATGAAAGAAGTTTTTGGGATGTTATAGAAATTGCAAAAAATCCTATTGCTTCCCACTCAAATTGTATGAAACTTTGCCAGCACCCACGTAATTTAAACGATGAACAACTTAAAGCTCTTATAAAGCGAAATGGCATGATCGGTGTCACTTTTGTACCGCAGTTTCTAACAAATGAAAAACAAGCGAATGTAGCAGATATAGTAAGACATATCGAATATATTTGTTCATTAGGTGGAGAGAACAATATAGGGTTTGGTTCGGATTTTGATGGGATAGTAGAAACAGTTGTAAATGTATCAGCGTATCGAGATTATGAAAATGTAATTAACGAGCTTTGTAAACACTATGCTGCATCTACTGTAGAGCGATTTTTATATGATAATTTTGTTGAACATATAAGCTTTTAAAATTTTTGTTTTAAAAATCCAGAAAAATTAGAATTAATTCATTTGATATTATTGCTTTTTTTAAGACCTAATACTAGAATGAAAAACAAAATAGCTTTATACTAAAGATTCAGGGAAATCAGAAGAGGCATAATTTGCGTCCATTGTAGTTTATTTGCATAAAAAATGCTAAACTATTACTGTAAAAAAATACACTACAATGAATGCAGCCAAAAGGGGTGTAGGAGATGATTAGTCAACTTTCATGGAAAGTTGGAGGCCAACAAGGTGAAGGAATTGAAAGTACAGGAGAAATCTTCTGTATTGCATTAAACCGATTAGGATATTACCTATACGGTTACCGCCACTTCTCATCACGTATAAAAGGCGGCCATACAAATAATAAAATTCGTGTAAGTACAACAGAAGTACGCGCGATCTCAGATGATTTAGATATTTTAATTGCTTTTGATCAAGAAACAATTGATTTTAACTTCCACGAACTACGTCCGGGCGGGATTGTAGTTGCAGATGCGAAATTTAATCCGACAATACCTGACAATACAGATGTAAATCTATATGTGATACCGTTTACAGATATTGCTTCAGAATTAGGCACATCATTAATGAAAAACATGGTTGCTGTTGGAGCATCAAGTGCGGTATTAGGATTAGATGAAACAGCTTATTTAGATGTTGTTGAAGAGATCTTTGGTCGTAAAGGAGAGCAAGTCGTTCAAAAGAACATGGACGCAATTAAGCGCGGCTCTCAATATATGAAAGAGTTACTAGGTGAGAAAGTAAACATGATGCAGCTTGAAAAAGCTGATGGTCAGAAGCGCATGTTTATGATTGGGAACGATGCGATCGCATTTGGTGCAGTAGCTGGTGGTGCTCGCTTTATGTCTGCATATCCAATTACACCTGCATCTGAAATTATGGAATACTTAATTAAAAAATTGCCAAAAGTCGGCGGAACAGTAATCCAAACTGAGGATGAAATTGCAGCTTGTACAATGGCAATCGGTGCAAACTATGCTGGTGTTCGTACATTAACTGCATCTGCTGGTCCAGGTCTATCTTTAATGATGGAAGCGATTGGTTTAGCAGGTATTACAGAAACGCCATTAGTAATTGTTGATACACAACGTGGTGGTCCAAGTACAGGATTACCAACGAAACAAGAGCAGTCTGATTTAATGGCAATGATTTACGGTACGCACGGTGAAATTCCAAAAATCGTAATGGCGCCAAGTACAGTGGAAGAAGCTTTCTATGATATTGTAGAAGCGTTTAACTTATCTGAAGAATATCAAGTACCTGTTATTTTCTTAACAGATTTACAGCTTTCTTTAGGGAAACAGACAGTAGAACCACTTAAGTTAGAGAAAGTGGAAATTCGTCGCGGTAAGCTTGATTTAGAAGCGGAATTACCAGAACGTGAAAATAAAGCATACTTCAAGCGTTATGAAGTAACAGAAGATGGCGTTTCACCACGTGTTTTACCTGGTATGAAAAATGGTGTTCACCATGTTACAGGTGTAGAACATGATGAAACTGGTAAACCATCTGAATCAGCATTAAACCGTAAAGATCAAATGGACAAACGTTTCCGTAAAATGGAGAACTTGAAGTTTAATACCCCTGTTTATAAAAATGTTAAGCATGAAGAAGCAGACGTATTGCTTGTTGGATTTAACTCAACTCGTGGTGCGATCGAAGAAGCAATGGAGCGCTTAGAACAAGAGGGTATGAAAGTAAACCATGCTCATGTGCGTTTAATTCACCCGTTCCCAACAGCTGAAATCGATCCACTTGTGAAAAATGCGAAGCGTGTTGTAGTGGTAGAAAACAATGCAACAGGTCAACTTGCTAACATTATGAAAATGAATCTTGGTAACGGTGAGAAAATTTCTAGTCTTTTAAAATATGATGGGAACCCATTCTTGCCGAAAGAGATTTACAACGAATGCAAAAAAGGGGTTGTATTAAATGGCAACATTTAAGGACTTTCGTAACAGTGTAAAACCAAACTGGTGCCCAGGTTGCGGAGACTTCTCGGTGCAAGCTGCAATTCAACGTGCGGCAGCTAACGTTGGCTTAAATCCAGATGAACTTGCTGTTATTTCTGGTATCGGCTGTTCAGGTCGTATTTCAGGTTATATTAATTCATATGGTGTGCATAGTATTCATGGTCGTGCCCTTCCAATTGCACAAGGTGTAAAAATGGCAAACCGTGATTTAACAGTTATCGCATCAGGTGGTGACGGTGATGGATTTGCGATTGGTATGGGACATACGATCCATTCTATTCGTCGTAACATTGACATTACGTACATCGTAATGGATAACCAAATTTACGGATTAACAAAAGGGCAAACTTCACCACGTAGTGAAGCTGGATTTAAAACGAAAAGTACACCACAAGGTTCAATTGAACCGTCACTAAATGTTATGGAAATGGCTTTAACAGCTGGTGCAACATTTGTGGCGCAAAGCTTTTCAAGTGATTTAAAAGAATTAACACAAATTATTGAAGCTGGTATTAACCATAAAGGATTTTCATTAATTAACGTATTCAGCCCATGTGTTACTTACAATAAAGTAAATACTTACGATTGGTTTAAAGAGAATTTAACAAAACTAAGTACAGTAGAGGGATATGATCCGTCTAATCGCATGATGGCTATGCAAACATTAATGGAAAACAACGGATTAGTAACAGGGTTAATTTATCAAAATACAGCGCAGCCTTCATACCAAGAACTAGTAAAAGGCTATAGTGAGAAGCCTTTAGTGCAATCTGATTTAAACATGGATCAGAAAATGTTTGATGAGCTTGTTGCTGAATTTATGTAATGTAAGAAGAGGAGGTTGCCATTTGGCAGCCTTTTTTAATGAGTAAAAATATAAAGCAGTCTTATTTACTTGGAAAATTCAGAATGGTAAAATAATATATAAATCGTTGTATGAAAATTGCATGTTCATTAACTAGGAAATGTAATAATAGGATAAGCCTTCTTCTTTGTAAAAATTGGCGAAACGCTTCATACTATGGTAATGTGTATAGGGATAAAGCAATATGCTTTTTAGTAGGACAAAAAGAAATATAAAAAGGGAATGTCTATTTGTGTGGGGAAGACTTCATTCTTATAGATGATTAGATTGGTTACTCAAGTTTCAAAGGACAAGTTATCTCTCAAGCTATCTAACCATTTTTGAGATGGGTCTAAGCGCATTAAAATGGACTATAAAGTGTGTATAGTTAAGGGTGAAAGGAGATTACCGATGAACGAGCAACAACGATTAGCAAGTCAACAAGTGAATTCCTCTACGAAAAAAGAAGAGAAAGATTATAGCAAATACTTTGAAAGTGTATACCAACCACCTTCCTTAAAAGACGCGAAAAAGCGAGGGAAAGAAGAAGTTAAAATTGAACGGGATTTTGGCTTACCTGAAGAGTTTCGCAATTTCGGTACAGGAAGAAAGTTTTATATTCGTACATATGGTTGTCAAATGAATGAGCACGATACAGAAGTAATGGCGGGTATTTTCACTGCACTTGGATATGAACCAACCTTTTCAACTGAAGAAGCAGATGTAGTATTATTAAATACTTGTGCTATTCGTGAAAATGCTGAAAATAAAGTGTTCGGTGAACTAGGGCATTTAAAGGCACTAAAACGAAGAAATCCTGATCTTTTAATTGGTGTATGTGGTTGTATGTCCCAAGAGGAATCTGTTGTAAATAAAATTATGCAAAAAAATCAGCATGTAGATATGGTGTTTGGAACGCATAATATTCATAGATTACCGTACATTCTAAAAGATGCAATGTTCTCGAAGGAGACGGTAGTTGAAGTTTGGTCCAAAGAAGGAGACGTAATTGAAAATCTTCCGAAAGTACGTCGTGGTGATATTAAAGCTTGGGTAAATATTATGTATGGCTGTGATAAGTTCTGTACATATTGTATCGTACCGTATACACGCGGAAAAGAGCGAAGCAGACGTCCAGAAGACATTATCCAAGAGATTCGTCATTTAGCTGCGAATGGTTATAAAGAAATTACGTTACTTGGACAGAACGTAAATGCATATGGTAAAGACTTTGAAGATATAGAATACGGTCTTGGCGATTTAATGGACGAGCTCCGTAAAGTTGATATTGCCCGTATTCGTTTTACAACGAGCCATCCACGCGATTTCGATGATCACTTAATTGAAGTGCTTGGAAAAGGTGGCAACTTAGTAGAACATATTCACTTACCAGTTCAATCTGGAAGCACAGAAATGTTAAAAATTATGGCGCGTAAATATTCACGTGAGCATTATTTAGAGCTTGTAAGAAAAATTAAAGAAGCAATTCCAAACGCGGTATTAACAACTGATATTATCGTCGGTTTCCCGAATGAAACAGATGAGCAATTTGAAGAAACGATGTCGTTATATCGTGAAGTAGGGTTTGATACTGCCTTTACCTTTATTTATTCTCCGCGTGAAGGTACACCAGCTGCAAAAATGAAAGACAATGTACCGATGGAAGTAAAGAAAGAACGTCTTCAACGCTTAAATGCATTAGTAAATAAATTGGCAATTGAAAAGAATAATCTTTATAAAGGTCAAATTGTAGAAGTGTTAGTTGATGGAGAGAGTAAAAATAATCCAGAAGTACTTGCAGGTTATACTCGTACAAATAAACTTGTAAACTTTGTTGCTCCAAAGTCTTTAATTGGTCAGCTTGTGAAAGTAAAAGTAACGGATGCAAAAACTTGGTCTCTTAACGGAGAATTAGTTGAAGAGCCGATTGAGGTGGAATAATAGATGAAAGTATATTCGAAAGATGAAATTGTTGAGCAAGCGAAAGAATTAGCAAAAATGATTTCTGAAACAGAAGAAGTTGATTTCTTTAAGAAAGCAGAGGCACAAATTCATAAAAATGAAAATGTGAAGCGCGCAATTGATGAAATTAAAGCACTGCAAAAACAAGCAGTAAACTTGCAACATTACGGGAAATGGGAAGCTTTGAAAAAAGTAGAAGCTGAAATTGATGCCCTGCAAGATAAGTTAGATAGCATCCCAGTTGTACAAGAATTTAAATCTTCACAAACATATGTAAATGACTTACTACAGCTAGTTGCAAGTACGATTTCTAACAACGTAACAGATGAAATATTAATTTCAACTAATGGTGATGTATTGAAGGGTGAAACGGGCGCAGCGGTAGAAAATAAAAAAGGAAATTGTGGTTGTTAAAGAGATGTCGAATTGACATCTCTTTTTTTAGTGGATTAAACGTAAGTTCTTCTCAAAAAAAGAATGACACATTCCGCTATTGTCACGCATATGATTAAGTGAATAGTGATTGAGGAGGGTTACGAATGTCCGAATTTAGAGAGATTATTACAAAAGCAGTGGTTGGAAAAGGACGTAAGTATACAAAGTCAACGCATACATGTGAATCGAATAATGAGCCAACAAGTATTTTAGGGTGCTGGGTAATTAACCACTCGTACGAAGCAAGAAAGAATGGAAAACATGTGGAAATTGAAGGTTTCTATGATGTGAACACTTGGTATTCATTCGATGGCAATACAAAGACAGAAGTTGTAACAGAACGTGTAAACTACACAGATGAAGTAAGTATTGGATATCGTGATAAAAACTTTTCTGGTGATGATTTAGAAATTATTGCTCGTGTCATTCAGCCACCAAATTGTTTAGAAGCTCTTGTATCACCAAATGGTAATAAAATTGTTGTAACGGTAGAACGTGAATTTGTAACAGAAGTAGTTGGCGAAACGAAAATTTGTGTAAGTGTAAACCCTGAAGGTTGCGTGGAATCAGATGATGCTTTCCAAATTGAAGATGATGAGTTTGAAGAGTTAGATCCGAACTTTATCGTTGATGCAGAAGAAGAGTAATAGAAAGCTAGGGAGAAGTTCTTCCTAGCTTTTTACTTTACATAAGTGGTGCTTAGATGAACATGATTGCTAATGAAATGTGCTATAATGAAGAAAGACTCCTGAAATAGGAGATAAGAGTGTCCGTGAAATGTGACATATATGAATATAGATTATTATGTAAGAATTATGGAGGATAAGTATGACGCAATATACGCCTATGATACAGCAATATTTAAAAGTTAAGGCAGACTATCAAGATGCCTTTTTATTTTTCCGCTTAGGTGATTTTTATGAAATGTTCTTTGAGGATGCGGTTAAAGCAGCCCACGAACTTGAAATTACATTAACGAGCCGAGACGGTGGTAGTAGTGAACGTATACCGATGTGCGGTGTACCGTATCATGCGGCTAAAAACTATATTGAACAACTTGTTGAAAAAGGATATAAAGTAGCGGTTTGTGAGCAAGTAGAAGATCCAAAAACAGCTAAAGGTGTAGTGCGCCGTGAAGTCGTACAATTAATTACGCCAGGAACGATGATGGAAGGGCGTACGATTGATGAGAAAGAAAATAACTTCTTAGCCGCATTAACACATTTTGAAGATGGGTCATATGCGTTAGCTTATAACGATTTAACGACTGGACAAAATACAGTAACGTTATTGACTGGTTCAGTAGAAGATATTTTATTAGAAGTGTATGCAACTGGTTCGAAAGAAATTGTTGTAGATTCTTCCTTTTCTAAAGATGAACTAAACAAGTTAACGGAAACGTTAAAAATGACGATTTCATATGAAGATGCAACGGCAATTCCTGAAGGGCTAGAACATCTTGTGAAAAATGTTTCACAAGCAAAGTTAATTAAAGCAGTTGGGCGCTTATTTAACTATGTAATAAGAACGCAAAAACGTTCATTAGATCATTTGCAGCCTGTGGAAATTTATTATACGAATCAATTTATGAAGATTGATGTGCATTCAAAGCGAAATTTAGAGCTGACAGAAACACTTCGAACGAAAGAAAAAACAGGATCATTATTATGGCTATTAGATAAGACGAAGACTGCTATGGGTGGTCGTATGTTAAAACAGTGGATGGAACGTCCACTTATACAGAAGGAACGAATTGAAGAGCGTTTAGAAATGGTTGAAACGTTTGTAAATGATTACTTCTTGCGTGAAGATTTAAAAGAAAAGTTAAAAGAAGTATATGATTTAGAACGTTTAGCAGGGAAAGTTGCATTTGGTAATGTGAATGCACGGGACTTATTACAGTTAAGACGCTCGTTACTGCAAGTGCCAGCTATTTTAGAAGCGATTAGTTTGTTAGATAACGCGTATGCAGCGAGATTAATTCAAGGTGCAGATCCATGTGAGAGCTTAACAGAATTACTAGGAAGAAGTATTCAAGAAAATCCACCGCTTTCTATTAAAGATGGAGATATTATTAAAGATGGTTATAATGACAAGCTTGATCAATATCGTTACGTGAGTAAAAACGGAAAAACGTGGATTGCTGAGCTTGAAAAACGAGAGCGTGATATTACAGGAATTAAATCGTTAAAAATCGGATACAACCGTATTTTCGGGTACTACATTGAAGTAACGAAAGCGAACCTTGGAGCATTACCAGAAGGCCGCTATGAGCGTAAACAAACGCTTGCTAATGCGGAACGTTTCATTACAGATGAACTAAAAGAAAAAGAAACATTAATCTTAGAAGCAGAAGAAAAAATTGTACAACTAGAATATGATCTATTTACAGCACTTCGTGAAGAAGTAAAAGTATTTATTCCGAAATTACAGCATTTAGCGAAAGTAATCAGTGAATTAGACGTACTGCAAAGTTTTGCGACAGTGAGTGAAGAAGAACAGTTTGTAAAACCTGTACTAACAACGAAGCGCGAAATCTTTATTAAAGATGGTCGTCATCCTGTCGTAGAAAAAGTATTGAACGGGAAATTGTATGTACCGAATGATTGTATTATGCCAGAGAATATGGATGTATTTTTAATTACAGGGCCGAACATGTCTGGTAAAAGTACGTATATGAGACAATTAGCACTTGTAACAGTTATGTCGCAAATCGGTTGTTTCGTACCAGCAACAGAAGCAGTGTTACCTGTATTTGACCAAATCTTTACGAGAATTGGCGCGGCGGATGATTTAATTTCAGGTCAAAGTACATTTATGGTCGAAATGTTAGAAGCAAAAAATGCAATTGCAAACGCATCAGAAAGAAGTTTAATTTTATTTGATGAAATTGGACGCGGTACATCTACGTATGATGGTATGGCACTTGCGCAAGCAATCATTGAACATATTCATGACCAAATTGGTGCGAAAACGTTATTCTCTACGCATTATCATGAATTGACTGTGCTAGAAGACAGTTTAGATCAACTGAAAAATGTGCACGTTTCAGCTATTGAAGAGAACGGAAAAGTAGTATTCCTTCATAAAATTCAAGACGGGGCAGCTGATAAAAGTTACGGAATTCATGTTGCGCAACTTGCGGAGCTTCCAGATAGCTTAATCGCTCGAGCGAAAGAAGTGTTAGCGCAATTAGAAGGACAGGAAGAAATTATTATTCCGAAGCGTGTAGAAGTGAAAGCGCAAGAGCAAGAAGTAATTCCAGAACCTATAGTTGTAAAAGAGGAACCAATAGAAATAGAAGAAACGAAGGTAGACAATGAAGAAGAATCACAACTATCATTCTTTGGCGCAGAGCAATCTTCGAAAAAACAAGACAAACCAGTTCTAGATGCAAAAGAAACGTCAGTGCTGACGCAAATTAAAAAAATTGATTTACTTGATATGACACCTTTAGAAGCGATGAACGAACTGTATCGCTTACAGAAAAAGTTAAAGAAAGGATGAGTAAGTAGATGGGGAAAATTCGCAAACTCGATGACCAACTCTCTAACTTAATTGCGGCAGGGGAAGTAGTAGAGCGCCCTGCCTCAGTCGTAAAAGAACTTGTGGAAAATTCTATCGATGCGAATAGTACATCTATTGAAATCCACTTAGAAGAAGCTGGTTTATCGAAAATTCGCATCATTGATAACGGAGATGGCATTGCAGAAGAAGATTGTATTGTCGCTTTTGAACGACATGCGACGAGCAAAATTAAAGATGAAAACGATCTGTTTCGCATAAGAACACTCGGTTTCCGCGGTGAGGCATTGCCGAGTATTGCCTCAGTTAGTGAATTAGAATTAATCACTAGCACAGGTGATGCACCTGGTACGCACCTTATTATTAAAGGTGGAGACATTATAAAGCAGGAGAAAACAGCGAGCCGAAAAGGAACAGATATTACAGTACAAAACTTATTCTTTAATACACCAGCGCGTCTTAAATATATGAAAACTATTCATACAGAGCTTGGGAATATTACAGATATTGTGTATCGTATTGCAATGTCACACCCAGAAGTATCGTTAAAGCTATTTCATAATGAAAAGAAATTGCTTCATACATCAGGAAATGGTGATGTAAGACAAGTACTTGCATCGATTTATAGCATTCAAGTTGCAAAGAAGCTTGTTCCAATTGAAGCGGAATCTTTAGATTTCACAATTAAAGGCTATGTAACATTACCAGAAGTAACGAGAGCATCTCGAAATTATATGTCAACGATTGTAAATGGTCGTTACGTTCGAAATTTCGTATTAATGAAAGCTATTCAGCAAGGATACCATACATTATTGCCAGTCGGACGATATCCAATCGGCTTCTTATCGATTGAAATGGATCCAATGCTAGTTGACGTTAACGTACATCCTGCGAAATTAGAAGTTCGTTTTAGTAAAGAACAAGAATTGCTAAAGCTTATCGAAGAAACTTTGCAAGCAGCATTTAAAAAAATACAGCTCATCCCAGATGCAGGTGTAACAACAAAGAAAAAAGAAAAAGATGAAAGTGTGCAAGAACAGTTCCAGTTTGAGCATGCGAAGCCGAAAGAAACATCTATGCCGGACATCGTTTTACCGACGGACATGGATGAAAAACGAGAAGAACCACTGGCTGTGAAACAGCCAGCACAACTGTGGCAACCGCCGAAGCAAGAATGGCAACCGCCACAGTCGCTCGTAAGAGAAGAACAAAGTTGGCAACCATCTACTAAAGCGATAATGGAAGAACCGATTCGAGAAGAGAAATCGTGGAACAGTAACGATGAAGATTTTGAATTAGAGGAATTGGAAGAGGAAGTTCAGGAAATAGAAGAGATTGAAATGAACGGTAATGACTTGCCACCACTTTACCCAATTGGACAAATGCATGGAACATATATTTTCGCTCAAAATGATAAAGGCTTATATATGATTGACCAACATGCCGCACAGGAACGTATTAATTATGAATACTTCCGTGATAAAGTAGGAAGGGTAGCGCAAGAAGTACAAGAACTACTTGTACCGTACCGTATTGACTTGTCTCTTACTGAATTTTTACGTGTCGAGGAGCAGCTAGAAGAACTGAAAAAAGTTGGACTATTTTTAGAACAATTCGGCCATCAATCCTTTATCGTCCGCTCACATCCAACGTGGTTCCCGAAAGGGCAAGAAACAGAAATTATCGATGAAATGATGGAACAAGTCGTCAAACTAAAAAAAGTTGATATTAAAAAATTACGTGAAGAAGCAGCCATCATGATGAGCTGTAAAGCATCCATTAAAGCAAATCAATATTTAACGAACGATCAAATATTTGCTTTACTGGAAGAACTTCGTACAACAACAAACCCGTACACATGCCCGCACGGAAGACCAATTCTTGTGCATCATTCTACTTATGAGTTGGAAAAGATGTTTAAGAGGGTTATGTAGGGATAATATGATTTAATAAAAAGAAGCGATGAAATAAATCGCTTCTTTTTTGTTTAGATATTCTTTTTTTATAAATTCTTCATATGTAACCAATTATAGAAAAATTATATGAATCCATAGTTTTCATACAGGTTGCATGTAAAAACTTCTTTTTCTCTCTATGTTTTTTCTTTTCCTTATAGAATCCTTATAATTATCATTTATTCTAGAATTACAATATGCGAGGAGGAAGTTTAGGATGAATGAGATTATGTTAGAAACAAAAAATCTTTGTAAAACATTTAGAAAGCAAAGTGTGGTACAAAATATTTCGCTTTCTGTACCGAAATATTCAATCTATGGATTGTTAGGTCCTAATGGAGCGGGGAAATCGACCACTTTAAAAATGATAACAGGCATGCTTACACCTACTTCTGGTGAGATTTACTTTGATGGTCATAAATGGACGCGGCACGATCTACATTCTATTGGTGCTTTAATTGAGTCTCCTCCGCTTTATGAAAATTTAACAGCAAGAGAAAACCTGCAGGTTCGTACGACTGTTTTAGGTTTGCCTAAATCAAGGATTGATGAAGTATTGCATATTGTGGAGCTAGAGAATACAGATAAGAAAAAAGCGAAGGATTTTTCTATGGGGATGAAGCAACGATTGGGAATTGCGATTGCATTGCTAAACCATCCGAAATTTTTAATATTAGATGAGCCGATGAATGGACTGGATCCTTTTGGAATTCAGGAATTAAGAAAACTCATTTTATCCTTTCCTGGAAAAGGAATTACAGTCATTTTATCGAGTCATATTTTAAGCGAAGTAAGTCAAATTGCAGATCATGTTGGGATTATATCAGGTGGTGTATTGGGGTATCAGGGGAAATTGAATAAGAATGATGACTTGGAAGATTTATTTGTACAAGTGGCTGGAAAGTATAGAAGGGAGGCATAAGAAATGAATCTATATATTGCATCTGAAAAAATTAAAATTAGACATACTTTTTTGAATAAACTTATCTGGCTAGTTCCATTTGCTACAATACTAATTGCCTTTTTATTATCGGCGGATTATTTTCAATTATCTAGTTACAACTGGTGGTACATTACGATGCTTCCGGGAATGGTTTCTTTAAGTTGTGTACTTCTTGCGAAGAAAGATAAAAAAATGAATAATCGTTCCATTTTATCGTTACCAGTTTCATTAAAACGAGTGTGGATTTCTAAAGTATTACTAATTTTAGGGATTTTGAGTTTTTCATGCATACTGTTTTTCTGTGGAATCGAGTTATCTAGTTTACTAGTAAATAAAGAGAATTTCCGCATCATTCCTACGGTAAATGCACTATTAGGAAGCGTTCTTTTAATCGTTACTTTTATGTGGCAAATTCCAATCTGCTTGTTTTTAGGTAACAAAATAGGTCTATTTCCGACGCTTCTGTTGAATGTAGGGGCAAATGGAATTTTTGGAGTTGTATTGGCAACAAAAAATATTTGGATGATTAGTCCATACACATATCCAAGTAGACTGATGATCCCTATTTTGAAAATACTACCAAATGGTTTGTATGCAGAAACCGGAAGTGTAACGTTTAAACCAGAACTACTTTCCTACGATGTGATTTTGCTAGGCATAGTAATTTCTGTTGTGTTGTTCCTGTTATTCACTTATGTGACGGCAAAGTGGTTTGAAAAGCAGGAGGCAAAATAATATGGTGGTTTTGTCGAGGATATTAAGAGCTGATTTTATAAAAATGAAACACACGATTTTTTTCTGGATACATGTAGCGATGCCAATCATCGGTATTGCTCTTTTTTTTAGTTATTATTCCTTTTCAAAATTTGATTCTATAAATAAAGTTTCAGGCTATATACAAGTATTATCGATATCTTTTCCGTTGCTAATTAGCATAGTGTGTTCTTCTGTCGTGGAACAGGAAGCTTTGGCAGGAAATTTTAAAGAACTTTTATCAACGGAATACGGAAGACGTAAAGCGTTAATTAGTAAAGTATGTTTACTTTTAATATGTGGGTTTTGTTCCACTATGTTGGCAGTCGTTGGGTTTGCGACAGGTTTTCATTTTCTGTTAGGACAAAATGAAATTCCATTTGCTTTGTATGTTGAAATTTCATTCATTCTTTTTAGTTGTCAAATCTTTATGTATATATGGCATCTGTTCTTAAATTTTCGCTTTAGTAAAGGTGTTTCCATTGGGATTGGAATTATAGAAAGCTTGTTGGCAGCTTTAATGCTTACAGGGATGGGGGATGTGATTTGGAAATACATTCCATGTGCATGGGGCGCGAGATTATGCAATTATTTTTTGGGATACAAATTAAGTCCTAGTTCTATTCGTGTCTTACCAGTAGAGGCAGCAACTGGAGCAGTGATTTGTGTTTGTTTTACGATCATTGCATTTGTTATTTCCCTTATGTGGTTTTCCTTTTATGAAGGACGCAAAGAAATGTAAGTGTAATTGTATTATAATGGAAGAGTGGGGAGGGATTCTATATGGCAAGAATATTAGCAATTGATGATGAAGACGGCATCCTTTACATTATAAAAAGTGCTCTAGAGAAAGAAGGTCATGAGGTAACTGCTGTTAGTAATCCTCTTACTATACCAAAGGAAAAATTTTGTCATTTTGATTTAATTCTGTTAGATGTCATGATGCCAGAAATAGATGGTTTTACACTTTGTAAGGAAATACGGGATTTGGTTGATAGTCCAATTGTATTTCTAACAGCCAAAACAATGGAGAAGGATCTAATCACAGGGCTTAGTCTCGGTGGAGATGACTATATTACAAAACCTTTTGGAATTGGAGAACTGCGTGCAAGGGTATCCGCGCATGTAAGGCGTGAGCATAGAGAAAAGCAAAATGCATTTTTCCTGTCAGGTCTTACATTTCATCTGTCATGTAAAGAAATATGGCATGACGATACATCTATCGCATTTACGAAAAGTGAGTATGGAATTTGCGAATATTTAGCTTTGAATCATGGACAAGTATTTTCAAGAGAAAAGATTTACGAAAATGTTTTTGGTTATGAGGGAGAAAGTGATAACCAAGTAATTGTGGAACATATTAAAAATATCCGTCATAAATTATCTAAGTATGGCATGAATCCAATAGAAACAGTATGGGGAATTGGTTATAAATGGAGAAAATGAAAAAGCAAGTCAACCTTAGTAAGATTTTAATACAGTATATTTTTGCATTTTCAATAGGGACGATTGCTTTAGTGACTTTTTTTATGATTCTATTCCAAGTTGGAGTTAACGCAGAAATAATCTTACCAGCAAATTATTATGAAAAACAGATTGAGTCACAAAGAGATGCTATAGTTAAAGCGGAACAGGAAGATGATCGAATTTTAAAACAATATAAATATGCTCTGTATGATTTTTCAGGAAACGTTATACAAGGGAGTATTAATAAAGATTATGCCGGACAAATATGGAATAACATACATAATGATGAAAAAGGTGATAGTAAGTACTACTATGCAGTTATAGAACGTGATAAAGATATTTGTGTCATTCTATATACGTTACATGCTACTTTTAAAAATCCTTCTTTGCAGAAGTATTTACCGAGTCCGGAAGTTTGTGAAATTGTTCTTTTTATTCTACTATTTGTTGCCGAAGTGATATTTCTATCTCGCTCTTTTGGTAAATCATTGTCAAAGGAAATGATGATTTTGAGAAAGGTAACAGATAAAATTCAAAAGGAAGATTTAGATTTTCAAGTGGAACAATCTAAAATAAAAGAAGTGAATGAAGTATTAACTTCTTTAGTAAAAATGAAAGATGAATTAAATCATTCGTTACGTACACAGTGGAATATGGAAACAAATAGAAGAGAGCAGATTGCTGCTTTGGCACATGACATTAAAACGCCGTTAACGATATTGAGAGGGAATGCAGAGCTATTAAATGAATCAACGCTAGATTCAAATCAGAAGAAATGTAATAAGCATATTTTGAAAAGTATTGATGAGATGGAAATATATATGAAATCTTTACTCGATATTACGAAATGTGAGGAAGGCGCTCCACTTCAATTCAAGCAAACAGACCTCCACGACTTTATTCATAATATTATAGAAGAAAGTGCAATTTGTGTTTTAGGCAAACAGTTAAATCTAATTGAAAATGTTCAGGACATACCAAATTTTATTCCTATTGACGAGACCGCTTTGAAAAGAGCAATTATGAATATAATGATGAATGCAATTGAATATTCTCCAACAAAGGGTGACTTGATGTTCTCAGTGGAAATGATTAGTGAAAAACTGCAATTTATTGTAGAGGACTCGGGAAGAGGGTTTACAGAAGAGGAAATGCATTCAGCTACAGAGCAGTTTTATAGGGGAGATAAAAGTAGAAACTCCAAAGATCATCATGGAATGGGGTTATACATTGCTAAAAGCTTTGCAAAGCAACACGGTGGAAATCTTTACTTAAGTAATTCGGAAAAGCTGCATGGTGCAAAAGTTGTTTTGGAAATATCAGCGTAGTAGAGAGGGGGCAGATTATAACAATTCGCTCCTTTTTAATATAATTCTGTTACAACTATATGTTAAAAATTCATTTATAAACTAGAGATAACCTCAACCTATTTGTAATTTATATGTACGTTCTTAATTTGTTTGTAAGGAAAGAGGTTTTTAATTTACAGACTTATCGGAATTATGTAAAGTGTAGATAAAACCATAAAATGGGGTGTTCTTTATGTGTACTAGTTTGACATTAGAGACAAAAAACGGTCAGCATCTTTTTGCAAGAACGATGGACTTCACATTAGATATGAATCAAGAAGTAATAATCATTCCTCGACATTACCAGTGGAATAATATAACTGGTGAAATCATTAATACGAAACATGCTACGGTCGGAATGGGAATTAATCATCAAGGAAGGATCATTATGGCGGACGGAGTAAATGAAGCAGGTATGACATGTGCAACACTCTATTTTCCAGGATTCGCTACGTATAGTCAAAGCATAGATGACAATAAAACGAATTTAGCTCCATTTGATTTTGTGACTTGGAGTCTGACACAATTCAATTCTGTCAAAGAGTTAAAGAAATCTGTAGATAGCCTTACCTTTTTGGATATACCGTTACCGGATTTAGGACTTACGCCACCACTACATTGGATTTTGGCAGATAAATGGGGAGATTGTATTGTACTGGAGCCGACAAATGAAGGATTAAAAATGTATGACAACCCACTAGGAGTGATGACGAATAGTCCGGAGTTTAATTGGCATTTGCAAAATTTAAGACAATACATAGGTCTTAAATCGCAGCCATTCGCGCCAACAGAGTGGAGTAACTTACCATTAAGTGCTTTTGGTCAGGGATCGGGCTCAATGGGACTTCCAGGGGATTTCACTCCACCCTCAAGATTTGTGCGGGCAGCATATGGCAAACAAAACATTCAAGGTATAGATAGCGAAGAAGAGGGAGTATCAGCCCTTTTTCATATCTTATCAAATTGTGAGGTTCCTAAAGGTGGAGTAATAACAGAAGAAGGTGCATTAGATAATACCATATATACAAGCGTAATGTGTATGGAATCCGGAACATATTATTATCATACTTACGATTGTAGACAAATTATAGCTGTTCATTTATTTCATGAAAATTTAGATACAGATGAGATTAAAGCCTATCCGTTCCAACGGAAACAAAAAATATTTTATGAAAACTAAGTAGCTTTGAAACAACATTTGGTAATTTTTTAAATATATATAATAGGGCAATAATGACTTATATCATTCTTGGCTACTTCTTTAACTTTGTGATACATCATAAATCTACTCCTTTCTCCAATGACTCCAACGAGAAAAATTTTATTGGTAGGAGCATTGATGGTGGACTTTATTGCCTAATGTATTCGAATAGTATTATCCTGAATATGTCTGAAAACGCTAAGAAACTTATTTTTTAATTAAACTAGCTTTTATTTCTTCTAGAAGTGCTAATAAATTGCTACTAGGTAAAATAAATATGGGCGTACTTGATTTATAAATAGTTAAAGAACCAAAAAGGTATGGAAACTATCCATACCTTTTTGGTTCTTCTATTATTTATGTATAAAAAAGCGCTGTATATCAGCACTTTTTAAAAGTACATGAGTTGTATAAGAAAGACTTATATATTACCTATAACTATGCAAGGTCTAATATAGATTCTTATTTGATTAATTGTTATAAGAGCCTATACGCTTATTTATTTTTATTATTATTAATTTTTTCCGTATATAGCACCTGCTCTTTATAATGCTTCTTAATTGGGAAAGTATGTGTACCAGAGCCGTTTTTGAAATTTTTATTGATGGGGTTTTTTAGAGGGATTGTTGTAGTTTCGGTAAATTCATATGGGTAGTTTATTTTAGATTTATCTTCAAACATGAAAATGCCTCCTTTTAGGATTTCCTGAATTCTTTACTATAACATGATATGCATATAGATTTTTTTTGGACTAGTTATTTATAGAGGTTAATGGAATTTAATTACGTAACTACTGAAGTATTTTAAAGGAAAACAATTCGAGAAAGATATTGTATGAATAGCCGCTCACTATTATTGTTGTTTTTAGTTATTATGGTGTATTTGAAATTCACATAGCATATTGGTCTATTTAACAAGCTCTTTTATATAGTTTAAGTCAATTTTGCATATATATTCACCATAAATTGTTTTTATAATATGGTTTATATAGGCTTTTCCTGATAATATAATGCGGAATATTATAGTGTTATTATGTTATTAGGAACATTTAATGCTGTTTCATAACTGAAAGGGAATTGAAAAAAAACTGAAACTTTTCTCATAAAAATTCAATCTAACTTGAAAAATGAAAGGAAAATGAAATTTTCCAAAAGATATTCTTTGTTAAGATAAAAAGCATACATAAATAAAGTGTTGACATATCTTAAAAATGTATTTTCAAGATATAGTGGGGGAAAAGATGAGAATAGAAAAACAATTAATAAAAAAGATGTATTATGAAACATTTCTAATGGAGAATGTAACAAAACCACCTCTTGACGTGCTTGGAGAAGCTTATGTAAACGAAGAAAAAAATGAGATTTCTGATGGATCTTATATTCGTTTTGCGCAAGGTGAATTTTATTATCAGCATCAAGATTTTGAAGCAGCTATTTTTAAATGGGAGAAGGTTAGTAATGAATTAGCACCATGGGCACAAAAAAATATTGCGGATGCTTATTTCGAACTGAATCAATTAGCAGTTGCTGAAAATGTTTATACTTCCATTGCTACTGATAATATAATATTGATGACAGAAATTAGATTACAATTACTTTCTCTTTACATAGAGCAAAATAATTTTGACTCAGCTTTCGCTGTTATTAAAGAAGCGGTTTCTTTAAATCCGGATTATCCGAATGTCACAAAAATTGCCCGTTCCTTTTATGAGGAACAACAAGATTTTGATAGTGCAGTAGAGCTTGCTGTGAATGAGTTAATTCGAATAGAATCTTATCCATGGTTTGAGGTGTTAAAAGGATATATCGATAAAGGATGTACTAAACATATTTCACCAGATTATTTTTATGATGCATTAGTTACATTAAATAATGTAGATCAAGTACAATTTACGCAAATGGTTTCATCACTTTGGAACAGTTATAAAAATGAACAAAATTACTTATTGTGGCTTAACACAATAAATGAATTTTTCTTACATATTGAAATAGAGTCGTCCGATATATGGGACAAAATTTCTTCTCTTTACGAAGAAACGTACTTTGCATTAATTCAAGGGCAATATATGCTTAGACAATTACACGATATCATTCCAAGTCTTTTAACAAATTGGTTAAAAGTAGTCAATCCGTCTTATGCTGTATTTCCATCAGCAGCTGTATTGGCATGGGATGAAATTTTTCCTACCCAAATAGATTCATCCAATATAAAACGTGCAGAAAACCTACTGTCATATTCTATGAATCATGTGAATGCTTTAGAGTACAGTCTACATCTTTTTGAATCTATTACACAGTGGGCACAAAAGCACAATATAGAAATAGGTCAACGATTTAGATGGTTAGTTGACGAACTTGCAGATTTAAGAACAAATCGTATTTTAGTAACAGGAACTTCAGGGAACGGAAAAACTACATTTATCAACTCTATATTAGGAGAAAATATATTAGAAAAATCAATTTCAAATGTAGTAGTTTTAAAAAATGATGCTCATACAGAAATTAACGTCATAACAGATGCTGCAATTACAACAACGGAAGATATCTCTGATTATCATAATATGATGTCTCAGCACCATCAAACGTATAGAGATAGAGCATGTGTTGAATTTAAATTACCATGTAGATTTTTAAATGAAAATAAACTTACATTTGTAGTCACACCTGGATTTAATAGGAATAATGACACTAGGGATGAAGTATTTGAATATCTAAATTCTATGGATGAATTATTGTTTGTATTGAATGCGGATTCACCGTTTACTGATAAAGAGCGTGATATTTTATTAAGCATTCAAGAACATACACCAAATTTACAAATTCATTTCTTATTAAATAAAATCGATAACATTTACAGTGAAGCAGAAGTGAAAAGAGTATTACAAGATACGGCAGCGAGAATAAACACATATTTCCCGCAAGCGAGAATTTTTCCTTATTCTTCGTTATATACAAGTAGTCAACAATTAAATGAGTTAACTGAGTTTATTCATTTTAACTTTAATCATAAAAATATTGATGCAGAACGTACTGAAAAGCTATTGTTCTTCATCCGAAAAACAATTACATATCTTTTAAATAAACGTGTTGAAAAAGAAAACAATCTCGTGGATGCTATTAAGTGGAATGAAGATATGATAGTGAAACTAAACGGTAGCATGAATAATCTTACTGCATTTGAGAGGGAGAAAATTCATTTCATTACACAGTCATATCGTACAATGAAAACGGAAATTATAAATGATCTTACTGAAAATATACCGAAGATATTACAGAGCTGTTCTGATTTAATGAGTGAAGAAAGTGATTTCGGTCATATGGATAAGGAACTAAATAAAGCAATGAATGAAAGAGTGCATAAATATTTAGAACAAACTGTATTACCTTATCTTGCTCTTTCTATGCAAAATTGGATTGCAACTTCTCATAATGAGCTCCTTCAAAGTCAGTCTTACTTAGAAGAACTTAGTGAAGGACTTAATTCTTTATTTGGAGAAAATCGAATCCAGTTAGAATGTGACTTTAAAGTGCTTGACGATTGGCGCAGAGATACTGACAGAATGACGACTAGCATACAAATGGATGAAGTAAATATTTTACGTCGATTTACGCCAGCGCAATTTTTACTGAAAAGTGCCGGTAAATTATTTGGAGTTCTTCCTAAAAATAAAACTATGTTATATAACAAATACAAACAGTATGTAGAAAATGAAGATTATACCGAGGTAACGGATTCTATTATGAAGAAATTTTTCTTGCAATTTGAGCTATTTGAAAACACACAAGAGCGAGATATTCATATATTCTTTAGGAATCCATTTAACTGTTTGAAACAAACTGTAGAAAATATGCAACTAGAAATACAAGAAAAACAAGAGATGTTACATAAAATGAAATCAAATCCTGCAGTCTATCATGATTCTATCATGCTCTTTGAATTGAGATTACGTCAATGTGAAGTGATTCATACTTATACAGATGTAAGTTTAGAGACAAGCGTAGAATAAAAGTGAAATATATGAAACTGCATCATGTATTAGAAGAGAATAAAAGGGAGCAACTGTAATGAGTTGCTCCCTTTTCATATTTACATTATTTTTCAGTTTCTTTAATTTTAGTTTGTACTTCACCAGTTTTAATTTTATTACTTTCTGAGAAACGTAATAAATCGCCTTCAATAATTTTGTCAGACATTCGTAATTCATTTTGTGCACGGTTAATGAGTGCTTGAGCTTCTTTTTTTGGTAAATCTACAATTTCACCTGTTATGCGGTCATAGAAAGTGTTGTTTTTGTATGCGTATTTGTCTGTAATGAAGCTACCATCACGTAAAACGACAAAACCGGTATATTCATCTGAAAACATATCATGACCAAAACGAATATCGTTCGTAGTATCAATCCCTAATAAATTGAGAATAGTAGGTTTCATATCGATTTGTCCCGTAGGCTTTGAAATCGTTTCACCTTCTGTTTGGCCAGGCATATGAATATATAAAGGTGTGCGTTGTAAATTCAGAGTATCAAATTCTGTTATTTGATCTTTTTCTAAAAACTGTGCCATTGCACGATTATGTTTTTCAGAAATGCCATAATGATCACCATATAAAACAATAATAGAATCATCATACATTCCCTCAGCTTTTAAACGCTCAATAAATTTTTTTATGGATTCGTCTAAGTAACGTGCTGTTACGATATAACGATCAAACACGCCATTACCAGAGTCATATGGTTCAATGAATTTAGTATCTTCATCATACGTAAATGGATAATGGTTTGTTAAAGTAAGGAAACGAGCGTAAAATGGTTGATCAACAGTTTTTAATAGATCTACTGATTGATCAAAGTACTCGATATCTTTTAAGCCCCAATTTAAATTTGTTTCAGGCGTAATTTTGTAATCAAGTTCATTATAGTAACGATCATAACCGAGAGCAGAATACATAATGTTACGATTCCAAAATGTTGCATTATTCGCATGGAATACAGAAGTGAAATAACCTTGCTGACGTAAAATTTCTGGCGTCGCAGTATAATCATTGTTACCGTGTGTGAAAAATACAGCTCCTCGATTTAATGGATATAACGACGTATCGATTAGAAATTCAGAATCGGATGTTTTTCCTTGCCCAGTTTGGTGGAAAAAGTTATCAAAGTAATAGCTTTCATTTATGAATTCATTCAAAAATGGTGTAACTTCTTGTCCGTTAACTGTTGCGCCGATTAAAAAGGTTTGCAAGGATTCAAGAGTGACAACAATTACGTTTTTTCCTTTCGCTACACCAAACATGTTAGGATTTGGCTCACTTTCGTTTGCCTTCACGTAGTTTTCTGTTTCTTGTAATTTGCTACTATCAGCAAGTGCCTTTTGTGATCCTGCTTTTACTTGCAGTGTTAAATCATAAACTTGATGCGTGTATAGTCCTAAATTTTTAACAAGCATGACCCGGTCAAACGATCTCGTTAATAGTTCAGGTCGTTCTTTTTCTGCAAGATGTAGATTTGCAAAAAATACACCAACCGTTAAGAGAAAATATACGAAGCGTGCCGGATGCGTTACACGTCCTGTTTGAAAGACTAGTGCTTTCTTCTTTAATAAAATAAAGAAGAAAATAATGTCTACGAATGCGAGTATAATTTTGTAGTTCAATATTTCTATAATACTACCGCCTAGTTGGCCAAAGTTTGATGTTTGTCCAAGTACTGGTAACGTAACGAAATCACTATAAAAATCATAGAACATTACATTTCCAACAAGTATGATTGTTAATAAAAAATTAATACACAGCGCGATATAATTTCGCTTTTCACCGATTGCAAATAATGCTAATCCGACAAAAGCTAATGATGCAGCGAGCGGGCTAATAAACAAAATAAGCTCTTGTGTAGAAGATTCAATTTTTAAATCAAAACTGAATCTTGTAATAAGATATGTTTTTAACCATACTCCTAAAGCAATTATTAAAACAAAGCTTATATTTTGCATTTGTAAATTGATTTTATTTTTCATTTTTACTCCTTCTTTTTGTAATTTATTTAACTTGTGTTATATATTATGTTTTTATAACTATTAGAGTATGCTGAACCATTTAGCTAATGGTTTCTAAAGGTAATAATATAAAGTATTCACATACGTACAATGAGGAATTTTAAAGCGTAAATCTATTTTTTAGAACAGAGCAGAAAAAGTCATAGTTGTAGTAAAAAATACTTATAGACATCCTAACATATTAAACACTATGATGATGTTACAAAATATCGAACAAATGAAAGTGGAAATGAATAGAGGATTTTAAAACTGTTGACATTCAATTTGTTAGAATTGAATGTCAACAGTTTCACATACATAGTTATGTTACATATGTATCTCTTAAAATCCCGATTCTTTATGAGATAATCGTTAGCGGGGGAAGGATAAGGTACATAAATAAAGCGTTGTGAAATTTAAAATATTTAATTGGTGTCTTAATGAAAGAATTTAAACCATAGATAAATATTTTCCAACATACAACCCACTTGCAGCAGCTTGAGATAATGAATGAGTGACGCCTGAACAATCTCCGACTAAAAATAGCCCATGTATACTCGTTTCAAAATAGTTATTGAGTTTTATCGTAGGAGTATAAAACTTTCCGTCAATTCCATATAATAAAGTATCTGTATCGATCGGTTCTTGGATAAATTGTTCTAAGCGTAACAAAAATTCTTTAAGTCCTTCAATATATAATGGAGGAATTTCTGTATTCAAATCTCCATAATCTCCTTGTAGTGTAGGCTGTATACGGTTATGTTTCATGTTGTTCGCTGTTGTAGGTTCTTTTTTTAGTAAGTCCTCTAAGCGCTGTATAACAATTCGATCTCGTCCTTGGTTAATGTTTTTAATAATTGAGCTTGCATACAGATTTGCTTCTTTGAGAGTTGGAAAATAGCGTGGGATAAATAAAGTGAAATTTAAGTTAGGTGTGCCAGTTCCTTTCTCTCGAAAATTTTGACCATCAGGCATAACTAAACCTTCTTCGTACTTTCTAATGATGCGTCCTTTTGGATTCATACAGTACGTAGTTGCTGTGAAATCTTCCTGCTCATAAGAAAGTTTCGTCTCGAATGTATCTTTTAATATAGATCGTAATTGGTGTTCTTTCATCTCTACTCTAATACCTAAATCTACACGAGTTTGTTCTTGAGAAATATTTAGAGAAGTACACATTTTTTTTAACCAGTTTGCTCCGGAACGCCCAGTTGCAAATACTAGTTGTTTAGATTGAACTGTTTCTTCATTTGTCTCTATTGTAAAATGATCTTTCTGTTTCATAATATGTTGCACATCTATATGAAATTGTATATTTATTTTCGGAAGTAAAAATTCATAGAGTTGATGAAAAATGTCACTTGAAAGGGTAGTACCAAGATGCCGTACTTCTGTTGTTAGCATTTGCAAACCACAAGCTTCAGCTCTCTTATTGAGAGTTGGATTTTCTGTAGAATATTTTGAAACAGAGCTTCCTCCGAACTGACATAGAATTTCATCTACTTCAGCCATAAGTTGTTTAAAGCCTTCTTTACCGACTTTTTGCTCAAGTTCTCCGCCGAATCCATTTGTATAATTAAATTTCCCTTCAGATTTTCCCAGCCCGCCAAACCCGAAATATTTATCACATGTAGTACAAGTACACGCTTTTCCTTCCTCTAAAGGACAATGGCGATCTTCTAACGCTTTCCCTTTATCCAGAATTAAAACCTTTTTGTTACTTTTAGCTAGTAAATAAGCCATAAAAATGCTACTTACTCCAGCGCCGATAATTGTAACATCATACATATTCTTTCACCTGCTAACGAATAGTTTGTTTTTTATTTTTCTAGTGTATAACAATTTTATGAAGTTAAGAAATAGCTTTTATGAATAAAGAGGGAGTTTTTGAACTTGATGCTTTCTTAATTTTTCAGAGTGGTGGAGTAAATACAAATTTTTTATTTGAAAGAAGAGATAGTTTTAAAAGATCACTATGTCATATGATTAATAAAATCTTACATATAAAAAAACAGACCTTTTAAGTAAATAGGTCTGTTAATGAATTTAAATGTTATTTAGCGAAGACGTGGTTACCGATTACTGCTACTGTTTGACGTGTCGTAATCCATTTGTCTGTTGATGTTTTTGGATTGTAGAAATAAAGCCAATCAGAATGTATTCCATTTGTGGAGATAGCCTCTTCTACAGCCATTTTTGCTTCTGCGCTTGCAGGTTGATTAATTCTTCCATCTGTAACAGGAGTAAATGCATATCCGTATTTAATAGGTTCATAAATAACGCCTGTTATTGTATTTGGAAAACCTTTTGCGTTTACACGGTTTAGTATAACTTTCGCTACTGCTACTTTTCCTTTATACGATTCGCCACCTGCTTCAGCAGTAACTAAGCGTGCCATTAAGTCTTTTTCTTTTTCTGAAATGCTTGAGTTGATTTTCAAATGTTGTCCTGTATAAAGCTTGTTTCCGACTGTATTGTTAATTTGTTTTATAGATTGAACGGTAACATTGTAACGCTTTGCTATCGTTTCTAATGAGTCTCCCGATTGAACTTGATATATAATTTGGTCACTAATGTTTGCAGGTTTGACGTTTTGACGAACGGTAATTTTATTTGAGTTCGTGGCACCTGGAATATGTAACTGTTCGCCAATGAAAGTTTGATCGTTTCCTTTATGATTTGCCTGTTTAATGGATTGTATTGAAACGCCGTATTGTTTACTAATGCCCCAAAGTGTATCATTCTTTTTTACTGTATGAATGGTAGAAGCCTCAGCTGTACTTTGACTACATATGAATGTAATTGCAGCCGCAGATAAAGGGATTATATGTTTTATTTTTAATAATTTCATTGTAAATCCTCCTAAGAAAAAATTAAGGTGAAGCTGTTCAGTAATGTAGTTTTGGATATTTATATACTTAATATATTAATGTAAGTATATTAGCACATATAAAATAAATAATCATTATAAGTTTCTTATTCATGTATTGTAGAGTTCTAATATGAAATATTGCATATGAAAATACATTGAAGTTCATATTGCTGATTACTATAATCTATTTAGTAGAAAGGGAATATGTTATATAAATAAAATCATTATAAATTAATATAATGATTAATAGTTGTTAATAGGAGGATGGATGTAATGAAAATATTTCAAAAAATGTGTGCGTCAACTGTAATCATTACAACACTTTTAGGAATAGGAGGTACTGTCAATAGTGTACATGCTGATTCTATAGAACAGCAGAGTAAATTAGGAATAGACCAAGAAACAGATAAGCAAATCATTGTAAAATTTAAAGCGGATTTGAAATTTCCATATGAAGATGGTATTGAAAAACAAATACAATCTCAAACGAACGACAAAGTACTAGAAGATCTTTTGGTAGAATATCCAGATGTAACATTCACGCGTTTATTCACATCTGTAAGTCCAGAGGAAATAGAAGACCTTGAAGTGAAAGCACCCAATAATGTATCTACAAGTTTATTAAACTACTATATTCTTCAAACTCAAAATGGTGAGCAGAAAGAAGAACTAGTAGATAGGTTAAAGAAATCTTCTTTAATAGAAGATGTGTATATGAAGAAACAAGAAAAAATAACGCCACCAGAAGTGCAACCATCAAGTGTATCTCTTAGTCCTAATAACAATCCTAGATTTAAACAACAAGGTTATTTAGAAGCAGCACCATACGGTATTAATGCGCCCTTCGCCTGGGAAGTTCAAGGCGGTAAAGGAAATGGTATAACTTTTGTTGATATGGAATATGGATGGTTATTAAATCATGAGGATTTAGTACATCAAAATATTGAATTAATGTCTGGAATAAATATAGATCAACATGTCGGTCATGGGACGTCTGTACTAGGAATTGTATCCTCTGAGGACAATGAAGTTGGTAATATTGGGATTGCGCCAAAAGCGAAAGCAAAGGTTATCTCTCAAATAAGAGATAACGGACAGTATAATACAGCTGATGCAATATTAAGTGCTGTGAATCAGTTAGAAGCTGGGGATGTTTTATTATTAGAGGCACAAGCTTCCTTTGATGGATATGGTGATAAATATTTACCTGTTGAGGTACAACCAGATATCTTTGATGCAATTCGTGCCGGTACAGATAAAGGTGTTGTCATTATAGAAGCTGGAGCAAATGGTTGGAATGATTTAGACCAATTTAAAGATAGAAATGGTAAACAAATTTTAAATCGTAATAGTAAAGATTTTAAAGATTCAGGTGCAATTATGGTAGGAGCGGGTTCTTCATCTTTCCCTCATGAGCGTATGTGGTTTTCGAATTATGGCAGCCGTATTGATGTGTATGGATGGGGAGAAAACGTAGATACAACTACAGCAGAGCAAAGTCGAAGTGCTGTAAATCTTTATACATCTAGCTTTAGTGGCACGTCGAGTGCGTCACCTATTATTGCCGGAGCAGCGACTTTAGTACAAAGCATTGCGAAAGAAAATTTAGGACAACCATATAGACCGAGTGAACTAAGAGCAATATTAAGCAACCAGAGCACAGGAACAAAATCTAAAGATCCATATGCAGATAAAATTGGTGTTTTACCAGATTTGAAGTCTATACTAGTTAACTTAGGGTATGGACAAAGAAAACCAAACGGTGGGAATGAGTTACAAGTAACAGAAAATGAACCAAATAATGAACGTATACAGGCAAATAAAGTTAACTTTCATACACCGGTGAAAGGGACACTACATAATAGTGATAGAGTAGATGTATTTACTTTCCAAATTGACTCACCAGAAAATATTACTATTTCTCTACTAAATGAACAAAACATTGGGATGACATGGGTGCTTCATCATGAATCAGATTTAAATAACTATGTAGCATATGGTGAAAATGAAGGAAATGTAGTGAAAGGAACTTATAATGCAAAGCCAGGTAAATATTATTTATACGTCTATAAGTATGAGAATAAAGATGGTTCATATGTATTGAATATAAAGTAAACGAAAGGAGCTTCAGATGAAGTTCCTTTAAATTTTTCTAATTCAGGATATATGAATGTTTTTTAACTTTATTTCTATGCAATATTTCATACTTATGAAATGATATTTATTTTTTACTCACTAGATTATATTATATTCAATAAGTTTGATATAAAACAAAAAAAGGAGGAATAATAATGAGCAGTAAGAAATTTATTTTGAAATTATTCATATGTAGTACGATATTTATCACATTTGTATTTGCTTTACATGAGAAGAGAGTCGTTGCGGCTAGCTCTGTTAATGAGCTTGAAAATTGGTCAAAATGGATGCAACCTATACCTGATAATATCCCGTTAGCACGAATTTCAATTCCAGGAACACATGATAGTGGGACGTTCAAGTTGCAAAATCCGATTAAGCAAGTATGGGGAATGACGCAAGAACATAATTTTCGTTATCAAATGGAACATGGAGCTAGAATTTTTGATATAAGAGGCCGTTTAACAGATGATAATACGATAGTTCTTCATCATGGGCCATTATATCTTTATGTAACCCTACACGAATTCATAAACGAAGCGAAACAATTTTTAAAAGATAACCCGAGTGAAACAATTATTATGTCTTTAAAAAAAGAGTATGAGGATATGAAAGGAGCAGAAGGTTCCTTTAGTAATACGTTTGAAAAAAATTATTTTGTTGATCCTATCTTTTTAAAAACAGAAGGAAATATAAAACTTGGAGATGCTCGTGGGAAAATTGTACTACTAAAAAGATATGGCGGTAGTAATGAATCTGGAGGATATAATAATTTTTATTGGCCAGATAATGAGACGTTTACGACAACTGTAAATCACAACGTAAATGTAACGGTACAAGATAAATATAAAGTGGGTTATGATGAGAAAGTAAAATCTATTAAAGATACGATCAATGAAACGATGAATAATAGTGAGGATTTACATCATCTATATATTAATTTTGCAAGCTTGTCTTCTGGTGGTACAGCATGGAATAGTCCATATTACTATGCCTCTTATATAAATCCTGAAATTGCAAACTATATAAAACAAAAGAGTCCTACAAGAGTAGGTTGGATCATTCAAGACTACATAAATGAAAAGTGGTCACCATTGCTGTATCAAGAAGTTATAAGAGCGAATAAGTCATTAATAAGAGATTAAAGATGATGAGAGTAAGAAGCGATAAAATACGTCCTTCTTATTAAAAAACAGTGTATCTTGTAAATGGAACAATTTTTGAGTTATCTCAATCGATGTTTCATTATGAAAAGGCTAAACTTTTAAATCAAATTAATTTCAAATGAAAATTAGCATAAATAATCCTGCAAAAAAGCAACTGATCATAAGTGTTCAGTTGCTTTTTATTTTTAAAGTGGATGAGCAAAAAAACATAAAAGTGGTTGGTCCGTTTTTTGTAAACATCTATTATGATAAGAGAAGAAAGGTAGTATGTTATTAACGTTTTAAAGAGGAAATTCTTAATAAAAATAGACTGGCCTTAGAGAGGTGAAAATACTATGAGCTTTGCGATTTCACTAGTCGTTATTATTGTAATTGGATCACTGTTTGGAACCGTACTAGTTGCACGGAATGTGGAGGAGAATTACGGCAAGTCTACAAAAAGAAATGTGAAAAACTTATCAACTATTTATATTATCCTTCTTTTCGTACTACTTGTTGGGGTAACGTGGTATGCGGTAATAATTTGATAGTTTGTAACAGAACTGCAACGAGAGTATGAAGCTGGAATTTCAGAAGCTATCGAGTATTCAGAAACGGAGCTATTTTAATATATCCATTTTAGGATGAGAAAATGGGACTAATTAATACTATTTTTACGGTAAATACTGTTAGTAATAAATTGAGGATAGTTAGCTTTGAAAGGAGGCAACTATATGGAATGGAAACCAAATCGTGCAGATAAGACGCCTGTATATAAACAAATCGCAGATTATATTGAAAGGGGTATTTCTTCGGGTGAGTTTCCTTCTGATAGCAAGTTACCTTCTGAGCGTATGTTAGCAAAAGAATTACAAGTGAACCGGAGTACGATAGTTGCTGCATATGAAGAATTAAAATCACTTGGAGTAGTAGAACGGCAAAAAGGAAGCGGAACACGGGTGAATACAGACATATGGGGTGTGTCACATAAACGAATACCGAACTGGGGTAGGTACGTTGAGGATGGATCGTTCTTACCTAATGTACCACTCGTTCAACAAATTCGAACGGAAACGCAAAAAGACGACTTAATTAATTTAGCGAGTGGTGAATTATCACCAGAATTAATTCCAAGTGATAGATTCCGAACGATCTTGTCGGAGAAAACATTTATGGAAAACCTCGGTTATGACCATCCACTTGGAAATGAAATGTTGAGAAAAACAATTGTAGCACATGTTCAGCAATATAAACAAATTGAAGCAGATTCGAATTCTATTCTTATTACATCTGGAGCACAACAAGCACTTAATCTTATCGTTCAGTGCTTATTAAAACCTGGTGATGCGATTGCAATTGAGGACCCTTCGTATTGTTTCTCATTGCCGATGTTTAAATCTGCTGGTTTAAAAATATTTCATTTACCTGTTGATCAGCATGGAATGAATCCAGATGACCTAATTGATTTGCATAAAAAGCATCGTATTCGCATGGTATTTTTAAATCCAGATTATCAAAATCCAACGGGAACTGTGCTGTCATTAGCAAGACGTAAAAAGATTTTAGAACTGTCTTCTGAATTTGGTATACCGATTGTAGAAGATGATCCGTATAGTTTAACGTCCTTTAATGGAGAAGTGAATCCAACATTAAAATCAATGGATCAAAACGGCAATGTTCTTTATATAAGTTCATTATCAAAAATTGTTGCATCAGGATTACGTATTGGCTGGGTAATTGGCCCAATGCGTGTAATAGAACGTTTAGCGGATGCAAAGCAGCAAGTTGATTTTGGCCATAGCGTATTTACGCAGTGGGTGGCAAATCAATTTTTAGAATCAGAAGATTTTCATGCACATATTACAATGCTCCGCGGACAATTGAAGGAAAGAAGAGATGCGTTAATTAGAAAGCTTGAAGAAATATTAGGGGACCAGGTTGAATTTTTTGTTCCAGAGGGTGGAATACATTTATGGTGCAAAGTGCAAGGAACATTTGATGAATATCATTTATTAGGTGAATCTATACGACACGGTGTAGCGTTTGTCCCGGGGAGTGTTTTAGGTACTAAGAATGAATATATTCGTTTTACTTTTGGGAGAGTAAATGTCGAACAAATTCAACTGGGAATTACGAGGTTTGCAGAAACATTAAATGAGATTTCATAATAGTGATACGTAATATTGAAATGAGGGAAAGAAATGAAGTACGTGACGCTTTTACTTCAAGTAGGCGTGCTGTATGTATTTAGTTTAGTTGGTACGTGGATTCAAGGAGTATTCCATTTATCAATGCCAGGAAGTTTAATAGGAATGTTAATGCTGTTTCTGCTCCTTTCCACTCGTATTTTACCATTAAAGTGGTTTGAAGAAGCGACAATCGGTTCGGTGACTATGATTGTAACAGGAATACTCATCAGTATATTTGTACCATATGGAACGAAATTTATATTTTAAATTGTAATGGAGATGATGAAAGTGACAACATGGTTTATAGTTACATTATTTATTTTTGGTGCCCTTAAAGTACTCGTTTCTAGTATGCCAACTTCAGTTGTAGAATCTATTATTAGTAGATTTGAATTACATCAAAAACTTGATGAGGAGAATACCTCTATATCGATAGATGGAAAAAATATAGAGGGGGAAATGAAACTACAAGTTATTCATGAATTTAATGAAGCTTTATTTTTAGATAAACATTATTTTCCACCGCACGGAGAAGGAACACCAATCGTCATTGATACGAAAAAAGGGAATAAAGAGATTAGATTTTCTCTATACAGCTATGAGGAACACGTTGACGTAATAAAGCAATATAAGAAGAAAGTCGTTGCCTATCGTTTACGATCTAAAAGCCTTCAAACCCTTGCGCCATTAGCAATAACTAAAGATTATGCTTAAGAAGAGATCTATAATGATCTCTTTATTTTTGTATGAAATGATATACTTTCCAAATAAAAGAAAAGAATATCATATAGCCAAATAAAGAGTATGTATGATTCCAATCTCCGCTATGAATAAAGAAACCTAATCTTTCAGCAACCTGTTCAAAAATGCTAGCACAAATACCTATTGAAACAATAAATAGAATCCTAGAAAATACAGATAGGTTTTTTGAAATTTGTATGAAAATTATTGTTAAAATCGGTAGTACAAACAAAGTAAAGCCTATGTTAACTGAAAATATGGATGAGAATGGTCTAACCGGAAAGGAATATATTTGTTTCGTAACAAAGAAAGCATCTAAGCAAGTGCCGATAATAGAAGAGAGTAAGATTGTAACGACTAATGCGAAAAGGTTATTCTTCTTCTCGAAGGAGAACATTTTTCTTTGCAAGAATGGCCAGTTCAATCTTTTCGAGTGTTTTACAGTAGTCTTCTGTGATTTGTCCATGTATCCTTTCCTCCTTATCAGTTAAATAATGTATGACTTGCCAGTCGTTAAACCAATCTTCATATTCTGCTTCTTCATGTTTCATATTTTTCCATGCATACATAAGTGCAGGGCTATATATACGGTAGGCATCACTTTTTAATTGGCATTTCTTTATTCTTCGTTTATAAAACTCTCTTGAAAAGGATTCATTTACGCTTGAAAATAAATGTGGCCAATAATCTTTTCGTGATCCAGTGTGTGGATGAGTGTCAGCCCATTGTAGTATACGAGCTAAAACATACTCATCATGAAATAATAGTGCATATAATCTTTTTCCGAGCAAAATTCGTTCGTGTAAGGAAGTGAAGTGTTTCATTGTATCACCAATTAATTTTGTTTTCTGTATAGGCTTTTCTTCGCAGAAAGGGAAGAGGATATGATTAAATTGAAAGAAATCAAAAAGTTTGAATCCAATACTATTTAGTACATTTTTTTTGAAGTGTTTATTTTGAATTACTCTTTTTTCTAAGTAGTTTTGTTCATTAATAATAGTGGAAATAGCTAATATTTGTTTGTTTCCGGTTTTCCAAAAAAAGTTCCACATCGTTTCCATAAATGTTGACACATTGAGATGAGGGAGGAGATAAAAAAGATTTTTGGATTTTTTTACACTCTGTTCATATAACAAAAATTGTGGATACACATCTTGAAAGATAAGCCAATTCCCCCGTTCTAAAAAAGAAAAGAAAGTAAATTGATCTTTCTCAGATAACAACTTCGTATATAAATCCCCCTTTAAATCTGTCATGTTCCAACCGCCGTTACGTGAAACCATATGTCCAAGTAATGCCCAATGTATTTCAGGATATCTTTTGTAAAATTGATAGTAAGCGCGAGTTCTTGTCACATTATTTTGATTTAATAATTTTGTTCTTTCTTTAATTGTATGTATGAGTATTTCTTCTTCTTTTGAAAGGGGATAAAGAAAGCTATTTACGTTGGTGCATTTTTGTTTTAGCTCATTTTTTATTGAGAAGAGGGATAGAGGAATGTTCTTGTAAAGTTTATGATTTGGATTGTCGTGGTTCATGTAATTCCCTCCTATTCAAGTCTGTTATCATAAATGTATTAGTAACTACTTACATAAATGATATGTGAAGGAAATGAAAAGTTAAAAAGCACAAAAAAGGAAAGAGGAGACGGGCTCTTCTTTCCTTTTCCTTGTATGTATTTGCGCTAATGGTTATAACGAACACCTTTTTTGAGAAGAGTAGAAAATGAATCAGCATGAATAGGCTTGCTGTAATAGTAACCTTGAATAAACTGACATTTATTTTTTTGAAGGAAACTCACGTGTTCTTTCGTTTCTACACCTTCAGCGATAACTGACATTCCTAATGTATTTGCTAATGTGATGATCGTTTTAATAATTTCCATTCCATCGTCACATGTTTCAGACATTGTAATAAATTCTCTCGGGATTTTTAACGTATCAATTGGATATAAAGGTAAATAGGCTAGCGAAGAATAACCAGTACCAAAGTCGTCAATTGAAATGTGAACGCCTAAGCTCTTTAGTGTACGCAGTTTTATTAATGTTTCTCGCTCATCCATCATTGCAATTCGTTCTGTTAATTCAAGATCAAGAGAACTTGCTGGTAAACCTGTATTTGTTAATGTAGCAGAAATAGACTTTACAAAATCTTCTTGTTCAAATTCTTTAGCAGATAAATTTACACCTATTTTCAAATGTGAATATCCGCTTGTGTGCCAACGTTTCATTTGCTCACAAGCTTGTTGTAGTGTCCATTTTCCTATTGGAATGATTTGTAGCGTTTCTTCTGCAATCGGAATAAACTCGTATGGAGAAATAACACCTAATTCAGGATGATTCCACCTAATTAAAGCTTCAGCACCGATAATTTTGTTAGACTTGCTATCAACTTGAGGTTGATATAAAAGGAACAATTCTTCATTTTGAATTGCATTTGGTAAATCTTTTTCTAATCGCAATCGTCTTTCAATTTTTTTTGCAATTACATCATCATAAATAGAGACAGAATTAAGTTCTTTTGCTTTCGCATCATACATTGCAACATTAGCGTTTTTCAGAAGTGTAGCGGTATCGATTCCGGAATGTGGATAAATAGCGATGCCGATACTTAGTGATAAAGTTAATGTATGTTCATATATGACAAACGATTTTTCCATGCATTCAAATAACTGGTTGCATAACTCGAATAAGGAATCTTCGTCAGTATAGTTTTCAATTAAGATTGTAAATTCATCGCCACCGATTCTTGATAGATGAGTATGTGATGGAAGACATGATTGGAATCGCTTCGCTACTTCTTCTAATATGTGATCTCCTGCCGAATGTCCAAGTGTATCATTAATTGCTTTAAAGCGATCTAAGTCCAAATATAATAATGCAAACTCGCTTTCTGTCGTTTTACCATTTTTTATAATTCTTTTTAATTTCTTATGGAAAAAGGCACGGTTCCCAATTTTCGTTACAGTATCATGGAATGCTAAATATTTTATTTCTTCTTGCTGTTTTTTTAGCGCAGTAATATCTTTCATCATAATATAGCTTCCTGAAATTTGCCCGTCTATCATAATAGGGACGATGGTAACGTATAAAGAATAAGTAAATCCATCTTTATATTGAGAACTAAGTTGTAAGGATGCTGATTCTTGTTGTTTCACTTTTTCTAATGCAGATGCTAGTTTATATTTGTCTTCATCTAAAATAATCGAAAAACAAGTTTCACCAAGTAACTCATCCGTTGGTGCACCGAGTAGTATACTTCCAGCTTTATTTACATTTAAGAATACGCCATTTAAATCAATTGTAAAAATAGGGTCAGGATGATATTCATATAATGATTTGAATTTTTGTTGCTTTTGAGATAGAGCCTCAGATTTATGAACTAAATCTGAAGTCCGTAAAGTAACCTTTTCTTCTAGTTGAGCATTAAATGCCTGTAAACGTTTAGTTAGGGAATTGTTTTGCATACGTACAATAGAATGACGAATGAGTACGAAAATAAAAGTAATACAATTTCCCGTAATGAGAGTGGAAGATGATGTTTGTTCCTTTAATGTAAACCCGATTAGTATTGCAACAGCAAGATAGGGAAATACAACTAAAGCCTTTTTTCCTATTATAGGGTTTACAATGAAATAATTTTTATGACTATTACGATCTTCTGAAATAGATCCAGCTATTGCAATAAGTAATATAGGTATTCTATATAAAAGACGTAATAATGTTATCGTTTCAGTTGATAAATGGTTATGTAAGTAAAAATAAATATAGTTAAAAGTTGCAGAACTTATTAATACAAAAATAAAGATATAAATTTTCCGTTTAGAATTAAAAATTGTTGGACGGAAAAAGAGACTAACACCTAGTAGAAGGAATAATAAATCTGCAATTGGATATAGAAATGAAAGAAAAACATCTCCTAGTGAAAGAGAGAATATATTTAAATTTGGTTGATTAAATAAATACCACTCTAATGTGAATATGGAAGTAAGTACTATGCATATATCACAAATAAAGAATGCTTTTTCCCATTTATTGCATTCTTTTAGGATTTTATAGCAGAAAGCGATAAGACAGAAGAGTAGAAAAAGCATATAAAACACATCAGAAATAGTAAAACGATGTATTGGAATTTTGAAGAAGCTCTCTTGATATGTATATACTATTTTTCCTAATAAAAAACTACCAATTGCTATCGTGATACATATCCAAAATGGATTTGAACTAACTTTTTTAGAATATATAGAATAAATGAGTGATACAAATGTAATGGCTTCAACAATAAGTGAAGCGAAGCGTACATCCGAATTTGAAAAATGAGTGGGGAACAGATAAAAAAACATAAAATAGATTGAATAACATATTAATGTTCCAATTAATATACATAGTTGTAAATTTTTATTTAATTTCAATAAAATCACCTTCTTTAATTATGCACTATATTCGTAATATCTATACATAATAATATTATTTAAGAATTGTATCAGATTTCCTTATAAAAATCATGTTTATAAGGAAGTTTTGAAAAGTATAATTGCTCTAAAAAATGAGAAATATTGCATTTGATAGTATATACTGCATAAAGATTTTAAATAGAAATTGTATATTTAGTCATCTTTTGAATTGTAAAGGTTTTTTAGTGATTTGAAAGTAGAGATGCAAAATTGCATATAAAATGATAAAGGCTTTTTTGAATTTTAATTTTTGGCTAATAGAGGTTATTTTAAGTAAGACCTTTGTATGTATTTATTCTTATACTAATGAGTGATTTCAAAAATGTGTTATGTATGTACAATAATACGTAATCATGTATGAAATTTTTAGTATGGGAGGAAAATCATGAAAAATTTAGTAAAGTTTCGAATCGCACGTCCGACGGATAAGTTTGAAGAGGTTATAGCATTCTATGAAAAAGGATTAGGCTTAAAACGTATAGGTGAATTTTACGATCATGAAGGTTATGATGGGGTCATGTTTGGGCTCCCAGATGAAGAGTATCATTTAGAATTTACAAGACATATTGATGGGAGTCCTTGTCCAGCTCCGACAAAAGATAATTTACTTGTATTTTATATGAGTGAAGATAGTGAAATGAAGAAGGTGAGTAAAAGGCTGCATACATTGGGATACGATGAAGTGGAACCAGAAAATCCATATTGGAAAGATAAGGGGATAACGATAGAGGATCCAGATGGTTGGAGAATCGTGTTAATGAAAATAGAAAAATAAGGGGTAACGAAACTAATAAGAATAAGGTTTCAAATTATGATAGGGTAAAAATAGATCAGCTTCCTTCTAGGAAATAAAAATAGAAGGAAGCTGATCTGTTTTTAGTCTGAAGATTCAAATTTGACAATCAATTTTAGGGGGTGTAAATTGAGAGCGTGTATTCTTATAGGCTGGCTAGTGTTTCTATTCAAAAGGGATGTATAAATAGGGAGGGCTTTTTATGTTATGGCGAATTAAAGATGCGGAAATATACTATGAAGTTGTTGGAGAGGGGAAACCGGTTCTTATTATACATGGCTGTGCGCCCGATCATAGGTTAATGATGAAATGTATGGAATCAGTATTTCAAAAAGATGAAGGTTATAAGCGAATATATATTGATTTACCTGGAATGGGAAAGTCGAACGCTCCAGATTGGATAAATAGTTCAGATCATATATTAGAAGTGTTAACTATGTTTATTGAAGAAATCATTCCAAAGAAAGATTTTTTACTAGTAGGAGAGTCTTTCGGCGGATATTTAGCTAGAGGGATACTTTCAAAAATGTTTGAGAGAGTCAATGGACTATTATTAATATGTCCTGTGGTTGTTGCGATGCAAAAAGAAAGACGTTTACCGGATAAACAGATAATTGTACAAGATAAGGAGTTTTTAAATACGTTAACTTCTACCGAAAGAGAAGAATTTAGCGAGTTAGCAGTAATAGCAAATGAATATACATATAAGCGATTTCAAGAGGAAATTAAGCCGGGGTTAGATGTTGCTAATTATGAGTTTATTGAAAGGTTGCAAAAAAATTACTCTCTTACTATAGATTTTCACCGTAAGAAATATGAGAAACCTGTTCTGTTATTAGCCGGAAGACAAGATATATCGGTAGGTTATCAAGATATTATAGAAATTATTGATGGTTACCCAAGAGCGACATTAGCGGTGTTAGATATGGCAGGGCATAATTTGCAAATTGAACAGCCTGAATTATTTGAGAGTTTAGTAGGAGAATGGATTAGACGAACAAATCAGTAAAGTTTATAAAAAACAAATGAATATTTTCAAGGAGGAAGTATGAATACATATATTTATATGGTTAGGCACGGTGAATCACCAAAATTAGAAGAGGGTGAAAGAACACGTGGTTTAACCGAAAAGGGAAGTTTAGACGCTCATAGAGTAACAAATATATTAAAAACAGAGGGAATCGATACTTTCATTTCAAGTCCATATAAGAGAGCTGTATTAACGATAGAAAAAACAGCCGATTTCTATGAAAAAGAAATAATAATATATGAAAATCTTAAAGAATGTATGTTTTCCAGTGGTGATCAAGTTATATCAGATAAAGAAGTGTATCCGCTTGTACAGAAGATGTTCTCTAATCCTGACTTTGCACTAGCGGAAGGAGAGTCATATACGGATTGCCGGAGAAGAGTAGCGAAAGTATTAAAAGAAATCTTAATGGATTTTCAAGGACAAAAAATTGTAATTGGTACACATGGTCTTGTCATGACATTAATGATGAACTATTTTGATGAACAATATGATTTTGAATTTTTAATGAATACGTCAAAACCAGATATATATAAGATGGAGTTTAAAGAAGAACAATTAATGAATGTAGAGAGATTATGGAAAGCGGAATAAAGTTGGTTGTATGGATTTTGTTGTAAAAGTTACTTTTATAGCAAAATCTTTTTTATTTCAATAGAAAGTATTTTTATCAACTATTTTTAGAATGTTAAATCAATAAGTAATTATTCAGTTTCTGAATAATATAATTGAAAGTTGGTTTAAGTAAACAATTTTAAATGTGACAAAACTCCAAACGTTGGATTTATATTCAATAGGAGAAAAAGATGTAGAAGTTTGTCTTACTGTCCTCGTTTACTTTTTATTTCATTACATATAGGCTTTGTGGTGTAAGGGAGGACATCACCTTTACGCAAAATCTATAAGGAGGTCATTGTAATGAAACAAATTAAAAAGTTTGCGGGAGTTGCTTTAGCGGGGACGATTGGATTAAGTGGACTACTGTTTTTAGAACCAAGTGTAAGCGCTGCGGAAGTACAACAAGTGAAAAAGGAGAATTTCAATGCAATTGATGTATCGATGAATCTAAATGAATTATATGTATTAAGTGGCAGAAGCATTGATGTTCTTTCTGGAGATAAAGAAGCAATTCAGCTAAACAAATACACAATTCGTTTTAGTAAACCAGGGAAGTATGTGATTAAAGTAAATGGTTGTATTTATAACGATGTATATACTTTTATTGTGAATGATTAGTATATCTTCTTAAATTATGGAATAAAAAAGAAACACCCTATTTGCGGTGAGAATCGTAAATAGGGTGAATTTATTTGTATTAAATTGTACTTTAAACATGTTCACTAATTTTCTTTTTGTTATGTAGAGTATGTAAAAGTGTTTGAAATACCTTAAATGATTGCTGAAAGATTGGACTTTGAATAAAGGTATACAGAAAAGTTACGATAAAAACAGGACCCCCTAGCATAAATCCAATAACTAGTACAATGCATTCTACAATGATTCGAGCACGGCTAATAGATAGACCTGTTTTGTCGGAAATAGTAAGCATGAATCCATCACGAGGTCCAGCACCAATTCCAGCCGCAACATACATACCTCCACCGATACCTGTAATGGCAATACCAGAAAATAAAATGAGTAAGTTTATCCATAAATAATCACTAGCGTTTGGAAGAATATTTGATTGTAAGAAAAAGTCCATAATGGGACCGATAAGTAGTGCATTTAAAAATGTTCCCACATTTATATATTTTCGATCTACTAGTAAAGAAATGAGAACGAGACATAACCCACATATGACACTCCACGTACCAATCGTCCATCCAAACCTTTGGTAGAGAGCCATATTTAAAACTTCCCAAGGATGTAAACCGAGAAATTTTACTTTGACTGCAAGAGCATTTCCAAGCCCAAAGAAAATTAACCCTAAGAAAAAAAGAAAATAGCGAAAGAGAGTTAGCCTCATTTTTAAAACCTCCCATATTGTATAATTATGTATATTACATGTAAGGGTTTTAATGTACAAATTTTACGACTTTTCAGCCGGTATTTAAAATAGCTAAAATACAAATGAAATATATGTATTCACAGTCAAAAAAGTTAAAATATTTCGTCTCAAGGATTATAATAGAGAAAGAAGTATAAAAGGGAGTGAATGAATTTGAAACAAGAACTTATTGAAAGATTTACGAGATATGTAAAGATTGATACGCAATCAAATGAAGACAGTCATACAGTGCCAACAACACCTGGACAAATTGAATTTGGTAAGTTATTAGTGGAAGAGCTAAAAGAAATTGGGTTAACAGAAGTAACGATGGACGATAACGGGTATGTAATGGCAACACTTCCAGCTAATACGGATAAGGATGTTCCTGTAATCGGTTTTTTAGCCCATTTAGATACAGCAACAGATTTTACAGGAAAAAATGTAAAACCACAAATTCATGAAAACTTTGACGGGAACGCAATTACGTTAAATGAAGAGCTAAATGTTGTGTTAACACCAGAACAATTCCCAGAGTTACCATCTTATAAAGGCCATACGATTATTACAACTGATGGTACGACACTTCTTGGAGCAGATGATAAAGCCGGTCTTACAGAAATTATGGTTGCAATGAATTATTTAATACATAATCCGCAAATTAAACATGGGAAAATTAGAGTTGCGTTTACGCCGGATGAAGAAATTGGCCGCGGCCCAGCGCATTTTGATGTAGAAGCGTTTGGCGCTTCATTTGCTTATACGATGGATGGAGGTCCATTAGGTGGTTTAGAGTATGAAAGCTTTAATGCTGCAGGTGCTAAGTTAACGTTTAACGGAACGAATACACATCCTGGAACAGCGAAAAATAAAATGCGTAACGCAACTAAACTTGCTATGGAGTTTAATAGCTATTTACCAGTAGAAGAGGCACCAGAATATACAGAGGGTTATGAAGGATTCTATCATTTACTTTCTTTAAATGGTGATGTTGAGCAAAGTAAAGCGTATTATATTATTCGAGATTTTGATCGTGAAAATTTTGAAGTGCGTAAACATAACGTTGAAAATATTGTGAAGCAAATGCAAGAGAAGTATGGACGAGATGCAGTCGTTTTAGAAATGAATGATCAATACTATAACATGCTTGAAAAGATTGAACCAGTGAGAGAAATTGTTGATATTGCATATGAGGCAATGAAAAGTTTAAATATCGAACCAAATATTCATCCGATTCGCGGTGGAACAGATGGATCACAATTATCGTATATGGGATTACCAACCCCAAACATTTTCACAGGTGGTGAAAACTATCACGGTAAATTTGAGTATGTTTCGGTAGATGTTATGGAAAAAGCTGTTCAAGTTATTATAGAAATTGTAAGACGATTTGAAGAACAAGCTTAAAAAAGAACCAAGTAGTGCAAAAACGCTACTTGGTTTTTTAGTATAATACTCGCCACAAATAAAAAGTTGCGTAAGACTCCCAGTTGATCCAATTTGCCGCAAAATCTTTTATTTCCTGTTTAGTCGGTTTACTTTTAGAACCTGTTATATATTTAATTGCATTGTGCAAACCAACATCGTCAATTGGAAAAGCGGAAGGGAATCGTAAACAGCGCATTAAAACATAGTGAGCAGTCCACGGACCTATACCATGTATAGCAGTTAATTGTTTTTCAGCAATCTTTACATCTTGTGTTTGTAGTAAAGATTCTTTTGATAGTTTTCCTTCTGTAATAAGCTTTGCAATACCGATTAAATATTCACACTTACTAGTGGTCATTTTTAAGTTTTTGAGATCCTCTACGTGTAAATTGGCAATTGTTTCAGGAGAAGGGAATATCCAATGCTTTCTATCGTTCCATTCTACATAACTTCCAAATGTCTCGACTAATCTTCTTTTTAGTGTATAAGCATATGTGAGGTTAATTTGTTGCCCGATAATTCCCCAGGAAAGTGCCTCAAATAAGTCTGGAATACCTAAAGTACGAAGGCCATAATATTGTTCAATTGGTCTTTGAAGGAGTACATCATGTTTAGCTAATGTATAAAAGGGAGCTAAATCAGTAGTTAAATCAAACCATTCAGTTACATAGTTAGCTACAGCATCGTGTATCGGTTTTGCAGAGATATAGGCTTCTCCTAAAAAACGTATTTGAATAGTATCATCCGCATTCATACTAATTTCAACTAAAGGATTTACATCGTGAAAAGGGATAACTTTATAAATTTTGTTATCTTCAATGTGGAACATACATTCATTGTTAGAACGGGATAGATAGCGTAAATTTTCTTGAAAACTAAATTCTGTTGGAACTGTTAAAGTTAATGCGTTACTATATTCGGCTGTCATATGAATTCCACCTGTAATTTTTCTAATGCAAGCAATTCTTTCTTCATTTCTAATCCCCCTCTAAAACCAGTTAGTTTACCATTCTTTCCAATAACACGGTGGCAAGGAATCGTAATGAGAATTGGGTTGGCAGCAATAGCAGCCGCAACGGCACGTACCGCTGTAGGTTTTTGAATTCTATCTGCAATTTCTGTATAAGAATATGTTTTTCCATAAGGAATTTCACGTACCGTACTCCAAACAGATAATTGAAATGCAGTTCCGTAAGCATCGATAGGGGATGTAAAGGTTTCTCTCTTGTTTTCTAAATACTCGATAATTTCTTTTGTATATACTTGTAAGTAATCTGGACTATGGATCAATATATGTTGAGGCAGTTTTTTTCTAGCCCATATATTTACTTCTTCAAAGGTTTCGTTTTGTGATCCAATGAAACATAGTCCAGTTTCAGTTGCAGCAATATGAAACTTCCAATTTGCATGTGTAAGTAGCGTCCAATATATATAATTATTTTTGTAAGAATTCATTATTGTATCCCTCTTTCATTTCATTCTTTTTTCGATATTCAGTAGGGGTAAATCCAGTTTTCTTTTTAAATAAAGTTGCGAAATATTCTGGGTTTTCTATCCCGACGGCAGTACTAATTTCTTTAATGGGTTGATTTGTGTGTAAAAGGTGTTCTGCTGCTTTAACAATTCTGAACTGCTGTATATATTCTATCGGACTTATTCCTGTCATTTTTTTGAAAGTGCGTTGTAAATGAAAGGGGCTACCATGGCACATTTCCGCAAGTATGTCTAGAGTTAATAATTCATCAAAGTGTTTTTCGATATACTCTTTAATTTGTTCTACCCACTCTTCATTAGGTAAAGTGAGCCCATTTGGTTTACAACGTTTGCACGGGCGAAAGTTTTCACTTAATGCTTGCTCTGCATGATGAAAAATTCGTACATTGTTTTTATTCGGTATTCTTGATTTGCATGACGGTCGGCAAAAAACCCCGGTTGATTTCACGGCATAAAAGAATTTGCTATCATAGGAAGAATCATTATGAATAATTGCTTGCCAATGCTCATTTGTTAACGTAACTCTTTCATTGTGCAAAGAACATCACCTCTGAAATTAGTATAACCTGAATAAAGTGTGTATGTATGTATTCATAAATGTAAGAGCAAGATTACAAAGGTGAAAATATGCTTGTTTTTCTATTTTGTGGTAGCATGAAATTTGGAAAGAAACATCAAGAGGAGGACTATAAGTGAAGTTCATTTCGTGGAATGTAAATGGTTTACGTGCCGTTATCGCAAAAGGTGGATTTTTAGAATATCTAGAGGAATCAAATGCTGATATATTTTGTTTACAAGAGATTAAATTACAAGAGGGGCAAATTGATTTAAATGTAGAGGACTATTATACATACTGGAATTATGCTGTGAAAAAAGGATATTCAGGGACAGCTATTTTTTCGAAAAAAGAACCGCTTTCTGTTACATACGGTTTAGGCATTGAAGAGCATGATCAAGAAGGACGAGTTATTACTTTAGAGTTCGAAGATTTTTACATCATTACGTTATATACACCAAACTCCAAACGAGGATTAGAGCGTTTAGAGTACAGAATGAAATGGGAAGATGATTTCAGGTCCTATATTAAACGATTGGATGAGAAGAAATCAGTTGTTTTTTGCGGCGACTTAAACGTTGCCCATAAAGAAATCGATTTAAAAAATCCAAAAAGTAATCGTAAAAACCCTGGATTCTCTGATGAGGAACGAGAGAAGTTTACATGTATTTTAGAAGAAGGATTTATTGATACGTATCGTTATCTATATCCTGATCAGGAAGGTGCATATTCGTGGTGGTCGTATCGAATGGGAGCAAGAGCAAAAAATATTGGATGGCGTTTAGATTATTTTGTTGTTTCCGAGAGAATGAAAGACCAAATAATAGCGGCGAAAATTAATAGTGAAGTAATGGGGTCAGACCATTGCCCAGTTGAATTACATATAAATTTCTAAAAAAAGAAGTATCTACCTAACATTAGGCGGATACTTCTTTTTTAATTCAGTTTGTTAAAATTTTTCAAATCTTTCTTGAAATAATTGCATATTAAATATATACTTAGTAACGATAATCATTATCAATGAAAAAGATTATCAATGGGTGAGGTGTAAAAGAATTATAGCTTAGGGGAAGTGAACGAGAATGAGTTCTGGATAGAATTATTAATCTAATAAAATATATATGTAGGACAAGTTTTATATAGTTAAATTTTATTGAGAATATAGTTTGGAAATTCGAGAGGAGATATTTAAAGATGAATAAGAAGTTATTTACATTAGGTATGGTAACAGTTTTAAGTGTAGGACTAGCAGCATGTAATAGTGCGGATAAAACTTCAGGAGAAAAAACTCAACAGACAAAGGCTAGTGAGACGAAAAAAGACGAAAAACGAAAAATTACATATTTAGGTAAAGAATATACAGTGCCAGCAAAAGTAGATAAAATTGCAACAGCTAGTTTAGAGTCAATGGAAGATGCAGCAGTACTTGGAATTAAACCAGTTGGTGCGATTACGGTTGGTGGTAAATTACCAAAGTATCTGGAGAAAGATTTAGAAGGTGCGAAATCTGTTGGTGAGAAAATGCAACCAAATTTCGAAACATTACTTCAATTAAAACCAGACGTTATTACATCTAGTACGAAATTCCCAGCAGAAACAGCTGAAAAGTTTACGAAAGTAGCTCCTACATTCCCGGTATCACATGTTTCAACAAATTGGGAGGATAACTTAAAGTTAATGGGAGAATTAACTGGCAAAAAAGATAAAGCAGAAAAAATTATTAAAGATTACAATGCGGACGCTGAAAAAGCAAAAGCAAAACTAGGAGATAAGTTAAAAGACAAAAAAGTCCTTGTAATCAGACTAAGAGCAAACGAATTATTCCTATACCCAGAAGGAGTATACTTCAATCCTGTAATTTATAAAGATCTTGGATTAACTGTTCCAGAACAATTGAAAACTGTAAAAGCACAAGAGAAAATTTCATTTGAAAAACTTGCTGAACTAAACCCAGATTATATTTTCTTACAATATGAAACAACTGAAAATAAAAACCCGAAAGTGCTAGAAGAAATTGAAAGTAATCCAATTTGGCAAAGTATGAATGCTGCGAAAGAAAAGAAAGTATTTGTAAACGTTGTGGATCCAATGGCACAAGGTGGTACTGCTTGGAGTAAAACAGCATTCTTAAAAGAAGCAGTGAAAAATTTATCTAAATAATATATTAAGTAAGGTGCGTTGAATGATATGCAGAAAACGAATGCAGTACCAGTAACTATATTATGTATAGCACCCATACTCATCTTATTTACAGTTATACTTTCTATTTTGTATGGGGCGAAAAGTATTGATGCTGAAACGGTGTGGAACGCATTATTTCATTTTGATTCAAGCGATGTAAATCATAATATTATTATTACTTCACGTTTGCCAAGGGTAGTTGCAGCTCTTTTAGTTGGAGCATTTCTAGCCATATCAGGAGCACTTATGCAGGGGATGACAAGAAACTATCTTGCATCCCCTTCTATTATGGGTGTGACGGATGGGGCAGCCTTTGTTATTACACTTTGTATGATTTTTCTTCCGGGAATGTCATCAATTGGTATGGTTGTATGTTCAATGATTGGTTCTGCACTAGGAGCAGGTATCGTGTTTGGTTTTGGTTCACTCCTTCAAAATGGTTTATCGCCAGTTCGGTTAGCGATTATTGGGACAGTTATTGGAACATTTTTAAGCAGTGTGTCTGCTGCAATGGCTTCATACTTCCAAATTTCTCAAAATGTTAGTTTTTGGTTTAATGCAAAATTAGACCAAGTAGACCCTAATATCATTAAAATTACGATACCGTTTGGGATAATTGGAATAGTTTTAGCGCTGTTAATATCAAAATCTATTACGATTCTTTCTTTAGGAGAAGAAGTTTCTATTAACCTAGGGCAGCGTACAAAACTAGTTAAAGCGATGGCTATTTTATCAGTTATCTTTTTAACAGGAACGGCAGTTGCTTTAGTGGGGAAAGTTGGTTTTGTAGGTTTAATTATTCCGCACATTACTCGCTTTATAATTGGGGTAGATTATAAGTGGATTTTGCCATGCGCAGGCGTTATTGGCGGCGTTTTTCTAGCGTTATGTGATATTTTAAGTAGGTTTGTAAACTATCCATTTGAAACACCGATTGGAGTCGTTACCTCCTTAATTGGAATTCCTTTCTTCCTTTATTTAATCCGTACAAGAGGAGGAGAGAGACATGCTTAAAAGTTCAAGTCAACGTTTTGGAATGACGATGGGGATTAGTATATTTTTAATACTATGTGCTATTTATATTAGTTTAACGAATGGTACGTTTGATATTACGATTACAGATGTATGTAAAACACTCCTTAGAATAGATCCAGTACCAGACCATGATTTAGTTATTTTTGAGTTTCGTCTTCCGCGCATCATAATTGCTGGATTAGTAGGATTAGGTCTCGGTGTTGCAGGTGCTGTTATTCAAGGAATTACGAGAAATGGATTGGCAGACCCAGGTGTTTTAGGAGTTAATGCAGGAGCAGGAACAGCAATCGTCATTTTTATGTTTTTCTTCCAAGGGCAATTAAAAAGCACAGACTGGGTTTCTATTATGATGATGCCAATGTTTGGTTTAGTAGGCGGATTAGGTGCAGCTATTATCATTTATCTGTTTTCTTGGAAAAATGGTAAGTTAGATTCGCAGCGTCTTTTATTAACAGGGATTGCGATTGGATCAGGATTTGGAGCCTTTTCTATGTATTTATCACTCAAAATGAAGTCAACCGATTTCGAGATGGCTGCAGTTTGGGTGTCAGGCAGTATATATAGTGCAAACTGGAAGTATATTATTGCAATGTTACCGTGGCTTATCATACTGATTCCACTTATACAAAAGAAAGCTTATTTATTAGATTTATTTCAATTGGAAGAAACGAGTATTACAAGTTTAGGTGTTTCAGTAGAAAGAGAGAAATCAATTTTACTACTAAGTAGTATCGGACTTGTAAGCGCATGTGTTGCAGTTTCAGGAAGTATTGGTTTCATCGGATTAATGGCACCGCATATAGCGAAAAGACTTGTCGGTATTCAGCATAAGCATATCATTCCTACGTGCGGAGTAATTGGAATGTTTCTTGTAATTGCTTCAGACTTTATTGCAAAAACAGTTTTCACACCTGTAGAGTTAACAGTTGGAATCGTTATTTCTATTGTCGGTGTACCTTATTTCTTATATTTACTTTATAAGGCGAAAGCGTAAGAGGAGGAATAAAAGTGAGTATTTTAAGTGCGAAAAATTTAGAAACAAGTTATGAAAAGCTTACAGTGTTTCGCGATTTAAATGTGGAAATACAAGAAGGAAAAGTAACGACAATTATAGGACCAAACGGGTGCGGTAAATCGACACTGTTAAAAACAATGGGAAGAATTTTAAAGCAAAAGAGTGGTAAAGTATATTTGCAAGGACAGGATTTACATACAATTCCAACGAAAGAAATTGCGAAGCAGTTAGCGCTACTTCCGCAAACTCCAATTGCACCAGGAGAGCTTAAAGTAGAAGAATTAATTTCTTATGGACGTTATCCACATCGAAATAATGTAAATAAGTTAACTTCAAAAGATAAAGAGATGATTGACTGGGCATTAGATATAACGAAAACTTCTGCATTTCGAACGAGACAAATTGCAAATTTATCAGGTGGTCAACGACAAAAGGTATGGCTAGCGATGGCTTTGGCACAAGAGACAGAAGTATTGTTATTAGATGAGCCAACTACATATCTTGATATGTCTCATCAATTAGATGTATTACAAATTGTGGAGAAATTAAATAAAGACCATAATTGTACGGTCGTTATGGTATTACATGATATTAACCATGCAGCAAGGTTTTCAGATGAAATTATTGCAATGAAGGAAGGGGAAATCGTTACAACTGGTAGCCCAGAAGAAATCATTACAAATGAAGTGTTAAAAGAAATCTTTCATATTGATGCGCGTGTCATGATTGATCCGTATAATGGGTCTCCTGTTTGCTTCGGTTATGATAGCGTTGTATCTCAAGAAGAAAAAGTAGAAATATATGTAACAAGTTAAAAGGGGGGGGAATATAAAATGAACACTACTATTGAAAAACAGCAGATTGTAACATCTAATACTGAACAGTGGAACATGTATTCAAAATTAGATGGTAAGGAATATCAAATTCATATTTCAAAGCCGAGGCAACCAGCACCGGATTCAGGATATCCTGTCATTTACGTATTAGATGGTAATGCCTTTTTTCAAACATTCCATGAAGCGGTTAAAATACAATCAGTTAGAGCAGAAAAAACAGGTGTTTCACCAGCCATTATAGTAGGTATTGGTTATCCAATCGAAGGGGCATTTTCAGGTGAAGAAAGATGTTATGATTTTACGCCTAGCGTAATTTCAAAAGATGCGGCTTTAAAACCAGATGGTAAACCTTGGCCTAAAACAGGAGGAGCACATCATTTCTTTACTTTTATTGAAGAAGAATTAAAGCCGCAAATTGAAAAGAATTTTGAAATTGATAAAGGAAAACAAACATTATTTGGGCATTCACTAGGTGGTCTATTTGCTTTACATATATTATTTACAAACGTAAATGCCTTTCAAAATTATTTTATAAGTAGTCCATCTATTTGGTGGAATAACGAATCTGTGCTTGAAAAAGAAGGAAATCTTATAAATGAATTAAACAATGCAAAGGTTAAAACAAGAGTATTTCTTACAGTTGGTTCACTAGAACGAGAGCATATGGTTGTAGGTGCTAATGAATTGTCAGAGCGCCTTCTCCAAGTAAAACACGATCAGTTTCGGTTTACATTTTATGAGGCTGAAGGAGAGAATCATGCATCAGTTGTGCCGAGTTCTTTAAGTAAAGGATTAAGATTCATTAGTTACGTATCCATCGATTAAATGGTTAGTGATTTGAGTGAATCCACATTTTTCTATAATCTGTAGTAGGTTAGATAATAAAACGAGTGTTTAATAAAATGCAAACAAAAGGCTATGGAGAAATTCTCCATAGCCTTTTGTTTTGAGAAGTAGAATTGTCCTTTTTGAAAGTTTTGTTTCAACTTTTCGTCTAAAGAGACAAAAAGTTGTCACAATTCGGTCACAATTAGCATAAACATAAAATAGACGAAATGAACTTATTTCCAAAAAGGCTTAGTTTATTTTCATCATGATTCGTAGAGCTGAAAAGGATGGATGAAAAGTTCACTATATTCTCAAGGAGGTAGATCGTATGAAAACTATTCTCGCTATCGCTGGACTTATTTGGGTTTTATCGCATGGTATCCCAATTTATGAAGGAGAACAAATTCGCAGTGCTCTAAATAAAAATTTTAATGAATATCATATTATTGATCGGCAAGATAATGTTGTTACAGTTCGAGTAAATGATTGTTTTCATACGGTAACTGTTGAAGGAACTTCAGTAGTGAATGATACAAAAGTCTGTGATCAGCAATAATTATATATAGGAAGAAAAAAGTCTCGATTTACAAGTGTGAAGATTGAGACTTTTATATTTTGGGATGAATAATAAGCGGGGATGGACAATCCCCGCTTATTATTGTTTTTTGAAAAAAGGAAAGGGTATAATGAAAATTGAGACTGAGAAGCTAACAATGTGTTAAGAATAATCATAAAGCGGAAATATACTCATATGGGGTATCATGCATAGATATTTAATGCTATAATTGGTATACTCATAAAAACAGTTGTTTTATTGGATGAAGAGAAACTTTAAGAAGGTGATAATATGGATCATAAAGAGCATGAAGCAGTAACACATAGATCAGAAAAAGAAAAAGAACAAATTATAAATAGATTAAAGAGAATTGAAGGACAAGTCCGCGGTATTCAAAATATGATTGAAAATGATCGTTATTGCGTGGATATTTTAGTGCAAATTTCAGCGATTAATGCAGCGATGAAAAAAGTAGGAATGGGTGTATTAAAAAACCATACGAGTCATTGTGTTTCAGGTGCAATTAAAGATGGTAATGGTGACGAAGCAATTGAAGAATTAATGACAGTATTTGAACGTTTTTCAAAAGCGTAAAAACAAGCTAGTACGTAACTGGCTTGTTTTTTTCTTTATCCTTGTATGGGTGTGAAAAAGTGTGTGTAAAATAAACTTTTAGAAAAAAATTGAAAAATCATGACACAAAACCATTGATTACCTTAGGGGGGTATGGTAAGATGAAGTTGTGATTAACAAACAATGAAGAAACAAGAGGAGGATTTTAAATGGAACAGTTAACATTACAAGTTGAAGGTATGTCTTGTGGACATTGTGTAAATGCTATCGAAAGCAGTGTGAAAGAGCTAAACGGTGTTGAGCAAGTGAAAGTTCAATTAGCAGAAGGAACTGTTGAAGTTACTATCGACTCGTCTGCTGTAACATTAAAAGATATTGTTGCTGTAATCGAAGATCAAGGATACGATGTTCAATAATTATTTTTAAATATGGAAATAAATCGTACTTTATAGGAAGTACGATTTATTTTGCTAATAATTATACCTCATAAGGGTATATAGAGGTGAGAGACATGAATGAACAAAAAGAGGCCAATCTGCAAATATCAGGAATGACATGTGCGGCCTGTGCAAATAGAATTGAAAAAGGTCTGAAAAAAGTAGAAGGTGTTCATGATGCAAATGTAAATTTTGCACTTGAAAAGACCAAAATAATGTATGATCCCCAAAAAACAAATCCGCAACAATTTAAGGAAAAAGTTGAATCGTTAGGATATGGAATTGTAAGTGATAAAGCTGAATTTACTGTTTCAGGAATGACATGCGCAGCATGTGCCAATAGAGTAGAAAAGCGTTTAAATAAGTTAGAAGGTGTGAACGGGGCGACAGTAAATTTCGCTTTGGAATCAGCTACAGTAGATTTTAATCCTGATGAAATTAATGTAAATGAAATGAAGAGTGCAATTACGAAATTAGGATATAAATTGGAAGTAAAATCAGATGAGCAAGATGAATCAACTGATCATCGCTTACAAGAAATTGAGCGACAAAAGAAGAAGTTTATCATTTCGTTTATTTTATCATTCCCGTTACTGTGGGCAATGGTAAGTCACTTCTCATTTACATCGTTTATTTATTTACCTGATATGCTTATGAACCCTTGGGTGCAGCTAGCTCTTGCAACGCCAGTTCAATTTATCATTGGTGGACAGTTTTATGTTGGGGCTTATAAAGCGTTACGTAATAAAAGTGCTAACATGGATGTTCTTGTGGCACTTGGAACGTCGGCCGCCTATTTCTATAGTGTATATTTAAGCATTCAATCTATCGGTTCTTCGGAACACATGACAGATTTATATTTTGAAACGAGCGCGGTACTTATTACACTAATTATTTTAGGTAAATTATTTGAAGCAAAAGCAAAGGGACGTTCATCAGAAGCAATTAAAAAGTTGATGGGTTTACAAGCAAAGACAGCTACAGTTGTGCGAGATGGAACAGAAATGAAAATTTTAATCGAAGAAGTAGTAGCTGGTGATATCGTTTATGTAAAGCCTGGTGAAAAAATTCCGGTAGATGGTGAGATTGTAGAAGGAAAGTCAGCAATAGATGAATCGATGTTAACAGGTGAAAGTATTCCAGTTGATAAAACAATTGGGGATGTAGTAATCGGTTCTACAATGAATAAAAATGGATTTTTAAAAGTGAAAGCAACTAAGGTAGGAAGAGATACTGCATTAGCTCAAATTATTAAAGTAGTAGAAGAGGCTCAAGGTTCAAAAGCTCCTATTCAAAGGGTAGCAGATCAAATTTCAGGTATTTTCGTACCGGTTGTAGTTGTGATTGCTATTATTACATTTGCAGTGTGGATGATATTTGTTACACCAGGTGATTTTGGCGGAGCACTTGAGAAAATGATAGCAGTACTTGTTATCGCTTGTCCATGTGCATTAGGTCTTGCGACACCTACATCTATTATGGCTGGATCAGGAAGATCAGCTGAGTATGGTATTTTATTTAAAGGCGGAGAGCATTTAGAAGCAACGCATCGATTGGATACAGTTATTCTAGATAAAACAGGTACTGTTACAAACGGGAAGCCGGTGTTAACAGATGTAATTGTAGCAGATGGATTCTATGAAGAAGAAATACTACGTTTAGTAGGTGCGGCAGAAAAAAATTCTGAACACCCACTTGCAGAAGCGATTGTAGAAGGAATTAAAGAAAAGAAAATTGATATTCCAAGTTCAGAAACGTTTGAAGCGATTCCTGGATTCGGTATTGAATCAGTCGTAGAAGGGAAACAATTATTAATTGGTACACGTCGATTAATGAAGAAATTCAATATTGATATTGAAGAAGTTTCTAAATCAATGGAAGCGCTAGAACGAGAAGGAAAAACAGCGATGCTTATTGCGATTAATAAAGAATATGCTGGTATAGTTGCCGTTGCAGATACTGTAAAGGATACGTCAAAAGCAGCTATCGCAAGACTTAAGAAAATGGGTCTAGACGTTGTTATGATTACAGGAGATAATACACAAACTGCTCAGGCAATTGCGGGGCAAGTTGGTATTGAACACGTAATTGCAGAAGTATTACCAGAAGGAAAAGCAGAAGAAGTGAAAAAACTGCAAGCGCAAGGTAAGAAAGTAGCAATGGTTGGAGATGGAATAAATGATGCTCCAGCACTTGCTACGGCGGATATCGGTATGGCTATTGGAACAGGAACGGATGTAGCGATGGAAGCGGCAGATATTACGTTAATTCGTGGCGATTTAAATAGTATTGCTGATGCAATCTTTATGAGTAAGATGACGATAAGAAATATTAAGCAAAATTTATTCTGGGCACTAGCTTATAACGGTTTAGGAATCCCGATTGCAGCGCTTGGTTTCTTAGCACCTTGGGTTGCAGGAGCGGCGATGGCATTTAGTTCTGTATCGGTCGTATTAAATGCATTACGATTGCAAAGAGTGAAGTTAAAATAATAAAACTTTAAATCTATAGAGTAATTGCATATGCTTTTAAACAAAAAACAATACTTTGAAATAAGTATTGTTTTTTGTTTATATAGAAAGAACAAAGAAATAATAAAGCAGAAATATTGAATACTAGATGGTAGAAAAGTTAAATGATAGTGTAGTAAGGAGGTTCATATATATGTTAAAAGATACGATCATTAGAATATTCCATAAAGAGGATTTAGAACAAGTATTACAGTTGTTCTATGAAACAGTTCATACAATTAATGCAAAAGATTATAACGTGTTACAGCTACAGGCATGGGCACCAGATCAACTAGATAGGGAAAGCTGGTTAAAGTCTTTAGAAAAAAATATTAGTTATGTAGCGGATTATAACGGTATGATAGTCGGATTTGGGGATTATAATGAGGATCATTACGTAAATCGTTTATTTACACATAAAGATTATCAAGGGAAAAGGATAGCTTCATACATACTACAAAAGTTAGAACAAGAAGCAGTGAACTTGGGGCATAGGGGAATTTATACAGAAGCAAGTATTACAGCAAAACCTTTCTTTGAAAGTAAAGGCTTTATTTGCATAAAGGAACAAAAGAAAGAGCATAATGGTCAGATTTTTATTAATTATGTAATGAAAAAAATAGCCCTCTCGTAAACGAGAAGGCTATTTTTCAATTATTTTACAGCTTCTTTTAGTTCTTTACCAGCTTTGAAAGCAGGTACTTTAGAAGCTGCGATTTGCATTTCTTCACCAGTTTGTGGGTTACGGCCTGTACGAGCAGCTCTTTCGCGAACCTCGAATGTACCGAATCCGATAAGTTGTACTTTTTCACCAGCAGCTAAAGTGTTAGTGATTGATTCTACTACAGTTTGTACAACTACAGTAGCTTCTTTTTGAGAAATCTCAGCATTTTGTGCTACGTTTTTGATTAATTCTGTTTTGTTCATGTTTTTCACCTCATATGTAAATAATGCTATTTAAGTTGTTATTATAACGTATAAAACATTCGAGAACAAGTGTACGCACATATATTCATAAAAAAAATGGAATTTGTAATATTTTTCAGGATTGCTGTATAGTCGTTTAATTTAAGCGGATACAGATTTTTTCTTTAATTCCGTTTGTTCTTTAGTAGAAGGTAGTTTCTTATTATAAGATATGAAATAAGGTAACGCTACAAATAACATACCTCCTACTAAGTTTCCGAAGAAAACAAAAATGAAGTTTGGAAAATATTCAAACCAAGTTAAATGACCGGCAAAAATTGCAGCTGGGATGACAAACATATTGGCTACAACGTGTTGAAATCCAATTGCAACAAAAGTCATAACTGGGAACCAGATACCGATAATCTTTCCGATAAATTCTTTACTTCCCATACTGAGCCAAACAGCTAAACAAACGAGCCAATTACATCCGATTGCAGAAATGAAAGCTTGTAGTGGTGTATCTTGTAGTTTAGCTTGCGCAACAGAAACTGTTTTCGCTAAAAAAGCGCCCTCTGTTAATCCGACGATATGACCGAAAAAATAAGCAACGAATACAGCACCTATGAAGTTGCTCAATGTAACAATAATTAAATTTCGTATGAAATAAAATAAAGTAATTTTCTTTTGAAGCCAGGCCATGGAAACTGTCATCATGTTACCAGTTACTAGTTCACCGCCTGCAAGAATAACGAGAATAAGACCGATAGGGAATACAGCAGCGCCTAGAAAACTAGTAAATGATCCCCAAGCCTTTGGCATTGTTCCAATAACATGAATATCGAGTAAATACCCTAATGCTATGAAAGCACCGCCAAAAAAACCGAGAATTAGCATAGGGAGTAATGATAAATGAGCTTTTTTTCTTCCGGAATTAGCAGCAAGTTCCGTAATTTCTTCTGGTGTAAATACAGACATGAATAATCTCTCCTTAATAAAATGATAAAAGAATAAATGGAGCATTTTTAAGAATCTATGTATTATAAAAAATATGTTATGACTTCTGTATAAATTTGTCAAAGTGAGCAGGGCTGGAATTGAATATAACTAACATTGTTCGTGTTGTCACATTCATGTAACAATAAGGCTTTAAAGTACTTCTAGAGGTGAGAACATGGATACGTATCACGTAAAAGAAGAACAAAAAAAATCAATCGTCAAGGTATCTATAATCAGTTTTGTAAGTGTAGTAATGATTTCTATAAGTTTGTATTTCTATGCGACAGAAATAGAACGAAAACTAGTAACAGTTACGTGGAATGAAATAGAAGTTTCTACAATTCCTAAAGAGTTTCATAATAAAAAAATATTGCAGTTCTCAGATGTACATTTAGGACCAGAATTCACACTGAAACAACTAGAAAATTTGGTGGAGAAGATGAATGCGTTACGTCCGGATGTGGTAGTTTTTACAGGGGATTTAATAGATAAATTTGGATCGTATCAAGCCGAAAAAGAAGAAGCAAAAGGCATATTACAGCAAATACATGCGCCCTTAGGGAAATATGCAGTGTTTGGGAATCATGATAGAGGCGGGGGAGGTAGTTTATTTTATAAAAAATATATGGAGGAAGCTGGTTTCACTGTGTTAGTAAATGAAGTGCAGAAAATTAAAGCGGAAAACGGCAAGTATATTACAATATCAGGTTTAGATGATTTTTTATTAGGGAAGCCACAAATAGATTCGACTTTAAAACATGTAAGACAAGAAGATTTCAATATGCTATTAGTACATGAGCCGGATGTTGTAGATAAAGTAACTCGTTACCCGGTTGATTTGCAACTGTCAGGACATAGCCACGGAGGACAAGTTCAAATTCCTTTTATAGGTCCGTTAATTACGACAAAACTAGCTGAGAGTCATGTTGAAGGTATGTATGAATTAGAAGGGAAGAACAAGCCATTATATTTATATGTAAATCGAGGGATTGGGACAACCCGAATGCCTGTTAGATTTTGTAGTGTACCTGAACTTTCAATATTTGTATTGAAGCAAAATAGTAACTAATGTATTCAATTCCACATCATCATTCTCAATTTGTTTTTGATGAACGAGCGATGTTAATTGGTGGTAAAAAAAACAACAATAGGTCATATAAAACCTATTGTTGTTTTTTATTATTTTTGCAAGGGAATAGCATCGAAATATGTTCTATAGCTACTAGAGAATTCAAAGTTATTTTTTGCATCCCAATTAATAGACCAAGACATTAGACCGCGGAATGCAGGATAGCCACTCGCATTTGAAAGTTTATACTTTCCGCCGAAAGGAATGCCTTTAATGATATAATCTAAAGCTTTTTTCATTTCAGTTGGAGAAATATACCCACCACTTGGAGCGGCCGCTGGTGCTGCAGGAAGTCCAATCATTACTTGATCCGAACGAAGAGCTGGGAACATGTTATTTGCATTACCACCTACAGGAAAACCATGTAAGAGCATATCTGCCATAGCGACCTCGTAGTCTGCAGTACCTTGATTGTAGTTATTACCGTCCATTCCAACCCCGCTGCCAGCGTTGTAGTGTTGAACGTGAATGTATGTCAGTTTGTCTTTCACTCCGTAAATAATCGGTAAATATGCCCCCCAGATGCTTCCGTATGCGCTATAACCTCCTTGAACATAAGCTGTTTCAGGAGCCATACTTAATAGAAAGTCGGGACCATAATGATCTGAGATTGTTCGAATAGCCGAAATAAGATTTACGATTTGAGGAGTAGTTGGGTTTTTGAAATTAGTGTCATTTCCGTTTAAGTAAATACCTGATTCAAGGTCAATATCTATTCCATCAAAACCGTATTTATCGATTAGAGATTGTATGGAATTAATGAAACGTTGCTTAGCAGCATTGTCAGGAAGTAAAACGACCCCGTTCTGTCCACCTATTGAAAGAACTACTTTCTTTCCTTTACTTTTTAAATAAGAAATATCTGATTTGAATTCTACATCTGTACCATACACAGGAGAAAATTCAACAGTAGAACGATCACCACCAGTTTCCCCGAAAGATACATTGATTACATCCCATTTTGGTGAAACGTCTCTTAATTTAATAATGCCAGTACCGTTATTAAAGTTATGCCAGTATCCAACGAGTAGTTTTGATCCTAAATTGTTTGCTGCTTGTGCTTGAAAGGGGGCTAGTGGTAGCAGTAAAAAAATGACTAACGTACAACAAATGAATTTGAACTTGTTTAACATATCAACACTCCTATACAAAAAGTTGTCTAGATGTATAATCTTGTTTATTTAATAATATCTGAAAATTCATTCTTTTGTAAGGTGACTATAATTTTCTCAACAATTGTATATGGAAAATTAGTAAACCAAATGTAATAATTTTTGTAGGAGTTTGCATTACAATTGTTAAATTCAGAATATTTTGATATATTTTAAAGTATAGGACAAGGTTTTTCGCATAATACTCTTACATAAAGTGAAACTTTAATCAGTGGGGGTGTTCATCCCCCGCTGATTATCAGCCCTCACCAATCGGGCTTTTACGGGCAGTAGATTCCCACCTAACTTCTTGACTTCCCCTGAATTTTGAGGTGGGGGTCTTACTGCCCGTTAATGTGGGGAAAATTTCAAAATTACGTTTGGAAGGGGATGTACAAGAGTTGGAAAAAAATCTTAAGAAAGACCTCAAAATACGCCATATTACAATGATTTCAATTGGTGGCGTAATAGGAGCTGGTTTGTTTGTTGGAAGTGGGGCGGTTGTACATTCAGCCGGACCAGGTTCTATCGTTTCATATGCATTAGCAGGACTTCTTGTTATTTTCGTTATGAGAATGCTTGGGGAAATGGCAGCTATTAACCCGACAAGTGGGTCATTTGCAACATATGCAAGAGAAGCAATTGGTCCATGGGCCGGTTATACAATTGGGTGGCTATATTGGTTTTTCTGGGTAATTGTTATTGCAATAGAAGCCACAGCAGGTGCTGGTATTATTCAATACTGGATTCCAGAAATCCCACTTTGGTTATTAAGCCTAATATTAACGATTTTATTAACATTGACGAATGTTTTTTCGGTGAAATCATTTGGAGAGTTTGAATATTGGTTTTCTTTTATTAAAGTAATAAGTATCGTTTTGTTCCTTTGTCTTGGATTAGCTGTTATTTTAGGATTTGTACCAGGAACGGAAGCACCTGGCACTTCGAATTTAGTAGGACAAGGAGGATTTATGCCAAACGGTATAAGTTCGGTGCTACTTGGAATTACTGTCGTTATATTTTCATTTATGGGATCTGAGATTGTTGCAGTAGCTGCTGGAGAGTCTGCTGAACCTGTAAAAGCAGTAAAAACAGCAACAAATAGTGTAATTTGGCGTATTCTCGTATTTTTCATTGGATCGATTGCTGTAGTTGTTACACTTCTTCCATGGAATTCAGCGAACATACTAAAAAGTCCGTTTGTAGCGGTACTGGAACATATAGGGATACCAGCGGCAGCACAAATTATGAATTTTATCGTTTTAACAGCTGTACTTTCTTGTTTAAATTCTGGTTTATATACGAACTCAAGAATGCTTTTTTCAATGGCAGAAAGAGGAGATGCTCCAAAGGCATTTTTGAAATTGAATAGTAGTGGTGTTCCAGTTCGGGCCGTTTTATTCGGAACGTTCTTCGCTTATATTGGAGTTGTTTTTAGTTACATATCTCCAGATAAAGTCTTTTTATTTTTAGTCAATGCATCTGGCGGAATTGCGTTACTCGTTTATCTCGTTATAGCTGTTTCACATTTAAAGATCCGTAAAAAAATGGGGAAAGTAGAACAACAAAATTTGAAAGTGAAAATGTGGTTTTTCCCGTATGTAACGTATGTTACAATTGCCGCTATTATAGCTGTTTTAGTTGCGATGCTTGCAATTGAATCTTTACGTTCACAAGCACTTTTGACGATGCTTGTTACTGTTCTTATAATACTTTCTTATTTTATTTTTAATAGAAATAAAAATAGTACAGTATCGAATACTACAAGTAAGAATGAGGAATCGGTTCGATTCTAATTTCTTGTTTTCGAAGAGAGTTACACCCAATCATTGCTATAAAAGAATCATATATAATCATAAAAATGAGTAATTACTATTGTCATAGTGAATATAAACTTTTTTCTTGACTTTTTATACGAAGGCGAGCAAAATGATAAAAAAGGAAGGGGGGATGACGATGGAAGAGTACGTATTAGAGCTGTATAACCTGCTATATACGACAGAATGGCAAGATATTGTTTCGTTTCTAGGAATCGTATTTTGTATGAAAATTGTAATTGTATATATGGAAGAGCAAGGTATGTTCTATTCCTTCTCATCCCCGTTCGATATGCAGCGCGAGCCGTTGCTAAACTATGCCAAGGTAAATTACGAACAATTTCCTTTTGTAGTTTTCTTTATGATTCGATTTATTACAGCAATTGTAAAGAAAAAGGAAAGTGACGATGAAGAGTGCCACTCAACTTGTAATATAGCGAATGTTTTTAGCTAAATACAAGGAGGAGATTTATATGTGGTTTCGATTTCTTATGATTGGTTTCTTTTCATTAACAGCAATTTCTTTAATGGGATATCAAGTGTCTGAAATTTTTCAAGCATATAGCGATACATTTTTTAACAAAAACTAATCGCATTGCTATTTGAATAATAAAGCGATAAAATCCTTCTTAAGAAGTTTTATTAAGAAGGATTTTTCTTTTTCTTATCTTGCTGTGTCAAACTATTGTCACATTTACACTGTGAATAGTATGTTAAAATAGTGAGGTTACGTATACATATTTGAAGGAAGAGGGAGTGACCATTTTGGTGGATCAATCAACAAATCAGAAAAGCTATGCTCCTATTGTGATAACGCTTTCTGTAATTGTAAATGCGATTATTTTATTTTTGTTCTTTGGACCTGTTGGTTATGAAGGAGAAGTACATTTTGATGTAACGATTTTACCAATGTTAAACGCAATTTTTAATAGCTTTACGTTCGTATTTTTATTAGCAGCGTTATTCTCTATTATTAAAAAGAATGTGAAAATGCATCGTGGCTTCATCCTAGCAGCATTTACAACGACGTTGCTATTTTGTGTTTCTTATTTATCGTATCATTACTTGGCGCCAGCAACACATTTTGGTGGCGAAGGATTCATTAAATATGTGTATTTCATCATTTTAATTACACATATTATCCTGGCAGCAATTATCGTACCACTTGCATTGTTTGCACTTGTATTTGGTTTTACAAATCAATTAACACGTCATCGTAAAATTGTACGTTGGACGATGCCGATTTGGTTATATGTAAGTTTATCTGGTGTTATTGTTTATTTAATGATCTCACCTTATTATCAATAAAAATCTCAGCCTGTAGGCTGGGATTTTTTTTGTTAGGCAAATATTTTTGTGAAATGAAAAAAATATGTTATACAAAAGTATAGTTGCTTTTCATATAGAAGGGATGGTAAAGGGATATGCAAAATTTTGTATTTCGTAATCCAACGAAACTTATTTTTGGTAAAGGTCAATTAGAACAGTTAAAAACTGAAATTCCACAGTTTGGTAAAAAAGTTCTTCTCGTATACGGGGGAGGCAGCATTAAAAGAAACGGTATTTATGATAATGTAATTTCTATTTTAAAGGAAATAAATGCAGAAGTATTTGAATTGACAGGTGTTGAACCGAATCCACGTGTATCAACTGTAAAGAAAGGGATTCAAATTTGTAAAGATAATGGTGTTGAATTTATTTTAGCAGTTGGTGGAGGTAGTGTAATCGACTGTACGAAGGCAATTGCAGCTGGTAGTAAGTACGATGGAGATGTGTGGGATATTGTAACGAAAAAAACATTTGCCAGTGAGGCATTACCATTTGGTACTGTGCTTACTCTTGCGGCAACAGGATCTGAAATGAATGCTGGTTCTGTCATTACAAACTGGGAAACGAATGAAAAATATGGCTGGGGTAGCCCAGTTACCTTCCCTCAGTTTTCAATTTTAGATCCAGCTCATACTGCGTCTGTACCGAGGGATCAAACAATTTACGGTATGGTAGATATTATGTCACACGTATTAGAACAATATTTCCATCATGGAACAAATACAGAATTACAAGATCGTTATTGTGAGTCTGTTTTAAAAACAGTAATTGAAACCGCCCCTAAGCTTTTAAGTGATTTAGAAAGTTATGAGCATAGAGAAACTATTTTATACTGCGGTACTATGGCGCTAAACGGTATTTTAGCGATGGGAGTAAAAGGAGACTGGGCAACACACAATATTGAGCACGCGGTTTCAGCGGTTCATGATATACCACACGGAGGTGGCCTTGCGATTTTATTCCCGAACTGGATGAAGCATGTTGTAGATGAAAATGTAAGTCGTTTTAAACAATTCGCTATTCGTGTATTCGATGTAGAAACAGATGGAAAGACTGATCGAGAAATTGCGTTAGAAGGAATTGAGGCGTTACGTCAATTTTGGACTTCAATTGAGGCACCAGTAACGTTATCTGATTATGCTATTGGAGAAAATGAAATTGATGTAATGGCGGATAAAGCGATGGCTTATGGCGAATTTGGTAACTTTAAAAAATTAAATAAAGACGATGTTTTAAGCATATATAAAGCTTCCTTATAAGTGAAGCGAGTACAGGAACCCATTTGATATAACAATCCAATGGGTTTCTTTTTTGTTGTTTATAACTGTTTATGACTGTTTTTGATTATTTATGAATGTTTATGGTTGATTTTTGTGATCTTTTTCATTATACTGTAATCAAAGAAGAGGTGAATGAAATGCTAACTCCTGAACGTCATCAAATGATATTGCAACTTGTAAAAGAGCAGAAGGTTGTTAAATTACAGCAATTAGTGGAAAGAACAGCGAGCTCTGAATCAACAATTCGTCGTGATTTAGCGCAATTGGAAAAACAACGGTTATTAAAAAGAGTTCACGGTGGTGCGGCTGTTTTAACAGGAAAAGGACAGGAGCCGACGATGGTTGAAAAATCATCCAAAAACATTCAAATAAAACAACAAATTGCGAAGTATGCGGCTAGCGTTGTGGAACAAGGTGATTGCATTTATTTAGATGCAGGAAGTACAACATTTGAAATGATTCCATTTTTAATAAATAAGGATGTTACTGTCGTTACGAATGGACTTATGCATATCGAAGCTTTAGTTGAAAATAATATTCGTGCTTATTTACTAGGCGGAATGATGAAGAGTAGGACGAAAGCTTTAATCGGTGCAATGGCGCAGGAAAGTATGCAGAAGTATCGTTTTGATAAATGTTTTTTAGGAGCGAATGGTGTACATGAACAGCTTGGTTTTACAACACCAGATCCAGAAGAGGCACTTTTAAAGCAAATGGCATTAACATTAGCAAATGAAGGATATTTCTTAATTGATGAAAGTAAGTTTTCGGAAGTTGCGTTTGCGAAAATTGCCAACGTTGAAGAGGCGAATATTATTACAAACCATTTAGAAATTGATTTAGAAAAATATAAAAGACAAACCAATGTAATTGAGGCTGATAAACAATGATCTATACAGTAACTTTAAACCCATCTATTGATTATATAGTACAAGTTAATTCCTTAGAGTTAGGCGCAGTAAATCGAGCAGAAAAAGATATGAAGTTTCCTGGAGGGAAAGGGATTAATGTTTCTCGTGTTCTTCATCGTTTAGGTGTTGAAAATGTAGCGCTAGGATTTACTGGTGGATTTACCGGTCGATTTATTAAAGATGTATTACAGACGGAAGGTGTAATAACAAACTTTATCCAAGTAAATGAAGATACTCGAATTAATGTGAAAATAAAAGGGAAAAAAGAAACAGAATTAAATGGGCAAGGACCTAGTGTGACTAAGGAACAATTTGAACAATTAATGAAACAAATTGAAAGTATGCAAAAGGGAGATTGTGTTGTACTAGCTGGAAGTGTACCAGCGTCTATTCCAACTACTTTTTATGAATCAATCGCAGCGTTCGGAGCTGAAAAAGGTATTCGTGTAGTAGTAGATGCGAGCGGAAGTGCCTTGCAGCATGTAGTTAAAAATAAACCATTTTTAATAAAGCCTAATCATCATGAACTTGGTGAGTTATTCGGAGTAGAGATTTCCACAGTAGAAGATGTTTTACCATATGGAAGAAAATTAGTTGAACAAGGTGTAGAGTATGTTATCGTATCAATGGCCGGAGATGGGGCTTTATTATTTACGGCAGAAGGTATATATGAAGCAACTATTCCAAAAGGTGTTGTAATTAATTCGGTTGGGGCTGGAGATTCTCTCGTTGCGGGATTTGTAGGAAGATATGAACAGACAAAAGATATTGAAAAGGCATTTCAATATGGCGTTGCAACAGGGAGTGCAACAGCATTTTCAGCCGATTTATGTGAAAAGGAAAAAGTAGAAGAATTATTGTCGCAAGTAATTGTAACTAAGCGATAGGGGGAAGCAACATATGAAAATTACAGAACTCTTAAAAAGGGATACAGTTATTATGAATTTGACAGCTTCAAATAAAGAAGCTGTCATAGATGAGTTAGTTGAGAAATTAAACGGGGCAAATCGTTTAAATAGCAAAGCTGAATTTAAAGAAGCTATTTTAAAGCGGGAGTCACAAAGTACAACCGGCATTGGTGAAGGGATTGCTATACCTCATGCGAAAACAAAAGCTGTTAAGCAACCAGCGATTTGTTTTGGTAGAAGTGTAAGCGGTATCAACTACGAATCGCTTGACGGACAACCTGCGCATTTATTCTTTATGATTGCTGCGAGTGAAGGAGCGAATAATACGCATTTAGAAACGTTATCACGCCTATCTACACTATTAATGGATGAAGGGTTTCGTAAGCAATTGTTAGAAGCAAAGGATGAAGAAGAACTTCTTCGTTTATTTGATGAAAAAGAAAATGAAAAAGAAGAAGAAGGGGTTGAAGTTGCAAAACCAGAAGGGAATGAACCGTACGTATTAGCGGTTACGGCTTGCCCGACTGGAATCGCTCACACATATATGGCCGCGGATAGCTTGAAAGCAAAAGCAGCAGAGCTAGGAATTGCAATTAAAGTTGAAACGAACGGATCAACAGGTATAAAAAACGGTTTAACGAAAGAGGATATTGAACGCGCAACGGCTATAATTGTTGCGGCAGATAAACAAGTAGAAATGAACCGTTTTGCTGGGAAACATGTTATTCAAGTGCCAGTCGCTGATGGGATTAGAAAAACGGAGACGCTTCTTAATCGTGCTGTAAAACAGGATGCACCAATCTTTAAAGGTGTAAAAGAGGATGGAAAGGCAGAAAATACGGAGAAAGAAAATGGATTAGGAATTTATAAGCATTTAATGAACGGCGTAAGTAATATGCTTCCATTCGTTGTTGGTGGCGGGATTTTAATTGCGCTAGCGTTTTCGTTTGGTGGTATAAAAGCAGAAGGTCCTTTAGCTGAATTGTTCATGTCTATTGGAGGAGGGGGAACAGGGGCGTTTTTATTCCTCGTACCAATTTTAGCTGGATTTATTGCGAGTTCTATTGCTGATCGTCCTGGTTTTATGCCTGGTGTTGTCGGAGGATTTTTAGCGGCACATGCGAATGCTGGATTTTTAGGTGGATTAATTGCTGGTTTCTTAGCCGGATATGTTGTTTTAGGATTGAAAAAATTATTTTCAGGGTTACCAGTACAGTTAGAAGGCATTAAGCCTGTTTTGTTATATCCAGTCTTTGGATTATTGATTACAGGAGTTGTTATGCAAAAAGTAGTAATTCCGCCTGTAGTAGCATTGAATGAAATGTTAACAGGATGGTTAAATGGTTTGAACGGTACAAATGCTATATTACTAGGTCTTATTTTAGGTGCGATGATGGCAATTGATATGGGTGGTCCAATTAATAAAGCAGCATTTACGTTTGGTATTGCTGCGATAGAAGCGAAGAACTTTGGGGTGCATTCAGCGGTTATGGCTGGTGGTATGGTGCCACCGCTTGCAATTGCGTTAGCAACTACCTTCTTTAAATCGAAGTTTACAGAAGCGGAACGTAAGTCTGGTTTAACAAATTATATTATGGGGGCATCGTTTATTACAGAAGGCGCGATTCCATTTGCAGCAGCAGATCCGGTTCGGGTAATTGTCAGTTGTGTTGTCGGTTCAAGTATTGCAGGTGCATTATCAATGTTATTCCAAATTACATTACCAGCACCGCATGGTGGATTGTTTGTTATCGCTTTAGTAAATAAACCAGTGTTATATATTTTCTCGATATTGATAGGGGCAGTTGTTTCTGCTCTTATGATGGGAATTTGGAAAAAGAAAGTTAAATAATACGTGTAAAGGGAGTAGCTTTTATTAGCTGCTCCTTTTTATTACAAAAAAGGAGGTTGATAATTGGAGAATGATGAATTTTGGTAAAAGATGTAATGAAATATGATTTTTTTGTAACAAAAAAGTAATACTGTAATTTTTTCTGGAAAAAAATTCTGGTGCTTGTATGTGGAAAATATATGAAAGCTATTGGGAATTCTATTGGAAATGTAATTCATTAATATGGAAATTTATGTTACAGCTCATTAATCGTATATTACGAATGGTTTGTAATTGTGTGTTTTCTAAAAATCTTAAAAATCCGTTGCTATAATAAAAATACGAAAACAAAGCAAATGGAGGCTATTCATGAAAAAATTATTAGGTATAGCAACGGCGGCAGTTTTTGGTCTTGGGATTTTTGCAGGTTCTGCGAAAGCGGAAACGATTGTAACAACAGACGTATTAAATGTTAGAGAAAACCCAACTGTAGAGTCTAAGCTTGTAGGTAAAATGTTAAGTGGAAATAAATTAGATGTTGTAAATACAGAAAACGGATGGACAAAAATTAAATTAAATGGTCAAGAAGCGTTTGTAAGTGCTGAATTTACAAAAAGTACATATTATGTAACGGCGGGTGTGTTAAATGTTCGCGCTGGAGCGAATACTGACTCAGAAATTCTTGGAAAACTGAATAAAAATGATGTAATTGAAACGACAAATCAAGTTCAAAATGAATGGTTGCAATTTGACTATAATGGAAAAACAGGATATGTTCATGTGCCATTTTTAACAGGAACGGCACCAGTGATTGAAAAGAAAGAAGTTGCAACGAAAGAAGAAGCGCCGGAAAGAGTAAATACGCCGGTTAAAAGTAATAAAGTAGTTAAGAGTAAAGAATCTGTTAAGAATGTAGAATCAAGTAAACCTGTGGCAAAACAGCAGTCAACTACGAAACAAGTTGCGAAATCTAATGAAACAAGTGCACCGACTAGTGGACGTGAAATAACGGTAGAAGCGACAGCATATACAGCAGATCCGAGTGAGAATGGTTCGTATGGTGGTCGTGTATTAACTGCAATGGGGCATGACTTAACAGCGAATCCAAATATGAAAGTAATTGCTGTTGATCCTAAAGTAATTCCACTTGGATCAAAAGTATGGGTAGAAGGATATGGAGAAGCGATTGCTGGAGATACTGGTGGTGCGATTAAAGGAAATCGTATTGATGTTTTAGTTGGCTCAGATGGTAGTGCGAATAGCTGGGGGCGCAAATCTGTAAAAGTGAAAGTTATAGAGTAGTATATATGTATTAATATAAAAGGCGGTTGCTTGAAAGTATGTAAGCAATCGCCTTTTATGGATTATTGAAAAGGATAAATAGTTTTACCTGTAATAATTTTATATGCGCTGCAAAATTGGTTTTGTATATACTCTGTATCTTTATTTTCTAGATGTAATGTTGTTTCTTGGAGAGCAGAATGAAAAGAACGTAGTAAACAATTTAAGGCGAAGTATAATTCTTCTTGTGAACAATTGTGTTCTTTTGTAGCAGTAGCTAAAATGAGGTCTTTTGTCAAAGATGAAAAATTGATAGTGGATTGTTTCATAGTTAACTCATCCTCTCGAAGGTATTTTTAATCATGTATATGCGGAATTGGACAAACTATGTTCTTTTTTATTTATAATTTCATGTACCGTAATGAAAGAACTTGCAATCATGCCGTTAAAATTGGTAAGATTGGATATAATCAATAGATGGAGTACATTACATAAAGAGAGTTGAATGATATGGGAGAAGTGCAACGTGAAAAAGTTGCTGTCATCATTGGACCAACTGCTGTTGGGAAGACGAAGTTAAGTATTGATCTTGCCAAAGCGTTAAATGGTGAAATTATAAGTGGAGATTCCATGCAGATTTATCGTACGATGGATATTGGAACCGCAAAGGTGACGAAAGAAGAGATGGACGGAATTCCACATTATATGGTTGATATAAAAAATCCGGAAGAATCATTTTCGGTTGCCGAATTTCAAGAACGTGTTCGTAAGCATATTCGCGAGATTACAGAGCGTGGTAAATTGCCGATTATCGTTGGTGGAACTGGTCTGTATATACAATCTGTTTTATTCGATTATCAGTTTACGGATGATGCTGGTGATGCTATATACCGAGAACAAATGGAAAAGTTAGCATTAGAACGTGGTGTGGAATATGTACATAAGAAATTACAGGAAGTAGACCCAGAAAGCGCTGAGCGTATTCATGCAAATAATGTACGCCGTGTCATTAGGGCGTTAGAAATTTTCCACACGACGGGTGAAAAAATGAGTGATCAACTTGAAAAACAAGAAAACGAGTTATTATACGATGTTTCCTTAATTGGCTTGACAATGGATCGTGAAATGCTATACGATCGCATTAACTTACGAGTTGATATAATGATGGACCAAGGTTTATTAGAAGAAGTAGAAGGGTTGTATAATCGAGGGGTACGAGATTGTCAATCTATTCAAGCGATTGGGTATAAAGAGATATATGATTATTTTGAGGATCGTGTCTCTTTAGAAGAAGCGGTATCACAATTAAAGACGAATTCACGTCGTTATGCAAAACGTCAATTAACGTGGTTCCGTAATAAGATGGATGTCACATGGTTTGATGTTACAGACGGTGAAAAAACGTCAGAAATTTTACGATACATAGAAGGAAAGCTACAACTAAAGTCGAATAATAGTAAGTAGAGAAAAAGAGGAGGATTCGACATGAAGCAATCAATCAATATTCAAGATCAGTTTTTAAATCAACTCCGTAAAGAGAATACGTTTGTTACGCTGTACTTATTAAATGGTTTCCAGCTTCGTGGATTAATTAAAGGATTTGATAATTTTACAGTCCTACTGGAAACAGAAGGTAAGCAACAGCTTATTTATAAACATGCAATTTCTACATTTGTACCACAAAAAAATGTTTCAATTGAATTAGAATAGTAATGAATTATTGTACATAACAAAAAAGAGCGAAATTTCTCGCTCTTTTTTTATTTGCTATAAACAATAAATAGTGAAATTTAAGCGATTCTAAATACAGTTAGACGAATGTTAGTGTTTCCTGTTGCAGGGATCGTAATCTCATTAAGAGTAGATTGGACAGAAATGTTTGCTCCTGCAGCTAATGTTTCGATTGTAGTAAATGAAAGTGAGTCGCCTATTAAATTTGAAGAGAAGTTGTCAGTTGCGACTGCTCCATTTATTGAAATTCCTACTCCGAGTGGCGCACATCCTGGTGCAGTTGTAGAGATGGATACGCTAATTACATAAATACCACCGTTGATAACTGTAACTGTGTCTGTGCCATTAAAGATAATATTATTTACGTTAATTGCAGTACTGAAGATAAAGTTATTAAATTGTAGTACTGTTTGTTGAATGTTGTTTGTTACAACAATTGTTGCTATAGGGAAGCTAGGTCCAGTAGGCCCAGTAGGTCCGGTAACTCCTATACCAGTAGCACCCGTTGGCCCTTGAACACCTTGAGGTCCAGTAGCACCAGTAGCGCCTGTGTTACCTTGAACGCCTTGAGGTCCAGTAGCACCAGTAGCGCCTGTGTTACCTTGAACGCCTTGAGGTCCAGTAGCACCGGTAGCGCCAGTAGCGCCCGTGTTACCTCGAGGTCCGGTAGCGCCAGTAGCACCTGCTGGCCCAGTAGGTCCAGTAGGTCCTTGAATGAATGAAGCAGAATTAACTAGAGCGGTTTGTAATGCTGCGATTAATTTAAGAAGCTCTTGAAGTGTGCAAGGGTCAATTCGGAATAGTTTTGTAATGGATAATAAAAAATTAATTAGATTTTGAAGCTCGATAAATACAGCGCTTGCTACGAAAGTTGGATTTTTTAATATAGTTATTAAGTTTTTAATAATAGCTAACCCTTGTGCTTTCAGGGAGGAAGTGGCGTCTAGTGAACAAATAAATTTACTTAGCAGGTTCAATGTATCGATTAGATCTTCAATATTTTGGGGAGATGGATTTGCGAAAAGTTTTGGGATTATTTTTGTTAAATCGATAATGATTGCGCGAAATGTTCTAAGTTGTGCCTTAGTAACTGGGATTGATGGAGTGTTGGGGATTCGTCCAGCGTTACTTGGAAAGCATGGTTTGGAGAATTTGTTTTGACTGTCGTCATAACGAGACATTAAATCTCTCCTTTCTAATGAGAATGTGAATGAAACTCATCATAGTAGATGCAAAAATTAGTTAAATGGTCATAGTAAAATCGTTTGTTTGAAGAAAAAATAGAAAAAACGCCTTATGATAAGGCGTTTTTTCTATTTTCTGCGTATTGATAATATCGTTTTAGTGAAATTTTTGATTTGAAACCAGCTAGCTTTATAATTTCTGACTCTGGAGTCTCTTTTTTGATTAAATTTAAAATATAGGTGTTACGAAAGTGTTGCCCGGAGATTCCTTTGCGTAAATTAGCTCTAGACACTTCAAGGCGAATCATTTTTTGGATAGCGATTTCTGTTAATCCCTTTGGTGCATCATTCTCGTATACCCATCTGTATGTTCCGCGATTAAAATCGAATGCGACAAATAATGGGTCATTACTATGATATTTTGGACGAACGGGTTCAGGGATGCTTTTGTAATAAGTATATAGTTGTTTTTTGTCTTCACTGGTTAATGTAATTGTTCTTTCTACTCCTGCGGTAGCGGGTATAGATAACGTGTTAGTTTCAAAGTGGACGTGATGCATAGTTAATGATGTAAGTTCCTGTAAGGATAATCCATAGTCAATTAATAAATTTAAAATAGCGATATTACGATCCATCAATAAAGGGCGTACAGGACGTTGTTTTTCTGAAAGTCCTTCTAATGAAGTGACTATATGTTTTAATCTTTTTTCTTCATCAGATGAAATGAAATCTTCATTGCGGAGTGTGCGGTCTGGTTGAATAGAAATTTCCATGTTCTTTAATGGATTAGGAATGTTTAGAAAGTGATGCATTCTATTTAGTACAATGAATACGCGGTGCATCGTTTTCTCTGAGTAATGTCGATTCTTTTTTAAGTCGGAAAAGTAATCTTCGTAGTCTTTTGTACAAAGTGTAGCCCATATATTACTGGAAGGGAGCTTTTTGTTTTTTTCTAACCAATGTCCGAAATCTTCAATGTCATAAACATAACGTTTAATGGTTGAAGGTTTTCGGCCTTTATTCAATAAAAAAATAGAAAAGGCTTGTATTGTATCATGGAATTCCGTTGTCTCCATAGTCCCACCACCTTCATTATTTCTTTTATTATAGCAAACTTTTCTGAAAATAGTCATTTGTAAGGGAGACAAGAATAATAATATTTGGTGAGTGGATAAAATGAGGTGATTGTATGGAACAATCGATGCGAAAGAAAAATAATAATCAAATTAACATTGTGTTAAATCATCGAAAGAAAATTTCTTTACCGGCTGCAGAAAATAAAACAGTAATTTCAAGTGAAACTACTACGAAACATGAGATGCTGCAAAGAATTGAAGAAGAGATGGGAAAGCTCGTTGGGATGGATGATATAAAAAAGATAATAAAAGAAATATATGCTTGGATTTATGTAAATAAAAAAAGACAAGAAATAGGATTGAAGTCTGAGAAGCAAGTGCTTCATATGTTATTTAAAGGGAATCCAGGTACAGGGAAGACAACTGTTGCTAGAATGATAGGGAAATTATTATTTGAGATGAATATTCTATCAAAAGGGCACTTAGTTGAAGCTGAACGTGCGGATCTTGTAGGAGAGTACATCGGTCATACAGCTCAAAAAACAAGAGATTTAATAAAAAAAGCAATGGGAGGAATTTTGTTTATTGATGAGGCGTATTCATTAGCACGAGGGGGAGAAAAAGATTTTGGAAAAGAAGCAATTGATACGCTCGTAAAACATATGGAAGATAAACAACACGGTTTTGTATTGATTTTAGCTGGATATTCAAGAGAGATGAATCATTTTCTTTCATTGAATCCAGGACTGCAATCTCGTTTTCCATTTATAATTGAGTTTGCGGACTACTCAGTAAATCAGTTGTTAGAAATAGGGAAGAGGATGTATGAAGAACGTGAATATCAGTTATCGAAAGAGGCTGAATGGAAATTTAGAGATCATTTACATGCTGTAAAATACTCATCGCAAATTACATCCTTTAGTAATGGACGATATGTCCGGAATATTGTTGAAAAATCGATTCGTACACAAGCTATGCGGTTGTTACAAGAGGATGCATATGATAAATATGATTTGATTGGAATATCAAGCAGTGATTTGATGCTTGAAGAGGAGACGCACAGTACGTAAGCTGTGCGTCTGTTTTTCTGTATAAGTGCTTCTATTATTTTTTTGCTTTTTCTTGATAAGATTTATGGAATCGTTCCATTTTAGCACTTTTTTCGTGTGCGGAATTAGGGTCGTGTCCAATTTGACCTACTGAGCTTTTTTGAGCCCCTTTATTCACATGGTTTGTCATTTGTATTCACCTCGCTTTGAGGATTAGTATAAACATTCTGTAAAGAAAAACTCATTAGAAAAGAAAAACCCCTTTACGATTTGTAAAGAGGTTGGATTGCTATTTATGCATTGAACGTTCGTTTGTGTCGATGCGTCTATGCGGTAAATGCCATTTGTAATGAATAGAAACCATGCGGAAGCAAACAATTAAAATGAATAAGGTGTATAGAGCCCAATCGCTAACAATAATTTGAGCGCCGATTAAGAAACCTGCCAGAATCGTCCAAAAAGCATATACATCAGCTCGAAGAACGAGAGGTTTTCTACGGGCTAAAAGATCGCGGATAATACCGCCTCCAATGCCAGTTAAAACGGCTGCTACGATTGTAGCGCTAATTGGTAAATTTAATTTTTGAGCGTATAATGCCCCTTGTACGGCAAATGCTGATAAGCCGATAGCATCAGTGATGTTTTCCCACTTTTTCCAGTGTCTAATTAATTTATTTGGAAAAAGAAAAATAATCGTCATTGATAAAAGTGCGATTTGGAATAACATGTCTTGTTGCCAAAACGCGACAATCGGATAACCGATTAATAAATTACGAAGGGCACCTCCCCCAAATGCGGTTGCCATTCCTAAAATATACACCCCGAAAATATCATAATCCTCTTCCATTGCAACAATAGCCCCGCTTAATGCGAAAGCAATTGTGCCTATGATGCTAAAAATCTCCCATGCCATGAATTTTCTCCCCCGCTAACTAGATGAAATGTGCTTCCTCTGCTATTATATTAGAAGGTTTAAATTTCGAAAAGGATGAGTGAACATATTTGATGGAAGAAAAAGAGAAAGTCATATTAGTGGGCTGTCAATTGCCGCAAGATGATGATGAAAAATTTATGCATTCCATGAAAGAACTTGCATCATTAGCGAAAACTGCACGGACAGAATTGTTAGTGTCTACAATGCAAAAACGACCGAAGTTTCATCCGGCGACTTATATAGGTAAAGGTAAATTAGAAGAGCTTACAATGTTAACTGAAGAACTAGAACCGGATGTTATCGTATTTAATAACGAATTAACACCGAGTCAAATTCGGAATTTATCCGCAGTATTAGATGCGAGGGTAATTGATCGAACGCAACTCATATTAGATATTTTTGCGCAACGTGCGAAGTCGAGAGAAGGGAAGCTTCAAGTAGAATTAGCTCAGTTGCAATATACAATGCCGCGTCTTATGGGGCAAGGATTGTCTTTATCACGTCTTGGTGGTGGTATTGGAACGAGAGGGCCAGGTGAAACGAAACTTGAGACTGATCGTCGTCATATTCGAGCGCGCGTTGATGAAATAAAGAAGCAACTTGCAGTTGTTGTGGAACATCGAAAAAGATATCGTGAAAGAAGAAAAGATAATAAAGTATTCCAGGTTTCATTAATAGGATATACGAATGCGGGAAAATCTACGCTGTTTAATAGATTAACGGAAGCTGATACGTTTGAAGAAAACTTGTTGTTTGCAACACTAGACCCGACAACAAGGAAGATGCCGCTACCTTCTGGTTATACAGTATTACTAACTGATACAGTTGGTTTTATACAAGATTTACCTACGTCATTAATTGCTGCATTCCGTTCGACGTTAGAAGAAGCTGGTGAAGCGGATGTTATTTTACATGTTGTGGATTCTGCAGATCCTAATTATGTAGGGCATGAGAAAACAGTAAAACAATTGTTGTCAGAACTCGAAATAAATCATATTCCTATTATTACGTTATATAATAAAAAAGATGAATTACATCAAAACTTTATTCCGTTTCCTAAAAATGACTTCTTAATGACTAGTGCTTTTGAAGAAAAGGATCTATTACATATAAAAGAAGCGATAGAAACGAAAATGAAGGAAGAAATGAATCGTTATCAAGTGGAGATTCCTCCGAGTGAAGGTAAGTTATTAACTCTATTAAAGACGGAGACGCTATTAACGAAAATGGAGTTTTTGGAAGATAAATTTGTATATGATTGCGCGGGGTATATTTTTGCTCATTCATCGCTTAATGTACAATTAAAGAGATTTTTAGTGGAAGAAGGAGAAAATAAAAATGTTTGATCGTTTGAAAAATGGAGAAAAAATTGCTCCAATCGTAAAAGAAGTAGAGAGCCAAATTACAGAAGTACATAAACGTGCGGATGAAGTAATTGAAAGTAATCAGTTTCGTGTATTAGAAAGTTTTCGTAAACATAAAATTAGTGATTCACATTTTATTCCGACGACAGGTTACGGTTATGACGATATTGGTCGTGATACGTTAGAAAAAGTGTATGCAGATGTATTTGGAGCGGAAGCTGGCCTAGTTCGTCCGCAAATCATTTCAGGTACTCACGCTATTTCTACAGCGTTATTTGGTATTTTACGTCCAGGAGATGAGTTATTGTACATCACTGGTAAGCCGTATGATACGTTAGAAGAAATCGTTGGTGTACGCGGAAAAGGTGTAGGTTCATTTAAAGAATATAATATTGGTTATAATGCAGTTCCGCTTACTGAAGAGGGGCTTGTTGATTTAGGAGCTGTTGCGGCTGCCATTCATAGTAATACGAAAATGATCGGTATTCAGCGCTCAAAAGGTTATGCTACTCGTCCGTCTTTTACTATTTCTCAAATTAAAGAAATGATAGCGTTTGTTAAAGAAATTAAACCGGATGTTGTCGTGTTTGTAGATAACTGTTATGGCGAGTTTATTGAAGAACAAGAGCCATGTCATGTTGGTGCAGATTTAATGGCGGGTTCGCTTATTAAAAACCCGGGCGGGGGAATTGTTAAAACTGGTGGTTACATTGTTGGTAAAGAACAGTATGTTGAAGCGTGCGCCTATCGTTTAACATCTCCAGGAATCGGTGCGGAAGCAGGGGCATCTTTATACAGTCTGCAAGAAATGTATCAAGGTTTCTTCTTAGCGCCGCATGTAGCAGGACAAGCGCTAAAAGGTGCGATTTTTACGGCTGCATTTTTAGAAAAGTTAGGAATGAATACATCACCAGCGTGGAATGCACCAAGAACAGATTTAATTCAATCTGTTCAATTTGATGACAAAGATCGCATGATTGCATTCTGCCAAGCAATTCAATATGCATCTCCAATTAACTCTCACTTCACTCCATATGCCAACTATATGCCGGGGTATGAAGATGATGTAATTATGGCTGCGGGAACGTTTATTCAAGGTGCAAGTATTGAATTGTCGGCTGATGGTCCAATTCGTCCGCCTTATGTTGCTTACGTACAAGGTGGGCTAACTTATTCGCATGTGAAGATTGCGATTTGTTCTGCAATTGATGCATTAATTGAAAAAGAATTATTAACAATTTCTTAAAGGGAAGCTGTCGATTTCGACAGCTTTTTTCGCGTGAAAGTAATGATTTATTTCATTAGAAAAAAGAATGAAAAAATTTTTAAAAAATCATGTAAGAAAAGCTAACATCTATTGACATCAAACATAACATGGTATAAAATGAGAAGCAGTTAAGGCGAAGGAGGAACTGAAACGATGAAAGAAGATAGACGTTCTGCCCCGCTGTTTCCTATTGGTATTGTTATGGATTTAACACAATTATCTGCACGTCAAATTCGCTACTATGAAGAGCATAATCTTGTTTCTCCAACCCGTACAAAGGGGAATCGTAGATTATTTTCATTTAACGATGTAGATAAGTTGTTAGAGATTAAAGATTTATTAGATCAAGGCTTGAATATGGCTGGTATTAAACAAGTGTTACTAATGAAAGAAAATCAAACAGAAGCAGTGAAAATAAAAGAAGAAACGAAAGAAATTTCAAAAACTGAGCTTCGCAAAATACTTCGAGACGAACTACAACATACAGGTAGATTTAATCGAACTTCATTGCGACAAGGTGATATTTCAAGGTTTTTTCACTAAAGAGAACTGATTCTGAAGGTGTTTAGAGGGACTAAGGAGGAATTTATAATGGCTAGGTACACAAAAGAAGATATTTTCCGTTTGGCGAAAGAAGAGAATGTAAAGTATATCCGATTACAATTTACGGACCTTTTAGGGGTAATTAAAAACGTAGAAATTCCAGTGAGCCAATTAACAAAAGCTCTTGATAACAAAATGATGTTTGATGGATCTTCTATTGAAGGTTTCGTACGTATTGAAGAATCTGATATGTACTTATATCCAGACTTAGATACTTGGGTGATTTTCCCTTGGACAGCTGAAAAAGGTAAAGTAGCTCGATTAATCTGTGATATTTACAATGCAGATGGCACTCCATTTGAAGGGGATCCACGTAACAATTTAAAACGTGTATTAAAAGAAATGGAAGCTTTAGGATTCTCAGATTTCAATCTTGGACCAGAGCCAGAATTCTTCCTATTCAAAGTAGATGAAAAAGGAAATCCAACATTAGAATTAAACGATAACGGTGGATACTTCGACCTTGCGCCGATGGATCTAGGGGAAAACTGTCGTCGTGATATCGTTCTTGAACTTGAAGAAATGGGCTTTGAAATTGAAGCGTCTCACCATGAGGTTGCTCCAGGGCAGCACGAAATTGACTTCAAATATGCAAATGCAATTCGTTCATGTGATGACATTCAAACATTCAAACTTGTTGTAAAAACAATTGCTCGTAAACACGGTTTACACGCAACATTTATGCCAAAACCATTATACGGTGTGAACGGTTCAGGTATGCACTGTAACTTATCACTATTCAAAAATGGTGAGAACGTATTCTATGATCAAAACGGTGACTTACAATTAAGTGATGATGCTCGTCACTTCATCGCAGGTATTTTAAAACACGCACCAGCATTTACAGCGGTGGCAAACCCAACTGTAAACTCTTACAAGCGTTTAGTACCTGGATACGAAGCTCCTTGTTACGTAGCATGGTCTGCACAAAACCGTAGTCCATTAGTACGTATCCCTGCATCTCGTGGTATTAGTACACGCGTAGAAGTACGTAGTGTTGACCCAGCTGCAAATCCATATTTAGTAATGGCTACATTATTAGCAGCAGGTCTTGATGGAATTAAAAACAAATTAACTCCACCAGCTGCAGTAGATCGTAACATCTACGTAATGACAAAAGAAGAGCGCGAAGAAGCAGGTATCGTTGACTTACCAGCAACATTAGCGCAAGCTTTAGTTACATTACAATCTAACGAAGTAATTAGTAACGCATTAGGAGATCACTTACTTGAGCACTTCATCGAAGCGAAAGAAATTGAGTGGGATATCTTCCGTACGCAAGTTCACCAATGGGAACGCGATCAATATATGTCTCTTTACTAAGAGGTTTAAACCCTTGACACATAACGTGTTGAGGGTTTTTTTATTGTGGGCAAAATGATAATAATTTGAGGGATTAAAATTGATGCCCACAAAATGCCCACAAATATCTTAAAAATTACTCTAAGATACTTCGCATATGTTCCTCGAATTTGGCCATTGCTTCTTGATCTAGCTTCTTACTAATGTGGGAATATACATCAGCAGTAATTTGCATACTGCCATGTCCAAGACGTTCTTGTAAGTATTTCATACTTGCTCCAGCTTCAATCTGTAATACAGCATGCGTATGGCGCAATGAATGTATAGGTAATGATGGTAAATCTGCTTTCTTTAAAATTCTAGAGAAGGAGTTGAAAAGACTAGACTTAGGTAGATAATTTCCATCATTTCTACAGAAAACTAAGTTAAATTCAAAGTAGTAACAATCATTTAATGCAATTTTATTTTGGTTTTGATATTTCTGGTGGAAGCGTAAATCGCTAGCAAGTCCCTCGCTAATAGTGATGGTTCGCTTTGAATTATAGTTTTTTGTATCTCCAAACATCATTTCAGGGTTTTTAGAAGCTAACCTGAAATCCAATGATTTATTTATGGTAATTGTCTTTTCCTTTAAGTCAATGTCAGTCCATTGAAGTGCTGCAGCTTCTCCCTTTCGCATCCCCGTTTCAATAAGAGCTTTGTAAAAAATCCAATAAATATAATCATATTTATAAGCTTCTCTCAAAAAGTCAGCAATTCGATCCGATTCAATAAATTTTACTTCAGATTCTTTTGCTTTAACTTTTATTTCTACTCCTGTACAAGGGTTTTTAGTTATCTTTTCTAGAATTATAGCTTTTTCCATAGCGTTATTCATAGTCCCATGAACAATCTCAATAGTACGTCTACTGTAGCCGTTATCGACTAAAGAATTAATAAACTTTTGGTATAGTACTGGTTTGAAATCTTTTAAAAGAATGTTTTTAAAATAAGGGATAATGTGCTTTTCTATATTGTTTTGATGAGAGAGAAGCGTATTTATTGCTACTGTCCCTTTTTTATATTCGTTTAACCATGTAATGAGGTACTCTTTCATGGATTCGCCAGTTAGATTCGTGCCTTCACGTAACTGTCGTTCCATTTCTTCAGCCGCTAATTTTGCTTCCGCTTTGCTTGAAAATCCTTTTTTAGATTTCTCTTTGAATTTTTGAGTGATTAAATCTTTATATCGTATTCGATATTCCCAAGAATCTTTATTTGACCCTTTTTTACGATATTTATGGAAACTAGCCATTTAAGAACTCCTTTCCAATTTGTTTAAAAAGAGTAGACCGTCGCCTACTCTTTGGTGTTAAATTGCTAGCGCTAGAAATTTAATAATTCTTTACTGCTTGTACAACACGTCCAATAACTTTTACATCTTCCGTTGAAAGATCATAAGTTTGTGGCTTGTGAATAGGATCATTACTCAATGGAATTAAAGTAATGATATTTCCGGATCTCGATACCTTTTTGACCGTTGCATCATAACCATTGACTTTTACGACCGCAATTTGTCCATTTTCTACAAACGGTGTTTCTTCCACAAGGACAAATGAGCCTTCAGGGAATTCAAGATTCATACTTGTACCTCTAACAATGAGATAAAAATACTTTTTAGCTGAATTCAAGAAAGTGGATAGCATTGGTAAATAACCTTCAATGTTTTCTTCTGCGAATATTGGTGTACCAGCTGCGACAGCTCCTATTATAGGGATGTGGGTAATATTCGATTGATTTTTGTCGACTGTTTCATATATAGATAACTCTTCTTTGACCTTGTCAGTACTTTGGTTTTCTAGTCGCTCTAAATCATCGGTAGTAATCCCTAATCCTTTACATACTTTAATTACATTATCAACAGATGCCTTGCCTATGCCTCTTGATAGCATTGATTGTAATGTTGTAGGTGGTAGTCCGATTTTTTCTGCAAAAGCTCTTTTACTATAACCAGCTTCTTTTATTAAGTGCGTAATAATCTCCGCCTTCTTCATTAATTTCACCTCCTTTCGAATTGAAATGTATACGATATTTCGTATATCTGTTTATATCATAACCTAACTGAAATTGTATGTAAATAGAAAAACATACGAAAATGAGTATTTTTTTTCGTTTTTTCGTTGACTTTGTACGAAAATGCGTTTATATTGAAAGAGAAATGAACGCAATATCGTACAAAAAGATTGGGTGGTGAGAAAATGTATCCGAATTTGCGTGCAGAGATGGCGAGAAAAGGAATTATGATTACAGAAGTGTCTTCGCACCTGAATCTTCGCCACGCGACAGTTAGTGACAAGATAAATGGAAAGTTTCGTTTTTACTATGACGAAGCACTTGAAATTAAGAAAACTTTTTTTCCAGAACATAATTTAGAGTATCTATTTGAGTTTGAAGAAAATAAAGTCAATTGAGTTTCGAGGAGAAATCCTCACTTTTTTTAAAAAGAAAATGTCGAATTTTCTTGGCGAGAAAGAAGGTGAGAACATGCTTAATATTCAATTGGATAACCAAATCATTGAAAAACGTTTTATAGAAGAGTTAAGAAAGCGTTTGGATCAAATTGAAAGACGAAAGACCTTGTGGGACATGAAAGAACTCTGTAAACAAACAAGTATGAGTGAAAATACTATAAAAGAGAAGTTCTTCTATGATGAACGTTTTTCAAAATACAAAATAGGTGGGAAATGGTACTTTCCAGCGGTTGAAACGGAACATTTTTTACTAATGTGGATAAGGGAACAACCAATACATTAATAAATAAGGGCTTATTTTTTTGTAATAAAAATGTCGAATTTTGTCTCTTTATAAAGAACAGTTAATTCTCTGAAAAGAACAGACAAGAGGAGTGAAGAAAAATGAACGGAGTATTATCCGCAACAAGAATCATGAAAGGTCATGAAGTAAGAAAAAGATGTGCTGAAGCGAAGAACAGTCCTACATTGTTACTGGCTATGGAGTTAGAAGCAAAGCGTAAGTTATATGAAAAGAACCGTAAGGTTTCATCTCGAAGGGAGGTGAGTTAATTGAAGGAAGTAACATTGGTTTTTAAATCAGGCGCAAAGGTTAGTTTTACGGCAGCGCAATTTAAAACATTTAACAATAGTTTTGGTGCATTATCAAAAATCGAATGGGAAGGTATTACTGGAAAGGTACCACTTCACATTGGGATGAGCAATATCGATGCAATATTTGTGGAAGAGATTGCTGAAAAGGAATCTATTAAAGAACCTGATCATCCAATTGAAGATTGCTATGGTTGTGAAATTCAGCAAGATGATAAGTATTTTATGTTTGGCCAGGATATCGTACTTAAAGAAAATTTAACGGATTACTTAATTGAGAAACAAAATGTTGAGTGCTTTCGAGCTGTATAAAAGAAAAACCACCTGCGCCAACAGGTGATTTAGAAAAGAAAATTCACAGTCATTATAGCATGAATAGATTTCCTGTAAAGGAGGTTACATATTAATGTGTAAATTTACGCCAGAACAAATTGAACGTGCAGCCGCTAATGGAATTAGTAAATCACTTTTATATACACGTACAAGTAACAAAATGAAAATGAGCGTAGAAGAAGCCATAACTACACCTAAGATGTCCAAAGCTGAAGCTGGACGTAAAGGTAAAGCGAATGGACCTAATTTTACTTTTAAGCGAGGGGAATCTGCATGGATAAACAATTAGCACCTAAAACTATATATCTAGTAAGTGTAGGTAATTTATTTGTTAGTAAAGCGAATCCATTGGTCGTAACTAAGTTAGTGAAAAGTGCAATGGAATTTGAATATGAAGAATCAAAACAAGTAGCCAATGATGTTGGTGGAGAAGTTATCCGCAAAACAGTGGAATATGCCAGGGTGGTGGAATTCTAATGGATATTAAAGCGATTGAAGAATATGTACAAGTTGCGAACAAAGCTTATGATTACGGAATTCTTAGGTCATGGAGTAATGAAATTCATGTAACAAGTGAACTGCTTGGAAAGCTTCTAAATGAAGAAGGAAGTTTAGATGTAGTGAAACATGAGGGTTCTGAATATCCGATTCAAATTAGTTTAACGATAAACGAATTAACTTATTTTTCTCTTCTAACTGAGAAAGAATTTGAAAACAAATTTGGAGGTAATATCGATGAATGCATTACAACAAAATGAATTATTAGAAGTGGACCAATTACAAGATGCGGAGCAACAGTTTGAAATTACGGATATTAACAGTTTAAATTGGGCATTCCGTAAATTAACGGCTCTTAAAGCGCAAGAAAAGCAAATTACAACACTAGCAAATGATGAACGTGAGCGTATTACTGAATGGGAGAAAAATGAATTAAAGCCCGTCCACAATACTATTTCATTCTTTGAAACTCATATCCGACGTTATCACATGGAACAACTTGCAGCGGATCCAAAGCAGAAAACAATTAGTACACCTTATGGTAAATCAAAAACTCGTAAGAGTAAGGAAGCTCCTGAACAACAGGATAAAGCCCAGGTACTTCAATATGCTATTGAAAATAATCTGGATGATTGCTTAAAAACAGAAGTCAAATGGACTGATTTCAAGAAGAAATTAAAAATTGTAGAAATCAGTGGTGAGAAAGTAATTGTGGATGAGGATGGACAAATTGTCCCAGGGGTAACGGTTAAACCTGAATCTATTTCTTATAGTGTGGAAGTTTAGGAATGATCCAGTTTTATAAAGGAATAAAGTTAGAACTTATTAATCGTAATTACAAAAACTATGCAGCAAAACGATTTACATTAGGTGGAACAAATCAAAACGTATGGATTCCTAATAAACATTTAAATCCTGACGGATCCATAAAAGAAAATGAAAATATTGATTATGTACTTCGAAAAGCTCAAAGGCAGCTAGAGCTTGCTGGATATACAGAGCCGATTATCGGAATTAAAAGACGATCAATTGTGGAGGTATAAGAATGGGTGCATACGATACACCAACAAAAGAATGTCCATATTGCAAAGAAGAAATGGAAGCTGATTTTGTAGATATAGGAATTGGGATGCAACAGTGTGGACCATATCATTGTCAAGTGTGTGGCGCAAGTGAAATTGGTCCAGAACTATACGATTGGTATTACCAAGATAGAGAAGGAAGAACTTTGTATTTAACTGGAAAACGTCGTTATTATATTTGGGCGAAAAAGAAATATAAATTTAGCGGAAATCCAGTTTTAAAGCCAGGGCATCCATTCTCTAAAACGGAGTTAGAAACTGGTTATTATCAAGGGAGAATATCTCCTTATGCCAATACAGTTAACGGAATGTTAGTAGACCATGTAACAGCTAAATCTGCATATAACCTTGGATTGCTAGATGAAAAAGGAGTGAATTAAATGAAAACTAAAAACGGTACTGAAATTACGAAAAGTGAAAGAGCAAAAATTATTGCTTATTCAAAACCAGGCAGTGGGAAAACAACGGTTGCTGGGTTATTACCAGGAAAAACATTGGTATTTGATATTGATGGGACAAGCCAAGTGTTATCTGGTTATGAAAATGTAGATGTAGCTGAAATTGATGAGAGCAATCCGCATGATAGCATTCTACAGTTTTATGCACTTGCAAAAGCTAATATCGATAAGTATGACAATATTTTCATCGATAATTTAACTCATTATCAAAAGTTATGGTTGCTTAAAAAAGGCGAAGATACTAAAAGTGGTATGCCTGAATTGAAGCATTACGCTTTGCTAGATAACCATCTTTTAAAGTTAGTAGAAACATTTAAGGCATTAGATGCAAATATTATTTTCACGGCTTGGGAGACAACAAGAACTATCATTCATGATGATGGTCAGCAATATACACAGTTCATTCCTGATATTCGAGATAAAATCGTTAATCACATTATGGGAATTGTTCATGTCGTTGGACGATTAGTTAAAAAAGCCGATGGGACACGAGGGTTCATCTTAGAAGGTGACCAAAGTGTTTACGCTAAGAATCATTTAGATACGCGCCAAGGCTGCATACAAGAAGAATTAATATTAGCGAATGTGGAGAAAGCATGATGACACAAGAGCAGCTCATTGAAATACAAAAGAAGTTAGCAATGCAATTCATGCAAAAAGTTGATATTTATCACTATGAAAAATACAGAGGGATTTTGGTTGTAGGACATGGACAAGTACTCCATCCACACAACATTCTTGCTGTAATACCATATTAAAACAATTGGAGGAATAAATAATGTCATTCTTTAAATTTGATGAAACAAACGTAAATACAGGTTTTGAATTAGTTGCCGAAGGTAAATATGAAGCGGTAATTGTAAATGCGGAAGCTGGTAAAACACAAGCTGGCAAAGATAAATTAACAGTAGATTTTGAGATTCGTAGTGATGTGCCGCAGAATCACCAAGGTGCAAAAATCCTTTATAACATGTTTACATTCGAACATGAGGTTTCAGTAAGAATCGTTAACTCATTATTAAAAGCATGCGGTTTTGGTAATAATCATGCATTCACTTCTGCTGAAGATATGGGCAAGCAACTTATTAATAAGAACTTAAAAATCACTGTAAAGCATGAAGAGTATGACAAAGTAGTTGATGGTAAGAAGGAAAAACGAACAGCTGCTAAAGCAAAATACTATGATGTGTCGGATGTAAATCCAATTACAAGTGGTCCAGCAGTAACGGTGGGCGATGATGATTTACCATTCTAAATAACTAAATAGAGAGGTTGGTTTTGCCGACTTCTCTTTTTTATACCCTAAAAAGCTAATTGGAGGGCGCAATGAAAGAAAATCCATACAATTTTAATGAAATCCCTACTGAGTTAAAAGCCCTTCCGCAATGGATCTTATGGCGTAAGGAAAAAAGAAACGGCAAACCAACAAAAGTTCCATATCAAGTCACTGGTGAAATGGCTCAAGCAAATAACAGACGTACCTGGTCAACATTTGCAACGGCGGTCAAATTCTACTTAGAAGGTGATTATGACGGAATAGGCTTTGTATTCAGTAAGCAGGATAAGTATATAGGAGTCGATATTGATAAGTGCGTTGTAGATGAAAAAACAAATGCATTTGCAACGGAGATTATCGATACACTAGATAGCTATACCGAGTTTTCGCCGTCAGGAAATGGGATTCATATCATTATCAGAGGTGGCCTTCCACAATCTGTTTTAGGTACTGGACGGAAAAATACAAAGCATGGTTTGGAAATTTACTCATACGGTCGCTTCTTTACCTTTACTGGAAATCGTGAGAATTCCAATGATGTATATGAGCGAACGGATGAACTAGCTGAAGTATTCGAAAAGTATTTTGATGATAGTGACATTCAAGGGCGTGTAAATTTAGCGGAGTTTGAAAAAGATGAAATTAAAATTTCAAATGATGCTCTATGGGAAAGAATGTTTAGAAGTAAAAACGGTGATGAGATTCGTTCATTATACAACGGCAACTTAATAAATAATGACCATTCGGCAACTGATCTTGCTTTATGTAATCACCTAGCTTTCTGGACAGGCAAATCAGCAACCCGAATGGATGCAATGTTCCGTGAGACTAGCTTAATTCGTGACAAATGGGATGTTATTCATTTTAGCGATACAAATGAAACGTACGGCGAAAGAACGATAGGAACAGCCATTTCATCTACTTCCACAACTATTTTAGATAATAAGCAACAATTCGAAGAATTTTCCTTTGATTTCATTAATGAAGATGCGGTTGAAGTTGTGGAGGACAAGCCGAAAAAGAAATTTCGTTTAACTGAATTAGGAAATGCCGAACGTATTGCATATGAATATGGCCATGTAATTAAATATGTTAGCGATATTGGTTGGTACATATGGGACGGCAAACGTTGGAAGCTAGATACAAAAAAAGAGATTGAAAGAATTACAGCAAAAGTACTTCGCAGCTTATATAAGTCAGAAGATGAAGCGGAAACGAAATGGGCGCGAATGTGTGAACGTAGAAACATCCGAATGAATAGTATTAAGGACCTTATGCCATTAGTACCAGGAGAACGCGAGGACTTTGATAGACATAAATATTTATTCAATGTCGAGAACGGTATTGTGGATTTAAAAACAGGGAAGCTGCAGCAACATGATCGGGAACTTGGTTTAACTAAAATTACTAATATTTCATTTGATGAAAACGCGAAATGTCCAGAATGGCTTAATTTCTTAGATCAAATTTTCCAAGGTGATAAAGAACTTGTGGACTATATGCAGCGGTTAATTGGTTATTCCCTAACAGGAGAAATTACGGAGCAAATAATGGTCTTCTTGATTGGTGGAGGTTCCAATGGAAAATCGACCTTTATTAATACAATTAAGGACTTGTTGGGTGAATACGGTAAACAAGCTAAATCAGATACTTTCATCAAGAAAAAAGAAACAGGAGCCAATAATGATATCGCTAGATTAGTGGGAGCCCGTTTTGTATCTGCAATAGAAAGTGAAGAGGGTGAACAACTCTCAGAAGCTTTTGTAAAGCAAATTACAGGTGGTGAACCAGTGTTGGCTCGTTTCCTTAGACAAGAATATTTTGAGTTCATACCAGAGTTTAAAGTCTTCTTCACTACAAATCATAAGCCAGTAATTAAAGGTGTTGATGAAGGTATTTGGAGACGTATTCGCTTGATTCCATTTAACTTACAACTTCCAAAAGAGAAGCGTGATAAGAAATTACCAGAGAAGATAAGTCTTGAAATGCCTGGCATTCTGAATTGGGCGATTGAGGGTTGCTTGAAGTGGCAGAAGTCGGGACTAAACGATCCAGCAATTGTAATGAAAGCAACTGGCGATTATAAAGAGGAAATGGATATTCTCGGTCCGTTCATGTTTGAGTGTTGTTTTAAACGGGGAGACGTTCAAATTGAAGCAAAAGAATTATATGAAGTTTATTCCAATTGGTGTTTCCGAAATGGTGAGCATCAGTTAAAAAATAGAGCGTTTTACAGAATTTTAGAATCCCAAGGATTCAAAAGAGAACGTGGTAGTAAAAATAAGTATTATGTCAAAGGTGTTACTTTAACAGACCGAAAAAATACTTTTCAGCAGCAAAAGTTACTGAAAAACGATGAAAATAGCCAAAGTGTTACTAAAAGTAACCCATTTAAAATTACTTGAAACCCTTGATACATAAGGGCTCAAGGTACTTTTTATACTCTTTTTGTTACTTTTGTTACTAAAAATATATATAAACAAAAAATAAATATATATATAAGTATTCTATTAGGGGGCTTAATGCTCAAAATAGGTAACAAAAGTAACCTAGGCACCTTAATCCCTTGG